>CAWKAX010000032.1:0-102442 GCA_963847695.1 uncultured Acidobacteriota bacterium | reverse complement strand
GCGTCGAGAGAATTTCGAGCTGCGCCAGACGCGCTTGTAGCGAATCGTAGCGCGGGTCGGAGGCTTCGCCGCGAATCCACCGCGAACGGTAAGCGTTTAGGGTAATCGCGGTCCAGTCTGGATGTAAAAAACTTTCGGAGGTGACGCGAAATTCGTTTTCGTCGAACCAGCCCGGCCGACTCCATGTTTCCCATTGAATGCGCGCGAATCCAACTGGATCTTTTCGCAGCGCTTCGACGCCTCCGTCAAGACACTGGAACCACTGATACCAGAATCGACGCGATTGCTGGAAACCGGGAACATGGAAACGGGCACGCGGCTGGTAACCGAGGGCCAGTGCGACCACCGCCGAAACCCGCTCAGGAAAGAGCGCTGCCATGGAGTAGGCCGCGCGCGCTCCCCAATCATGTCCGACGATTGCGAATCTCTTTAGCTCCAAGGCATCCGCCAGATCGATGGCGTCTTGTGCCAGCGCCACTCCGGCGCCGAATCTCGGCGTGGAGTCTGATAGAAACCGAGTCGGATGCGAACCACGGAGATAGGGGATGATTGTTCGCCAGCCGTCAGCGCGAAGACGGGCCGCCACCGCGTTCCATCCGCGCGGAGAATCAGGCCAGCCATGGAGCAGCACTGCAACCGGGGCGTCGGGGGAACCTAAATCTTCGAAAGCGATTTCGAGAACTGAAGTCTGAGCGAAATTCATCCGACGACATTTCCTTCCAACAATTGGACTCTTTCGACGGGTCCGACGTTGCTGGAATTTAATCTTCCCGAGGGCGCCTCTAAGGATTCCCGGCGAACCTAGCTGAAGATATTGCGATCGAGATACTTGTTACGGAATTTTCCCGTAGGATCCATTGAGGATGCTAAGGCGCGAAATTGATCCATCTGGGGATATTGTGCGCGCAGATAGGTGGGGTCGATCTCGAAAATCTTGCCCCAGTGCGGCCTCACTCCGAAGGGCTTTAGCGCGGCTTCGATGGTTGGCAACAGCTGGCGCACCGCCGGTTCATCGGGCTTCCAGGTGAAGTGGATGGCCAGCGATTCGCGGCCGTGATGCATGCTCATTGGCATTTGGTCCGAAGCGATGGTGCGAATCTCGGTGATGAAGAGCAACGGGGTGATGCGGTCGCGCAACTGCTCGACAGCGCGCATCGCGCGGTAGCCTTCCGAGCGTGGCACAAAATACTCGGTCTGAAGTTCGCGTCCGGTCGAGGGCGTGAATTCCATTTTGAAGTGCGGCAGCTTCAGATACCACGGACCCACGCTGCCCAACTGTTCGGTGCAAGGTTCGGCGGATTGCCCGGCGACGGGATGCAATTTCACTTTCTGCAGAGTGGCGCCGTAGAACTCTGGAGCGAGCTTAAACTCGGGCTCATTCGGATTTATTTTTCGCTTGATCCACACTTCCGTCGCGCGGTTGCGCTGCCAGTCGGTGAAAAGGCTCACGCTGTAGGCGGCGCCCATGATCGCATCCAGATTCTTTTCCAGGTGATCGAATGAAAGGTTTTCGTAGACAACCTGCGACATATCGAAGCGCGGCACGATGCCGAGTGTAACTTCGGTGACCACACCCAGCGCGCCGAGGTGAACGATCGCCAGTGGGAAGTGCGCTGGATCGTCGGCCCGCGAGAGCTGAACCACCGAACCGTCGGCCTTCACCAGGCGCAGTGCCTGCACCGCAGCGGCAAGATTTTGATTGCCAACGCCGGAACCATGCGTCGCGGTGGCGATGGTCCCTCCCACCGAAATGTGCGGCAGGGAGGCAAGATTGGACAGCGCGAAACCGGCCTGGTCCAGCACCGGAGCCAGCTCGCCATAGGCCGTTCCGGCACCCACTGTCACCGTCTTCGCCGCCGCGTCGATCTTTATGCCTTTCACACCGCGCATGGAGATCTGCGCGTAGCTGCTGTCCGCGATGTCGTTGAAGCAATGCCGCGATCCCAGCGGTTTGAGTTTTGTGTTGGCGCGCACAATCGCCGCAGTTTCTTCCGCGCTCCCAGGCGCAAAAACTTTGTCAGTGCTGTAGTGCAGATTGCCAGACCAGTTGGTGCGCGGCACGGCCGCATCTTGTAGCTCAGCAGCGCCGGCAAGCCGGCTCATCGAAGAATAGCCAAGCAAAACTCCTGCAGCCTGTAACAGTTCTCGTCGGTTCACGAACTCCTCCCAGGCATGAAAACGTTATGGCGCAGACGACGAACCAAGTCAACGTTCAAGTGTGAGTTCGAGCAGTAGCCCACGCTGCGCGTTGTCGAATTGTGCCGACTTGCTTGGTCTAGTTGAGATATTGGTTGAACCAATCCGTTGAGCGGTGAATCACGTCGCGCAAATGTTCGGGGTCCACGAACATGTGTCCTTCGTGGTCGTACACGACTAATTTGGTTTCGACTCCGAGCGTCTTCAGCGCGTGCCAGAATTCGTAGGATTGTGGCGGCGGGCATTCGCCATCGCTATCTCCGACGAGGATTAGCGTCGGAGTTTTCACGTTTTTGACGAAGGTGATCGGGGCGCTGCGCGCGTACACGGCGGGATCGTCGTACACCGAAGCGCCGAAAAACGGAATCATCCACTGGTCGATTTGGTTTTCGCCGTAATAGCTCTGCCAGTCGGCCAATCCTGCGCCCGCCACGGCAGCGCGGAATCGATCGGTTTGCGTCACGCCCCACATGGTCATGTAGCCGCCGTAGCTCCAGCCGGTCAAGCCCAGCCGGCGCCCGTCGATGGGCGCCTGGCGGATGGCCTGGTCCACGCCG
Source organism: uncultured Acidobacteriota bacterium (assembly GCA_963847695.1). Classification (GTDB taxonomy): domain Bacteria; phylum Acidobacteriota; class Terriglobia; order Acidiferrales; family UBA7541; genus Palsa-295. The sequence continues at coordinate 99,689 of CAWKAX010000032.1, read as the reverse complement.
GTGAGAATATCTTTCCAGTCGCCGTAGCCGAAATCTTTCACGTTCGCGCGCGTGAACGCTTCACCTTTCCCGAAACTTCCTCGGGGATTCGGAAGAAAAAGGAAATATCCCGCCGACGGCAACGCCATGGGGTACGCGAGCGCATTGGGCCACTCCGGAACGATTGCGCCGCTCGGCCCTCCGTGAACGCAGACGACCATCGGATATTTTTTGGCCGGATCGAAATCTAGGGGATACAGCAACCATCCTTGAACATCCACATCGCCGTTTTTCCAGTGCAGGCTCTTGGCGTCGCTCACCAGCGGTTTCAGGCTGGCGTTGCGATGCGTGATCTGTTCGAATCTCGGCAGGTCGCCGGCCCACACTTCCGGCGCGACGGTGAACGAACTTCGCGCAAAGGCGCCGACGGTTCCGTCCGGCGTCAGCGAGATGCTGGTGGACCATGCGCCCGAGGAGATCAGTCCACTGGAGTGGAACAGGGCATCGATCTGTCCGCTGGCCGGGTCAATGGTCGAAACTTCCGATTCGCCGTCGGCCACTTCCATGTCAATCAGCTTGCCGCCGCTGGTCCACGCCAGATTGGCCGCGGATGATTTTCGATTCGAGGTCAGATTTCGCGGCGCGCCTCCGTCGATCGAGATCAGAAACGCATCGCCGCCGTTGGAGCCTTCGTCGGACATCAGGCCTTCGATAAACGCCACGGATTTCCCGTCGGGCGAAATCTTCGGCTGGCAAATCTGTAGCTTAGGCTTGTAGACCGAATACATCGTCGAGGACACGGAATTGACTTGGAACAGTTCGGCGACGTACCAGTTATTGTCGCCGTTTCCCTTGGCCGCCGTGGCGACCAGAGTGGTGGAATCCGGCGCCCAATCGTATTCGTAGATGTACGAATCGGCCGGGGTGATTTGGCGCAGCGTGGATTTTGCGACGTCGACAATGGCCAGGCGCTGCTCGGTATCAGCGTCTTTGATTTCGCCGGTTTCGTGCGTTTCGGCCACCAAGGGACCGGCGTTGCGTCCGGCGTTTTCGGTAAATAGAAAGGCGATTTTCTTGCCGTCCGGGGACCAGTGCGGCTCGGCGACGAGTCCGGTGACGCCGGTGAGTTTTTTCGCCGCGGATTTTCCTGGCACACCAACGAAGAGCTGGCCCTGGCCGGGCTTGAGCGCGTCGGAGACGAACGCGATCGATTTGCTATCCGGCGACCAGGCCACGTCATGCTCGTCGCAATTCGCCGCGGCGGCGCAAGCGGTGACCCGCGCCGGTTTCTGAGGGGTCGCGAGGTCCGCCAGATAAATGAAGCGCTTGCCCGTACTGCGGCCGGTCTGATCCGATTGAGGTTCGACCCAGGCTACGGACTTGCCGTCGGGCGAGATCGCCACCTGCGAGAACTGCTGTACGGAGAATAGCGACTTCAGCGGATCATCGGACGCCGATGCCGCTGCTGAAGATTTTTTTGCGTCGGCAGATTTTGACGAATGCTGCGCAAACGTTGCGGACGGAAGCAGGGCGCTGCAAAGCAGCAGTGCGCCGAGCGTTTTAGGAATTCGCATGGGGTCCCTGGAGCGGAATTTTCAGTGAGCGCAGAATACACTGCAAGCGCGGGAAAAGCCGAAGCGATTTGAGTGCTCGCGCTGAATTCGATAGCCTGCGTTGGACCCTCGTCTTGAACGAAGTGCGGCAGATGGGGAAGCGCGAACGGGAAGACGCACGACGGAAGGAAAGAAGTGGTTGCGGGGGCTTGCAACCATCCGAATTTGCTAGTCCTGCCGTTCAGAATGGAACTGATTCGGCTCGCGGCGTAGACTTCGTGAAACGTGAGGTTCTCAGGACTTCCGAATTGCCGACTGAGTTGCAGCGCGGGGCTGCCCGCTGATGCCAGCTGCGAATTGCTCGATCTGGTCTGCAGCGGTTTTGCTGCCGGCATATTCTTGCATCGATTCTGATACTCGCTTCGCTGACTGACGAAAAGCCGCGTCTTTCAATACTCGGTTTACGGCAGCACCGAACTCGACTGAATCAATCGCCTTCTCTCCGTCTGCTCTTGTCACCGGCATCACAATCTCGCCCGCGCCTAGCGCCACGAGGCGACGGGCATTACTTTCGCGTTCTGTGATGGTCGGTACGATGACCGCCGGAGTGCCAGCTCGCAATCCCGTCATCACCGAACCGTGCCCGCCATGATGTATCATCAGATCGCAGCGCTCAGCCATGGCAATCCCGGGTAGATAGGCAGCGTGAGTAAAGTTTGGCGGCAATACCCCAACTTCGGCCGGTACTTCCTGAAATCCAGTGGTCAGCACAACATGCACTGGCATGTCGCCGAGGGCCTGGATAGCCGCTCGAATCACCACGATAGAATCGATCGGCGTCGGAGCGTTGGCGTATCTGGGATTGCCGGAATAAACCCAAATCAGCGGTTTTTGGCGGCTCAGCGCATCGATCCACTTAGGCAACTGGGCTTTTTCCCGCTGCCAGACGATTGGACCTACGTATTGAGCGCTCGCGCTGGCTGGTAGCGGATCCGTTTCCGGCGTACCGAGGATCAGAGAAAGATTCCCCGCCAGGAGATCAACGCAACGCGCGACGGGTTCGATTCCGTATTCCGCTGCAACCTTATTGATAACCGCGGCGGCGCTGGGCAGTCCAGATGGCCGGTCTTTCTTCCACCATAGAAATCCATCGCTGGCTGGATGAATATTGCCCTGAAGCACGGTTACGAGCGGCACGGAAAGAACGCGCGCGGCGAGGCACGTAAGAAGCCCGAATGAATCGACGACAACATCAGGAGCGCAAGCGCGGATCAGGTCGACGTAGACCGCCGTTTCGCCCTTAGTGGATTCTTCGTCAAAATGAATAGCGGCAAAAAACTCTTCAACATCCCAGGCGGATCCAGCTTGAGCCAAATCCATTACGGGTGCCGGCATAGGCCGCGACGGCATGGGGAGGTTCTGCAAGCCTGCCTCAGCAATGAGCTTTGAAGGTGCTGGTGCAGGGTTGAACACCGCCACTTCGTGACCCCGATCGGAGAGCGCTCGAGCAATGGGCACAAGACGACTCGGCAGGCCGAGATCGTTTGCAGGCATCATCGTAAAAAGAAACTTGGCCATCGGTCCTCCGGGATCACCCATCTTTACATATTTCCGAATCGGCGAAGCTGGAAAGCACGGAGTTTCAATCGCTATGTCTAGGATCGTTACAGTTTTGTCGAGGCAGGCATGAGGTCCGACCCGGAGTCGCTAGGCGGAACCTCTCGGATCTTTACCTTGACATGCAAATTCGGATGGTTGCAGGGTTTGCGGAAGTCTCTGAAAGGAAAGAAAGTTTGGTTGCGGGGGTTGGATTTGAACCAACGACCTCCGGGTTATGAGCCCGACGAGCTACCAGACTGCTCCACCCCGCACAAACATCATAGCGGATGAAGCGAGTACGGTCAACGTTTGCGGGGCTGGGCGAAAAATTTTATTACCAGGAGCTGTAAGCTTCGTTGGTGATGGGGGACATGCCTTCGGCGGCGGAATGAATATCCGAAATGCCGTTGCAGGTTTGTTCCGGGCTGAGTGAGACGTCGTCTTCCACCGTGACCCAGTCTTGCCCGTGAGTCATCGGATCGGTGGGAATTCGGTTGATGTATTTTTCGTTCACCAGATCGTCCAGCGAAGATGGCCCGCACTCTTTATCGCGGGTGTAATCCTGAATCGCTTCACGCAGAACTTTTAAGTCGGAGCGCAGCACGGTTTCGTGGGACTTTTGGATGACCATGTCGTAGCGGACCACGGCAATGGCCATCAGAATGACGATGATGGCCATGACCACCATCATTTCGATCAGCGTGAAGCCCGCGTCGACGCCCTGACGTCGGCGATTTCGCAACTGCACGAGTTTTGAAGATTTAGACATCGTCTCTACACGGCTTCTGCTCTAGGAGCCAACGATCCTCTACCAGTCTGAATATTTCGTGCCATCCAGCGCGGTCCCTGACGATTTGCTGTAGACGTCGAACACATCTTGCCCGCCCCAGCCGGTCGCGTCCACATCGTCCTGCACCGAACGCAATCCCCAGTCCTTATTTTTGGTCATGGGGTCCAGGGGAATCTCGCGCAAGAAGCGAATGCGTTTGTTGTCAGCGCCGGTCAGCTGCGTCGGCTTGACCAAAGAATCCAGATCGGTCGGATAGCCTTCCGTGCCGGCCTTCACCTGGATCAGGCCTTTGTCCGCCGTGTCTTTGTAGCGGTCGATCGCGTCGCGCATCTGCCGCAAGTCCCAGCGCAACTGATCTTCCTTAGCGCGGCGAATCTGATTGCGCGCCAGCGGGACGGCGACGGTAGCCAGCACCAGCAAAATGGCGCAGGCGACGATCAACTCCAGAAGCGTAGTGCCTGCCGCCGTGCCGCGCAGCCGGCGTGCGCACGCTGACGAAAAGAGGGAAGTGGCGCCTCGACCGCACGCCGGGCGATCGTGATTCACGTTGATCAATTACTTCACCTGAATCGTGGCTTCGCCCGAAACAATCGGTATCGGCTGTTGCTGCGAATTGTGCGCGTTCACCTGCAGGATCTGCAGGTGCGAGGTGCCGGGGCCCACTGCGTGAATCACGAAGCCCAGCACCGTGCCGGTACCGTTCACTCCGGGCGTATTCGGCTGGCGAGTGGCGGAGACGATCACTTCGCCTTTTTGCTGGTCGATGCGCTGCACGATGGCAATTTCCTGCGTGCCACCGGAAAGGAATCCGCCGTTGCGCACCTCTTCCACGCGAATCACCGAGGGATCGTAGTGAATCAGCAGTGGTATCGAGTACAGATCGCTGACGTTTGAAATCGCGAGTCCCAGCGTGGCCGTGTCGCCAGTTTTCATGCTGGTGCTCGAAGGTTCAAAGTGCAGCTGCACCGCCGCTGCTCCGGCCGGCGCGGAGTCTGGCATCACCGCGGGTGCCGCGTTTTGCGGCATGGCCGTCGGCGTAATGGCCGGCAACGGGCTCGGCGCGGCTGGTTTCGGTGCAGGCGCTACTGCAGCGACCGGCGCCGGTGGAGTCGTCTGCACGCTGGCGTCTTCGCGATACACGCGCACGTTCGAATCGGTTCCAGCTGCCATCGGCTTCAGGTTCTGCGCAGTCAGCGAAGGCAAGCGCAGGATGTGGGGCGTCAGCACGATCAGCGTTTCGTCTTCCATCACCGAGGTGCTGTTGTCCGAGAAGAAGTACTTCATCAGCGGGACTTCGCCGATGCCTGGAATTCCGTTGATGTTCTTGCTGTCGGTGCGCTCGATCAATCCGCCCAGCACGCTGACTTCGCCTTCTTTCAGGCGAATGTCGTGTTCGATTTTGCGCTGGCTGATGACCGGCTGGCTGATGCCGCCGATGTTGCTGGTGCCGATGATCGAGGAGACCTCCACGGTCAGCTTCATGCTGACTTCGCCATCGGGATGCACGCGCGGCGTGACTTCGATATTCACGCCGACGTCGATGTATTGAAACTGGGTGTTGACCAAGGGGTTGACGACGCCCGAGCTGCCGGTGACGCCGACTCCGACGCCGGCCTGGAAGCTGCCGGTAGCGACCGGGACGCGCTGACCGATCTTCAGCGTGGCTTTCTGCCCGTCGGTGACGCGCAATTCCGGGTCCTGAATAATTCTGGTGCGGTCGTCGGTCAGAATGGCGTTGGCCTGCGCGCCGGGAAGAGTGATGGCGAAATCCTGCCAGCCAATTTTCTTTAAAAAGTTAAGCGTGATTTCGGGGGAGCTGCCGCTGGTGGACGAGGTGGTGCTGGTGGTCGTCGTAGTGGTGGTGGTCGAAGTGGTGGACGTTGAATTGGGCTGAAACGCGGTACGCGGGGTGAACGCCACCGAAATGCTTTGTCCCGGTAATACGCCCAGGTCGCGCAGGCGGTTGACGCTCGCAGTCAGCACCTGCACGTGAATCAAAACTTCCGGCTTGGCGCGATCGATATCGCCGATGATTTTCGCCGCCAGCGCCAGTTTATCCGGCGTATCGCGAATGACGATGGCGTTCTGCGCGTTCACCTGCTGCAAACGGTGCAGGTCCAGCAATTGGCGCAAGCCGTTGACCACTTCGGTCAGGTCCTGCGGGGTCAGCGTGTTGGCCAAATAAAAAGTTTTTACCTCTTCGTCTTCCACGTCCTTGCGCTTCTGCGGCTGGTCCGGCGCCACGAAAATCACGCTGGGCGTGACCGGCTTCCAGAACGCTTTGCTTTCGAGCGACACCGCGTCGAGCGCCTGTTCCAGGGTGACGTTGGGCAACTCCGCGGTGATGCGCCGCGAAGTGAAATCGGGATCGAAGATGACGCTGAGGCCGGCCAGCTTGGCGATGGTCTCGTACACCACCCGCGCGTCGTTGGTCATTTTCAGGTTGATCGGTTCGCGGGAGAGCGGTTTCAATTCCGGAGGCCCGGACAGCACGGTTTCATCCGGTCCCTGGGCTGGCGCTTCGGCGCGCGGAGCGTTCGCTGCCAACAGCGCATCCATGGTGCGCTTAACTTCCTGGTCGGCTGCTACGTTGGAAGGATCGATCAGCTGCGCCTTCTGAAATTCAGCCAGGCCCAGCTGCAAATCGCCGGCCTTAACCGCTTTTTGGCCCTGCCGGATGTGGAATTCGCCGGCATCGTAACGGGCCTGCTGGGCGCGCAGCTTGTATTCAGCGTTGGTGGGCTCGGAACGGAGCGCGCGCTCGTAGTGAACTAGCGCGGTATCATAATCTTGGATAGCTTCTGCTTTCTTGCCTTCGGTGAGGTCGGTGTTCCCCTTGGGGCATCCTCCCAGCGCGAGTGCCACCAGCGCCAGAAGTGCAACATATCGTAAACGATGCAAAAGTCAGCCTCCGCAGGGTTACTAAATCCTTCCAAGTCTAGCATCCGACCCTAGACCCGGCAAGGAATCCCCAAAAATCTGCACAGCGTGAAGTTAGACGTCCATAAAACAGAAGTGCCGCCTGCAATCCAATTACAATTCCGTAGAAATTCCTGATTTGGACCGGAAATCTTTCTGATTGCGAGACTTGCAGCAGCTCCATGGCCACGGCTATTATGGATTTGTGGCAAAATCGAACACCGATAAGAACCAACACACCGGCGTCCGGATTGTTGCGCAGAACCGCGCCGCTTCCTACAACTACACCCTCTCCGACACCATGGAGGCCGGAATCGTTTTAGTCGGCACAGAAGTCAAAACCTTGCGGGAAGGCAAGGGCGCGCTTCGCGAATCTTTCGCCGAGATCAAAGGCGGCGAGGCTTGGCTGATCAATTGCCATATACCGGAATACCTGCCCGGCGGGGCCCGCAATCACGACCCGCTGCGCAAGCGCAAGCTGCTGCTGAACCGGCGGGAAATCGACCGTTTGCTGGTCCAGACCCAGCAGAAGGGCATGACCATCGTCCCCACCAAGATTTATTTTCGGGACGGCATTGCCAAATGCGAAATATCGGTGGCCAAAGGTAAAAAATTCCACGATCGCCGCGAAAGCGAGAAACAGAAGGAAGCCAAGCGCGAGGCGAACGAGGCGATCGCCCGTTCCAAGCGCCGGGACTATTAGAAAGATGCGCGTAGAAGTACGGAAAATTAGAAAATTCTTTTGGTTGAGCAGCTCGAACTCTTGTTCGAAAGGGAGCCATGCAGATCCAACTTGAGAATCAGCCGTACGCTTCAATTCACGCCGACGCACTCGTAACTTACATTTTCGACCGGGATAAAAAAGTCGATGGCTTGCTCGTCGACATCGATTCCGCCATGGACGGCCGCCTGGCGGCACTGGTAACCGCGGGCGAAATCACCGGCAAGGCGCTGCAGCCGGTGCTGGTCCATTTTCCCGAAGGCATGGACGCCAAGCGCTTGCTGGTTCTCGGTGCGGGGAAGCCTGAAAAATTTGCGGTGGGCGATTTGCGCAAGATTGCCGGTGCCGCGCTGCGTTACTTGAAGACGCGCGGCGTGAAGAAGTTTGTATTTCTGGCGCGTGAAGGCGAGCGCGGGACGGTCGCAGCGCAAGCCGTGGTCGAAGGATTGGTCGTCGCGGATTTCGAATCGAACAAATACCACACCGAAAAGAAAAAAGATCAGGAGATCCAGACCGTCGTGCTGGCTGGATTTGATTCCGCGCAGAATCTGCAGGAAGGCATCGATGCCGGCCGGGTGATCGCCGAATCGCAGAACTTCGCGCGCGATTTGATCAACGAGCCTTCCAACCGCCTGACACCGCGCATGCTGGCTTCGAAGACCGAAGCAATGGCCAAAGAAGTCGGCCTGGGCGTGGAAGTTCTCGACGAGCGCAAAATTTCTGAACTGAAGATGGGCGCGCTGATCGCCGTGGCCCAAGGCAGCGCGGAGCCGCCGCGGATGATCGTGCTGCGTTACACGCCGGCGAATGTGCGACCCGATGCTCCGGTGCTGGGACTGGTAGGCAAAGCCGTCACTTTCGACACCGGCGGCATTTCCATTAAGCCTGCTGACCGCATGGAATTGATGAAGTACGACATGGGCGGCGGTGCCACCATGATTGGCGCGATGCGGGCGCTGGCCTATTTGAAACCGGGAATCTCAGTGATCGCCGTGATTCCTGCAGCGGAAAATATGCCCGGCGGCCGCGCGCAGAAGCCCGGCGACGTGCAAGTGGCCATGTCCGGCAAAACCATCGAAGTGATCAATACCGACGCCGAGGGCCGCATGGTTCTCGCCGACGGGGTGACCTACGCGAAGAAACTCGGAGCCACCCATCTGATCGACGCGGCCACGCTCACCGGAGCGATCGGCGTCGCGCTGGCCAACGTGCATGTCGGCGCTTTCGGCGTCCCGCGCGATTACCTCGACCAGTTTCTCGATAGCGCCAAAGCGGCAGGGGAAAAAATGTGGCCCATGCCGATGGACGACGAGTATCGCGAAATGATTAAGAGCGACATCGCCGACATTCGTAATACCGGCAGCGGCAAAGGCGGCGGCGCCAGCACCGGCGCGTGGTTCATCAAGGAATTTGCGGAAGATACTCCGTGGATTCACCTCGACATCGCTTCAACTTGCTGGGTGGAAGAGGGACGTGCGTGGCTGGCCAAAGGCCCGACCGGCGTGGCGATTCGCTCCATAGTCGATTTCGCGATGAAGATGTAATCACGCCTTGCTGACACGCTGACTGGGGGATGGCCGGGCCTTTACATTTTTTCTGGCGCGGTGATTCCCAAAATTCCCAGGGTGGTCACCAGTTGCTCGCGCACTAGCGACGTCACCAGCAGCAGGAACGCGCGCTTTCCCGGGTCGGTTTCCTTCAAGATGTGATGCTTGTGGTAGAAGACGTTAAACAATTGCGCCAGCTCGAAGGCGAAGCGCGTTAGGAAATTTGGCTCGAGCGAAGTGAGCGTCACTTCCAGCCGCGCGTCGAGCGAACTTGCCAACACCACCAAATCCCAAATTACATCGTTCTCGGGCGAGCCTAGGAATTTCGCTGCGTCGATTTCGCCGTTGCGCAGCTTGGCGATGTTGGTCGCGTCTTCAATCGCCAGCGCAGGGTCTAGCTCCGATCCCTTACGCAGAATACCGTTGATGCGTACCACCGCGTACTGCACGTAGGGGCCGGTCTCGCCTTCGAAACTCAGTGCGTCCTTGAAATCAAACGCAATCACCGTCGAGCGAGTGAAGCGCAGTAGAAAATAGCGCAGGGCGCCGATGGCGATGGCGTGCGCGATAGCTTGGCGTTCGGCAGCCGCGGCTTCAGGCTGGCGCATCTCGACTTCTTTCAGCGCGCTGGCTTCCATCTGATCCAGCAGGTCGTCGGCTTTTACGCCTTGGCCTTTGCGCCCACTTACTTCGATGTAGGGCCGCTTGGCATCTTCCTCGGGAATTTCGTAGCCCATTTCAATGGCGCAGCGCGGAGTGAGCGCCACCACGTTGTAGGCGAAATGTTTCAGATGATCGGCTTCGTCGTTGTAGCCGAGTGCGCGCAGCGCGGCCACCACCACTTTCTGCGGGTACGCTTGCCGCGAATCGATCACGTTGAAAAGTTCGTGCGCGTGGCCGAAGTGCGGCGCGCCGGGATCGTCGCTCTCGCTGTTCGTGACCCAGGCTTCGTGGCCGTCGGGATGCTTGTGAAAATGGCGGTAATGAAAATCGCGCTCGAGCAGCCCGAATTTCCAGAGGTGCAGCGCGATATCTTTGCCGACATACGTGACGGTGCCGGTCGAGCGCACGATCACTTTCGCGTCGGCTTCTTCCGGATTTTCTTCCGGCGCGGACTCGGCCGATTCCGTGCCGGCCTCGGCGTTTGCGCCAGTGGCCGCTGCGCGTTCTGCGGGCAGTTGCATGATCCAGCACCCCGCATTTTTCCCGGAAGCCGCCAGTTCCACCGCGCCGTGTTGCTTCAGCATCTGGAACGCCGCATCCCAGAATTTCAGGCGCAGAATGTCGCTCTCCTGCGTCAGTAAATCGTAATCGATTCCCAGCCGGTCGAGCGTTCGCAAGTGGCAATGATTGATCGCCGTCGAAATCACTTCGGCCATCGCGGCTGCGTCGCCGTGGCCTTCTTCGATGTCCTTCAGTGTCTGATTGCGCATCTCGAGCCGCGATTTATCCTCAGCCAGAAAATTGGTCACCCGCGCGTACAAATCCCAGCAGACGTAATCGAATTTCGGCGCCGCGGCCAGCGCAGCCACATCCGTCACTGCTTTTTTCTCGATGTGCAGAAATCCCAGCACCACGTCGGCCACCTGCACGCCGGTGTTGTCGATGTAGTTCTGTACTTCGACGCGTCGCCCGGCGTGGCGCAAAATCCGCGCGAACGTATCGCCCAGCACCGCATTCCGCAGGTGCCCGATGTGCGCGGCTTTGTTGGGATTGATGCTGGTGTGCTCAACGATCGTTTTTACCGCGTCAGCTTTCGGCGCGACCGGTTCGGCGTCCGCCGCGGATTCGTCACTCGCTTCCGCGCACGCCGCGCGAAAAAACGTGGCGCGGTCGAAGAATGCGTTCAGGTACCCACCGCCCGCCACTTCCACCCGCGCAATGCCCTTGATCGGCTTCAGCGAATTGGCAATTTCCTGCGCCAGCGCTCGCGGCGCTTTCTTCGTCCGCTTGGCCAGCTCGAAGCACACGGGCGAAGCCGCTTCACCCATGGACAGCTTGGGCGGACGTTCGGTCACGATGGGCACGTCCGTCTTGTACCGGTCGTGAATATGACTCCGCAGCGCCTTGCGAAACCGCTCCTCGACAACTTTGTACACAAGTCTCCTTCGCTGCCCAGTCGGGAATGAGTCCCGCAATTATAGGGAACGCAGCGAAGCGGGTCAAAGCGCGGGCGGGCTAGAGGGTTCGTTGACACGCTCCGCACCGCGGAATAGTATCGCTTTCACTTGGACGCGCGGCCGCGTGTCGAAATCAATTTTATGAGCCACACTCGCACAGCTTACTTCGACTGTTTCTCCGGCATCAGCGGAGACATGGTGCTCGGCGCGCTGGTCGATGCCGGCGCGGACCTTGGCGCCATCGAATCCGAGCTGCGCAAGCTGGGTCTCGAAGGCTGGAGCATCTCCGCCGAAAAAGTGCAGCGCGGGCAGATTTTCGCCACGCACGTGAACGTCGTCACCAGCGAAGGCCATCATCACCGCGGCCTTTCGATCATTCTGGGCCGCATCGAAAAGGCGCAGCTCGCGCCGCGCGCCGCCGAACGCGCCCACCGCATCTTCACCCGCCTGGCCGAATCCGAAGCCAAAGTTCACAACATGCCCGTCGAGAAAGTCCATTTTCACGAAGTTGGAGCGGTCGATTCGATCGTGGACATCGTCGGCGCCTGTGTGGGTTTCGAGCTTCTCGGCATTGACGAATTCCACTGCTCGCCGCTCGACGTCGGCGCAGGCCAGGTAAAGACCGCGCACGGTTTGCTGCCGGTGCCGGCTCCGGCCACCGCCGATCTGCTGAAAGGCGCGCCGGTTTACACCAGCGGTATCCAGAAAGAACTGGTCACGCCCACCGGCGCGGCAATCGCCACCACGCTTTCCACCAGCTATTCGAAAATTCCAGAAATGAAGCTCGAGTTAATCGGTTACGGCGCGGGTTCGATGGACTTCCCGGAAAAAGCCAACGTGATGCGCCTGCTGATCGGCGAAACGGAATCAAGCGCCACGGGAAAAACCGCCCACCACTCCGGCGACGCACCCATCGCCGTAATAGAAACTAATCTCGACGACATGAGCCCGCAGATTTACGGATACTTCGTCGAACGCGCACTCGGCGCCGGCGCCCTGGATATTTTTTCCACGCCGGTGCAGATGAAGAAAAATCGCCCCGGCCTACTCGTCACTATTCTGTGCGAGCCGGCGAAAATCACTCAGCTCACCGGCCTGCTGTTCAAAGAGACCACGACAATCGGCGTGCGCATCCACGAAGCTCAACGTCGCACCCTGGCCCGCGAATTCCTGAACGTCGAAACCCGCTTCGGCTCGGTGCGTATGAAACTTTCCCGACTGAACGGCTCGATCCTGAACGCTACGCCCGAATTCGACGACTGCCGCCGCATCGCCGCGGAGAAGGGCATTCCCCTCAAGGACGTCCTGGCCGCCGCCACCTTCGCCTTCCAAAAGCAGCACGAGCCGGGGAAGTAGCTTCCCGCACCACCGCGCAGTCTCCGTGATCTCGTGCTTTTCTTAGTGTTCTCTGTGGTAAATCTTGCCGGTTTAGATGAGCCACACCGCGACACCTAAAATTGCCACACGGTTTCTCCCTCGCCCCCTGCTAAAATAAAGCAGCAAACCAAATGGAAGATTCCAAGCCGAAGTATTACCTCACCACCCCCATCTACTACGCAAACTCGCGCCCGCACGTTGGCTCGGCTTATACGACGATCGTCTGCGATGTGATTGCGCGCTACAAACGGATGTGCGGCTTTGACGTCGCCTACCTCACCGGCACCGACGAGCACGGCGTCAACATCGAACGCGCCGCGGAAAAAGCCGGCATCACGCCGCAAGAGCTGGTCGACAAAAACGAAAAAATATTCCGCGATCTGTGGAAGCTGCTGGGCATCAGCATCACCGATTTCGTGCGCACCACCTCGGACGAACACGCCCGCGCGGTGCAGACCCTGGTCCGCCGCACCATGGATCGTGACGCGAAGCTGCCGCCCGATCGGCGCTCGATCTACAAAGCAAAATATGAAGGCCGCTACTGCATTTACGACAATCTGTATGTGACCGACACGCCCGAGCCGGCCAATTGCCAGATCTGCGGGCGCCCGGCGGAGCTGATCTCTGAAGAAAATTATTTCTTCAAGCTGTCGAATTATCAGGAACGGCTGCTCGAGCTGTACAAAACCCAGCCGCATTTCGTTCAGCCTGATTTTCGCCTGAACGAAGTGCGCAGCTTCGTCGAAAGCGGCCTGAAGGATGTTTCGATCAGCCGCAAGACCATTAAATGGGGAATCCCGTGGCCCGGCGATCCCGAGCATGTTTTTTACGTCTGGTACGACGCGCTGACCAGCTACATGACCGGCGTCGGCTACGGCGAGGGCGCCGACGGGGAAGCGAATCCGCGCTTCAAGAAATTCTGGCCCGCCGACCTGCACATGATCGGCAAGGAAATTATTCGTTTCCACGCGGTCTACTGGCCCGCGTTCCTGATGGCCGCCGGCCTGCCGCTGCCCAAGAAAATTCACGCGCATGGCTGGCTGCTCTTCGAAGCGGAAAAAATGAGTAAATCCAAGGGCAACGTGGCCTACGCCGAGCCCATCGTCAAGACTTTAGGCAACGACGCGCTGCGTTACTACCTGCTGCGCGAAGTGGTCTTCGGCCAAGACGGAAATTTCTCCCGCGAAGCGCTCATCACGCGTTACAACGCCGATCTCGCCAACGGCCTCGGCAATCTGGCCAGCCGCACGCTGGCGATGATCGAACGCTATTTTGGCGGCGTGATTCCGGCCATCGAAGCTCCGGCGGAATCCACGCTGTGGAGCAAAGACGATCTGGGCGTCACGCTTTCAAAAAATCACGCGCCTGAAGCGGTGCGGGTAGCGCAGGATGCTTTCGAACGCTTCGATTTTTCCGCGTACGTCAGTGCTGTGTGGCAGCTGGTCTCGCAGGTCGATCAGTTCCTGGCCATCGCGAAACCTTGGTCGATAAAGGAAATCCACGGCCAGCAGGCGATTTTGTATCGCGCGGCGGAGACGCTGCGCATCGCCGTCGTGCTGGCGCATCCCGTGATCCCCGAAGCCACGCAAAAAATATGGGAGCAGCTCGGACAAGGGGGCAAGCTCGAAGATGTTCGCATCGATCATCTCGAATGGGGCGGCCTGCAGCCCGGAACCAAAATTGGAAAAGTCGAAGGCGTTTTTCCGCGCGCCGAGAAGAAAGAAACTCTGGAGAAAATTGAAACCATGGAAAACGAACTGCGCAATCCGGGCTCCGTATCGCCGGCTGAACCCAAGCCATCGGCGCCTGCCACTACCGAAGCCGATGTACCCAAGCCCGGCGCTGCCGCCGCTGCGCCTACTGCTGCCGCTGCTACGCCGACTGAGCCGGCCAAAATCGGAATCGAAGATTTCACCAAGGTCGAGTTACGCGTCGGCCAGGTGAAATCCGCCGAACGCATTCAAGGCGCGGACAAACTACTCAAGCTGATGGTCGATATTGGTGACGAAGTTCGCCAGGTCCTTGCCGGAATCGCGCTGGGTTACACGCCCGAAGAACTGGTCGGCCGTAAAGTCGTGGTCGTCACCAACCTCGCTCCGCGAAAAATGCGCGGCCTCGAATCGAACGGCATGTTGCTCGCCGCCTCGGCCGGCGCCGACGGCAAGCCCATTCTGTGCACCTTCGCCGAAGATATTCCGGTCGGCTCGAAAGTGAAGTAAGCGTCCGGCAATGCGTCGCGTTCCCGCGCCACGCCTTTTCACTTTGCGAATAAACAAATATCGAACCGGCCTTCCGGCCAGTTAATCCTTCAGCGCATTCAGTTCCGCTGAAAAATCAAAAGAACTTTTACCGCGCACACCCGCCGGATACAATTTAAGCTGCCGCACGAGCGCCGGTAACTCGGCCAACGCGCAAAGAAAAAAGAAAAATGCAAATCGTCGACTCTCACGCGCATCTCGAATCCGCCGACTTTGACGCCGACCGGCCGGCGATGCTGGCGCGCGCCAAAGCCGCTGGCGTCGAGGCGATTCTGGCCATCGGCAGCGGTGGCTCCGGGCCCGATCGCCTGGACGCCGCGATGTCGGTGGCCGCGAATTACGACTGGATTTACGCCACCGTCGGCATTCACCCGCACGATGCGGCACTCGCCACCGAAGATCACTACATCCAGCTCGACGAATTGGCCAAATATCGCAAGGTGATCGCCTGGGGCGAAATCGGCCTCGATTATCATTACGCGGAACCTTCGCGCGAAATTCAGCAAGCCGTTTTTCGCCGCCAATTGGCCGGTGCGCGCGCCGCGAAACTTCCCATCGTCATTCATTGCCGCGATGCCTGGGACGATTGCCTGGCCATCCTCCGCGAGGATTGGGCCCCCACGGGGCTCGGCGGAATTTTTCATTGCTTCACCGGAACCGTTGCCGAAGCCCACGCTGGAATCGACATGCGCTTCATGATTTCGTTTGCCGGCAATGTGACTTACCCCAAAATGCAGCACCTGCGGGACGTCGCCCGCGATTTGCCGCTCGACCGGCTGCTCACCGAAACCGATTCGCCTTTTCTTCCGCCCCAGGGCCAGCGCGGCAAACGCAACGAGCCGGCCAATGTGGTGGAGGTAGCGCAGACGCTTGGTAGTGTGAGAAACTTAGGCACCGAAGAAATAGCTGCGACGACTGCGGCAAATTTTAGGCGTTTTTTCAGGCTTGGAGCTTCGTAATCCAGCCCGGCCAAGGTGAACCTTTCAGGATGGCTTTCGCTGTCCAAACCGCCCGAAACATTTTTGATCTGGTTCGCGACGATTTGGCGCTCGTCGAACAGGAAATTGCCGCGGAAAATAGCGCGGCCATCGAACCGGTCTGCCAGATTTCCAGTTACCTTACCGAAGGCGGCGGCAAGCGCTTGCGTCCCGCGCTACTTTTGCTGGCGGCTGGCGCATCCGGCTACCGCGGAAAGTCCGCGATTCGCCTGGGCGCCGTGGTCGAAATGCTGCACAGCGCCACGCTGATTCACGACGATGTGATCGACGCCGCCGATACGCGCCGCGGCCAGCCTAGCGCGAATTCCCGCTGGGGCAATCACATGAGCGTCCTGGCCGGCGACTGGCTCTACATGCAATCCTTCGAAGTCGCGCTGCGCGAACGCAACTTCGCGGTCCTCGATATCCTGATCGATCTCACCCAGAACATGGTCGAAGGCGAACTGCTGCAATTAACTCGCCTGGGCCGCATTGACGTGAACGAAACCGAAGCCACCGAGTTGGCCTACCGCAAGACCGCCTGCCTCTTCAGCGGATGCGCGCGCCTGGGCGCAGTACTCGGCCAACAGCCCAAAGAAATCGAAGATGCGCTGGCCAACTACGGGCGCAACGCCGGCCTGGCGTTTCAGCTGGTGGACGATCTGCTGGACTTCACCGCTTCGCCCGAACAGCTGGGCAAGCCGGTGCTGAACGATTTGAAAGAAGGGAAGGTTACGCTGCCGCTGATTTTTGCGCTCGAAAACCACCACGCGCTGAACGGCTCCGACGGCACCGGAAACGGACACACGCACGCTAACGGAAACGGCGAAGGTCGCAAGCTGGTTTCAAAAGTTCTGGAAGAGCGCGATTTTCAGACCGTGCGTCCGGAGCAGATTACGCGCCTGGTGCAGGAAACCGGCGCGCTCGAACGTTCCGCAAAACTTGCCCGCGAATACGTGCAAACCGCCAAAGCTTGTCTCGACGTCCTGCCCGATACGCAATACCGCCGGGCCCTGCACGCCATCCCCGATTTCATCCTCGAACGCCAGAATTAAACAACCGCTAGGAAATTAATGCGCAGCGCCCGTTGTCGGCGCAGCCTTGCCGAAGCGAACTTCGTGCGCCACCAAATCTGCGCCGATGGGTTTGGCATGGATAACCACGCGGTCGCCCACTTTCAAATCCTTCAGCGTCGCCGCTTCGCCATTTTTCACGAACGAAGTGTTCGGCGCAATCTTCACCACAGTGATCTGCTTGTCAGTCGTTTCCACCGTCACCGTATCGTCGGCGATTTTCGTCACCGTGCCCATCACGTGCGTGTAGGTGCCGTGCGCCGCCAGCGCCGCCGCGAAAATCAAAAATACGATCGCGATTGAAAATTGCTTCTTCATAGTTCCTCCCCCCGAGGTGTTTGCCCGCTGTGCTTTTTTACTTCGACGGGCCATTCAGAAATTCGTTTTCCTGCTGTTCTTCTTTCATATCCATCGGACTTCGCGGGTTGTTATTTTCCATCTCCAGCAATTCCCGTCGTGACACTTGCGGCAGATGACGAATGTAAAGCACCAGCTTCCAGGTGTCCTGATCGTTCAGGCCGCCCGCGCCCCAGGCCGGCATTCCCGTGAATCGCACTCCATTTTCGATGATGTGATACAGCTCTCCGTCGCTCTGGTTTTGAGTAGCGGCCAGAGTCATGTCTGGAGCCGGCGGATACATGTTACGTCCCATCTCCGCACCGCCGCGGCCGTCGTTTCCGTGGCAACTGGCGCAGTGATCCGCGAAATGCATCCGCGCCTGAGCTAAATTCTCCGGCGTATTCGCTACCGGATTTTGCATGTGCCGAAGGTCTTTGGGAACGGACCAGCTCCGCACCTTGGTCGCCAAGCCGCTCTCCATCGCACTCGGTTTGGCCCGCGCCGACATGCCGGTGCTGGTAAGCCAGAAAAGTCCGGCGCCGGCCAGCAGGCCTAGGATGGCCACTGTCAACACCACGCCGCGTGCAAAGTTCATCCGGTCGTTCTCCGTTTTCTGCCGGCACCCATCTTAGTAGTGAAACCTCCAACGTAACTCAACATAAATTTCCCGCGGATCATTGTAATGAAATCCGCCGAAGGTCAGGCTGTTGTCGATCAGCAAATGGCGATTGGCCACGTTCAAAGCCGTCACCGCCGCGCTGAAGTTTTCCCTGAAATTCTTGCCCACCGAAAGATCGAAAGTGGTGTGCTGCGGCAAGTACGCTCCCGGAAACTGCGCGCCAGGCGATCCGTTGGTGAAACCCGAACCATAGTACACGTTGGTGGAGGCAAACGAATTCCACGGTAGCGTAGCGTTGAATCCCACGTTCAGCGTGTTGCGCTGATCGTGGTCCAGCGGGCCGTAGTTGGGATCGGCCGCGCAACTCGGAGCGCTCGGCGGAAAACAAATCAGCCCGCCGGTGATTGCTCCGCGGGCTACCGCCACCTGGTTTGAATACGCGAGGTGAAATTGCCCACGGTTCCAGATGCGTGGCGAACGTAAGGTCAACTCCCAGCCATTGATCAGGGCGCCGTCGATCGTGACCGGAATAAAAATATTGGATTCGCCGATATTGTTGTGATCGAAGAAATTGTTGGCCCGGGTTTTGAAGGTGTCGGCGTCGAGCACCCAACCGCGGAAAGGAATCGTGACGCCGAACTGATGCTCTTCATCGCGCTCGCCATGCAGCGGAACGAACGACAACTGATCGCCATTTTGAATCGCCGTCAGCAACGGACCGGTCAGCGAATTGAGCGGCGGAGCCTGATAGTAGTGTCCGTAAAACGCACGGAAAACGACTTGCGTACGTGGGACGCGGAAAGCCACGCCGAAGCGTGGGTTGATCGTATTCTCCACTACTTGTGGCACGGTGGTATTCGAATAAGTAGCGCCGACGAAATGCGTCGGCCGCATTCCGGCGATTAGCGTGAGCCAGGAAGTTACTTTGAACTGGTCATCGACGAATCCCGCGAACTGCCAGCCGGAAGGATTTTCGCGGTCGGTGATCGTGGGTGACCCCGAACCATCGTTAAATATCAGGTTGAAGTACTCGCTGTCGTTCTGCGCGAAGGTGTATAAGCCAACCTGAAAGCTATTGCGCGCGATAGTCGCACTGAACGTGGACTGACCTCCGGCGTAATTCGAGGTGCGGTTGTCTGTCGACGCCTGGGGAAAATCGCTAGGATCGGCCGCGTAATTCGCGGTGTTGCGATGGTAGAAGGGCGAAACGGTCAGCACCGCATTCGAATTGATGGTATGGACCCAAGTAAACGCGGCGAAGCCATCGGTTTCGTGCTGCCCATCGCGCAACGCGGTGCCGTCACTTGGATCGTAGGGGATCTGGTAGTAATCCTTGCGTAGCTGCGTCACCAGGCGAAACTGGTCCTTCGCATCTAAATTGTAAAGAAGAGTTACAAACCCGCCGTAGCCATTCTCGGCGTCGTGAAATACCTGGCCGATGGGCGTCTGTAAACCAAGGTTACTGCGATTGGCGTTTACGCTGGCGTAGTAGGCAAATTTCTGGGTGTGCCCACCGAAATTAAGTTGGTCGTTGGTCTGATACCAGTTTCCAAACGTCGTAACCAGTTCCGCTTCGTTGTTACGTTCAAAACCAGACCTCGGCACCACGCTGAATTCGCCGTAGGTGCGATCGCCCAGGCTGGCATCGTAGCTGCCGCGCTGCACTTCCAGATAATCGATATCTTTGGGATCGATCTGCGGGCCCAGATTGCTGGCAATATTCGTATTCGGGATCGGCACGCCATCGATCAGCCAGCTCACTTGATGTCCGCCGCGAATGTGCAGTTGGTCGTGCGTGTAATACGCCCCAGGAACGTAGTCGGTGATCATCTGCAGACTGTTCGAGCGATCCGCGCCAGGAGTCAGCGCGATATCGTTGCGGCCGATCAGCGTCGTCGGGGTCACAGAGTCGGTGTTGGCGCGGTCCACCTGCGCGGACACCGTCGTGCTTTGCTGGACCGACGTGAGGCTCAGTTGAAAATGCAAGACCGGTGCGGAGTTTGAATTTACCGTGACCGTCTGCATCGACGAATCGAATCCCTGCTGCGTGACGGTTACGGAATAATCGCCAACCGTCACCGCGGCGAAGCTGAATCCGCCCTCGCCATCCGTCTGGGTCGTCAGCGTATACGCGGACGTGATGGCCTTCAGCACCACCGTTGCACCCACAATCGGGCGGTGCTGCGGATCATGCACGATGCCCTGAACCTTCCCGAAGATGGTCGCCTGCGCCACACACCCGCACCACAAAAATATACAAAACACACAGATCAAAGCTCTGCGCATAAAAATCTCCGCCTTGGATTTTTTATTGCTGGAAGTGCTAGGCGAGTGCTACGCGCGCGGCGGTTGGAAGGGTGTGGCCAGGAAGCCCGGAAGCGCGTCCCGCGTTTCCGGTTGAACCTTGCTGCCGTTGAGTAGATTCAAGCGCGCGACGTCGACCAGATTCGATGGTTTGGTCGGCGCGAGCGGCGCTACGTACACATGCTGCGTGCCGGTGTCGCTGCAATGCAGCGCGCAGTCCGGCATTTGCGCCGCGCCGCCGTGCTCGCAGGTTGCCCCCTGCTGGTGGCTCTGGTTCTGCGGCGCTGGCTGGTGATTCATTGGGTGGTTCATGGGCAGGTGCGAGCTGTGATGCGGCAGGCAGCACATCCCGCCGCACGCAGACATGTCTGCACTGGCCGGCTGCACCAGCAAAGATAGCGGCGCGCATACCAGCGAAGCAATGACCAGAATTATTTGTACCCGGCGCATCAAGGAAAAGAGTAACACAGCTCCAAAAAGATTTCGCCGCCGCTCCCCCCGTAAAAACTAAATACCCGACTGCGTCTCTACTGCGGTGATTTTCCCGGCGCCAGCGCGGCCTGAATCGCCGTGGTCAACGTCTCCTGAAAACCTTCCGGCATAAACCCATCCGCGCGATAAGTGATTTTTCCCTCACGATCGAGAATTACCACCGTCGGCAGCGATTCCACCTTCATGAATTCATCCAGCCCGTCGGCGTAAACCACCGGCACATTCCATTTTTCGTGCGCCAGAAACGGCGCCACCGCGGATTCGTCCTCGTCTGTATTCACTGCATAAAAATCGATCGCGGCGTTGCCGGCGTAATTCTTTGCCACCTGGGCGAATTCCGGTTCCAGTTCGCGGCACGGCCCGCACCAGGTCGCCCAGAAACTCAGCACCAGCGTTTTTCCTTTTTCCTGCTGCAGCGGCAGCGCCACGCCGTCCAATTTCCGCAACTGAAAATCGTAAATTTCCTTGGCCTCATGGTTGCGCTGACCGCTTGGGCCCTTCGGCGCGGCTACGGCCAGCCGGTCATACGCGGTCAAAATCGCTTCGCCCAGCCCCTGCTCGCTGCCGTGGGCCTGCTTCCACAAATTGCCCAGTTTCATGCGCACTTCGCGGCGGTCGACTTTTCCGGAGGTGGTGTCGTCCGGCAATACAAACGCGATGAGATACTCGTCGATCGCCTTCGGCAGGTCGTGGCGCAGTTCCGCGATTTCGCCAATCTGCTCCGCGGCCAGCGGGTTAGGATTCGTAGCGTAGCTGCGCTGCAGATCCTGCATCGCCGCGTCGTAATTCTTCTGCGATTTTTCGATTTGCCCGCGCAGGCTGTACAGTGCCGCTACCAACTGATTGTGATGCTGCTGCCAATCCGCCAAAGAAACTCGCGGCGGTTTTTCCGCAGCAGAAGATTTTTCAATCCGGTCCAGCACCCGCGAAACGTAGCCGGAAGCCCGCATCAGGCTGGCGTCGTCACTTTGCTTTTGTAGCAGCCCCACGGCCAGCATCATCATTTCCGAATCGTCGGGATGCAGCGCCACCAACTGCTCGGCATATTCCAACGCGCAGGAGTTGTCTTCCAGTTGCTCGCAGGATTCCACCAGCGCGCGAAATACCGCGCCCTTGCGCGGTGCGTCCGGATATTTCTGCAGATAAGCCTTCAGGTTGCGGACGATCGCGGCGCGATCGTTTCCCGCGTCTGCGATAGCTTTTTGCAAAGCGATCTCCGGGTCGGCGTCCTTCTTGGAGATCGCGTCAGAGGAGTTTTTCGAAGAAGACGATCCCGCTTGTGAATTCGACTGCGAGCTGGGCTGCGAACTCGACTGACCAGTCGCTTGCGGATTGGATTGCGATCTGGACGAAGCAGACTCAGGCGGGTTCTTCTGTGCAAATAGGGGAGATGAAAACGGGGAAATTACGAACGAAAGCGCGGCAGCGAGTACGAGCGGGCGAAAACGCATTCCGGTCCTGATGGTATCACTCTTCGCTATTTCAGGGAGATGCTGCCGGAGGTGGACTTGACCTCCACGCGCGCCTTGCCATCGCCGATGCGTGCCTGGAATTCATGCTTGCCGGTGGTTCCTTCCATGGTCACCGGGACTTCGGCGGAAATATCGCCGGAACTGGATCGCGCGTAAAAACGGAAGCTCGCCGTGGCCGGCACCTTCAATTCCACGTCGCCACTGTTGGTGCGAAAATCCCAAAAACTGGCCGCGCCGGGGTTTCCATCGATGTTCACATCTCCCGAAGAAGTACGTACGCGAACATCGTCCGTCGCTCCTCGAATGGTCACGTCGCCGTTGCCCGTATTCGCCTCGACCTTTCCCGCCGGATCGGTAATCTCAATCGAACCCGACCCCGTCTGCAGCCGGATGTCGTCGTGAATTCGATCGAGCGTAATGTCGCCCGAGCCGGAATTGACGCTGACCTGCCCGGAAATCTGGGTCAAATCAATCGAGCCGCTGCCGCCGGTCACCTGCACGTCGCCGGAAATGTCGGAAATTTTCAAATCGCCGGAGTTGCCGATAAAATTTGCCGGCCCTTTCAGCCCGCTAACGTTTAGATCGCCGCTGCCGGTCGTCGCGCGAATTTCCGAATCCGCCGGAACCGTGATGGTGTATTCGATCGAGAGATCGTGTGTGCTGGCGTTCGCGCCGATTCGAATCACGTCGCCTTCCTGCACCACCGGAGGCGCGGCCTGGACGTCGCCCACCTTGCGCTGGCCTGCTTTTTCCGACCAGGCGTGCACCTGAATCTCGCCGTGAATTCTCACTTCGCCAGCGGGGCCCGCTGCCACGTGGGAATCGCTGCTGCCATTGATAAACTCGAGGCGAATCGGCCCGCTCACCGTCAGCGTCTTGTCGAAACTGCCCTCTGCCGAGGGCTGCGAACCGCAGCCTGTGGCCGCCAGTGCAGCTGCCAGAAAAACTGCCGCAAAACCCAGCCGATTTGGCAATGGCTTCATCTGTGTGTGGCGTCTCCGTCGCAAGAGTGTAAGGCCTTCCGGCCACCCTTCCTACTAGAGATATACGAGGGCACGCAGCCCGAAGTTCCGTGCGGAAGGTGTGGGCAAGCCGCTAGCCGGGGGGACGTTACTTCGTTTTCAGAAGGGAATTCAGCGAGCCTTGGCGATAGCCTGCGGGGTCGATCGCCACGATCGCAAACCCTGCCTGTTTCACGCCTTCGACGATCCGCTCAGTCGTCGCCGGTTCCAAGCCCCGCGCTAGCTCATCCTGCGCCAATTCGATGCGGGCCAGTTCACCGTGCGCACGCACGCGGAACTGCCGGAAATGCAGCGCGCGCAAAGCGGCTTCGGCGCGATCGATTTTTTCCATTAGGCCCGCGGTGACGGCAGTTCCATAAGGAACGCGCGAAGATAGACATGCCGACGCCGGACGGTCCCAGGTCGCCAGCCCCGCCTCGCGCGAGAGAAATCGTATTTCTTCCTTGCTCAGTCGCGCCGCCAGCAGCGGCGCCAGTACATGGTGCTCGTGCGCCGCTCGATGCCCCGGACGAAAATCGCGCGTGTCGTCCGCATTGATCCCGTAGACGATGGCCTCAACCCCACGAGACGCAGCCAGTTGATCCATCTGCTCGAAAAGCTCGTCTTTGCAGTGGTAGCAGCGGTCCGCGTTATTTGCGACGTACTGCGGGTTCGCAAATTCATTCGTGACGATAAATTCGTGGCGAATGCCGCTAGCCAAAATAAATGATTCCACCTGCGTGCGGTCGTAGCGCGAAAAACTCGCCGAAAGCGCGGTGATCGAAACGGCGCGCGCGCCCAGCACGCGATCCGCAGCCCAAGATAGATACGCCGAATCCGCGCCACCCGACAGTGCGACCAACACGGAATCCAGCTTTCGCAGGATCGCGAAAAGCGTTTGCTGCTTGGCCAGCGCGCGCGCCGCGTCAAACGGTTCGGCTGCCATGGCGGTCGGCGCTTGATTCGCGAGAATTGGAAATTGCTGGCTGGTCATGTCGTTACGAGTATAACTGGGTGCGAGCTACTGAAAATCCAGTAAAACATCTACTTTCGAGTTGGGCGTATCCAGTTGCAGAAAATTCCCGATCTTGTCGTAATGCACTGGCAGCCCGGAGAACGCCGCCTTGATGCCCTTGTCCATGAAAATTTGGAAGGCCAGCTTGTCGAAAAGCCCGTCGGCCGGAATCGGAAACGCTTTGCGAATCCGACGCTCGCCTTCGATCGATAGTCCGGTCAGCACCAGATTGCCCATGTGGTATTGCGGACCTTCGCTGATGTTCACGGTGTAGCTCACCGTTCCGGCCTTGGCATCGAAATTCGCCGCGGGATGAATCTCTGCACTCAGGTATCCGGTTTGCGCGTATTTGTCCTGCACCCGCGCCCACATCGCTTCCATTTCGTTGCCGTCGGCCGGGGTGCCCGCCTGCATCTGCACCACTCCGTTCAGGTCGGCACTCGCTACGCCCGAATTGCCGCTCCAGGTAATTCCTCCAAATTTGTATGCCGGCCCCGGATCGATTTGCGCCGTGATTATAACCGCGCCGGCCAGCGGGTTGGCCGGCGGAGCGGCAAAGCTCACCACTGGCGCGCCGAACTTGGCCTGCAGGTAGGCGTGGGCCAAATATATTGGCCGCACCTGCTCGAATTCGAAAATTTCGAATTTGCTGCGCGAATACGGTTGCCCCACGATGTCGACCAGCCGCTCTCGAATGTGCGGATCGGACTTCGCGAGAGGATCGGAAAACTCGACCGACTGCACCAAAAACGAACCTTCTTCCACGCGGAATTGCTGCACCTGCCCGTCTTTGTCTGTCAGCGGTATGGCCTTGTGCGTCACCTGCGCGTGAATGTTTTGCGCGTCCAGGAATTTGGCTAGCGCTTGGTCCATCGAATCCACCAGCGCGCCCGACGCCGGCGCCGAACCATCGAACAGCAGCACCGATTTTTTCAACGCATCGGAAAGCTGCTGATCGCTGAACCATGGAAAATTGTCGAAGGTCACCGGAATAGCCGGCGCGTCGGTCACTTCATAGATCGCGCGTACTCCGGTACCCGCGGTGCTGAAGTGGTACTTCACTGTCGCGAAAGCTCCCAGTGCCGAGAGCTTGTCCGCAATTTGCTGCAAGCCCTCGCGCGTGATGCTGACGCCTGGGCGCACCGCTATCGCCTCTACAATTTGTTTCGAAGCAAAACGCGAACCGGTGACCTCGATCGAATCCAGCCGGGAGGCGCCGGACTGGGTCTGAGCCGCCGCAGAGGAGGCTGCAGCTGGCGGAAAAAAGAACAGGATAAGAAGCGCAAGATGAATCGAGCGGCAGCGAAGCATCGTTTGATTCTAAATCACGCGAGGGTCAAAGAGAAACTTCGGCGTCCTATTCTACGGTGACGGATTTTGCCAGGTTGCGGGGCTGGTCCACATCGCACCCGCGGCGCACCGCGATGTGATACGCCAGCATCTGCAGCGGAACAATCTCCAGGATTGGCGCCAGAATTTCCGGCGCGGCCGGGATCTCTACCGTGTAATTCGCGATCTCCCGAACCTGCTGGTCGCCTTCGGTGACGATCGCCACCACGATTCCGTCGCGCGCTTTCACTTCCTGCATGTTCGAAATGGTTTTTTCATAGCGGGTCATCGAAGCCGGATCCGATTCGTCGCGCGTCGCGATCACCACCACCGGCAAATTCTCGTCGATCAACGCATTCGGCCCGTGCTTCATTTCGCCTGCGGGATAACCTTCGGCGTGAATGTACGAAATTTCCTTCAGCTTCAACGCGCCTTCCAGCGCAATGGGATAGTGAATCCCGCGCCCCAGGTACAAAAAGTCGGTGTGCCGGAAAAGAATGCGCGCCAGCTCTTCCAGTTTCGTATCCTGCTGCAGAATCGTTTCAATCTTGCTCGGAAGGCGGATCAGCTCGCGCATCAAAGCCTGCCCAGCCTCTGGCGTCAGCTTTCCGCGAACCTGGCCCAGATACAGCGCGGTTAAAATCAACGCGGTCAATTGCCCGGTAAACGCCTTGGTCGAAGCCACGCCAATCTCCGGGCCGGCGTGCGTGTAAATCGTTCCATTCGCTTCGCGGGTCAGCATCGAACCCACCACGTTGCAGATGCCCAAAATCTTCGCGCCCTTCTGCCGTGCCTCACGCTGCGCCGCCAGCGTATCCGCTGTCTCTCCCGACTGGCTGATGGCGATGACTAAAGTATTTTTCGCGACGATCGGATCGCGATAGCGGAATTCGCTGCCGTAATCGACCTCGACCGGAATCTGCGCCAGTTTCTCGATCATGAATTTTCCAGCCAGCGCCGAATGCCAGCTGGTCCCGCAGGCGATGATCTTCACCGATTCGAATTTCTGAAACTCCTGCTCGGTGATTTCCATTTCATCCAGAAATACCTGGCCGGTTTCCTGCGAAATGCGGCCGAGTAGGGTATCGCGCACCGCGCGCGGCTGCTCGAAGATTTCCTTTTGCATGAAATGCTTGTAGCCGCCCTTTTCCGCCATGATCGGATCCCAGGTCACGTGCTGTGGCTTGCGGGTCACCGGCTGGCGCTGGAAATCCATCAGGCTCACGCCCTGCGCGGTTAACACCGCCAATTCGCGGTCGCCCAGAAAAAATACCTCGCGGGTATGCTGCAGGATGGCCGGAATATCGCTGGCCACGAAATATTCGTTTTCGCCGAGTCCAATCACGATCGGCGGCCCCAGACGCGCCGCCACGATTTTCTGCGGGTCGCGAGTGGATAATGTCACCAGCGCATACGCGCCGGTCATCACCGCCACCGTTTTCAGCACCGCTTCTTCCAGCGGAACATGGCCCGCCGCCGAAAATTTCTCGATCAGATGCGCGATGATTTCGGTGTCGGTCTCGGTGACGAACTTATGCCCCTCGGCGGTCAGCTGATGTTTTAGTTCGAGGTAATTCTCAATAATTCCGTTGTGCACCACCACGATTTCGCCTTTGCAATCGCGGTGTGGGTGCGCGTTTTCTTCCGTAGGCCGCCCATGCGTAGCCCAGCGGGTGTGGCCGATGCCGTATAGCCCCTCGAGCGGCGTAGCCTTAATCGATTCTTCCAGGTTGCGCAACTTGCCCGGCGCGCGGCGGATCTGCAGCTTGCCCTGCGCGTCGACCACGGCGATGCCGGCCGAATCGTATCCGCGGTATTCCAGCCGCCGCAACCCATCTAAAATCAGCGGGACGACCGGCTTCTTCCCGATGTAACCCACAATTCCGCACACGAGAATTTGCTCCTGGAAGCCGCGCCTCAGGAAAAAATCAAAAAATCAGAGGGAACAGCCTAAATAAGGTTAGCACAAACCACGGAAGCGCCCGCCGACGCCCGTCATACTGTTGCGGAAAAAGCACGCGTATCCGCGAGTTATTCCAGAATTTCGAAGCGGAATTCCTCGATCACCGGATTGGTCAGCACGTCCTTGGCGATGCGCTCCACTTCCGCCTTGGCCTTCTCCCGGTCGAGCCCGTCCAGCGACAGAATGAAAAATTTCCCCTGCCGCACTTCTTTCACCGCGGCATGGCCCAGCGACGACAACGCCCGTTGAATCGTCTGTCCCTGCGGATCGAGAACGGTCGTCTTCAACATCACCCAAACATGTGCTTTCATTCGCGGAATTATATCAGCCCTGCGGTTTTTGCGGCGGCCCGAAAATCGACCAGCAGCGTGCGCTTGTCTTCCGGAGATAAAAACGCGGCGTGGAAACTTTGTTCGGCCAGCTGCACCAATTGCGCGTCGGTCAGCCCCAGCGCCGCCACTTTGGAATATTCGGTCAGCAGGTCGGTGTGGAACAGGCCGGGGTCATCGGTCGAAAGCGTGACCAGAATCCCTTTCTTCAGAAAATCCGGCAGCGGATGATCCTCCAAAGTCGCGTTCGATTTCTGCAGTTGCCGCGCCAAGGCGCCGGTGCACAGATTGCTCGAAGGACAATTCTCCAGCACGATCCGCCGCGTGGCCAGCGATTCCGCAAACGCCGGATCGCGCATCACCGCGATGCCGTGGCCGATGCGTTGCGCGCCCAGCAGATCGATCGCTTCGCGCACCGAGTCGGGTCCGCCGATTTCTCCGGCGTGGCATACGATGCGCAAGCCTTCGCTGCGCGCGTGATCGAACGCGGCGCGAAAATTGATCGTGGGGTAGGCCATTTCGTCGCCTCCCATGCCGTAAGCCACCACACCCAGGGGCTGCAGCTTCGCCGCCCAACGCGCCACTTCCATCGCCGGCTCCGGACCAAATTGCCGCGCCGAATCCAAAATAAAAGCCATACGCAACCGGCTGAACGGCACGCTCTGCGCCGTATCGCGAATCGCGGTCAGGTTCGCTTCCAGATTTTGCATCCGCCGCAGCATCACGCCCGCCGAAATCGTCACCTCGGCGTACACCACGTTCTGGCGAATCAATTCTTCGGCCAGTTGCTTGGTAATCAGCGCGTAATCATCCGGTGTGCGCAGGAAGGAAGTCAGCCATTTGAAGGTGTCTATGAATCCATTGAAGTTCGAATACTGGTAGCGCGCCAGCACTTCTTCGATGGTCAGGCTCACGCCGTGCCGCGCCGCCAGCTCCACCGCCGTCGCCGGACGAATCGAGCCTTCCAGATGCAAATGCAGTTCGGCTTTCGGCAGATTGTCGACGACGGTCGGCTTTCGATTTGTTGGTGTGACGTCGATCATTTCACTCGCTGCCTAATTTATTGCGAGGGCAATTGGGGCCGGCCGGCATTGATCCAGGAAGTCATCCAGTACGAACCAACGTCGGTCGCGGCATCGGAAAGTTGCCGCACCAGCACCGCGCCGGCGGTCGAATAGAACCGGTCGTAATATTCTTCCGCGTATCCACCGGTCGCGTCATGCGCCCGCTTGTCCGCCAGCAGCACGTTTTCCAGCCACGAATGCGCCGTCAGGCAGGAATCGAATGCGTGCCCGGTCGGATCGTGGATGTACACCGCTTCGTCCGGCTTCACGAAGAAAAACAGCTGGTAGCGATCCACCAGGCCGGTCGAGAAGCGGTCATTAACCCCGGGCTGCAGCGAAAGTTTCCCGTCCATGTTGATGGTGGTATTGAAAGGATCGTGCGCGGCATTCACGTAATGCGCCAGCGTCGCCGCCGCGAGTTTCACTTCACCCCAGTTGTGATCGCGGAAAGCGTCGGTTAGCTTTTTGCTCTGCACTCCGATTTCCCAGGGCAGCAGACCGTACAGCTCCAGCGTTTTGCGATTGTATTTCGAAATGGCTGCGTTGTATTCCCGCGGCAGCAGCGCAAAAGGGAAGGGGCCGTAGTGATCCAGTTGAATGAAATCGTTGTGATGCTCGCCCACCGGCCGCGCGCCGGGATCCTCGAGCGTCACATGCTGCACCAGGAATTGCCGGTTGGCCTGGAAGAACGGCAGCATCTCATCGGGCAGGGTATCGACGGCCTTGTTAGCCACCAATCGATCGGCGTTCGAGCCCCAACCATACGCGCTGGCCAGCGCCAACACCAGAATTCCAGCCGATAGCGCGAGCGCGCCCTGAGCCGATCGCCGCATCAGGAAAACCGAAGCTCCTTAATTTTTACGTTCCGAATTTTGCGCGGCCCGCGCCGCGATATTCGCGTCGCAAAGCTGGCTGTTTTTGCGCCCGTAGGAGTAATAAAAACACAGGCCGATGATCAGCCAGACGAAAAACCGGATCCAATTCGTGATCGGCAATCCCGCCATCAGCAGCAAACAGGTCAGGATCGTGATGACCGGTGCCAGAATACCACCCGGAGCGCGAAATGCGCGCGGACGATCCGGCTGCTTGTAGCGCAAAATCAATACTCCCGCCGCCACCAGCGCAAACGCAAACAGCGTCCCGATATTTGCCAGGTCTCCCAGCGTCCCGATATCCAGCAGTCCCGCTGGAATTCCCACCAGAAATCCCGCCACAATCGTCGAAAAATCTGGGGTTCTGAACTTTGGATGCAGCCGGCTGAATACGCGGGGCAGCAAACCATCGCGGGACATCGCGAACCACACCCGCGCCTGGCCCAGCTGAAAAACCAGCAATGAAGAAATCATCCCCAGCAGCGCGCCGATCAGCACGATCAGCTGGATGTTTCCCATATGCAGCCGCTTCAGCGTGTTCACGACGGGTGCCGCGTCGTCCAACAGCAACTGCCACGGCACCAAGCCCGTCAGCACTACCACAACCCCAATATAAAGGATGGTGCAAACCACCAGCGTCGCGATGATTCCAATCGGCACGTCGCGTCTCGGATTCTTGCACTCCTCCGCCGCGGTGGAAACCGAATCGAATCCGATGTAGGTAAAAAAGATGATCGAGCCGCCGGTCAAAATTCCCGGCCAACCGTTCGGCGCAAAGGGATGCCAGTTCGCCGGGTGAATCATCCGCGAGGCGAAAATCACGAAGACCATGATCGCCGTGATCTTCAGCGCGACCATCACCGTGTTCGCGTTTGCCGATTCGCGAATCCCGCGCACCAGCAGCACCGTTAGCAGCATCACGATGATGAATGCCGGCCAGTTAAACCCGAAATGCCAGCCCGGCGCGTACAATGTGTTGCCCTGTAGATCCGCAAGTCCCGAAGGCAGATATGCCGGAGTAATCCAGCGCAAATCCGGATGCACCCCGAACCAATCCAGCAGGTTCACCACGTGCGCGGAAAATCCCACGCTGACCGCCATGTTCGAAACCGCGTATTCCAAAATCAAATCCCAGCCGATGATCCAAGCGACCAGTTCGCCCATTGTCGCGTACGTGTACGTATACGCGCTGCCCGCGATCGGAATCATCGCCGCCAGCTCCGCGTAGCACAGCGCCGCGAACGCGCACACGAACCCCACCAGCACGAACGAAAGCGCAATCGCCGGACCCGCGCCCGGACGCCCGAACGAAGCCGAGTGGTAAATCAGGTATTCCAGCAACGGTGCATTGAGGACCGAACTGAACTGAAGTTTTTGCCCGGCAATTGCCGTGCCTACGATGGTGAAAATTCCCGACCCAATCACCGCGCCGATGCCCAGCGATGTCAGGCTCAGCCAGCCCAGTGACTTTTTTAATTCTTTACCAGGCTCTTCCGAATCGGAAATCAGCTGATCGATATTCTTGGTGCGGAAGAGCTGTGCGCCCAATCATCACCTTCCCGGTGAAAGCGAGAAGAATCTACATTGTGCAGGGCTGCCGCGCAACCTGATACGCCGCGCGTCGGCCGGTTCAGGCCAATTGCAAATTCGCGTACCGCTCGATCAGTTTCTTGGCCCCGTAATCCTGGAAGCTCACCGTCAACTTTCGCTCCTCGCCCTCGCCCTCGACGCCGATAATGGTCCCAACTCCATATTTTGAATGTCGCACCCGCGTTCCCACCAGCGGATCCTTCGAAGCCGCCCGCGGCGCTGGTTTCCCGTAAGACTTCGAACCATACGACGACCCCGATGACGATCCGTACGACGACCCACCGTAGGGAGTCCGCGTCTTCTGCCGGTAAGAATAATTCGCCGCATAATCCGGATCCGGTTCGTAACGCCGCGTTTCGCCCGGCTCCGACTGCGACCCCAATGCCGCCTCAATAAAATCGCCGGGCACTTCAGCCAAAAATCGCGAAGGCAGGGAAGCTCGCAATCGCTCCTCGCCATAACTGCGCCGGTACACCGCCCGCGAAAGCACCAGCACCTGCTTGGCCCGGGTCATGCCCACGTAGAAAAGCCGCCGTTCCTCTTCCACCTCCGCGTTTCCCGAATTGAGCGATCGGCTGTGCGGCAACACGCCTTCCTCAAGGCCAGCCAAAAATACCGAATCAAATTCCAGACCTTTTGCGCTGTGCAGCGTCATCAACGAAACCGGAATCGTATCGTCATACTGATCCGCGTCGCTGGCCAGGGCCGCCGCGTCCAGCACATCTTCGAGTGTCTGCCCCTGTTCGGTCGCCTCCGCCATCGCGTTGGCCAGTTCGCGCAGGTTTTCACCCCGCGAAGTGTGCTCCAGATTGTCCTGTTGCTCCACCCAGTCGAGATATCCAGTGCGCGCCAGCACCCGTTCGATCAATTGCGCCGGCGCCAGTTCCTTACACTCGATCTGCAGGTCTTCGATCAGCTTGCCAAACGAGCGCAGCGCTCCGCTGAATTTCTTGCCGGTCAAAAATTCGCTGGACCGAATCACGTCCCATAACGACTGCGAATTGTCCCGCGCCTTCGCTTCCAGCGCCGCCACCGTCACCGCTCCAATCCCGCGCGGCGGCACGTTCAACACCCTGAGCAGCGCCACGTCATCTTCAGGATGAAAAATCAACCGCACGTAAGCCAACGCATTGCGCACTTCGGCGCGCTCGTAAAAGCTGAAGCCGCCCACCACGCGGTAGCGAATATTCAGACGCCGCAATACTTCTTCAAACGAACGCGACTGCGCCCCAGTTCGATACAGAACCGCCAACCGCGCGTCGGGATCGCTGCGCACCTGCGCCGCGATTTGCGCGCAAATATATTCCGCCTCGGCCATCGCGTCCGGAGCTTCGTAAAATTTGATCCGGTCGCCTTGACCCAGCGTGGCCTGCAAAGTTTTTCCCAGGCGGTCGGAATTGTTCTTCACCACTGCCGCGGCCGCGTCCAGAATGATCTGGGTCGAGCGGTAGTTCTCCTCCAGCCGAATAACCTTCGCGTCCGGATAATCCTGCGTGAAACGCTTCAGGTTTCCCGCGCGCGCGCCGCGCCAGGCGTAAATCGATTGGTCCTCGTCGCCCACGATGCAAATGTTGCGCCGCTCGCCCGCCAGCATCCGCACCAGATCTTCCTGCGAGCGGTTGGTGTCCTGAAATTCATCCACCATGATGTAGTGAAATCGCGAATTCCACGCCGCGCGCACTTCCGGCTTGTCATGCAGCAGCTCGACCGCCTTCAACAGCAAATCGTCGAAATCCAGCGCCGCGCCTTTCCGCAGAATGTCAGCGTAAGCTTTGAAAATCTTGGCCACGTCCTTGCGATTCTCATCTCGCGCCTGCGAAGCACTCTCCGCCATGTCGTCCGGGCTGATGCCATGATTTTTCGCGTGGCTGATCTGGGAACGCACTGCCCGCGGAGGATAATCCTCGGTTGAAAATTCCAGCGCCGCCAGCGCCCGCTTCACCGCCGCGTTCTGATCGTCGTCGTCGTAAATCGCAAAATCGCGCGGCAGCCCCAGATGCCTGGCCTCGCGCCGCAACAATCGCGCGCAAAACGAGTGAAAAGTAGAAACCCACACATCTGAACCATCACGCCCGGTCACGCGCAGCAGTTCGGCGATGCGCTCCTTCATCACTCCGGCGGCCTTGTTGGTAAAAGTCACCGCCAGAATCGCGCCCGCCGGCACGCCCAGTTCGATCAGATGCGCCACGCGATACGTAATCACCCGCGTCTTGCCCGTACCGGCGCCGGCCAGCACCAGCAAAGGGCCTTCGGTGGTCAACACCGCTTCGCGCTGCGCTTCGTTTAATTTGTCGAGGAGTGCCATGGATGAATTAAAAACTCGGGGCGAAATAAAATCGCAGGTCAAATTCTAACGGACGCGCCACGAATCGGCAAATTTCGAATCCGCGGTGAATTTCGGCCTCGCGCGGCGCCTTGCCAAACTCTGTTACAATCGTTCGATTTTCCCGGGGATTTCTTGATTCAGATCAGTCGCAAAGCAAAAATATTCGCGTGGTTGCAGGGCTTGGTACTGGCTTTCGGGGGCGGAGGCCTGTTCGTCGTCACTTTTTTTGATTCTTCCGTCTTGTCCTTCCCGTTTTTTCCCGACGCCATGCTCATCCAGCTCTGCGTCGCAAATCCCTCGCGGATGCCGTACTACGCCCTGATGGGCGCGGTCGGCTCGCTCTCCGGCTGCATCTTGCTCTACTTCCTGGCCAAAAAAGGCGGCGAAGCTTTTTTCCACAAACACGCCGGCGGCAAAGCCGAAAAAATTAAAGAATGGGTCGAAGGCAACGCCTTCCTCAGCGCTTTCGTCCCCGCCCTTCTTCCTCCGCCGTTTCCATTCAAGCCCTTCGTCCTCGCCGAAGGCGTCTTCCAAGTCCCGGCCCGCACTTTTATTTTGGCGATTTTGCTGGGCAGGGGATTGCGCTACGGCATCGAAGGAATTCTCGCCGTGCGCTACGGAGACGCTGCGCTGGTATACCTGAAATCTCACGGCGCCGCGTTCGCGCTAGGAACGGTCGTCGCCTTCGTGCTGCTCTACCTCGTCTCGCATTTCCTGATGCACAAGCCGACAGTAAAAAGCTGAAAGCTACGCCCGGCGGTCGTCATGCTTAGCTCGGCGCCGGCTTAGCGGCGGGCGTGTGCATATCGCAAACTTTCATCTTTGACTCGCGAATTGTCACCCACCCGCAGGCTCACAACGACGTTGTCCGCCGAATGGTCGTCAGCAGGGAATCGCAAATCACGCAGCTCGACCTCAAATCCGTCGTCCCGCGGTTCCACGGCTGCCAGCGGAAACCGCGCGTAGTCCAAAAATAACTTCCCCTCATCCGTATTCTGCGCCGCAGTGATCGCCGCCGAATCATCCGGCTTGTAGTGCGCCACCATCTGGTCCGGATCGAATGCCGGTCCAGGCAACATCGAAAGCTGCAGCTCCTCCACGGTCGCAGGCGTCGCCACCACTCCGCGCCACTCAAAAGGATTCGACGCCGATGCAAACACTCCAGCCCGCTGCGGCGGCTCGCCGTGATAATCACGCGATAGCAGCAAATCGACGGTGCGCGCATGCAAAAAGCCGCGCCCACCCACATACAGCGCCAGCAAAATTAAAGTAATCGCAGCGCCCACTCCACCCGCGACGCCGTGGCGTTCCTCTCCAATTTCTTCGCTGACCATCCGCGCAAAATGCGGCAGCAGTAATCCAACCACCAGCAGCGCCAGAATAAAAACATCAAAATTCGCGAGCCAGTCCCAGGCTACCCACCCGCCGCGCAGCGGCCACCACAATCGCACGCCAATTCCGCTGGCCAGATCGATCAGCACGTGCACGCCCGCACCGGCGACACACGTCGCCAAAGCCGCCAGAAATCGGAGCCGCATAACGTCGCCCTCGGCCGCCGAACTCCGCGCCCCACGCCGGTCCCAAAAATAAAACGCCGCCGCAATGCAGCAACACAAAAACAAACCACCAACAAACGAATGTAAAACCGCGCGATGGAACTTTAGATAAGCAACGGGCCCGCCAAAATACGCTGCAAAATCCAAATCCGGCGCCACGCCCGCGACAATCAGCATCGCCGCGCCATATCGCGGCAGACGCTCCCGCCCAGCGCGGGCCAGCGCCAGCGAAGTCAGCGCGTGCGTGACAGGTTCCATGTGGGGATTATCTACCGAAAAAAACAAGAAAAGGGAACTACGCTGCGGGGGAATTCGTGCGCAACGTCGCCGGCGTCACCAGCGACAACGCATCCGGTACGATGCTGAATTTCAGCGGCAGCGGCCCAATTGGCTCACCATCCACCTGCGCCCACACCGTCTGCTCGCCCGCCGCTTCGCAAACCACTTCGGTCGCCTTCCACATCTTGATGCCCTGCATCCCGCGAATTTTTCCCAGCCACAACGCCGGCAGGCACGCCAAATATTGCAAACGGCTGCGCGTCGAATTGGTCAGGAACTCGAACGAATCCTCAAACAGCGTCGCCTCGGTCGTAATTTTAAACGGGCCCCCGTAATTCGCGGTGCGTCCCACCACGATAATCGACGCCAGATGGTCGGTCCCATTCGACCGCACCCGCATCTCCGGGAAATCGTAAGTCAGGAGCTGCTTCATGCCTTCCACCCAATACGCCACCACGCCGACTTTTTTCTTCAGCGCGCCATCGACGCCATTCACGATCGCGCCGTCCGGCCCGGCCCCGCCCACACTCAAAAAATAGCGGCCCTGCTCCGGCATCGCGGCGGTGTAATCGTTTTCGTCAACGCTGACGCGAGTCGCCATACCCAAAGCAATTCTCTGAATCACGCCTTCCGGAATCAATTTCGCCGCTCGCGGAATGTCCCAGGGAATTCCCAATTCCTTGGCCAGAATATTCGCGGTGCCGGCCGGCAGCAGCGCCATCGGCAGTTGGCTCCCGGCCAGTCCATTGATAATTTCGTTGATCGTGCCGTCGCCGCCGCAGGCGATCACCATTTCGCGGCGCGCACCCACCGCCAGGCGTGCGATTTCCTGCGCGTGCCCGGCGTCGGACGTCGGCGCCAGCTCCGCCGTGATCCCCGCGTCCTTCAAGATGCGTACTGCCTGCTCGATTTCTTGAAATCGCCGGTGCCGCCGCCCGCCGCTGGTCGGGTTGTAGATCAACAGCGCGTTTTTTAATCCGTGTGCCATCGTCCCCGTTGTAGAACTGCCGCGAAATGCTCCCGCCGCTCTACCGTCATCGCCCTACTTCGCGCCGCGAACGCGCATTGTATAATACCGGGCGCACTTATACCGTCGGCTTCGGCGCGGAGAGTTCATGGCTAGGAACGGATCAAAGCAGGGAAGCAAGAAGCAAACTAAGCCGGCCAAAGCCGCAAAAACCTCCAAGACCGTCACGCCAGCCAGCGCCGCTGGAAAATCTTCCGGAGCCGTCGTCGAAGAAATTCGACGCCTCCGCGAAAAGATCCGCCATCACGAATATAAATACCACGTCGAAGACGCCCCCGAAATTTCCGACGCCGCCTTCGACAAGCTGCTCAATCGCCTCAAACAACTCGAACAGCAAAATCCTAAGCTGATCACGCCCGATTCGCCCACCCAGCGTGTCGGCGGCGCCGCCCGCGAAGGTTTTCAAACCGTCGCGCACCTCACGCCCATGGGCAGTCTCGACAACGCCTTCTCCTTCGAGGAACTCGCCAATTTCGATCGTCGCGTCCGCGACCTCACCGGCCGCGAAAAAATCGAATACGTTACCGAACACAAATTCGACGGTCTCAGCATGTCGCTGGTTTACGAAAATGGCGCGCTGGTCCGCGCCGTCACCCGCGGCGACGGCACCACCGGCGAAGACGTTACGCCCAACGTGCGCACCATTCGCGCCGTTCCGCTGTGGGTCGATGAAAAACATCTGAAGAAAGCCGGCCTGCCCGGCAGCTTCGAGGTTCGCGGCGAAGCCATCATGACCCGCAAAGCCTTCGACGCCATGAATGAGCAGCAGGACGCCATCGGCGCTAAACGCTACGCCAACCCGCGCAACGCCGCCGCCGGCTCGGTTCGCGTGCTCGATCCCAATATCACCAAATCGCGCAATCTCGGCTTCTTCGCCTACTACTTGCTGGTCAATGGACGCGTCCCGAAAAAACGCCACTCCGAAGTTCTCGAAGCACTCAGCGAAATGCGTTTCAAGGTCAGCGACGATTGGGAACTTCGCGATGGCTTGCCTCAGGTCGAGCAGTACATCACCAAGTGGGATACCAAACGCGAAAAACTCGGCTTCGACATCGACGGCATCGTCATTAAAGTCAACGAAGTCGGCTTGCAGAATGAATTGGGTTTCACCTCAAAAGCGCCGCGCTGGGCCATCGCCTACAAATATCAGGCGCACCAGGAAACCACGCTGCTGCGCGAAATTATGATCAGCGTAGGCCGCACCGGCGTGCTCACGCCCTTCGCCATTTTTGAGCCGGTCCAAATCGGCGGCGTTACCGTAGTCAAATCCACGCTGCACAATCTCGATGAAGTCCGCCGCCTCAACATTCACGCCGGCGATACCGTCCTCGTCGAACGCGCCGGCGAAGTCATCCCGCACGTGCTGAAAGTCGTCAAGCACGGCGCCGAAGAAGTCGAATTCCAAATGCCGGAGAACTGCCCGGTCTGCGGCATGCACGTGCACCACACCGAAGGCGAAGCCGCCTATCGCTGCGTCAACGTCTCCTGCCCCGCGCGCACGCGCGAATCGCTGCTGCACTTCGCCGCCCGCCACGCCATGAATATCGACGGTCTCGGCGACAAAATCGTCATCCAGCTGCTGGAAAAAGGTCTGGTCAAGAATTACGCAGATCTCTACCGCCTCGATCTCGAAACGCTCAGCAATCTCGACCGCATGGGCGAAAAATCGGCGCAGAATCTGCTCGACGAAATCGCCGCCAGCAAAAGAGCCAGCCTCGCGCGCTTGGTCTACGCCCTGGGCATGCCCTTCGTCGGCGAACGCACCGCGCAGCTTCTCGCCGGACATTTCGGCGACATGCAGAAAATCGCCGACGCCACCGCCGAAGAATTAATGGAAGTCGGGGAAGTGGGACCCAAGGTTGCCGAAGGCGTCCGCGAATTCTTCTCCGAATCCGCGAACCGCAAACTCATCGGAGATCTGCGCGAAGTCGGCGTCAACATGATCGAAAAGCGCAAAGCGCTGATCGATACGCGCTTCGCCGGAATGACTTTCGTCTTCACCGGCACCCTGGCCAATCACTCCCGCGAAGAAGCCCAAGCCCTCGCCGTAGCCCACGGCGCCAAAATCGGCGGCTCCGTCAGCAAGAAAACCAGCTACGTTGTCGTCGGCGAAGACGCCGGCTCCAAACTCGCCAAAGCCGAAGCCCTAAAAGTCAAAATCCTCACCGAAGCCGAGTTCGAAAAGCTCCTCATCGCCAAATAACCTGGCCGTGTCACCTTTCATGCCAATCGAATCAGCCGCGGTGTGGTAGTCTTCCGCTCACAAATTAGAGCGAGCCTCACGCGACGTGCTGCTCGACTAAACCCAGCCCGAAGAGGCGATCGAGGATTTCCCAAATGAAGACGATTTTCGCATCCGTGTTGGCAATCGTAGTGTGTCTCAGCATCGGATGCGGTTCGAGCGCGCCTGCTCCCGCGGCCACCGCCGATACCATCTACTACGGCGGCGACATCGTCACCGTGAATGACGCGCAGCCCTCCGCCGAAGCCATCGCCATAAAAGATGGAAAAATCCTGGCCCTCGGCACGCGCGTCCAAATCGAAAAGTCCAACAAAGGCGCGAACACTAAACTCGTCGATTTGGCGGGGAAGGCGTTGCTCCCCGGTTTCCTCGATCCGCACAGCCATTACATCAATTCGCTCAGCGTTGCGAATCAAGTGAACGTCTACGCGCCTCCCGCCGGCCCCGGCAAAGATATTCCCAGCATCGTCGCCGAGCTGAAAAAATTCCGCG
Organism: uncultured Acidobacteriota bacterium; assembly: GCA_963847695.1. Taxonomy (GTDB): domain Bacteria; phylum Acidobacteriota; class Terriglobia; order Acidiferrales; family UBA7541; genus Palsa-295. Next base: position 60,465 of record CAWKAX010000032.1, on the reverse strand, counting down.
ACGCCAACAAAATTCCCGCAGGCGTTGTGATCCAGGCCTACGGCTACGACGAAAACGTGATGCCCAACGGCGTTGGCCTCACCCGCCGGGATCTCGATGCCGACTTTCCCGATAATCCGGTCATGGTGAATCACGTCTCGATGCACGGCGCGGTGCTCAATAGCGCGGCGTTCAAGAAGTACGGGATTTCCGCCGCCACCAAAACGCCCGCCGGAGGAATTATTCTGCGCGAAAAAGGTTCGAACGAGCCTGCGGGATTGATCATGGAAACGGCGTTCCTGCCGGTTTTCAGCGCGTTGCCGCATCCCAGCCGTGAAGAAGAAATAAGCTGGAGCCGCGCCGGCCAAATGCTCTACGCCGCCGCCGGAATAACCACCGCTCAGGAAGGTTTGACGCACGCCGGCGACGTCGAATTGCTGAAGCGCGTTGCGGCTGCCGGAGTGCAGACCATTGATGTGATCGCCTACCCGTTTATTCTCGACCTCGATAAAGTTCTGGAAAAAAATCCCCCCAATTCATTTGGCAAATACGTGAATCACGTGAAACTCGGCGGCGTCAAGATCACTTCGGATGGCTCGCCGCAAGGCAAGACCGCCTTCTTTACCACTCCCTACCTGACCGGTGGCCCGGGCGGCGAGAAAAACTGGCGCGGGGAACCCAGTTTCCCGGAGCCTGAACTGAAAGCCATGGTTAAGAAAGTTTACGATCTTGGTTTGCCGTTAAATATTCACGCCAATGGCGACGCCGCGATCGATATGATTCTGCGCGCGCACGAGTACGCCGCAGCGGGAGATCTGGCGAAGCCGCGCCATACCGTGGTCATCCACTCCCAGTTCGTGCGGCTCGACCAGCTCGATAAGTACGTTGCCTACGCCATCACGCCGTCGTTCTACACCGAGCACACCTACTACTTCGGAGATACGCATGTGCTGAATCGTGGGCAGAAACAGGCCTTTTTCATCAGCCCGATGCGCACCGCCATCGATAAGGGCCTGCGCCCCACGAATCACACGGATTTCGTCGTCGCCCCGCTGGATCAAATGTTCGTGATGTGGACCGCGGTGAATCGCGTCTCGCGCAGCGGAGTCGTGATCGGTCCGGATCAACGGGTCACGCCGCTGGAAGCCCTGAAGGCCATCACCATCAACTCTGCGCTGCAATATTCGGAAGAAGGTTCCAAAGGCTCCCTCGAGCCCGGAAAACTTGCCGACCTCGTCATCCTCGACAAAAACCCGCTGAAGGTCGATCCTATGGCCATCAAAGACGTAAAAGTCGTAGAGACCATCAAGGAAGGGAAGACCATCTACAAGGCGAATTGAGGGTTACTCTCCCGATTTATTACTTGTTTTGCAATCCTCCGACGCTTTCGATAGAGTGTGCCCGCAACGCTCACATTCTTGGCCATCCAAATCCCAGCCCCGCTACAACGGCTCACGAACTTCGCGAAATCCGTTTGGCCCGCCGATCGCGGCTTCGTCGCGCTTCTCCTGGGTTCGATTCTTTTGCTCATGTCCCAAAGCCTGGGTTCTTGGAGCGCTTGGGTGCAAGCTCTCCTGCGTGCATACGCTCCTGATTCCCGATTTGTCGCTGTTGATGCGTCGTCACTGTTGAACCTGACGATGTTCCTCGTTTATTTCGCCGGCGCCTCAGCGTTTTACGTCTGCTTTTTCCCCGGACCGAATCCCTCCAGGCGGCTCGCGCGGTGGGTCTATCTTCCTCTTGCGCTAGGGCTGACCGCCAATGTCGCGACGGTTCTACATCTAGCTAAATTAAGTCTCCCGGTTCCTTGGCCCGATGGCCAACCTCTCTCGCCAAACCTCGGCGGCTTCTTCAGAATCCTGCACGCGGCCGGGTACGGAATTTGGTCCGCACTCTTGGGAATTGTTTTGGTGCTCTACGGTGATTTGCGCTTACGGTCCGAACGCGCTGAACTACCAGTTCATTTCGCGCCAGAATTTTCCGCCCGACTGGATGGTTTTCCGGATCGTCAGGTGAATAGATTTATCTGGATGATGATCGCGCTTCCCTTCGTCGCTGGGTTCACTGACTTGCCATTCTTTTTCATCGTTTCCTGGATTCACGGCGCACTGCGGCACGGCGCGTCGAGCTTGACGGCATCGTGGCCGATCCTGTATGCCAGCGGCCGAGTTTGGCAAGCGGCCGCTCTTTTCGCGCTTCTGTATGTGGCGATGGGTCCTACGCGACGCGAAACCTTGAAACAGAGCATACGAATTCCGCCCACGCTCTACCTCGGGCTGGGAATGCTGCTCCCGACAATCGTTTGGGCCGCACTTCCAACACTTCAGTACGTTTTCGATCGTATCCATTGGGCCGCGTACGACTTCGGCCACCTCGGCCCTCCGATCTTCTCTAGCTACTTCTCGCCGCTGCCGAAGTGGCTCTATCTTTTCATGTTCTTTAGCGCGCTGGTCGAAGAGGTTGCCTGGCGGGGCTACTTGCAGCCGCGTTTCATCACTCGATACGGCTTGTATCGCGGAATTTTTCTCGTAGGTGTAGTCTGGGCCGTCTTTCACTATCCGCTAGATTCCTACTGGAGAACGGCGTTTTCCGACGTGCTGATTCACTCGGGGTGGCGTCTCCTAGACTGCGTCGCTATGGGTTTTGCACTTTCGTGGCTGGCGCTTCGTTCTAAATCCGTCCTGCCCTCGTGGCTGGCGCACGGCTTCTCGAATTTTTTACTTATGTCGGGTTACAGCGGGGTCTCGTCTCGCTGGACCGTGCTCCTCCTGTGGGCCGTAATCGACCTAGTGTTGTTTCGTTTTTGGCCACCGAAGGTCGAAACCTATTCTGAACCACAGGAACTCACTCCGGTCGATCCCCCGCAGCACCTCCAACAACTCCTCGATACTCCCTCTTAGCTTCCTCAGCTATAATCCAATCAGCGGGTGAGTTGGATGATCGCCGGTTTGCTTTCGCAAGAAACGCAAACGGGAGGAAAGTCCGGACTCCCATGGTCCTCAGCTCGCAAGAGCGTCGGACCACTCCCTGCGGCCCTCAAAATCCGCAGGGTTAAGGGCAACGCGCCTGGTAACGCCAGGGGGTTTCGCCTTCGCTGCAAAGCGATCGCGCGGCCACGGAAAGTGCCACAGAAAATAAAACCGCCGGTGATGTTCGCACCTCGGCGGCAGGCCAACGGGAAACCAATGGCCCGCCTGTTTCGGTCGACTCATTTGGCAAGGGTGAAAAGGTGGGGTAAGAGCCCACCGCCCGGATGGCAACATCCGGGGCACGGCAAACCCCGCGTGGAGCAAGGCCAAATAGGAGGGGAGGGCTGGCCCAGCCCGCACGCAGCATGCTCGCAAGAGCCGGCTGCCGCGACCCTCGGGTAGGCTGCTGGAGCCTCGAAGCGATTCGAGGCCTAGAGGAATGATCGTCACGCCGCGCGCAAGCGCAGCGTACAAAATCCGGCTTACAGACTCACCCGCTAATTTTTGGACACCTCTCAAATCGCGCTACTTCGCGCGCGCGACCGCTCTTGGCGCAAAAGCCACCAGGACGTACGTAGAAGGTCTGGCTAAGCTCTGAAGTCGTTCTTGTTAATTTTCAGTGATCGAATTTTTGATTCCAGTGTAGACCGGGGTATCCCCAGCTTGACTGCCGCCCCCGCCGGTCCCGATATCCGTCCACGAGCATCCTTCAGGGCGGCCTCAATCAAGTTCTTCTCTTGGGCTAGCAGTTTGTGAGGGAGTTCAGCTCGACGACCCTCCGGCGTCACCGCTGGCGGGCGAGGCAGCCAGCTTTGATCGATGGAAAAAATCTCGGTATCGCAAAGAATGATGGAACGCTCGATGACGTTCTGCAGTTCGCGGATGTTTCCGGGCCAGGGATAGGACTGCAGCGAATCTAGAGTCTTCTTGTTGACGCGTTTTATGCTCTTGCCGGTTTTTCTCGCGTAGCGGTCAATGAAATATTCTACTAGCAGGGGAATGTCGGATTTTCGCTCTTGCAGAGAAGGCATCTCGATCGGAAATACATTGAGCCGATAAAACAAATCGCTGCGGAAGGCGCCGGTACTGATTGCGACCTGTAAATCGCGATTTGTGGCGGCGATCACTCGAACGTCCACGCGAATTCGACGATTCCCGCCGACGCGATCAAACTCGTACTCCTGCAAAACGCGCAGAAGCGCAATCTGGGTCTCGGCAGGAAGATCCCCGACTTCGTCAAGAAATAGGGTGCCTCCATTCGCCAACTCAAACCTACCCAAACGTTGCTGTGTCGCGCCGGTGAAGGCGCCCTTCTCATGACCGAACAGCTCCGAGGCGATCAGGTCACTGGGAATTGCCGCGCAATTGACGCTGATGAATGCACCCGAAGCCCGGGCGGACCTGCGGTGTATCGCGCGGGCCACCAGCTCCTTGCCGGTTCCGGTTTCACCGGTGATGAGAACAGTCGAATCACTTGGGGCCACCTTCGAGATGCGCGAGAGGACGCTTTTCAATATGGGGGAGGTGCCGACGATCTCCTCAAACATCGAGGCCTTGTCGATTTCTTCACGCAGCGCGACATTTTCCTGACGAAGCCGGTCTTCGGCTTGCTTGCGGTAGTCGATGTCGGTGGCGCAAGAATACCAACGCGTGATCTGTCCCTGCTCGTCCCGCAATGCGCTAAAACGAGCCAAGAACCAACGATAACTTCCATCCTCTTTGCGTATCCTTACTTCCAATTCGTCGGCGGCATCGCTTGAGAAAGCATGCTCCGCATAGGCCGTGAGCAGTTCCGTATCGTCAGGGTGGGCAAAGGTACCAAAGCTCGCCTGTCGCCATTGGTCGAGGCTCATGCCAAGATAGTTGAGCGCGGTGCGGTTCGCGTAGAGCCGTTCGCGGTTAGCCCCGTAAACCCCGATAAGTTGAGGTGTGAAGTCCAGCATCTGACGGAGCTCGGCCTCTTGAGCCCGGTTCCTTCCTTCTGCTGTCTTGCGGTCCTCGATGTCCATGCTCGAGCCGTACCACTTGACGATATTGCCATTTGCATCGCGCAGCGGCACCTTCCGGTGAAACATCCAGCGGAAGTCGCCGTTCGCCCACCGCACGCGGGTTTCGTATTCGAATACGTCTCCGCTGGCCAAGCAGGCTCGCCATTTGGTGACGATGCCGTCAACGTCGTCAGGGTGAATGAAATTCGTCCAATTCCAGCCGGCTACTTTGTCCAGAGTCACGCCCAGATATTCCAGCCAGCGCCTATTGAAGTAGTCGAGGTAACCGTCAGGCCGGGCGGTATGGATTAACGAAGGAATGGAGTCCACTAACTTCTGAATGTCAAAAGGCTCCGACTCCAGTTGTGGCTGGACCATGGCACGCATAATACACCTAGCCAATCGGCTGAACGACAAGCTCGATTGGAATGAACTTTCCTTTGATTTGTGAAGCCGGGCCTCGTTTCGAGGACCGCCTTGCCTCTTAAGCTCGCCCAGGCTGAACCTAATCAGCGTTCGATTCATCGCGCCAAATTTGGGTGCTTTTTTTTGCAAGTCTTTTTTGCGGGCTGGCGTCACGGATGAGATTTGTACCAGCGCTCGTCAATTGTCGAAAATTCGCCATCTCATTTTTTCTTACTGTGTTGTTTTTTCAACCGCTTACGAGTGGCGGCTGAATTGCATTCCTGAGGACGGCCGCCGGACGTCGAAAGGAAACGCGATGCTGAGGATCACCAAGACAGGGAATGGGGTGGTGGTCTTCCGAGTTAGCGGTCAATTGATAACCGAAAACGTGGCGGAGATGGAAGCGGCCCTTGCAGCCGAGGCTACGGGCAAGCGAATCGTCATCGATTGTGCGGACTTACGGTCGGTGGATGCCGGCGCAATCAAGTCTCTGATCAGGTGGCAGGCCGCGTCGATTCGGCTGAAGAACTGCGGCCTATACATCCGAGCCTTGATGCGTAGAGAACGTCGAAGCAGAAAATCTGGCAAGACCTTCGACGCGTAGAGTTGTGCTCCCCAGCTATTCGATTTAAGTGTTTGCAGTCCAGGAGGCGCGATGAGTTGCGCGGTTAATTCCGTTGTCCAAATTGATAAGAGCCACGGTCGCATGCCCATGAATGCAGCTGCGTTTCGTAGAAGTGAATTGCCCTCGCGTAAGGCTGGCCGGGAGGAAATTCCATTCATGGAGACCATCGTCGGTCGGCGTGGCTGCCTCCGGGCCACTCTAGCCCTCGTTGAAGCGGTCGCTCCCACGAATATGACCGTGCTGATCGCCGGAGAAACTGGTACTGGAAAGGAAGTGATCGCACGCGCGATTCACGAATGCAGTCCCCGTCGCAACCAAAGCTTGGTCAAAGTGAATTGTGCCGCGATCCCCGCCGGCCTGCTGGAAAGCGAACTCTTCGGGCACGAGCGCGGGGCATTTACCGGCGCGTTCAACTCTCATATCGGCCGCTTCGCAATGGCCGACGGCGGCACCCTCTTCCTCGATGAGATCGGTGATCTGCCCTTGGAGCTTCAACCCAAGCTGCTTCGCGTCCTGCAGGAAAGGGAATTCGAGCCGGTGGGCAGCACGCGGACCACGCGAATCGACGTTCGCGTCGTTGCCGCGACCAATCAAGACCTGAAACAAATGGCTCAGGTTCGCGAATTCCGTGAAGACTTGTACTACCGGTTGAACGTTTTCCCGGTTTATCTGCCGCCCTTGCGGGAACGAAAATCCGATATTCCCGAGCTGGTGGAATATTTTGTCCAGCACTTTGCAGCATCGATGAATAAATCGATCGACTCGATTCCTCCGGCAACCATGCGCTCGCTGGTCCAGCACCCCTGGCCCGGCAACATTCGCGAACTGCAAAACCACGTCGCCCGCGGCGTCATTCTCGCGAATGATGGTGTCTTTGAGCCGGGCGTTCTGGAAAGTGAGCTGCCCGAGGCGCCCAAAGTATCTAATCCGACGCTCGAAGACAAAGTACGCACGGAAATCCTCGCCGCATGCCAGCGCTCCAACTGGAAACTCGGAGGTCCGCGCGGCGCGGCCGCGAAACTCGGCCTGAAGCGCACGACTCTGTTTTATAAAATGAAGCGCCTGGGCATCCGTCCGCCGGCGGACCAGGACGCAATTGAAGATCTCGCGAATCGTCTGTAACCGGTCATCTGGATTTTGATTCCACGGTCAGCGCAACGTACGGCTGTCGAACCGGAACGACAACCGATCGTTTTGCTTGCTCGAAGACCTGCCGTTTGGCGCGAAAAAGGCGCGCTTTAAAGGTTTCTGCCGGCACCCTCAGCACGGCGCAGGCTTCCGAACCCGACAGCTCGTCAAAGTAGCTCATGCGGAACGCCTGCCGCAGCGCGGGTTTCATTTTTCCCAGAATCTCCTCCACCAGCTGCAGAATCTCGTGATCCGAATGAATCATTTCTGGGTTCGGTTCCGGGACCGCGATATTCTCGAGCCATTCGGCCTCATCCCGCTCGTTGTTTTCCAGAATCGACAGCATTGCTGAGCGCTTGCGCTTGCGTCGAAGCATTAAGGCCGCATTCAGGACAATCCGGGTGAACCAGGTGCTGAGCGCAGACCGACCTTCGAAGCTCCGCAAATGGAGATACCCGGAAAGAAAAGAATTCTGAACGGCGTCTTCGGCGTCTTCTCGATTGCGAAGGATGGAGCGCGCCATCGCCACGAATTTCGGACGCGAGGCCACAAACATTTCTTCAAAGGCTTTTCTTCCGGCCGCCGCTTGAGATTCGGCCGCGTCGCGGGCTTGGCCGTGTGACGACTCGCGGTGCGCCAGGCGCGAGGTTATTTTTCTTGGTCGGAAGGCGGACCCAGGCTTGCTGACTACTGTATTGCGGTTTCCTGCTGAACTTTTGGCCGTCGATGCGTAGGTCATTACCGGATCTCCATTTCTCCTCCGCTTCCAAAAGCAACTGAATCTCCAATTCGAATTTTTGCCGCACGCTTTCGCTAGTGGATTTGTTTTCAATCGGAAAGAGAAATCACGATCGCTCAAAAGCCGCGGCGAAGAATTTGTGGATTGCTACTTCCGGCGGAGGTTTGACGTTAACGTCGAGGTTATGACCCGCAGGTAGTTCGTCGTTTCTCTCTGCGCCCGGAGCTGGACACCACTCGCCAGAATTTCAAACTTTCAGCGTCCGTCAACGGCTCGGCACTTCCGTGAAGATGTTGACAACGATTAGTTTCCGCGGATCGTCTCGTCGCAAGTAACGCGCCTCTTTTCAATGCGCTGGGTAAACCTCGACTTTGGCCGCGAGGATGCTTCAGCATCTGCGGTCTAGAAGTTTCACGAGCGAGGTTCGCCGCGTCATGGCCACAGCTGCATTGGAACCGAAACAGACTCAAGCTCAGACCCGCGCATTTATCGTTGCCTGGGCCTTCACCGTGGCGTTCTATTTTCTGGAATATGCGGTCAGGTCGAGTCCCGCCGTGATGATTCCACAGCTGGAAGCTTCCTTCCACACCACGGCGCTGGGCCTCAGCGCGATTCTGGGTGCTTACTATTACACCTACTCCACCATGAGTTTGGTGGCCGGTGCGGCGTTGGATCACTTGGGCGCCAAACGCACGATTCCCGTAGGTGCGGCAATCTTGGGAATTGGTTGCCTTTTCTTTGGCGGAGGGTCGGTGGTAGCCGGCGACACCGGGCGATTGTTGCAAGGCGCGGGCTCGGCCTTTGCATTTACCGGCGCCGTTTACCTGGCCGCGCATGGTTTCGCCGCGCGCTACTTAGCCACCGCCATTGGCGCCACTCAGTGTGTTGGGATGTTGGGTGGTTCCGCAGGTCAATCCGTGGTCGGTCCGATGATCGAACACGGATTGGAAGTACACACCATCTGGATCGGCTTAGCCGTCGCCATCCTCGCGGTCGCCGTCTGCTTGTTCCTGGCTACTCCTAAGGAACAGCTCGGGCCGCACGCGCAGGAAGGAGGCTTTGCTTCGATTCTGAAGCCGTACCAGATTGTTTTCTCGAATCCTCAATCGTATCTCTGCGGTCTGGTCGCCGGTCTGTTGTTCGCACCCACCACCATCGGAGACATGATTTGGGGCGTCGCCTCGTTTCAAAAGGATCTGCAGCTTTCCTATCACAACGCCGTACTCATCGCCTCGATGGTTCCGCTCGGCTGGGTTTTTGGGTGCCCGCTGCTCGGGTGGCTTTCGGATCGCATCGGAAAGCGCAAGCCGGTGATCATCGGAAGCGCGGCGGTCATGATCTTGGCTGCACTTCAGCTGGCTCTCAAGGTTCTGCCTCTGCCGCCGCATGTTGCGATGTTCGTCTTTGGCGTCGCTTCGGGCGCGGCGATGATTCCTTACAGCGTGATCAAGGAAGTCAACCCGGACAACGTGAAGGGAAGCGCGACCGGCGGAATCAACTTCCTGGTATTTGGGATTACCGCCTTCCTCGGCCCGGTTTATGCCAAGCACATCGGGCGAGGCATTGGGGCCGCGGCCGACCTGCACCTGCATTTTCAGAAGGGCGCATTCTTTTGGATCTTTTGCTGCGCGGCCGCCATCGTCGCGAGCTTCTTCCTTCGCGAAACCGGACCAGCGGCGCAGCCACGGACTCCGGCGAAACCGGTATAGATTGCGCATCGACTTGACGGTACCTTTGCCGGACAAAGGCGAGTTATTTCGGTTCACGAGTACAGCAATAAGTGAAGGAGACCAAAAAATGCCACACAGAATTGCAGATGAATTGATCCGCAGAATTGCCGAAGCAGGCGTGGAAAGGATTTATGGAGTTGTCGGCGACAGCTTGAATCCGGTTACGGACGCGCTGCGCCTGAACGACAAAGTGAAATGGATCCACGTGCGCAACGAAGAAGCCGGCGCATTTGCAGCCGGCGCGGAAGCGCAGCTGACCGGCAAGCTCGCCGCCTGCGCGGGCAGCTGCGGCCCGGGCAACCTGCACCTGATCAACGGACTTTTCGACGCGCATCGCAGCAACGCGCCAGTGCTGGCGATCGCCTCGCACATTCCCAGCAGTGAAATCGGCACAGGCTACTTTCAGGAAACGCATCCGCAGAATCTGTTTCAGGAATGCAGCCACTACTGCGAGTTGATCTCGAATCCGGCGCAGTTTGAACGGGTTCTGCACGTCGCGATGCAGAGTGCGATCGGACAAGGTGGAGTAGGCGTGGTCGTACTGCCCGGCGATATCGTTGGAATGGACGCACCGGCTGACGGCGGCGCGCGTTCTCTGGTAACTCATCGGCCGAGCATCCGGCCCGGCCAAAAAGATCTGGCAAAACTGGCGGATCTCATTAATTCCGCCAAAAAGGTTGCACTCTTTTGCGGAATTGGATGCGAAGAGGCCCACGATGAAGTGGTCGCCCTCGCCGAGAAAGTGAAAGCTCCCGTGGCGCATACCTACCGGGGAAAACCTTTCATCGAATACGACAATCCCTACGACATAGGCATGACCGGAATGATCGGTTTCGGCATGGCTTACGAGGCCATCCACGAATGCGACCTTTTGTTGCTTTTGGGCACTGATTTTCCATACGACAAGTTTCTCCCGACCAAGTGCAAGATCGCGCAAATCGACATTCGCGTAGAGCGATTGGGACGACGCAGCAAACTCGACTTGGGAATCTGGGGCGACGTTAAGGAGACCCTGCAAGCACTGATGCCGATGTTGGAAGGTAGGCAGAGCCGCGAATACCTGCAGACCACCATCGCCAAACACAAAGAGAAGATGCAAAAAATGAACGTGTACGTGGATCACGTCGGAACGCGTTTGCCCATGCATCCGGAGCCGGTGGCTGCGGCTCTTAGCGAAGTAGCAGCGCCGGACGCGATTTTTACTGCGGATACTGGCATGTGCAACGTTTGGTCTGCGCGTTATATCAAAGCGACCAAGGGACGGCGGATCATTGGTTCCTTTAATCACGGTTCCATGGCCAACGCCTTGCCCCAGGCGATCGGTGCCCAGTGCGCTTATCCCGGCAGGCAGGTCATCTCCATGTCCGGCGACGGCGGTTTCGCCATGCTCATGGGCGACTTGCTGACGCTGACGCAGTACGACCTCCCGATCAAAGTGCTGGTGTTTAACAACGGCGCTCTAGGGATGGTGAAACTGGAAATGGAAACCGGAGGATTCCCGGATTATCAAACCGATCTGAAGAATCCGAACTTCGCCAAGCTGGCCGAAGCCGTCGGCATGATGGGCGTCAGAATCGAAAATCCCGCGGATCTCACTTCGGGTCTCAAGAAGGCACTGGCGCACAACGGGCCCGCGCTCATCGACGTGGTCACCGATCCGAATGCTCTTTCTATTCCTTCCCATGCGGATAAATCGCAAGCCGTGGGCTTCGCGCTGGCGCTAGGGAAAATGGTGCTCGCCGGCAACATCGACGAGGTCATGGACACGATCAAAGGCAACCTTCGGCACGCCAGCGAGTCTCTGGAATCGATCTAGAGTTTCGCCGGCCAATTTTCGCCAAAATGTTTTTACGAACCGCTAGCCGCACGCTGGTACGGGTGTGTCAATCCAGGGGATTGATCCCGGTCGTGCATTCTGCGACCGCCACGCACGGTGCGGATACCGACAGGATCTCGAGGGCACACGATGCGAATTATTTTTAGAGCCTTATGCTTTCTCTTGCTCCTGCCCGGTCTCACGCATGGCCAGAGCCAGGCGCCCACTCGCCCCGCCGATTCGCCGGCGAGCGCGTCTGACCTCGCGACCCAGGTGGAAGCCCTGCGCCAGGCACTCCTGCAAACTCAGCAGCAAGTCGCGGCACAGCAACAAGAAATTCAGGTGTTAAAGACCGAACTGAAAAGCGGGCAGCCGGGCACCGCTCCACGCGCAACGGCCAGCGAAGTGGCTCAGCCCACCTCATCGCAAATTCACGATGGCATGGCCAACGCCGCGAACTCTCCTGTCGATCAGTTGACGCAGCCCGCTGCATTACCGGCTTCGGCCGGGTCGATCAAACTCGGCGATGCGGTCTTGACTCCCGGAGGTTTCGTCGATTTCGAGAATATATTTCGAACCACGAACACCCAGAGCAACATTGCCACGAATTTTGCAGGCATCCCTTTCGGCAACACGGCTCAGGGACGTTCTACCGAATTTCGCAGCACAGCGCAGTTCTCGCGCCTCAGCCTGAAGCTCGAAGACAATTTCAGGGGCACCCAGTTGGTTGGCTACGTCGAAGGAGACTTCAGCGGAAACAGCGCTCCAGGCGTCTATCAAAGTGTGAATGGTCTTACCAACCGGTTGCGGCTTTACTTCGGTTATTCAAAGCGCGGCAACTGGGAAATTTTAGGGGGACAAACGTGGAGCTGGCTGACGCCGAATCGCAATGGCATCGGGCCTCTGCCCTCCGATTTGGCCATCACCTACAACGAGGATCAGAACCTTGGAGTCGGCGTACCGTATACGCGCGCGGCCGAATTTCGCGTCGCGTATCACCTCAACGACCATTGGGCCATCGGCGCGGGAATCGAAAATCCCAACCAATACATCGGCAACTATGTCGCGCTTCCGGCCGGGTTCAGCTCGATTGGCACCCAGTTCGATAACAACGCCAACGCGGGCGCTGCGAATCTTATGCCGGACATCCTGGCCAAAACCACGTACGACACCGAACTCGCTCGCCGGCACTTTCACGCCGAACTCACAGGCTTTCTCACCGGCGCGCATGCCTCGGTGCTGCCCACCGGGTCCACTACATTCGAGCGGCACAACGCCTTCGGTGGCGGCGGTCAAGTCGCGATGAACTACGAATTGATCCCCGACAAGCTAGTGGTCCTCGGGAATGTTTTCTGGAGCGACGGCGGTGCCCACTACCTGGTTGGAACCGGCCCGGAACTTGTGGTCCGTCCCAACGCTGCCGGAAACAACATTGATCTTTCCATGCTGCACGCCGGCGCCGCTTCCGTCGGCTTCGAGTGGCGCGCAAGTCAAAAGGAAGCGTTCGCCGTTTACTACGGCGCTGATTATTACGGACGAAATTTCTTTCCAGACACGACGAACACTGCAAATCCCGGCGCGATCATCGGCTACGGCGGCCCCGGTTCACCAAACACCAACAACCGCGCCATCCAGCAGATCACTTTCGATTGGCTGTTCACCTTCTGGAAGAGCCCGAGGCATGGCGCCTTGCAGTATTACACCCAGTATTCTTACCTCACGCGCGCCCCCTGGTTCGTGGCTCCGGATGATCCCAAGAATGCGCACCTCAGCATGGTCTACGTCGGCATCCGGTACGTTCTGCCGTCCACGTCAGGCACCTTGCTGCGCGTGCCTTACCCCAACTGAGAATCTGCTGCGCATCGAATCGGCGTGCAATGCTGCTCAAGCTTTGAATTGATGCTTGTTGATTCCCAGCGACCGGATCTTCGATTCCAGCGTGGAGCGCGGCACTCCCAACCTGACCGCTGCGCCCGTCGGCCCGGAGACGCGGCCGCGGCTATCTTTTAAGGCCGCTTTGATCGTGCCCAGCTCTTCCAAGAGCAGTGTCCGGCGGAATCCAGGTTGCTGCTTCGTTTCCGGCGCCGCAGGTGCCGCACGCTCCGTATGTGGCAACCAATTTTCGTCCACCGAAAAAATTTCGCTTTCGCAAAGTATCATCGAACGCTCGATCACATTTTGCAGTTCGCGGATGTTTCCCGGCCAGGCGTAGGATTGCAGCAATTTCATCGTCTTCCGGTTGATCCGTTTTATTTTCTTGCCGGCTTTTCGGGCGAAGCGGTCGATGAAATATTCCGCCAGCAACGCAATATCCGTATTTCGTTCGCGCAGAGAAGGCACCGCGATGGGGAAGACGTGCAGCCGGTAATATAAATCCGTACGGAAACAACCCGCGGTGATCGCGGCCGGCAAGTCGCGATTGGTGGCCGCAATTACCCGCACGTCCGCCCGAATCTGGCGGCTGCTGCCGACCCGCTCAAACTCCCGCTCCTGCAGCACGCGCAGCAACGCAATCTGCGTCTGGGCGGGGAGTTCGCCCACCTCGTCCAAAAAAATCGTTCCGCCCTGGGCCAGTTCGAAGCGGCCCAGGCGCTGCTGGGTCGCGCCGGTGAACGCGTTCTTCTCATGGCCAAACAATTCCGAAGCAATCAGATCCCGCGGGATGGCCGCGCAATTCACGCCAATAAAAGGACGCGACGCGCGCGCCGACTGCCGGTGGATGGCCCGCGCCACCAGCTCCTTCCCGGTCCCGGTTTCGCCGGTGATCAGCACGGTCGAGTCGGTTACCGCCACTTTCATCGCGCGCGAAAGTGTCGCCGTCAGCGCCGGCGAGGTTCCCACAATGTCGTCGAAGGTCGAGACCCGATCCACTTCGTCGCGCAGCGCCAGGTTTTCCTTGCGCAGCCGTTCCGTGGAGGATTCGACTCTTCCGCCGACTTCCTCGCGCCTGGCGTACTCGCCTGTGCTCATGCTTTGAACACGATCTCGGAAGCCTATCGATTGTGTCGCCATAGACCCAACCTCCCCAGAATACGCGGCGTCCTGCCAAGGCAGCCCGACCCCGTCGCGGTAGATTCTGAAGGTGCCGATTCGGGAAGTCCTTCGAGTGGTTCTGAAAAAAGATGAAAAACTATGAATGCGTTGTAACCTAGCGCCAACCAGAATGGGTAACCTCTATCGTTTCAGAGATTTCGTGCTGGACCCCGGTGCCCGCACCCTCGCTCGCGCTGGTTCCCCGGTTTCGCTGACCCCTCGAGCCTTCGACGTCCTGCTCTACCTTGCGCAGAACCCCAACCGCTTGGTCACCAAGGAAGAGCTGTTACAAAACGTCTGGGGTGACACCTTTGTGGAAGAGGGCAACCTCACCCAATACATCTCGCACCTGCGCAAATCCTTAGGAGACAGCGCGGAAGACAGCCACCTGATCGCCACCATCGCCCGCAAAGGCTACCAGTTCACCGCGCAGGTCACGGTAGATGCCGAGCTGGCAGACCTGCCAACGCCAGGGCCGACGCCGGCCCCGCTTCCGGCGGCCGCTTCTGTTAGCTCCGAGACACCAAGAACCGGAGGCTTCTGGGTGCGGCGGAATACACGCAGACGTTGGTTTCCGGCGGTTATGTGGAGTGCAATCATCGCCCTGTCAGTCTGGATGTACGGCATGTATCGCCGCCACCAAGTAGCGCTCTCCCCGACCGACACCATCGTTCTAGCCAGCGTCCAAAACGAAACCAGCGATCCAGTCTTCGATGACGCCCTCGACACTGCCCTGCGCTTCGCGCTGGAACAGACGCCCTACCTGAATATCCTGGGCATGGATAAAGTGCGCGGGACTCTGACGCAGCTCAACCCGCCGGCGACAACCAAGTTGACGCCCGACGTCGCCCGCCAAGTCTGCCTGCGCACTAACAGCAAGCTGGCAATCGCCCAATCCATCGCCGACGCCGGCAACGGTTATCACCTACAGTTGCGCGCGATCGATTGCGCGTCAGGAAAAACTTTGGCGCAAGAGCAGATGAACATCGCCAGCCGTGAAGATATCGTTCACCAATTAGGAGTCGCCAGCGCGCGCCTGCGCGCCAGGCTCGGCGAACCCGCGGATTCCGTGACGCGTTTCAATCAGCCGCTGGACCAGGCGACCAGCCCTTCGCTCGAAGCATTACAGGCCGCGACCCAAGGACTAAAACTCTCCTTCACTGGCGACGCCGCCGGTGGGCTGAAGCTCTATCAACGAGCGATCGAGCTGGATCCAAACTTTGCCAACACATATCAGCGCCTCGGCGCGGCCGATCTGATCCTCGGCAACACCGAAGCATCTGAAGCGGCATACACGCGCGCCTACCAACTCCGCGATCGCTTGACCGAACGAGACCGGTTGAACGCCGAGATCAACTATTACAGCTATGTGATCGGCGACTGGGAGAAGGAATATTCTTCAGCGATGCGTTTGCTGCAAATATTTCCCACGAATATGCTGGCTCGTGCCCAGGTCCGATCTGGTTTCGCGCATCTCGGCCAGCCAGGCCAGGCGGCGGACGAGGGAGCGGAGATCGCGCGGCTGCAACCGAGCCCGTATTATTTCGGCAGCGCGATCCAGTCCATCCGCTTCGCCAGCAGATTCACCGAGGCCGCTTCCTGGCTGGCGCAAGCGGACGTACTGAAATTCGACAATTTGCTCATCCGGCGGGAAAAGCTCATCGTCGCCTTCGCCACCCGCGACCGTGCGAACGTCGAAAAAATTCTCGCCGCCGAGGAGCGCGGCAAATATCGAGACGACTTCCTGCTCGAACGCGCCCTGATCGAAATTCAGCGGGGCCGTTTTCTCTCCGCCGAAAAATTGCGCCACCCGGTTTTGCAGCCGGATTCAAAGAACAGCAATGCCAATTGGTGGGTGGCGCTGTCGGGATTGGAAAACTCCGAAGCCGGGCGAGACGCCGATGCCCGGCGTTACGAAGACGAGGCGGCTCGCAGAAAGCTGGATTACGCCGATGGCATGGCGCTGGCACTCGCCCTCGCGCGATCAGGACGAACCGAGGAAGCGGCCAAACTCGCCGACCAGATCAGCGCGCAACGGCCGCAGGACACGCTGGTGCAGCATTACCTGGTTCCCACCGTCCGCGCCGCGATCCAGCTGCAGCAGCACCATCCGGCTGCGGCGATCGCACTGCTCCGCGACGCCGAAAAGTACGAATTGGCGTTTACCGGATCGTTCGACTATCTGTACCCCTGCTACATTCGAGGGCTCGCGTATTTGCAGCTGGGCGACGGCAAATCCGCCGCCCAGCAATTCCAAAAACAAATCGACAACCCCGGTTTCAGCGTGCGTCACGTCATCGGCCCGCTGGCCTGGCTTCAGCTAGCCCGCGCGCAAAAAATGATGGGCGATCAACCCGCCTCAAGAAAATCCTACGAAACATTCCAGAATCTGTGGAAGGACGCCGACTCCAACCTGCCCATCAACCAGCAGGCCAAAGCGGAATACGCCAATCTCCCAAAGTGAGCAGGGGAAGCCTGGAGCGGATGTTTTGGCGAATCAGATTACCGTTGCGGATTAGCTGAACTTTCGCACCTCCTTGCTTTCGACCAAGCTTCAACCTGGTCGCCTTACCGGACATTGAGGATTGGCCCACAGGCACATCTCCGGTAACGGCGTTAATCGGGACCTGGAATTCTCTGCATCGCGATGGGCCGCGCGGCTAGGGGTGGCACTTGATTTCGACGCGCAAAAGGGGTGGCTCGCCCGGCACAAGCAGCGCGCTCTTAGGGGTTTCTACAACTTCAATCGCATGCATGGGTTCGGGCTTCATCCAGTGAATGCTCCAGGTTCCTGGATGTGCGGGCGCTTCTTTTGCGGGACTATCGCTAACTGTGCCGTCGCCGCGGTGATAACGAATATGAGACGAGCCACCCCCGGTGTCCCAATTAAGAAAGAAGCTGGGCCAATGATGATGATGCATCGGTTCAGTTGTGCCAGGTGGGGGGATGCTGACCTCCAGCACGCGCACGAATTCATTTTCGAAGACCACCTTGTGACTGTTGGGAGCGACTTGCACGGCGTCGAAACCATCGGGGAACCCGGATTTGTCCTGCCCGTACAGGTAAAAACGGCCGCCAAGCAACGCCACTGAACACACGAGCGCGATGGTGAGAAGTGCTGCTGACCGTCGAATGCTGAATGCCATTTTTGATCGGCTCATGAGGCGCAGTATACCGATGCCAGTCGAATCTATCCAACTGCGAGTTGGTCGCGTTACCGAGGCAGGATTCGTAGTGTCCGGTTACCGCGTTAATCAGGACTTAAGCTCTTGTGGCGAGGAGGTTTCGTTCAGGGTTCGCGCTGAGGATAAGCTTGGCCTCACTCTCCTCGCTCTTTCGTGGCCGCGGCGCCCAACTCCTGTTCAACATGGTCAAGCGCCTTGATGTCCTTCTCGAATTGGCCGTATTGAACCCCAAATCGGTCCGAAACTTCTTTCGGAAGGATCTGCATCGTTCCTTTTTTGTCTTCGACGAACGTCGCGCGATCCAGAGTATCGAGGAAAGCCTTTTCGTCGACGAGCACGGCGCTGTAGGCGGCAAGATCTTTCTGATTAAGATACGGAACTCGCCCCTTGTAGACTGCATTCAGTTGAACATCTGAAAGATTCACTTCTGCGGTCAAGTCGGCCCCCACCTTCCGCCATTTTGCGCGGACTTCAGGGTCTTGAAACTGACTGTTCTGTAACACAGAGAGGTCAATATTTGCCATCCGCCGAGCATGATCGGCGTTGCATTGCTGAATTGCTTTCAGTCTCTGAAGGTGCTGGCCCCGCTCCCGTAACATCTTTCCCCCGATCATTACGATCAAGAGCAGGATGGCAATTACCGCCCAACGCACTGCAAAATTCGGTCGGTGTGTTTCCGGCTTTCGTTTTGGCAATGTGGCCGCGTTATGCATGTTGGTCGTTGAGGAACATCATAGCTGCTGGACACGGAATGCGTAACTCCTGATAAGTCGCGCTACCGGAAATGTGGATTTGCCTAAGGTCACTTGTACGGTTACCGCGTTAATCAGGCGCTACAGTCCGGGTCGGCGCATCAGCGATCCGTCTTCGTTGACTTACTCCGGGGGCCAACCTACTATGTGCGCGGCGAATGCCCAGCCCCGATCCACTGATTGGTCAGACCATTTCGCATTTCCGCATCGTCGAGAAACTTGGCGGCGGCGGGATGGGCGTTGTCTACAAAGCCGAAGACGTAAAGCTCAGCCGCTTCGTGGCGCTGAAGTTCCTTCCTGACGAGGTCGCCAAAGATCCCCAGGCGCTGGCGCGTTTCGAGCGCGAAGCCAAAGCCGCCTCTGCGCTGAACCATCCCAACATCTGCACCATCTACGAAATTGACGACCGCGCGGGCGAAGCGTTCATCGCCATGGAATTTCTGGATGGCGTGACGCTGAAGCACCAGATTTCCGGCCGGCCGATGGAGCTGGACCTCGCTTTGACGCTGGCCGCCGAAATAGCCGATGCGCTAGACGCGGCGCACGCCGAAGGCATCGTTCACCGCGATATCAAGCCGGCGAATATTTTCGTCACCAAGCGGGGCCACGCGAAGATTCTCGATTTCGGTCTGGCCAAGGTGCAGACGAAATTGGGCGTCGATGGCGACGCGACGCGGACGCAGCAGGAATTGGAGTTGAGCACGCCCGGCGCGGCGATGGGCACGCTGGCGTACATGTCTCCCGAGCAGGCACGGGCAAAGGATCTCGATGGGCGGACGGACATTTTTTCTTTCGGTTTGGTGCTGTACGAAATGGTCACCGGGCAGCAGGGCTTTTCGGGCGGCAGCTCGGCGGAAATTTTTGACGAGATTCTGAATCGCGCGCCGATCGCTCCGGTGCGGCTCAATCCCGCGGTGCCGGCGGAACTCGAGCGAATCATCAACAAGGCGCTGGAGAAAAATCGCGACCTGCGCTACCAGCACGCGTCTGAAATGCGCACGGACCTGCAACGGCTGAAGCGCGACACGGATTCCGGCCGCGTCTCCACCACGGGCTCGGGAGCTGTCCCGGCTGCGCACCTGTCTGCGACGCACGTGGCTCCGCAGCAGCCCGCGGCGCCGGGATCGAGTTCGGCGGCCGCCGTCGCGCCGCCGGCGACGCAGCTCGCCCCGCAAATTAGCGAAGCTCCCGCGCCGCGCAACACACGATGGAAGGTTCTGGTCCCCGCAGCCGCGCTCGCACTGGTGGTAATCGCGGCGGCGGTGTGGCTGTACTATGCGCGCCACGCGCAAGCGAACCGGCTCACCGAGAAAGACACGATCGTGCTGGGCGATTTCACCAACACCACGGGCGATCCGGTTTTCGACGACACGCTGAAAACCGCGCTCACCGTCTCGCTGAACCAGTCGCCGTTTTTGAACGTGCTTCCCGACAATAAAGTCGCCGCGACGCTGAAGTTGATGACCCGCCCGAAGGATACGAAGCTCACGCCGGACGTGGCGCGCGAAGTGTGCCAGCGCGCCGGAAGCAAAGCCTACATCGCCGGAACGATTGCGAGCCTGGGCAGCGAGTACGTGCTGGGATTGAAAGCTGTGAATTGCCAGACCGGCGATCCGCTGGCTGAAAAGCAGGTCACCGCGGCAACCAAAGAAAAAGTCCTCGATGCTCTCGGAGACGGCGCAACCAAACTGCGCAGCGATCTGGGCGAATCGCTGGCGACGGTGCAGAAGCTGGATGTTCCGTTGACGCAGGCCACGACTTCCTCGCTGGAAGCCCTGCAAGCGCATAGCCTTGCTGTAAAAACCGCGGACGAGAAAGGTTCTGCGGCCGCGGTGCCTTATGACCTCCGAGCCGTCCAGCTCGATCCGAATTTCGCCCGGGCCTACAGCGCTTTGGGCGTCGATTACACCGATCAGTATGAGCCCGGGCGGGCCAACGAGTACTACACCAAGGCCTTTGAGCTGAGGGAACACGCTAGCGAGAAAGAGAAACTGATCATCGAGGGCGACTACTACACAAACGTCACCGGCGAGCTGGATAAGGCTGTACAGTCTGTGCAGGAATTCATTGATAATTACCCGCGGAGCGCGGGCGCGCACGGCAATTTGGGCTTGTTATACGGCTTGAAGGGAGAGTTCGACAAAGCAGCGGATGCCACACGTGAAGGCAAGCGCCTCGGGCCTTCCGTCGATGGGTACGCCAACCTCGTCAACCTTGAAGTCGCGATGCAGCGGTTCGACGAGGCGCGGCAGCTCATCCACGATGCACCGGCGCAATACAGAGACTACGGAGGCCTGCATTCCGTCCTGTACGCCCTCGCGTTTTTGAATTCGGACACCGCCGCGATGGCCGAAGAGCAAAAGTGGTTCGCAGGCAACCCCGATTTCGAAAACAACGGGCTTGCACAGGCAGCGGATACGGAGGCCTACGCCGGGCGCGTGAGCAAAGCGCGCGAACTGACCAAGCGGTCCGTGGAATCCGCGATAAAAGCGGACAGCAAGGAAAGCGGTGCCATCTGGCAAGCGAATGAAGCGGTGCAGCAAGCCGCCTATGGAAATAGCGCGGATGCGAAACAGTCCGCAGCGGAGGCGTTGAAGCTGGCGCCGGCGAGCCAGGGCGTGCAGCTGGAAACCGCGCTGGCGTATGCGATGGCAGGCGAAGCGGCGCGAGCCGAATCGATGGCGCAGACGCTGGACAAGGCTCACCCGCTGGACACGCAGATCCAGTCGCTGTGGCTTCCGGCCATCCGCGCGCAACTGGCGCTGAATAAAAAAGATCCCGCCGCCGCGCTGAGCGCGCTCGAACCGGTTACGTCGCCGCTGGAACTGGGGCAGATTCCATTCGTGCTGAATATTTCCTGCATGTATCCCACGTACATTCGGGGCCAAGCGTATCTCGCGGCCGGGCAGGGCGCACCGGCCGCGGCGGAGTTTCAGAAAATTCTCGACCACAGCGGCATCGTGTGGAACTGCTGGACTGGCGCGCTGGCGCGGCTCGGCGTGGCGCGCGCGAATGCGCTCATCGCGAAGACTTCGCAAGGCGCCGATGCCGACGCCGCCCGCGTCCGCGCCCTCGCCGCCTACAAAGATTTCCTCGCGCTGTGGAAAGATGCCGACCCCAACATCCCCGTCCTAATCGCCGCCAAATCCGAATACGCCAAATTGCAATAGCTGCACGAACGACTGCGCCCGCTGGATACTCAGAATCTTCGTCTCAGCGCCTGGTTAGTCGCGTAACCGGACATCTGACAATCCACACGATTTCCACAGAATTTGCTGGCCCTGAAGGCACCGTGGCATTGACAACGATTCGGATGTCGCCTCTAAATTACACACAATGGAAGAACGCGAACACGAATTCTGTGGGAAATGCGAAGTCGAGATAGACCGTGACCGGGTGATCGACTTCACCCTGAAAAACGGGAAGCGCGTGTGCGAGCAATGCTTCGTGAGAGCAACGCCACGACCTGAACTCATCAGGACCAACGTTGATCCCGGTCGCGGGAAATGGCGAGCCGGCTAATCGGCGAGCCGCGCGCTTTGCTTCCGTACAGAGCCATCACTTTGGGTACCTGCCAACCTGGCATCCCAGTTTTTACGGTGCGATTCCAACTGCTGATTATTCTCCAGGCAAGGGCGGTCCAAATCGTGTCGCCGTGCGCGAAAAAGTTGACACGATGGACGTGCCTGACACAAACTCCAGTCTATTCTGCATAACTTACAGAAACGACAAGGTGTCTCGGAGAATCCGGCTTACAGACTCACCCGCTAATTTTTCTTGTTCCGTGGATTATTTTTTGCGCGTCCGACGCGTGTCCGCCTCCCACGTCGCCTAGCTTGGCCTTATGCGACGCTTACACCTCATCGAAATCCACGAACAAGCCTGGTTTCCCGCGGAGCTTCGCGAAGCCGTGACCGATCTTCTGCAGTTCATCCTCAATCTCACCCGCTACCATCGCACCGTCATGCCGCTGCTATCCGCGGCGCTCGCTCGAGCGGGCACGCTCCGCATCGTCGATCTATGTTCCGGGGCGGGCGGCCCTTGGCCCACCTTGCTGCAGGAAATGAGAATCGCCAGCGACGTGTCACTCTGTCTCACCGACAAATATCCGAACGTCGCTTCCTTCGAGAAAGTGCAAACTTCATGGGGATCGGACGTCGGCCACGTCAACGAATCGATCGACGCCGAGTGCGTACCTGGGGAACTTCTTGGCCTCCGCACCCTGTTCAATTCTTTTCATCACTTCCCAGGTCCACACGCCGAGTCCGTCCTGGCCGACGCCATCGGCAAGGGGCAGTCAGTGGCGATCTTCGAGATTCCACGCCGCCGGCCGTTTGCTCTTGCTGCCGCATTCCTGATGGCCCTGGGGACCTTCCTCTTCGTCCCGTTTATTCGGCCATTTCGTTTTTCGCTGTTCGCCTGGACCTACCTAATCCCTCTTCTCCCGTTCGTCATGTGGTTTGACGGAGTCGTCTCCTGCCTGCGCTCGCACTCCGTCGCCGAACTACGCGAACTCGCCGGCCGGGCATCGATGAGCTCCTTCGACTGGCAGTACGGCACTGCGCGCCACGCCTCCAGCCTGCTATCCGTCACCTACCTGATCGGCTGCCCGCGAGCACAAACTAGCTAGTCGCTTCGAGCGCTGTCCGCCGCCTCAAAATAAAAATGGAAATGCTTTCGGCAGCCAGGGTTGAATCCCGCGTCACAAGCAGGGCACTGCGAATCGCATTTCATGTAATCAGTGATGCTCAACTCCGCCCCGCACGCGCCGCAAAGTATCGCGCGCTCCTCCCACTCGATTCGTGGCCAGACTTTGCCGGCGTGGCCCGCCAACGCCTCATGGCAGTCCTTGCAGGCGTAATACACCCCGCAGCATTTCATCTTGATCGCGATAACGTCCGTCGGCCCGTGGTAATGCGCGCACCGTGTCTGCGCATCCATATCTACACCGCGCACCGCAAAAGAATTTGCCCGCATCGTCTCCGCCTAGGACAGGAACACTCACCCGCGCCCAGCACTCTCGAATGGCACCGCACCAGCATAGATTCTCGATGCCGGCAGCCCCGAAAATTCATCGCATCCGATTAAGCCCCCGATGAATCGAACCTGCCAGACTCCCCGCCTTCGGGAGTTCGGTGGTATCGGACCGGCTGCAATTCGCGCCTTGCTTTTGTAACACTCTAAGTATATTCACATGTCACCGGAATGGCTTCGCGCCCGGCTCCCAGCTCCGGCTTGAGTCGAGCAAGCGAGCGACGCGGATCACCATTCTCGAAAAGGAGTCGTCCTGATGGCGCTTCTTTCTTTCCTCGATCGCGAAAAATCGGTCGCGCACCCCGGCTACAGTCGTTGGCTCGTTCCTCCCGCTGCACTCGCGATACACCTCTCCATCGGACAGGTCTATTCGTTCAGCGTCTTCAAAATTCCGCTGACGCAGCTTATCGGCATCACCAAACCGGCCCAAGGCGATTGGGTGCAATCGCAAGTCGCCTGGATTTTCTCCCTGGCCATCGTGATGCTCGGCCTCTCCGCCGCGCTCTTTGGTAAGTGGCTGGAAACCGCCGGCCCGCGCAAAGCCATGTTCGTCTCGGCCTGCTGCTTCGCGCTGGGATTCTTTATCGGCAGCGTCGGAGTGAAGTCCCATCAGCTCTGGCTGCTGTACTTCGGCTACGGAATCATTGGCGGCATCGGCCTCGGCCTCGGCTACATTTCGCCGGTCTCCACCTTGATCAAATGGTTCCCGGATCGCCCGGGCCTGGCCACCGGCATGGCCATCATGGGTTTCGGCGGGGGCGCGATGATCGGCTCGCCTCTGGCCATTCGGCTGATGGGGCACTTCAAAACTCCCACCGACGTCGGCGTTGCACCGGCGTTCGTGGTGATGGGCATCCTCTATTTCATCTTCATGATGTTCGGCGTCTTTATGATTCGCGTGCCGCGCGAAGGCTGGGCCCCGGAAGGTTGGTCTCACTCGCTCAAGCCGTCGGCGCTGATCTCCACCCACGACGTCGACGTCAGCACCGCCGTGCGCACCCCGCAGTTCTATTTGCTCTGGATCATTCTGTGCGTGAACGTCACCGCCGGCATCGGCATCATCGAGCAGGCTTCGCCGATGATTCAGGATTTATTCCACGGCATGATCACGCCGGTCGCGGCCGGCGGCTTCGTTGGCTTGCTCAGCATCTTCAACATGGCCGGACGCTTTTTCTGGTCTTCAACCTCGGACTTCGTAGGACGCAAGCCCACCTACTTTATTTTCCTGGGTCTCGGCGCCGTGCTCTACGTTTTTCTCCCGATCACCGGCGGCGACCGCATGAACAATATCAAGCTCTTCGTCGCCGTAGCCTGCGTACTGATCTCGATGTACGGCGGCGGCTTCGCCACCATCCCGGCCTACCTGCGCGACCTCTTCGGCTCGCACAACGTCAGCGCCATTCACGGCCGGCTGCTCACCGCTTGGTCGACTGCCGGCGTGCTGGGGCCGGTGCTGGTCAATAACATGCGCGAATACCAGTTGGCCCACGGCGTGGATAAAGCCGGCGCCTATCAGACCGTGATGCGCATCATGGCCTCTCTGCTCGTGGTTGGATTTATCTCCAACTTGCTCGTCAAGCCCGTCGACAAAAAATACTGGCTGCCGGATTCGGTGCCCAGAAACCCGGATACGTCCGGGCACTAAAGCCGCAAGCGATGCGCACTATGCAGCTGCACGCCAAAATTTGAAATCGAAAAGGAGTTACCTCCATGCCTGAAGACACCAGCAAATCATCGCCGGCCTTGATCGCGGCGGCCTGGCTCGTCGTTGTGGTCCCCCTCAGTTGGGGTATTTACTTCACTCTGCTGAACGCCATAAAACTTTTCCAGGCCGTACCGAACTGAAGCGCGGATGCTGGCGTTCAGCAGATTTCGGCGCAGCGTCACGCCGCGCGGCTTCGTTTTTCTACAGTATTTCCCGCAATAACGCGGCGCTGAACTAGTGAGAGAATTATGCAGTCCTCTTGGAGGCGCGCATGACGATCAAAGACTTCATCACCAGCTGGCCGGTCGTAAAACAAATCCTCACGCGCACCGACGGCACCGGCGTCGAAGCGATGACCGAGCACACCCTGCACCTGCGCCCCAAGAACGACGGCGCCGAAGTCGCTCATTCCGTTTGCCCCTACTGCGCCGTCGGCTGCGGACAGCTCGTCTTCCATCGCGGAAACAAACTCATCAACATCGAAGGCAATCCCGCTTCGCCGCTTTCCCGCGGCCGCCTCTGCCCCAAGGGTGCCGACAGCTTCGAACTCACTACCCACGCGGGGCGCCTCAAAAAAGTGAAATATCGGCAGCCGCGCTCCATCCATTGGCAGGAAATCGAACTCGAAACCGCCATGGATATGATTGCCGACCGCCTGTGGGAGAGTCGTAACAAGAGCTTCGTCGAAGAGCAGGATGGCCAAAGCCTGATGCAGAATAAAACCGTCGCGCACCTCGGCGGCGCCACGCTCGACAACGAAGAAAATTACCTAATCAAAAAAGTGTTTACCGCCGGCCTGGGCATGGTGTGCATCAGCAACCAGGCCCGTATATGACATAGCTCCACGGTGCCCGGTCTGGGCACCACCTTTGGACGGGGCGGCGCAACCACCGCTCCCAGTGACTCCGTGAATTCCGACGTGATCCTGATCATGGGATCGAATATGGCCGAGAATCATCCGGTCGGTTTTCAGTGGGTCATGGAAGCCAAAGAAAAACACGGCACCCACGTCATCCACGTCGATCCGCGCTTCAGCCGCACGTCTGCGGTCGCCAACACTTGGGTTCCGCTGCGTGCCGGCTCCGATATTTTATTTCTCGGCGGCCTGATCAATTACATTCTGCAAAACGAATTGGACTTCCGCGAGTACGTGCTCCACTACACCAACGCTTCCGTCATCATTCCCGAATCGTTCAAAGACACCGAAGAACTCGGTGGCATTTTTTCCGGCTGGGATCCAGAGAAGAAAGAATACGACACCACCTCCTGGCTCTATCAAGGCGTCAAACCCGCCGAACATTCCAGCGATCAACAGTCCAAAGAGACGTCTGGAGGCCACTCGCAGCACGGCGTCGATTCCAGCACCGACCTCAGCACCTACGAACAGGATCTGACCCTGCAACATCCGCGCTGCGTTTACCAGATCATGAAACGCCATTTCGCCCGCTACACGCCAGAAATGGTGGAGGAATACTGCGGCGTCTCGAAAGAGGCTTTTCTCAACGTCGCGAATTTGTATTGCAGCGCATCCGGCCCCGATAAAACCGCCTCCATTTGCTACGCGCTCGGCTGGACGCAACATTCCAGCGGCGTCCAAATGATTCGCTGCGCCGCGATGCTGCAATTGCTTCTGGGCAATATGGGGCGCCCCGGCGGCGGCATTCTCGCTCTGCGCGGCCACGCTTCGATTCAAGGTTCCACCGACATCCCCACTCTCTTCGATTCGTTGCCCGGCTACCTGAGCATGCCGAAATTTGGCGACAGCTCGAAAGATCTGGCCGCTTTCATCAAAGCCAACAAGCCCAAAACCGGTTTCTGGAATAATTTCGACAAGTACATCGTCAGCATGCTCAAAGCGTTCTACGGCGACGCCGCCACCAAAGAAAACGACTACGGCTTCAACTGGCTGCCTCGCGTCACCGGCGATCATTCCCACCAGGCCTATTGGCTCGATATGATCGACGGCAAAATGGATGGCCTTTTCGTCATGGGCCAAAATCCCGCCGTTGCCGGACCCAATTCCGGCATGGAGCGCCGCGGTCTCGGAAAATTGAAGTGGCTGGTCGTTCGCGAAATGGTCGAAACCGAAACCGCTTCCTTCTGGTACGCCTCTCCGGAAGTCACCCGTGGCGACCTGAACTCCGAAGACATCGAGACCGAAGTTTTCCTGATGCCCGCCGCCGGGCATGTCGAAAAGGAAGGCACCTTCACCAACACCCAGCGATTGCTCCAGTGGCGCGAAAAAGCCATCGATCCTCCCGGCGACGCCCGCAGCGAAAACTGGTTCATGTATCACCTCTGGCGCCGGCTGATCGAAAAAGCCAAAAAAGACCCGCGCCCGCGCAATGCCGGTCTTCTGGCGCTGACCATGGACTATCCAATCGAAGGTGAGCTTCGCGAACCTTCGTCTCCGCACATCCTGAAAGAAATTAACGGCTGGACCGTCGCCGACCGCAAATTACTCGGCAGCTTCACCGAACTGAAAGCCGACGGTTCCACCGCCTGCGGCTGCTGGATTTACAGCGGAGTATTCCCCGAAGAAGGCCGCAATCGCGCCAACGAACGCGACCCGAAAGACGAATACGGCCATGGATGGGGCTGGGCTTGGCCTGCCGACCGTCGCGTCATTTATAACCGCGCTTCGGCCCGTCCCGACGGTTCGCCCTGGAGCGAACGCAAGAAGCTGGTCTGGTGGGATGAGGCCGCGAAAAAATGGACAGGGAAGGACGTTCCCGACTTCACCGCCACCAAGCCGCCCAATTACGTGCCGCCTCCCGGCGCTGAAGGAGACGCCGCCCTCGCCGGCGATAAGCCCTACATCCTGCACGCCGATGGCATGGGCTGGCTCTGGGTTCCCGTCGGACTGAACGACGGTCCGCTCCCCACGCACTACGAACCGCTCGAATCGCCCGTCCGCAATCCAATGTATCCGCAGCGCCAGAAAAATCCCGTTGGACTAGATCGCGTGCGCCCGGGAAACGAATACGCCACTTCTCCCGACGGGCGTTTTCCCTACGTCCTCACCACCTATCGGCTCACCGAACATCACACCGCCGGGGGCATGTCCCGCACCCTCTCGCATCTCGCCGAACTACAGCCCGAACTTTTCTGCGAAATCTCCATGGAGCTGGCTAAGGAACTAGACATCGAACACGGCGAATGGGTCACGCTGGTCACCGCCCGCGGCGCCATCGAAGCTCACGCGCTCTCCACTTCACGCATTCAGCCGCTGAAAATCGGCGACCGCATCGTTCATCAGATCGGCGTCCCATTCCACTGGGGCTACAACGGTCTGGTCAAAGGTGACATCGGCAACGACCTCATCGCCTTTTCCGAAGAGCCTAACGTCCACATCATGGAAACCAAGGGCCTGCTCTGTAACCTGCTGGTAGGCCGGCGCGCGGACAACGTCCTGCGCCTGCAGGAGTATCATTCAATCGCCGAGGGCAAAACCGCATGACCCACAAAGCCGCATTCCTTACCGACGCTACCGTTTGCATCGGCTGCAAAGCCTGCGAAGTTGCCTGCAAGGAATGGAATGAAGTTCCTGAAGACGGTCTGGTCTGGAGCGGGTTTTCCTACGACAACACCCGCGAGCTGGGCGCTTCCACCTGGCGCCACGTCATGTTCCTCGAACAGCCTGCCACCGCCGGCCCGCAACAAGTCGATATGGAGGATCCCTTCCGCTGGGTTTTCCTCTCGAATGTTTGCAAGCACTGCGTGAATTCCGGATGTCTCGAGAGCTGCCCCACCGGAGCCATCGTCCGCACTGACGTAGGTTCCGTGCTGGTGCAAAGCGATGTCTGCAACGGTTGCGGCTACTGCGTGGTTTCCTGCCCGTTCGGCGTAGTCGATAAGCGCCATCCCGACGGCCGCGCTTTCAAATGCACTTTTTGCTACGACCGCCAAAGCGCCGGCATGGAACCCGCCTGCGCCAAAGCCTGCCCCACCCAATCCATTCGCTTCGGCGAACTCGACGACCTTCGCGTAGCTGGCGACGACCGCGTCGCGGAGCTGCACACTCGCGGCTACACCGACGCCCAAGTTTACGACCCGCTCGAAACCAGCGTCGGCGGCACTCACGCCATGTTCGTGATTCTCGGTCAGCCGGACGCCTACAATTTGCCGCCCGCACCCGAAATCCCGACGATTTATTTGAAGAGCGCCTGGACCTCGGCTCTCGTCTCGGCCTTGGTGCTTGTGGCGCTGGTCTGCGCGGCGTTTCTATTTTGAAGCCGCTCCTTTTGCCCATGACCGTGCATCGAAAGGATCGAAATGCCAGCTGGTGACAATCCCACGGGGCCGGTTCACCCCAAAGCCTCCGAAGCGCGGCTCGACGCGATTCGCCAGGAGGCCAGCGCCACCGGCAAAGTCATCACCGGTGCCGGTCGCGCCAACGTCAACTACGACCCCAACGCGCCGATTGCCGGGGCGGAGAACTACTACGGCCATGGCGTCGTCAAGCCGCCGACCTGGACTTGGGAAGTCGCGCTTTATTTTTTTGTGGGAGGCATTTCCGGCGTCTCGTCGGTGATCGCCTTCGTCGGCCACCTGTTTCGCGCCGATCCAGCCATGCTACGCGTGGCCCTCTGGATCGCCATGGTGGGCACCATCCTGTGCCCCGTGCTGCTGATCTCCGACCTCGGCCGCCCCTCGCGCTTCCTCAACATGCTGCGCGTCTTCAAATGGCGCTCGGCCATGTCCATGGGCTCCTGGATTCTTTCCGGCTTCGGCGGCTTCGCTTTTCTCGCGTTGGCCATCAACGAACTCATCCACTACGGCGTTCAAATTCCGTTTCTTCCCCTCCTGCAATGGCCCGTCGAATTTTTCGGCGCTGTCACCGGCCTGCTCCTCGCCAGCTACACCGGCGTCCTGCTCGGCGCCACCGCCATTCCGGTTTGGCACGAAAATCGCCGCCTGCTGCCTGCCCACTTCCTCACCTCCGGCCTCGGTGGCTCGTCGGCGATTCTGGAACTATTCGGATTCCTCGTTCCCGCCACGCAAGTAATAGGATTCATGGCCGCCGGCCTCGAAACCGCAATCGGAATCATCCTCGAACTGCGCCATGGGCGCGTATCCCTTCCACTCCATGAAGGAAAATCCGGCATTACCATGCGTATTGCCGGCGGGCTCGAAGGCCCCGTCGCGCTGCTGATCCGCATCCTCTGGCACGGCAATGCCGCCGCCCGCTACGCCGCAGCCATCTGTTTTCTGCTCGGCTCGGTGTCCAGCCGTTACGCCTGGATCTGGGCCGGCCGCGCCTCCGCCCACGACCCCGCGGGCCTATTCGAAGAGCAGCACGCCGCCATAGCCGCAGCAAAATCCCGCGCATAAAGGGCGCGTTCATCCGCTAGTGCATGAATCCCACAAATAAAAACGGCGCGAACATTTCTGTCCGCGCCCCCAATTGTTTAAATTTTGTTATGCCAATCAATCGGCCATAAAGCCGTCGCTGAACTTACTGAGATTCGTGGTATAAGTTTGCGGCCAAAAAAGAAGGGAATCGTCGATGAACACGCCAAAAATCCTAACTTGCGCCGCCTGCGGAGGCGCCGATTTCGCCGCCCCCGAAAAAGCCACCAACTCCTCCATGGTCTCCTGCAAATCCTGCGGCGCCCACCTCGCCACCGTCGCAGAACTCCAATCCGCCGCGAAATCCGCCCTAGCCTCAGGCGGCGGCAAAGTCTCCAAAGACAAATTCCGCGAAGCCTTCAAAAGTCTGACAAACATCAAAGTGGACTAGCCGGTTTACTTCGCACCCAAACGAAAGCGATTCTCCGCCTGCCCCTTCACTCCCGTCCGAATCGCAAATAAACTTCCCGCCAACCGATCTCCCGCCGGCGCCTGCGCCGAAGCCGTAGTCACAAACAGAGTTTTCAGCTCCGCGCCCCCAAAACAACAAGTCGTAATATTTTTCACCGGCATTTCCACCACGCGTTCGATTTTGCCGTCCGGAGCCACTCGCACAATACAGTTTCCATAGAACCGGCAATTCCACAAAAATCCTTCCGCATCCATCGTCGATCCATCCGGCAACCCGCGCGAAAATCCCTGCAAGAAAGTTCGTTCCCCAGAAATCGCGCCACTGGCAAAATCGTAATCGTAAGCCCAGATCACATTCGCAATCGTATCCGCGAAATAAAAACTCCGCCGGTCCGGACTCCACGCTAAAGTATTCGCAATCCCAATCCCTTCGCGCCACACGCTCACTTTGCCGTCCGGATCCAGCCGCATCAACTTACCGTCCGCGCCGCCCGCCTCGCCCGCCGAACCATCCGCATTCACGTTGTTGCGCATTGAGCCCATCCACAGCGATCCCCGCGGATCCGCCCGCGCATCGTTCAAACGCACCTGCCGGCCATCCATCCAGCTTAAAAATAAAATTACCGCGTTTGTCTGTAGCCGGCTCCCACAAAATCACTCCCGAGCCCAGCACTACCGCCAGCACCTCATCGCGATCCGTCAATGCCAGCGAAGTCACCGCCTCCTCAAAAATCCAACTGCGCACCGACGCATCCGCCACCAGAAACCGGTGAATCAGAAACCGGTTGATGTCCACCCAATACACCGCGCCTTCCGACGCGTGCCAAACCGCCCCTTCGCCGCAAATGTCTCCCGTCGGAGCCGCGCAAGTCACTTCTCCAATCATCGCGTCCGTCATTGCACTCCAATTCCCGCGAGCAACCCGCCGTCGACCAAATAATCTCCTCCGGTCGAAAATGAAGCGCGATCCGATACCAAAAACGCCGCCAGCTCCGCGACTTCTTCCACCGTCCCCACGCGCCCCATCGGATGCTGCGCGCCGAATCGCGCCACCACTTCATCCACCGGCACGCCCGGAGCAAAATGTCCCGCCGACTTTTCCAGCATCGGCGTCCGAATCGAACCCGGGCTGATCGAATTCACTCGAATCCCGTCCGCCGCATGATCCAGCGCCAACGCCCGCGTCAAACTCAGCAGCCCGCCCTTTGACGCCGCATACGCCACCACTCCGCGCTGGCACGCGTGCCCCTGTACCGACGCGACCACGATAATCGCGCCGCCTCCACGCTTCTTCATCTGCGGAATTCCAAAACGCGCCGTCAGATACACACTGCCCAGATTGATCGCCAAGCACTTATTCCAGGTTTCCGGATCAGTTTCGAGCGCCGTGCCAAAAGGATGAATCGCCGCCGAGTTCGCGATGAAATCGAGGCCGCCGAAATCCCGCACCGTCTTCGCCACTGCCGCTTCCACTTGCTCCGGCCGGCTCACGTCGCACAATTCCACGCGCAAACTCAACTTCGCCGTGTCCGCCTGCTCCTGCAACTCCTGGTTCGCCGCCGCGTCGATGCCCAGCGAAACCACTTTGGCCCCGCCCGCCGCAAATCGCTTCGCGATTCCTCTCCCGATTCCGGTCGTTCCGGTAACGATCGCTACCTTGCCTTCGAATTCGTTCATGTCGGTCCCCGTTGTTGATCTTTTACAAAACCACGCAAATCAAAACTCAAAAATCTAGCTGTAACTCAGCCCGCGAACCACTCCACGCAACTCCGCCAATCCTTTCAACCGCCCCACGTACGAATATCCCGGATTCGTTTTCTTCTCGATATCGTCCGCCAGCAAATGCCCGTGATCGGGACGCATCGGGATTTCGTGATCCTCGCGCCCCGCGTCGCGCCGACGCGCCTCCTCCTGCAGCAGCGCGCGAATCACTCCCACCATGTCCGAGCTGCCGTTCAAATGCTCCGCCTCATAGAACGATCCATCTGCCTCGCGCGCCACCTGCCGCAAATGCACGAAATGAATCCGCTCCGCGAACTCCCGCACCATCGCCACCAGATCGTTATCCTTCCGCGCGCCAAACGACCCCACGCAAAAAGTCAGTCCATTCGCCGGAATATCCGACGCCGCGAAGATCGCCCGCACATCTTCAGCGGTCGAAACGACACGGGGTAATCCAAATAGCGGCCACGGCGGATCATCCGGATGAATGCACATCCGCAACCCCAGTTCCGCTGCGACTGGCGCCACCTCTTTTACAAATGCACCCAGATTCGCGCGCAAATCCTCCGGCGTCGCCCCTTCGTATTCCGCCACCTGCCGGCGAAATGCTTCGCGGTCGTAGGAAGCCTCCGCCCCCGGCAAACCCGCAATAATATTTTTCTCGATCAGCGCCTTCCGCTCTTCGTTCATCGATTCAAATCGCTTTCGCGCCGCCTCGATTTGTGCGCGCTGATATTGCCTCTCCGCGTTTGTGCGCCGCAAAATAAATAAATCGTACGCCGCAAAATCCACGGCATCGAACCGCAGCGCGAATCCCGTCGAAGGCAACTGCCACCTCAAATCCGTCCGCGTCCAATCCACCACCGGCATGAAGTTGTAGCAAACCACCTTCACCCCAGCCGCGGCCACCGCCTGCAGCGATTGCTTCCACGCCTCGATATATTCGCGAAACGGCCCCGTACGCAATTTGATCGAATTGTGCACCGGAATGCTTTCCACCACCGACCACGCTAGTCCGGCAGCCTCAATCTCCGCTTTCCGCTTCGTCACTTCCGCCGCTGGCCACGCTTCGCCCCGGTAAATATCGTGCAAAGCCGTCACGACACCCGTGGCGCCCGCCTGTTTCACCTGCATCAATGAAATGGGATCTTGCGGACCGAACCATCGCCAGGTTTCTTTCATCGGAAAAGTCCGTACCTCACTCTATGTGCCGCATCACCAAGAAATTCGATCCAAGCAGCATCGCGGCCCCGATTCTCCCCGTCTGTGTCAAAGATGTCCAGCCACCAAACGCGCCCTAAACGCTCGGTTGCGGTACGATAGAAGAAGCACATCGGCCCGAGGGAGAAACATGAAAGTAGTTCTCGAACATCATCGCACCAAAAAGGAAATCATGGATGCCGTCGACCAAGGCTTCCAGGACATGTTTCAAGCCGAAGGCTTGCCCGTAAAAATCGTGGTGAAAGAAAAATCCTGGAAAGGTTCGGTGCTCACCTTCGTGCTCTCCGCCAAAATGGGCCTGCTCAGCACGCCGATCAAAGGCACCGTCGAAGTCACCGACTCCCAGATTCTCATCGACGCCGATCTTGGCATGCTCAACAAATTCATTCCGGAAAAAACCGCGCAGGACATGCTCGGCGCCCGCATCAAAGGCCTGCTGAATTAATCTCTGCAGCCGGCCAGTCGTCCGTTGTGACTTCCTACGGCTTGGGCCGCCACACGAAATCCACCATCGCCGGCGAATCGATCGTCAGCGGCGAACCAGCTTGCTTCAACCGCCCAGAGTCCCGGTCGACCTTGAACGTATACACACTCTTCGAATCCTGATTACCCACAATCAACCATTGTCCAGTCGGGTCAATCGCGAAGTTCCTCGGCGTTTGTCCGTGGGTCGGTACCGACTGCAGGAAGGTCAGCTTGCCGCTCGCCGGATCCACGGCGAATACCGCGATGTTATTTTCCGTCCCGCGATTGGAGACGTACAGAAACTTGCCGGCTTGGCTGATGACGATCTCTCCCGCCGTATTTTTCGGCGTGATGGCTCCCGACGATAGCGTCTGCACCGCCGTCATCCCGCCGGTCTTCGCGTCGTAGGCATACGCCGTCACCGTCGAATTCAGTTCGTTCACCACGTACAAAAACTTCCCATTAGAGCTGAAGACCAGATGCCGAGGACCCGCGCCCGCAACCGTTTTCACCACCTGCGCGGCGCCCAGCGTCCCGTTGTCCGCGTCGAAGGGATACACCAGCACTTGATCGATGCCCAGGTCCGCCACCAACGCAAAACGATTGTCTGGTGACATCACCACCGCATGCGCGTGCGGTGCTTCCTGCCTTTCCTTGTTCACGCTCGAGCCCGCGTGCTGCACGAACGCCGTCGACTCGCCAATCCTCCCGTCGTAGAGCAACCGAAAAACGGCCACGCTGCCGCCATCGTAGTTCGCCACCAAGGCGAAGTTCTGGGTTTTATCCAGCACGATGTAGGCGGGGCCGCCTCCGCGCGAAGAAACCGAGTTCAGAAACGTCAACTTCCCGGTGGCCGCATCCGTAGCGAAAACACTCACCCCTCCGCCAGGCTGCCCCCCAAATTTGTCGGTCTCGTTCACTGCATACAAAAAGTTTCGGTCCCCAGTGACCGCCAAAAAGGAAGGCTGCTCGCTCTTCGCCGCCAGCACCGGCGCGCCCAGACGCCCCGTCTCCGCGTCAAAATCGCAAACATAAATCCCTTCGCTGCCGTGCTCCGTGTAAGTCCCGACGTAAACGAAATACTTCTGCGCCGCAGCCGCTGGCGCAAAAATCCCCGCCAGTCCCGCGATCACTACAAAACTCATCAACCATCCCAAATTCCGCGCGTTACGCTGCATCAAACTTCTCCTTCCCGCTGATCCATGGCGAATGTTTTGACTTAGCCTTCTAGCTTCCAGCTGTCATCCCGACAGAGGCGCGCCGTGGTTGCGCGCCGGCCAGGGATCTCTCTTCGATTGCAACCGCAACACAGCCTGCCACCTAAATCGTCAACTCCGTCGGCTCCGGTATCGGCTCGATCTTTCTCAGCAGAAACACATACCCGCCAATTCCCAGCAACAAAATTCCCGTAGCCGCAATAAACGCCGAAGAAAACGACTTCGTCCTGCTGGCCAGGAACCCCGTCAGAATCGGCGCAGTGATCGCCGCCACCTGCCCGCAAAAATTCACGATTCCCCCCAACCGCCCCACGCTTTCCCGCGGCGCGATCAACGAAGGCACCGTCCACGCCACCGGCGCCGCCGCCGCAAGCCCGCCCAGCGACACGCTGATCCAGAAAAGTGCTGCTGCCGGCGACTGCGCGTGTGCCGCGCCCAAAATTCCCAGCCCCAGCGCGGTACCCACGATCAGCACCGTCTGCCGCACCCGGCTCGCATCAAATCCGCGCTGAATCAACGCATCCACCAGCCAGCCGCCCACCGCCAGATCCGTCGCTGTTGCAAACAGCCACGGCACGCTGGTGTACATCACCGAATGCATCATGTCCGCATGATGCGAAAACGTAAGATAAGTCGGCAGCCAGGTCAGCAGCAAATAAAAACTATAGTTGTACGCGCCCCACCCCAGCCCCAGTCCATAAACTTTCGGCTGCCGCAGTAAATATCGCAACGACGCCCCGCGAGCCGCGCCTTTCATTGGCGAGGCCGAGGCCGCCGCAGTCGCCGCGCCCTCCGGCTGCACTCCCCCGCGCTGCATGAATTCAAATTCTTCGCGCGAAAGTCCCTTGTCTTCTCGCGGATTGAAATACGTAAAATAAAAAACCACAAAATACAAAAAGCTGATAAATCCTGTCACCGCAAAACTCCACCGCCAGCCAAAGCGCAGCAATAGCAATCCCAAAAACGGCACGCCAATCGCCGTCGAAAATTTCGCCGCCGCATCGGTAATCGCCGTAGCCAGGCTGCGTTCGCCATTGGTGAACCAGTACCCGATAGCCTTCGCATTCGCCGGAAAAGTAGGCGCCTCCCCAATCCCCAACAGCAGCCGCGCCCCGAAAAAACCGGTGATCCCGCTCGATATCGCCGCACCAAACGAAGCCACGCTCCATAGCAAAGTGCTAACGATCCCCACCCGCCGCACTCCCAAGCGGTCCAGCAAAACGCCCGATGGAATCTGCATCGCGGCATAGGTCAAACTGTACGCACTCGAAAGAATCCCAAACTCCACCATCGAAATTCCAAACGAAGCGTGCAATGCGTCCTGCGACACCGAAAGATTCACGCGATCGAAAAAATTCACCAAAACGCCCAGCGAGAGCAGAAACGCGATGCGCCAGCGTCTCCGCGGAACAGAAGAAGAAAAATTGGAAATGTCTTGCGCCAGAAGATCCCCGGGAAAACTCAGCCTCGCCTAAGCGGCAACAAAGCGCGCTCAGTTTCCCACGATCCCTTAACGGCAGCAATCAATCATCACCGCAAAAAAAGAGCGGCCCCATCCCACGAGAGCCACCCAATCAATCCAAGCAATCGTCAATCAGCGCACAAACGTCAACCCATGCGGGATCAAATGCGGGAACACATACGCATACATCATCACAATCACTCCCACAATTGCCGCCAGCGCCACCGAATGCCAGAACACAAACCGGAAAATCACGCCTTCATTTCCCACCTGATTCGTCGCCGCCGTCGCCACGCAAATTGATTGCGCGTCGATCATCTTGCCCATCACTCCGCCCGCGCTGTTCGAAGCGCACATCAGAATCGGGCTTAGATTCAGCTGTTCCGCCGTGATCCGCTGCAATCCGCCAAACAAAGCGTTCGACGAAGTATCACTCCCGGTCAGCGCCACACCCAGCCATCCAATGTAAGTTCCGAAAAATGGAAAGAACCATCCAGTTCGTGTGAACGCCAATCCCAAGACCGCGTCCATCCCCGAATAT
This sequence comes from uncultured Acidobacteriota bacterium, assembly GCA_963847695.1. Taxonomy (GTDB): domain Bacteria; phylum Acidobacteriota; class Terriglobia; order Acidiferrales; family UBA7541; genus Palsa-295. The sequence goes on along the minus strand of CAWKAX010000032.1, from coordinate 22,986 downwards.
CGCGTCACGTAACCCAGACCGAGCATGAACGTCATCGCCACGATTGCGAATCGCAGCCGGTGCAGCGTTCCCCCAAATATCCGGAACATCTTCCCCAACGGCACGCCCAGGATCAGCCCCGAAAAAATCGCTGCTAGAAAACAGGCCGACCCCGTCGCCGTCAGCCAGTTGAAATCGAACTTCGCATTTTCTGCCGTCGGCTTCGCCACCACCGGCTGCGCCCGATACACCGCCTTGTGCAAGTAGGGAACTTCCCACCCGCCAGTTTTAAACGCCGGAGTCGTCGCGCGCCCCATCGCCCCTTTCACTGCCGGCAATCCCCACAGCAGCACGAAAATCGAAAGAATCGCAAACGGCAACCACGCCTTCGCCACCTGGGCGCCGGTATGCTTCACCGCCAGCGCCTCCGTCGATTGCAATTTCCGCACGTCCCATTCCTCGCCCATCGTGTCCGTAACCACATCCGCGCCGGACGGTTTCACCACCGCAGCTTTTGCAGGCACGGCCCCGACGGCATCATCGCTATCAAATCTCCAAACTTTCTTGGGCTTCCACACCCGCAAAAATAAAATCGTCGCCACCATCGACGTCACGCCCGCGACGATGTCCACCAGATTGCTGTCCATGTAGTTCGACCAAAAAAACTGCACGCCCGCGAACGAAAATCCGACCACCAGAATCGCCGGGAGCACCTCAAAAGTTTCCGACCACCCCACCATCGTCCGCACCAGCCAGAAGGGAACCAGCACCGCAGTGAACGGCAAAATCCTCCCGATCATCGCGTTCAAATCGCTTTCCGGCAGCGCCGTCACCGCCGCTAGCGTGTGCACCGGAGTTCCAATCGCGCCCCACGCCACGGGTGCCGTATTCGCAATCAAATTCAGCGCCGCCGCCTGAAACGGTTTAAAGCCGAGCCCGATCATGAACGCCCCGGCGATCGCCACCGGCGCACCAAATCCCGCCGCGCCTTCGATGAACGCGCCAAAACAAAACGCCACCAGCAGCAGTTGCAGCCGCCGGTCCGGCGTAATCGTCGCCACCGACTGCTTCATGATTTCAAATTGCCCGGTCTCGACCGAAATGTCGTAGAGAAAAACCGCCGCGATCACGATCCACACGATCTTCAGCAGCCCGAACGCGCCGCCATACAGAAAACTCGTCACCGCCAGTCGCGTCGGCATTCCAAAAACGAAAATCGCGCACAGCACCGACGTCGTCGCCCCCGCAATCGCGCACCAGTGCGGCCGTAATTTAATTCCCGCCAGCAATCCCAACAGCACCACGATCGGCAGCGCCGCCACCAGCGTCGAAAGCCACCAGTGGCCGAGCGGGTCGTACACTTGCGTCCAATTCATCGTCGGACCTCGCGCGGAAGAGGTTGCAATCTCTCCCGGACTATTCTATGAACTCGTGAGCAAAGACTTGCGGAATCTGAAGCCCTACGCGACGAAGCGGATTGCAGCCCTCGAATACATTCACCACGCGCGAATGTCAAGAAATGTCAGGATCGGAAGAAGCGCGGCATGTTAATGGAAGATGACCACGCATGAACTGGCCCGGCGTCGAAATGATTCGCGTCCCCGCGAATGGCCTAAACTTTGAAGTCGCCACCATGCCCGCCGCGAACACCGGCGCCGCAGCCGCGAGCCCAACCGTCGCAAACGCAACCGCGAAAGCAGAAGCTCCGCTCGCTCTCTGTCTGCACGGTTTCCCGGAACACGCCTTCTCCTGGCGCCATCAGATGCCGTTGCTCTCCCAACTCGGCTATCGCGTCTGGGCGCCCAACCTGCGCGGCTACGGCGCCACCGATTCGCCTCAGGACATCGATGCCTACGCCATCGATACCCTCGTCGCCGACGTCGCCGCTCTGGTCGCCGCCTCCGGCGCCAAACAAGTATTGCTCCTGGCCCACGATTGGGGCGGCGCCCTCGCTTGGATTCTCGCCATGCGCCGGCCCGAACCTATCAGCCGCCTGGTCATCCTCAATCTTCCGCACCCGGCCTGTTTCCAGCGCGAACTGAAACGCGCGCGCCAGCTGCGAAAATCCTGGTACATGTTTTTCTTTCAGATTCCGAAATTGCCCGAATACATACTCCGCCGCGATCAAGCCCGCATGATCGGCCGCATGTTCCGCGGCACCCGTCATCCGCAAAGTTTCCCCGAGGACGTCATCGCCGTCTATCGTGAAAATGCCCTTCGCCCCGGCGGCCTCACCGCCATGTTGAATTGGTACCGCGCCTTTTTTCGCCGCAGAAGGGAACCGCAAAAAGAAGAATCAACCGCGCGCCGCCCGCGCTTTCCAAAAATCGAAATCCCCACGCTATTTCTCTGGGGCGATGCTGACGTCGCTCTCGATTTCCGCACCACCGAAGGCACCGAAAATTACGTCTCCAATCTCACCTTCCGCGTCTTCCCCGGCATCTCTCATTGGATTCAGCAGGAAGCTCCCGAGGCCGTCAACGCCATGCTCACGGCCTGGCTAGCTGACCAACGCGTCCCCGAATACCGCGAAATCACCTGAACTTGCCCTGCGCTATTTCGCGGCGTTCCGCCGGGGTTTTTGTTTCGCCGAAACAGACCGGATGATTAGTTTTCCCCTCCCGGTCGCCGGCATCGGTCTTTTTGCCTGGGCCTCCGCCGCCGCGATCAGCTCCAGCACCTCCGGCCTCTTCAGCACACTCGTCGACTCCAACCGGATGAAACGATTCTGATTTCCCGCCCCCTGCAAAATCCCATGCGGATCCGGAAGCGTGGCGCCCCAATAAAAAGACAACCCCACCCCATTCGCCGCCGCCGCAATCGAGACCACGCAATCCGATGGTCGCTCCGTCGAGCAGTATCCCATCGCGAAAAAATTGTAATTGTCGTAAGCCAATTCGTTCGCGGTCGGGAACCGCTTACGCAGCGCTTTTCGCGCCGCGCGAATCAACGCCTGATTCTTCGGTTCAAATTTCGCGATAAAGCCGCGTAATTGTTTTTCGGCAGTTGCTGTTGTCACTCGGCCGCGTCCAATTTCGGAATTCGGCCGGGGCTTCGCACGATTACTCTTCATAGCCTGCCCCTCATCACTCTGCGTTTTTGTCGTACTGCATCGCGCCCGCCACATTGCCTTCCGTATCCTGAAAGAAAACCAAACTTCCCACTCCTGCGATTACCGTTTTTTCCATCACCAGTTGTCCGCCATTCTCTTTGATCCCCGCAATCGTCTTGGTGATCGACGGCACCGAAATCGTACATTCATACCCCGTCATTTTCTGCCCCGGCACCAGTTCTCGCCGCCCCTGCAGCGACCCCAGCAGGTTGGGACTCGATTCATCGCCGGTATTGATCATGTAAAACCCCGGAGGACCCCACGGTTCGAATTTCCAATCGAAGACCCCGCCGTAAAACCGCTGCGCCCGTTTCAAATCGTCCGCGTTAATCGAGTAGTGCCTCACGTTCGGCATTGAACCTCTCCTCCTGCGATTGAGAACCGCTGCCAGCAGAGAATAGAGTTTCGGCCCCAAGGCGGTCTTGCTCTATACTGCCAATAAATGTCGAGAAAGTGCCAAGACTCGGAATCCCGTCCCCCCCGTCCGAAACGCTTCGACGGCTCGGTCCTCGTCCGAACCTACGGCGTCACTTGGACCCAAGGCCTCACCGTGCCCGCCCACCGTCACGAATGGGATCAATTCACCTACGCCACTCACGGCGTGCTCACTGTAAAAACTGATGAAGGCACCTGGGTCATCCCGCCGCACCGCGCGGTCTGGGTCCCGGCCGGCATCGAGCACACCGAAATCATGTCCGGCCCAGTCGCCGCCCGTTCACTCTTCTTCATTCCGCGACTCGCCAAATCCATGCCCCGCGAATGTACCGCGGTCAATGTCTCGCTGTTGCTCCGCGAATTGGTTCTCGCCACCATTCGCCTCGGCGTTCTCGACGAAAGCATTCCCGCGCAAGCCCGCATGATCGCCGTCATCCTCGACCAATTCGACGCCCTTGCCGAAGCTCCGCTGCAACTCAAGACTCCCACCGATCCCCGTGCCGTGCGCGTCGCCGCGCTGCTGGAGCAAACGCCCGCCACGGCCGAATCACTTCGCCTCCTGGCTCGTCAGGCCGGCGCCAGCAAACGCACCATCGAGCGCCTCTTCAAAACCGAAACCGGAGTCTCCTTCCAGCAATGGCGCCAGCGCCTGCGCGTCATCCAGGCCTTACGCTTGCTCGCCGGTGGCGCATCGGTGACCGACGTCGCGCTCGACGTCGGCTACTCCAGCACTAGCGCATTCATTGCCATGTTTAAAAGGGAATTGGGAACCACGCCGCGCCGCATCTGGAAGGAAAAATCCGCAATACATTTGGCCGGCGGTGCCTAAGCAGCGGAAGAAAACGAAAACGCCTGCAAAATGCTAGCCCCGGAGGGGCGGCATAAGGTAGCCCGGTCCGGAAGGGCCGGGAAAACGTAAAGAACTTGAAGTCGAGCGCCGGAGGTGCGACACGCCACCCGCGCCCGCAGGAAAATTCTCGACCGAGTCTCTAACGCACGCGGGAGCGGCGCTGCGGTTCTTTCACGTGCAAATACAAAAACGACTCCACCAAACTCCAGGCCAGCGCCGCGGAAGCCGCGTGATAACTCGCCCGCGCGTCGCAGAAAAACCCATGATCGGCATCCGAAAAATCCACGTTCACGAACGCTTTACCCTGCTTGTTACATTCATCCGCAATCGCTTTAGTCTGGTCCTTCGGGATGTGCTTATCTTTGCCGCCCCAACAAAACAAAATCGGCGCATTCAATTGCGGAATGCGCGGCAGCAGCGCCGGAGCGATCCCGCCTCCATAAAACGAAATCGCCGCCTGCAACGGCAAAGTCGTCGCCGCCAAAAACGAAACCCGCCCGCCCATGCAGAATCCAATGCTCGCGATGCGGTCCGGCTGCACTCCCGGGTCGTTGCGCAGGAATTCATAAGCCGCCCGCGCATCCTCGATATTCCCTTCGTAGGTCATCGCCTGCATGTGCGGCAAGGTCGACGGAAAATCGCTGTACGGCGCTTCGAATCCCACCGCCGTGCGATGAAAAAGCTCGGGAGCAATCGCCACCACGCCGATTTTCGCGAAGCGGTCCGCTACGTCGCGAATGTGCGCGTTGACCCCGAAGGCTTCCTGCATCACCAGAATGCCTGGATGCTTGGACCCGCGCTCTGGCCGCGCCACATACGCGTTCATCGTCGTTCCGTCAGCTACTTTCAGCGACACCTGGCTACTGGCAATTGAGTCCAAACCTGGATTCCTCCGCCGCGGCTGACCGCGAAGCGTCCTAGCATAATCGCACCCCTGCAAAATAAGAAGCGGCGTTTTCGCCGGCCGCCGGTTGCCCTGAACCGGTGCATCTTTCGTTTGCCCTCCAAAACCTCTCAGAGTCCAGCCGCCGCCCCCGCGCATCCAAATCACAGATGATTCGACCTTATACTGATCCCAGCGCATGAAATTTTACAGCGGCCCTCCGTCCGATCATTTCGACGGCGAACATTTCTACAATCCTCCCGTCGGCCAGCCGCGCGTTGGCGCCGGCTTGTTCCAATGGCTGGCCAATCGCCAGCCCGGCCCTTGGCGCAAATGGGTGGACGCCGCGCCCGGCCCGATTCCACCTGAACGCGTCGATCACGGCGCCATCCGCGTCACCTTCATCGGCCATTCCACGGTCCTGCTGCAATTCGAAGGCATCAACGTCCTGCTCGATCCCATCTGGTCCAAACGCGCCAGCCCGCTCTCTTTCGTCGGACCCAAACGCCATCGCCCGCCCGGCATCCGTTTCGAGCATCTGCCCAAAATTCATCTCGTGCTGCAAAGTCACGATCACTACGATCACTTTGACGTGCCTACCTTGCGCCGCATCGCCGCGCAGTGGAAACCGAATTTCGCTGTGCCACTAGGCGTCGCTCCGCGCCTCGTCTCCAAAAGAATCGCCACTACCTCCCAGATCGCCGAACTCGATTGGTGGCAGCCCGCCCAATTTTCTGATTCCATTCGCATCACCGCAGTCCCGGCCCGCCATTTTTCCGGACGCGGACTCCGCGATCGTAACCGCACTCTCTGGGCCGGCTACGTAATCGAATCGCCGGCTGGCACCATCTTTTTCGCCGGTGACACTGCCTATGGCCCGCACTTCGCCGAAATCGCCGCGCGCTTTCCGAAAATTCGCCTGGCCTTGATGCCCATCGGCGCCTATCGCCCCCAATGGTTCATGGGCCCCGTCCACATCTCGCCGAGCGATGCCGTCCGCGCCCACAAAGAAGTCGGTGCCGCCACCAGCATCGGCATTCACTTCGGCACTTTCCGCCTGGCCGATGACGGCGAAGACGAACCCGTAACCGAACTCCAGCGCGCCCTGGACCAAGAAAAAGAACGTCTCCGCTTCTGGACCCTGGACCCCGGCGAAGCCCGCGACATCCCCTAAACCTCCGTCGTGGTGGGATAGGTCTCAGCCTGTCTGCACAAGCCAGAATTCATTCGTGTATCAACTGGAAACGGAGGTCGCCCTAAAAATTGTCGATTAGAAATCATCGCCGGCCTTTGTTTTGTTGGAGATGAACCATGTTTCTAATCGCGCGAGATTGCTCAAAAATTGTCGATTAGAAAAAGGAGCGGTTGCAACTGACTCGGTGTGACCAGAAATATTTCGTTTTAAAGGCCGATTAGAAATCATCGCCGTCCTTTGTTTTGATGAAGTTGCGGCGATTTCTAATCGCGGATTGCGTTATTAGAAAACTGCGGGTCATTTTGCCGGCGTTGGGGCGAGGTGTACGCAGATCTGCGTAGGTAGCGTTGAGACGAACTCGAGGTAGCGGAGCGGGGAAACGTCCAGGTCGTCTGGCACCAAGCATTCAGCCCACTTGCACCCGAGCGAGCCCCATTTTAACAAATTGGGCAATCGGCGAAAAGCACACACGCGCGAGGAGTAAAAAGCCGCCAAAGAACGCGCCCCAGGCGAAAGGCTAGGGAAAAAATCAAAAGGGAAGGGGACCGCGAAGTTTATTCCTGCCGCGTAATCAACGCGTCGAAAAATAATCCCAGCAGCACTCGTACTTCTTTCTCGCTCAGCACGCCCGGGTTCACCAGCCGCTCCAGCAATAACGCCTGCGATAGCGCGCCCAGCGCCGTCCCCGTAGCCCGGTTTGAAATCCCCCCGGGCCGCGGCCCGGTCGAAACCATCGCCAGAATTTTCGTCGCAGATCTTTTCAGCCGGTCCTGACGCGCCCGCACCCGCGCATGAGCCTCCGGATGCCGCACCGCAAACAATTTGTATTCCAGCGACAGCAGCACCAGCCGCCGGTCCTTAGCAATCTCCACATAATGCTGCCGCAAGGCCCGCGAACGCGCCTCCCGGCTTTTATGCATCTGCAAGCTCGCCACCAACGACCCAATCGTGTCGGTCACCCACCCTTCGATCAGGGTAAAGAAAATATCTTCCTTGCTGTCGAAATTCGCGTAGAACGCGCCTCGTGTGTATCCAGCCTTCGCCGCAATATCTTCCAGTCGGGCCGCCTCAAACCCGCTGCGCGCAAAAATCTCCTCCGCCGCGGCTAGCAACTTCCGCCGCGTAGCGTCCGTACGCTCCTGCTGCCGCGAACGCGCCCCAGCTCCAGAAGGCCGCGCCGCTCGCATTCCGAATTGTTTTGCAACAGTCTGTTTCATCTCGGTACGCACCGCTTTCGCCGCCCCAGCTTTACAGATACATACATGCATGTATATAATACAACCATCCGCTAAGCAAGGGAGACGACGGCTCTGGCTTCCATCGCATTACCTTCCGAACATGCCCTATGGCGCCCGGCCCACAACCCCTGGCTCATCGCCATCACGGTCACCCTCGCCACCTTCATGGAAGTTCTCGATACTTCCATCGCCAACGTCGCCCTTCCGCACATTGCCGGCGGCCTTGGCGCCAGCTCCGACGAATCCACCTGGGTCCTCACCAGCTATCTCGTTTCCAACGCAATCATTCTCCCGATCAGCGCCTGGCTCGCCACCCGCCTAGGCCGCAAACGTTTCTACATGGCCTGCGTCGCGCTTTTCGCCGGCAGCAGTTTCTTGTGCGGCCTCGCCCCCACTCTGGGCATGCTAATTTTCTTTCGTGTCCTGCAGGGAGCCGCCGGCGGCGGACTGCAACCCAGCGAGCAAGCCATCCTCGCCGATACCTTCGCGCCTTCCAAACGCGGCATGGCTTTCGCCGTCTACGGCATGGCCGTGGTCGTTGCCCCCGCCATCGGGCCCACCTTCGGCGGCTGGATCACCGACAATTTTTCCTGGCGCTGGATTTTCTACATCAACGTCCCAGTCAGCATCATCTCGCTCTACCTCACCCACAAACTCGTCGAAGATCCCCCGTACCTCCAAAAAGAGCGCGAACGCCAGAAGGGCATCCGCATCGATTACATCGGCTTAGGCCTGGTCGCCCTCGGCATCGGCGCCCTGCAAATCGCCCTAGATAAAGGTCAGGAAGTCGATTGGTTTTCCACCCACTGGCTCACCGCCGTATTCGTTCTCTCGATCGTGCTGCTCATTTCCTGGGTTGTCTGGGAATGGCGCCATCCCAATCCCATCGTCGAACTCACCTTGCTCAAAAAACGCAATTTCCGCACCGCCATGTTTTTTATGTTCGTACTCGGCATGGTGCTCTACGGCACCACGGTCATCATTCCCCAATTCCTGCAACTGCTCCTCGGCTACTCCGCCGTCAGCGCCGGAGAAGCGCTCGCCGGCGGCGGCTTTGTCATGATGCTGATGATGCCCATCTCCGGCTTCCTGGTCAGCAAACTCGACCAGCGGGCCATGATGTGCTTCGGCTTCGGCATCACCGCCGCCTCGCTCTATTACATGGCCACGCACATGACCCTCGGCATCGACTTCCGCACCGCCGCCATGCTCCGCGTCTACCAAGTCGCCGGCCTCGCCTTCATCTTCGTTCCGTCGAACGTCCTCTCCTACGTCGACATCCCCCGCGACAAGAACAACCAAATTTCCAGCATGATCAGTTTCATCCGCAATATCGGTGGCAGCATCGGCATCGCGCTGATCAGCACGTTCATCACCCGCGCCGCCCAGCAGCGCCAGACCTACCTCTCCGGCAACATGAATCCATCCAACCCGCGCTACCGCCAGATGGTCGACGGCCTCACCGCCACGCTGCACAGCGAAGGCCTGAGCATGGCCGACGCCGCCCACCAAGCCCACGGACGCGTCGCCGCCCTGCTGACCCAGCAAGCCACGACGCTCGCCTACGGCGACGTAGTTTCAGTCATGGCTGTCGTAGTCGGCCTGCTCGCGCCCCTGGCCTTCATCATGAAGCGTCCGCCCAAAGACAAACACGACGACGCTCCGCCCATGCACTAATCGGCGTGCACCCGAACGCTTCTCCCAATCATCAAACCGCAATCAATATTGGCGCCCTGTAAATTTCCACCGCCGCCGTCGAATTTCGCTTCGGCCCGGCCTCACACTTAAGCATAATGTTCTCTCGCACCACATTCCGCCCGCTCTTCCAGCGGGGCAACTTCGCATTACCACGAGGTCTTCATGGCGGATGTCGGCACTCTCTTCTGGGATAACGGCGGCGTAATTCTCACCAACGGCTGGGACCGCACCTCCCGCCGCGCGGCCGTCGATAAATTCAAACTCGACTGGGCCGATTTCGAAGACCGTCACGAGCTGATGCTCAACGACTTCGAAACTGGACGTATCACGCTCGATGAATATCTCCGCCGCGTGGTCTTTTACCGCGAACACACCTTCACCATCGACGATTTCAAAAAGTTTATGTTCGCGCAGTCCCAACCGTTTCCTGATGCTCTCGATTACCTGAAGAAACTGGCCCAGACCCGCCAGTACACCATCGCCTCGCTGAATAACGAATCACTCGAACTCAACGAGTACCGCATCCACATGTTCCGCCTGCGCGATTATTTCGAAGCTTTTTTCAGCTCTTGCTATCTCGGCCTGCGCAAGCCCAATGTAGAAATCTACAAACTCGCGCTGAAGATCACCCAGCGCGAACCCGCCGAATGCGTCATGATTGATGACCGCGGCCTCAATCTCGAAACCGCCAAAGAACTCGGCATGCATACCATTCAGGTCAAATCTTTCTCCCAAATGAAAAGCGATCTGGAAAAATTAAACATCCACGCCGACTGAGCGCGCGTCTAGCGAAGCCCGGCGAAAAAGTTCAACAGGGAAGCCCCGCACAAAAAAGGCCGACGAACATGAAACTCGACACCCGCGTATCACCCGACATCGAATCCCTAAGCCGCGACGCCCTCGAACAAGTCCTTTCCGACATGCAGCAAGCCGTAAAGGCCCGCGGCCGTTTCGCCATCGCGCTCTCCGGCGGCCGCACGCCAGAAAAAATGTATTCGCTCTGGGCCACGAACGAAAAATACCGCAGCGAAACTCCCTGGGACCGCGTCTTCATGTTCTGGGGCGACGAGCGTTTCGTCGGCCCCGACGATCCCCTCAGCAATTACCGCATGACCCGCGAAGCGCTGCTCTCCCACGTTCCCATTCCGCCGGCCAACGTTCATCCAGCTCCGACGACGCTGGCCACGCCGCAAGCCGCCGCCGCAGCTTACGACGCCGACCTCCATAAATTTTTCCCTGACGGCGTCCCAGCCTTCGACGTAACTCTCCTGGGTATCGGCCCCGAAGGCCATACCGCCTCCTTATTTCCCGGTTCACCAGCCCTGGAAGAAAAAATAAAATGGGTCGAAGCCGTGACGGTAGCCGCCAAGCCCCCCAATCGCCTAACATTCACTCTTCCGGTGTTAAATGCCAGCCGTAACACCTACTTCCTAGCCGCCGGCGAAGAAAAAAAACAAATCCTAGACGCCCTCCGCGCAGAAAAAGATCCACTCCACAGCCAATATCCCGCCGCCCGCATAAGCCCCACCGACGGCCGCCTAATCTGGTTCCTAGACGCTCCCGCCGCCCGCTAATTAGCGGGCGACTTTCGGTGCGTAAATTCTAATCCACCGCAAAATTACTTCTTTCCTTTTCGTTCGCTGACTTTTCCCCGCATCTTCGCCCCATACTTTCGCCCTGTACTAAAAATAAAAAAGTACCTGTCACTTCGTACCATTGACCCAAAAATTCCCGTTCCTTAATATGAATTTGCGAGCGAATGAACTTGTCCACACGAAATTCCTTCGCCTCATCCTGGGATTGGTTTCCCGCCTTACCCCGGCCTTGCGGGAGTCAATCAAATGCCGTTTGGCGCGGATCTGCCGAAAGATATGCGCTCCCGGCGGCAGCGCCGCGGTCCTCGGATGAACTCGCGAATTTCAGTCAGCATTCAGTGGGCGGGCAATCCTGGTGCGCTGCATAGCGAAACCGGTTTCACCCGGGTCGTCAACCCGCACGGTTGTTTGCTGGTCGCCCAAACGGAGCCGCAGCTCCATCAACGCCTGCGCGTAACCAATCTCGGCACGCGTCGCTCCGCCGATGCTTTAGTTGTCTGGAAAGGCGCCGAACGCGCCGATGGCTGGGATGTCGGAGTGGAATTACAAGCAACTGACTACGATTTCTGGGGTGTCGAACTTTGAAACTCGAATCTCTTAGGGTCCCTGCAGCGAAGTCCGCTTCGCCTGTCGCCCACACGCCGCAAAAAACATCCGCGCCCGCGCCGATCGCCGGCGCCGCGAAACCGATCACGTTGAAACCTCTTCCGTCGATGAAGCCCGCCGCACCTTCTGCCGCGGCTAATATTTCCACCGACGAACGCCGCCGCGGCCAACGCGTCTTTCTGCGCGTCCGCACCAGCATTCACGTCGCGGTGCAGGGCAAGCCGACCACTTTTGACGCCACCACCGTGAGCGTCAATCACAACGGCGCCATGATCATCGTCAAGCAAAACATGCCCACCGATACTCGCCTGGTCCTCGAACACGCCGGCACCAAAGAACGCGTCCCCTGCAAAGTCATCCGCAGCGCTCAATCCATGCCCGAAGGTTTCCACACTCCCATCGAATTCGAAACGCCCAGCCCAAATTTCTGGCACATAGCCTTTCCCCCCGCAGACTGGCGCTCCCCCGACGACCTCTAGCGCGAATAGTTTTTAAGGGTGGCCAATCCTTCCCACAGTTGGCAGTGTGGGAGTTCAAAGTCTCCGACGCCGCATTACGCTCCCGCGCGAAGCGCCCTCGAGCAGTCTCCGTGCTCTCCTGCTTTTCTCTGTGCTCTCTGTGTTAGATCTTTAATCCTCGCCATTCAAATGAAACGATCCGTTTATCCTAGCCTTACGGTCCCGCACCAAACCGTTTTTGGCCGTCATCCAGAGGAGCGCCTTTCGCGACGAAGGACCTCTCTTCGATTGCCGCGCCGCCCAGACTCTAACGACGCCGCCTACCGTCCGGTCGAGGCCCCAAACGGCAACTTCCGCAAATCAATATTCCCACCCGACAAAATAATCCCAATCTTTTTCCCCTCGCCACCCGGCACTTTCCGAAACAACGCCGGCCCCGCCGCCACCGCCCCCGACGCCTCCACCACAATCTTCATCCGCTCCCAAATCATGCGCATCGACTCCACGATTTCCGCTTCCGACACCCGGCAAATCGCGTCCACATGCTCCCGCAAAATCGAAAACGTCAACGGACACAAAGTCGCCCGCAACCCGTCCGCCATCGTCTCGGATGACGCCGCCGCATCCTCAATCTTTCCCGACTGCAACGAACGAAACGCATCATCCGCATTCAAAGGCTCTCCACCGATCACCCGAATTGCCGGATTCAACCCATGCGCCGCGATCGACGTCCCGCTCAAAAGCCCTCCTCCGCTCGCCGGAGTCATCACGAAATCCAAATCCGGCACCTCCTCAATCAATTCGATCGCCGCCGTCCCTTGTCCCGCGATCACCCGCGCATCATTGTAGGGATGAACCAGATGCGCCCCGGTTCGGGCCATGACTTTCGCCGCGGCCGCTTCTCGCGAAGCCACATTCGGCTCGCATTCCGTGATCTCGCCGCCGTAAAACCGCACCGCTTCCTTCTTCGTCTCCGACGAATTCGCCGGCATCACGATGTACGCCGGAATCCCTCGCCACCGCGCCGCCTGCGCCACCGCCGCCGCGTGATTTCCCGAAGAAGGCGCCACGATCCCATTCTTCGCTTCTTCATCCGTCAGCGAAAACACCGCATTCGTCGCTCCGCGAATCTTGAACGATCCGGTCTTCTGCAGGTTTTCGCACTTAAAAAACAAATGGCTGCCCGCAATCTCATCCAGCGCCCGCGAAGTCAGCACCGGCGTCCGATGAATTCGCGCCGCAATCCGCGCATGCGCCGCGCGAATGTCTCGCAGCGTCACCGTCGTCGCAACTTTCTTTTCGACTTCGCTCTCGACTTTCATCTCCGCCTTTCCGCCCTTTGCCAAAAACTCCGGCACTGCTGCACCTTCAGGCACTCGCCCAGTTATAAATTTGACCTCTGCACTTCCCGGTGCGATTCTCAACCTACCCCTTCCAGAATCAGAAGCAACATCCAAATTGTCACGCTCCTGAGGAGGAAGCCCATGCCGTCCGCCAATTCGTCCGCCAAGCCGTTACTCAAGTCCTATGAAGACCGCCGCATCGTTCCGCGCAAGCCTTACTCCATGCCCATGCGTTTCGTCGTCCTCACCGAAGAATTCGCTTATGCCGGCCGCTCCGTCCCCCGCGCCGCTGTCGCCGAAAAGCAATCAGCGGCGGGCACAGCCCAGCCGATGCAACCGCACGACGCCGTCACCGTAGACTTGTCCGAACGCGGCGTAGGATTTAAATCCAAAGAGACCGTCAGCCTCGGTCAATCCATCGAAATTTATTTCACCCTACCCACCGAACTCACCGGCCGCATCCCCGAAGACGTCCGCTGCACCGCCACAGTCGTCCACGTCGATCACCACCAAGAACACGGCTTCACCAGCGTCGGCGCCAACATCGAACGCTTCGAACGCATCACCTCCGGCCGAGTCTGGGGAAATTAAAAAGGGGCAGGGAATCGCCAGAAGATACCGGTGGCTGTAGTGGTCGTTGCAGTTGACCGGTTTTTGAAGTTTCTCTTACGGGTGCCGCACTCTTTGCGTTTCTGGCAAAGGGTGCGCAACGTAAAGTCCATCGTTAAAACGATCGCGTAGCCACCTCAGCCGCCGCGCCGCCAGCCTACCTTGGAGTGCGGCGCCGTGCCGCCGCCTTTGCTAAGAATCGTTACGCCACGGACCGAACAGGGTTCAAAAACGCTACCGGACCGCGACGCAACCACTTCGCGCGCTTTGGCACCAGCATGCGTCTCGCAATTTCCACGAGTGGATGGGTCAGCATAGCCTTCGTCACTTCCGGACTCAGACTCGTTTCGATGCGGTGAATTAGTTCGAGCTTGGGCAGGTCTTCGGCTAACAGCGGAGTCTTAGGCTCAATGATCGGCCGCGACAAATGGGGTAGGTCTTCGGCCGAGGTCATTCATTGGCGGTGAGACCTATGCCCTCGATTTGCGCAGCAGTGGGCGGGTGGCGCACCCTTTGAAAAGGGTCGGACGGTCACGGGGCCGGGCTTCATCAAGGTCGATAAGCCCACTGCGGCAGTTGTCGCTGAAGTTGACTCGTCGTTGAAGTTTCTATTGCGGGTGCCGCACTCTTTGCGTTTTTGACAAAGGGTGCGTAGCGTAAACCTCATCGCCTGCCCAGCAAGCTAGCACCACGTTCCGTCACAATCGGCTTCGATTGTCTGCCGCTTGTTTGCTTTCAGCGTCCGTTATTTCGCCGCGCGCCCCGGCACCGTAAACAAAACCTTTGCGGCCGTAGTGTTTTCGTACCGATCAAAAACTTGCACAGAAATAATGTGCTGCCCCGGCGCGAGCCCACTCAACGCCATCGCATAACTTTCCTTCGGCGCATCCGACAAAATCCCCACCGGAAACACCGTCAACCACTCCCCAGCGTCCACACTGTACTGCGCCCGCGCGATCGTCACTGCCGGACTGATCGCATCGAAAGCTCACCTTCACCCCGTCCGCCCCCGCCGCATCCGCCCGCATATTCTCAATCCGCGGCGGCGTATTCGCGATTTCGAATCGCTCACTCACCCGCTCATCGCCCAGCGCCTGCGCCGGAGGATTCGAAGGCGAATCCGAAACCGTCACCTTCAGGTAGTAAGCCCCATCCGGCATAGTCGTCGAATCCCAGGAATAAAATCGCTGCGTCAATTTATCTTTCAGCAGGTGCCAGGTCGTCTCCGCCTCGCCGCGATAATAAACCGCGTACACCAGGTCGTCATCGTTGTCGTCGTGCGCGGCCCACAAAACGCTCGCATATCCCTTGTCCGAAAATCCCTGCGGTGTGGCATCGATTTTCCCCGACAATCGCCGCCCCAAAGTTTGGCAGCACCGGCACGCCCGGTCGCGACGGAATCCGCAACTGGACCGGCGCCGGAGTCCCCACGCCCGCCGGAGCCCCCGCAAATCCCTGCACCCGCACTCCCGGATCCTGCACCGCAATCTCATCCAGCACCGGCGCCACGTTCACCGGCTGATAAGCCACGTCCACCCAAGAAATCCGCGAAGCATTTTCCGCCGCGCTGCCACCCGCGTTGTTGAACACCACCTTCCATTGCACAAACCGCGCCGGCGGGCACGTCACTGTCTCTCCAGCGCCATTCTTGTAGGGCCCCGACCACGCGCTCCAGTTCTTCTCCGGGCTCGACGTATTCCCCGACCGCACATAAAACGCCACGTTCCCGGCCGCAGCCGCGCGATCGCCGTCGCCCATCCAGGTGATCCGTCCCCAGTGCGAAAAAATCCGCGCATCGAACGTATCCGATTCGAAACTCCCCTCCGCCTCGTAACCCGGTCCCAAAGTAAAAACTTTCCCCGGATTCGCCGTCCCCGCCAAAACTCTTCCGTCGCGCATCGCCAGCAAACTCGTCACCTGCGCCGTAGCCGTGCTGGCTACCTTCGCGTAGTCTCGATTCTTCTCCAGCTCCACAATCGTGCCCTTATTCCCAGTCCCCAGCAGAACGTTCCCGTTCGCCTCCAGACTCATCGCAAAAACCAAATCTTCCCGCGAAGTCCACAGAGTTTCCGGCGCGCCTTCCGCCGAAATCTTCACCACTTCCGACCCACCCGTTGTCGAAGGAAAAAACGAAAACGGTGTCGCTCCGCCCAACGCCCCAGCCGGCTGCGCCTGTAAAGTCAGCGTCTGCGAATTTGGCTGCGCCACCACCGGAGCCGACTGCTGCGCCGTAATCACCCCACTCAAAACCGTCGCCGCCGGCGTCACCCGCTGCTTCTCCCCGATCGACGCCGCAAAAATATTCCCCGCCGCGTCCGCCGCGAGCGAAGTCACTTCCTTCTTCTCCGTCTCGTACAACACGAACGCCGCGCCCGCCGTAGGCAAAGCCGCGCCCTTGCGCGCAATCTCGATCCGCAAAATCAATCCATCCGGATCCGTTCCCACCAGCAAATTTCCCTTAGCATCAAAAGCCAACGACCGCGCATGTCTCTCGTCACTCTGATAGAACACCGCGCCCTTGCCGTCCGCCCCAATCGCAAAAATCTGTCCGCTATCTCCCGTCCCGGCGAAAAGCGTCCCCTGCGCGTCCATCGCCAGAGCCCAGATATATTTCGTCTTCGGCTCGAAAAAAACGCTCTTCTGCCCATCCGCCGTCACCTTATAAATTTTTCCGTCCGGCGAAGTCCCCACATAAAGATTGTCCTGAGCATCAAACGCGATTGCCTGCGCCGAAAGTTCCGGCGATTCAAACACCGTAGTCGGCTTGGCCGGATCGTCGAACCGCACCACTTTCGCGTCGGATCCGCCCGCGCCATAAATTCTTCCGCGTGAATCCGCCCGCAAATTCCACAAATACGCCAGATTCGGATCGGAGTACGCCGCAAACTTGGGCGCCGGCGCCAGTTTCCCGTCGCTGCGTATCGCCACTCCCTTCGCCGTCCCTTTCTCGAAATCCGCGAACGAAGATTCGCGCCACATCCGCGTATGTTCCGCGTAAACCAGCGCCGGCCCCAAACACGCCAGCGCCAAAACTCCCGCCACCACTCTTCCGCTTAGTTTCATCCCGCGATTCTTCAATCCCGCTCTCCCCGCCCACCAAAATCCCGCCTCAAACCTTCACTTCACCGTAATCGTCAAACTGCGCTCGCCCGAAATCACCTGCTTCATATCCACCGACCACTCCCCGGCCATCGATTGATTCGCCACCCGCACCGCCCCATTACTCGAACGGTGATTCATCACGCTAATCTCGGACGTCGGCGCGTTCGGCATAATTTTATCTTCCACCAGCAAAGTAGCCGTCGGCTGCAAAAGCGTCGCATACAACCGGCTATTCTCCCGGTCGCGATTCATCAACCGAATCATCTCTTCCAGTCCCGAAAGCTGCCCCTGCGAACTGGCCGCCGCCGATTCCACCGTACGATTCACCGTCTCCGCGTCACTGATCACCAACTGCAAATTCCCCCGCGCCGCGCCCAGCGGAATCGTCACCGGAATTTCCTGCACAAAAGTCGCCCCGCGATACGGCCGCAGCTGCACCTTGCAGTTCACCGTCTCGCCCGGCACCAGTTCGTTCTTATCGATCCAGGCATTCTCGATCGTCGCCGAACGCCGCTCCGGCACCGCCGTCACCCGAATCCTAATATCCGAAACGTGCGGCACCTCATACGGATTCGAATAAATTTTGGTGAACGCCGCCTGCACCGTGCCCGCCGCGAAAAATCCCGTCGGCACCGGCATGTCGCTCGGCGCAAACAAATCATTCAACGCCACCGCGGTATGCCCCTGAATCTGAATCTCGCCATCCAACTGCAGTGTAAATCCCTCGCCGTACGCCGTGCTGCCCACGATCCCGTTATAAGTTGCCAGTGCCACCAAAGTCGGCGTCAGTTGCGGACTTTCGATCACTTCAAAATGAAATTTCCGTTCTTCCGTCGGCGTTTTCAATTCCACCGACACCGGAATCATCGGCGGCTCCGGCCCCAGCTGCCCGCCAATCGCCGTCACCCGGTCCTGCGTCAAAGTCCCAATCGTCCCGCCGGTCGAGATAATTTTGGTCGAGGCCAGCGCCGAAGCCAGCGTCATGATCACGTGCGCCCGCGCCATCGGCATCGCCACGTTGCCAAACGAAAAAATCGGATGTCCGCACGCCAGCACTTTCCCATTGGCCTCGACTGTCGTCACCGTGCATCCCGGCGTGATCGTCAGGTCGCCGCGAATTAATTCCACGCCGACCATGTCGCCCGGTTTCAACCGCGCATCGTCCGGGGAAGCCGGCGTCGTCCCACCCGCCATCATCGACATGCCCCAACCGGCCAATTCCTTGCTGAACTGCGCCATCGTGTCCGGATAAATTCCGCTGGCGATCATCGGCGTCTCGATCGGCACCAAAAATTCTCCGCCACCCGCACCCACTTTCCCGCCGGCCCCGATCGCAAATTGTTGCGGCAGCTCTACGCGCGCGCTGAAGCCCGCATTTTCTGCCGATGCCTGCGTGGCCGCGCCCGGCACCGGATGCGGCGAATCAATCACACTCAACATATTTTCAATCGGCGTCACTCCGCCAATCGCTTCCTTGGTGAAAGCCCCCAGCTTCAGCGAAAGCGCACCGGCCAATTTTCCATCGAAATACACCGGGCTGCCGCTCATCCCCGCCACCACGCCGGTATGCTCCACTTTCGCGCCCAGCAGCTGCACCAAAATAATGTCCTGCTTCGGCCCCAAAGCGTTTTGCAACACGCCGATCACCACCAAATCTACTTTCTCGATCGTGTCACCTTCAAAAATCGTGTAGACCTCGCCCTTCATCCCCGGTTTCACGTCCTTCAACGGAAAAGTGGCGGTCGCGTCATCGCCGCGCATCGGCGCGCTAAAAATCAGCACCATCAGAATCAAGAAGGGAACTACAGGAAGGAAACGTCGCAAGCGGCCGAGTGGCATCGAACTTCGATGATACCCGCCGCATTGGGGGGAAGCAAATCGCCTCATGTTAGAATCCTGCGTGGCCAAAAAAACCATTTCTCCCGGCGGCAACGTCACCGGTGTGGTGGAACTTCCCGGCGATAAATCCATTTCGCATCGTTACGCCATCCTTGCTTCGCTCGCCGAAGGCCCCAGCGAAATTCGCAATTATTCTTCTTCCGCCGATTGCCTAAGCACCATCGAATGCATGCGCAAACTCGGCGTCGAAATCGATATCACCAAAGAATTTGTCCGCGTCACCGGCCGTGGCCTCGACGGCCTGAAACAATCCAAGCGCGCGCTCGACGCCGGAAATTCCGGCTCGACCATCCGCATGCTCGCCGGCGTTCTCGCCGGACAAAAATTCAACACCACCATCTCGGGAGATAAATCTCTCCAGCGCCGTCCCATGCGCCGCATCGTCGAACCGCTGCGCCAGATGGGTGCCGAAATTCTCGCCAAAGACGGCGACCGCGCCCCGCTCGAAATTCACGGCGCCGCGCTGAAAGCCATCGACTACACTCCGCCCATCCCCAGCGCCCAGGTCAAATCCGCCGTCCTGCTCGCCGGCCTCTACGCCGACGGAGTCACCACCCTGCGCGAATCCGTCCGCACGCGCGACCATACCGAAATCACTCTGCGCGAAATGGGCGCGCAAATCGAAACTTCCAAGGGCCTTATTCAGATTCATCCCCGGCCCAAACTGTTGCCGCAGCAATTCATCGTCCCCGGAGATTTATCCGGCTCGGTGTTTCTCATCGCCGCCGCCCTCGTGCTGCCGGAATCTTCGGTCATGCTGCACAACGTCGGCCTCAATCCTACGCGCACCAAAGTTCTCGATTTCCTCATCAGCATCGGCGCCTCCATAAATCTCGCGTCCGTCCAGTTGCGCGGCGGCGAACTCATTGGCGACGTTTCCATCCGCTACGCCCCGCTCACCGGCGGCACCATCGCCGGACCGCAAGTCGCCGAAATGATCGACGAACTCCCCATGCTCGCCGCCCTCGGCCCCTACACCGAGCAGGGCATCGAAATTCACGACGCCAAAGAACTGCGTGTTAAGGAAAGCGACCGCATCGCCACCATCAGCGCTGGATTGAAAGCCATGGGCGCGAAAGTCGAAGAATTTCCCGACGGCATGCGTGTAGCAGGGAAGTCAGCAGGAAAATTGCGCGGCGCAAAAATCGATCCCGAAGGCGATCACCGCATAGCCATGGCCCTGGCCGTAGCCGCCCTGGGCGCCGAAGGCGACACAGTCATCCGCGACTCCGAATGTGTAGGCGTTTCGTTCCCGGAGTTCTTCACCACACTGGAAAAACTCCGCGACGCCAAATCCCAAGACGCCTCAGCCTAAGCCGGCGCCGTAACCCATCACCGATAAACCACGCACCCTCTCGCCTCCAAATCCCCAAACCACTCCGGCTCGGCCAACGTCGTAACCCACCGCAAATCCAACTTCTCCAATCTCGGCAACCCCGCAATCTCGCTCCGGCAAACGAACAATCGGATTCCCCCGCAAATCCAGCAACCGCAATTCCCGCAGCAACCCAATCTCGCCAGGCAGGGAACTCAACCGGTTATTCCGCAAATGCAATTCCCGCAATCGCGCAAGCCTCCCAATCGACCCCGGCACCGCCCGCAACCCATTATCCGTAGCCCGCAATTCGATCAATCCCGCCATCTCGCAAACGCACGCCGGAAATCCCCAAACGGATTCTCCCCAATATTCAAATACCGCAACCGCGTCAATTTTCCCAACCCCGCGGGCAAAGCCGTCAGCCGGTTATCATGCAAATACAAAAAATCCGTCAACCCGCCCAATTCTCCGAGCGTCTCCGGCACCGCGCTCAACAAGTTGTGCCCCAAGTCCAGCATCCGCAACTTCTTCAGCGCCTCAATCTTCGGCGAAATTTCCTTAAGCTCGTTATCCGCCAGACACCAGCGTCTCCAGCTCCGTCTGCTCCCACACAGACTCCGGCACCACGCCCAGACGCTTCTTCCACAAATTTAAATTCACGGTATGGTCGGGATTTCGAGTCAAGCCGCAAAACCTCGCTCGGTTGAAATTAAGTGACAGTTCGCTCTACGATTATCTAACTTATCAGACATCCCTGCTGCAGCTCGAGCTAGCGTGATATGCTTCGGCTTCAGTCCCCGTGGAGTTGTGTACGTGAAGGATTCGGTAACTAGGCGAGGGAATTGGGCTATGTCCATTTTGGGTTTCGTAATCGCAGGTGTGTGTTGTTACGCGATACAAAACTCGGAGATGAAGTCCACTACAGTTAGCCTGACCGTCCTGGGAACCACATCCTTAATCACGGCTCTGAGAGAATCTCCCCTGTGGCTCGCGAGCCTGTTGTCCTGCGCGGTGGCATTGACCTTAGCCGTCCTTTTGGTCCGTTCCGGGCTCGGATATTACAACCATGCCCTCAAAATCGTGATTGTAATTGTCTTGTTTTTCGGCGCTGCATTTTTCTTCTGGGATTTCTTGAAGGCTCGTTCAACTCCTGACTAAAGAATACTCCCCCAAACCGAGGTTCTCGCCGAAAGGATCATGGATGAAGAAACCTGTGCTGACTCTCCTGCTTTGGTCGCTCTTCGCTTCAGCATCGTCTGTGCTTGCTGCCGACTGCGGCACAATGGCCGGCGGTGTCTCAGTGGTCGTTCCATCTCCGGACAAAGGCTTTGTGGAAGTCGGCGACAAGCGGAATTTCTTCGAACCTATCGTTCCGTCCCGCAATCGACTGCTCTGCGCTTTTGTGCCAACCGACTATTTGCCGCTTCTCAAGAATCCTGCCAACGGGCTGGGAAAATACACACTGGTCGAGGTAAGCCGCAAAATCGACGAAAACAACACAGAGATCACGCCGGCTCGTTTTGAACAAGTTGTCCTAGCTACGAAACAACAGCTAGGAGACTCTTCTTCGCTCAATCAGACCGTGGAATCGACCCCAAGAGAAATCAGCAGCAAGCTCAAACAGATGGGTCAGTCGACGGATATATCTATCGACAAGCCTGTGTTTCTCGGCGCTCTGTTTCAAATGCCTGACGCCTATGCGTTCGCCACGGTCGAGTCTGTTTCGTCCGGAGCAGTTCCGACCCGGGCAATCCAGACCTGTGTTCTTCTGAGAGCGAAGGACCGGCTCCTATTTGTATATGTTTATGGCAGTAGCGACGATGAGGAGTCTCTGAAATGGGTCGAGGAGACGACTAAACAATGGACTAACCAAATCCTTGCGGCCAATTCAAAATGAGCTAGAGACAAAGCCGTTAGCGCGCCATAAGGTCTGGTTACCGGAAACCGAACCATTAGCTGCAACTACGAAGACTTGCGGATATGAATGGTTCCAAACGTGGTAGTGATTGTGATCTTCGGCACTCCCGTGCCGATCTTGGCGTTGAATCGCGGCGTGTCGCCTTCCGAATCCGAAGACCCGTCGAAATCGCTATCCACCTCGCCGCCCTTCGACGTCGCTGAGATTTGAAAATTCGATTTCGACGGTAAAGTGAGCTCCACTTCGCCCGATGCGTTGCTGATCGAAATGTCCTGGGTCGGAGCCTGCGCGTATCCCACCTTGATATCCCCATGCACGTCGGCAATTTCCAGCTTCCCGCCCACGTTTTCCACGTCCAGGTCCTTGTTGCTGGTGTGGATTCGCGCGGCGCCCATCACATCTGAAATTTCAATCTGCCCGGATTCCAGCTCCAACCGCCCGCTCATATGCTCCAGCGTGATGTCCGCTTTCTGCGAGACGTAGCGGGTCGTCTTGCTCACGTTGCGTACTGACACTGGCCCAAAGAATTCCCCGTCGATGCTCATGTCTCCGGTAATGTCGCTCACATCCACTTCGTCGCCTTTTCCGCTGAGGTGTACGTTACCCACAATGTCGTTGATGCGTACCGCGCCCTTGGTCAGCTCCGCGGTCACGTCCGAATTCGTGTTGTGAATTTCCACATCGCCGTGCTTCGTAGTGGCTGTCACCTTTCCCGTGATTCCCGAAATGTTGATGTCTCCGTGGCCCG
>CAWKAX010000031.1:0-235148 GCA_963847695.1 uncultured Acidobacteriota bacterium | reverse complement strand
GCCGGCCACAATCAGCAGAAACGGCCACAGCTGTCCAAAACTCCATCGATCCGAGTATTGCGCGATCAGAAATAATACGCCCACGGTGATGATCATCACCGGACCAAACAGCGCCTTGATGCGGCAGTACGAACACTGGCAGGCCACTCGCCGCGCGGGTTCTGCAGCAGGTAATGGCGCAGGTTGCGTCGGCGCCAGCGACGCATTTGGATTCGATTGAAATGGAGGAGTCTGATCAGCCATCGAAAATCTCCTAGAGCCTGGGGTTCTTCATGCGATCCCACACCAACCACCCGCCGATAAAAATCAACGCCACCGGCCACGATTTCTCAAACCAATCGCGTTGCAACCATCCAAAATTTCCCATCAACAGCAGCGCGCCTATTCCAATCAGCACAAACGCGCCGATCGGTTTGCGTCCCGTTCCTTCCATCAATCCCGGAGGATCCGGCGCGCCCATGTTTCGCGCCTTCGCCGTGCGATAGGCGTCGAACGGCATATAGCAAACGAAGGCCCCCAGCGCGATCCCCAAAAACGCATCGATTCCGCCCGGCAGGTCGCTGCTCAGCCCCGCAATCAGCCCGCCGAAAATCAGCACGTGAATCGCGCCCTTGGCGTATTGCCCGTTGTACACCGCGCCCAGCCCCGGCACGAATCCCAGCAGCAGCGCCAGTCCTGGATTCGACGGGCCCGTCGGCGTCGCCGGCAGCATCGGCCCCCCGCCCACCTTCGCCGCCAGACACGGCTCGCAGTAAAGCTGTCCGCTCACGTTGCGCGCGCACTCCGGGCACATCGCTTTGCCGCAGTTCCGGCAAAATCCGGTTGCCTCCGCATTGGTATGCACCGCGCAGTTCATCGCTTGCTCCTCTTCATTTTCATTCCTGCATCATCTCTGTATCAGTTCAAAAAATTCTGCGGCGCGCTGATCCCCACCATCGCCGCAAATAGCGCCGTGCTCCGCGCCTGGCTATGTCCCGGATGCGGCTGGGTCTGCGACTTTTCCTGCGGCTTGCCACTCGGCGTGTTTTCTTCCGACGTCGGCCGCGCCGGCGAAGGCTCCTGCTCCGGCTGCAACCGCGTCTGAATCTCGTACACCACTCGCAAATCGTTCACGAACTTCGCGCTCTTGGCGAAAGTCAAATGCGCCTGCCGGTTCGCACTCTTCACCAAAGTCGCCGGACTCAGATCCGCATGCTTCAAATGCTTCGGCGTCAATCCTGTCGTGTACAGCAAAATCAAAATCGTCGCCGCCACCGTCACCAAACTCATCACAAAGCGCGGACGCAACACTGCCGGCCGCCACGCCAGCACATTCTGGAATCCTCGCGATTCCTTCCGCGGCCCGCTGGTCGCATTAATAATCCGCGTCACCAACATCGGTGGAACCGGAAGTTCTTCCAGCCCCTGCATCCGCGTCACCAGCGCACGCACCTCGGCCACCTGCTTCGCGCACTTCGCGCAACTCGCCGCATGCGCCTCGAACGCTTTCGCTTCTTCCCGCGTCAGCGTCCCGTCGAGGTAATCACTCAGCCGGTCTTCCGTTCGTGTGCAGTTCCATTCCATAAATTTTCGCCGCCCGTTAAAATCCGGCTTACGCCGGTCGCAGCCCCATGTCGCCCAAAATCTTGGCCAGTTCGATCCGTCCCCGGTTGAT
This sequence comes from uncultured Acidobacteriota bacterium, assembly GCA_963847695.1. Classification (GTDB taxonomy): domain Bacteria; phylum Acidobacteriota; class Terriglobia; order Acidiferrales; family UBA7541; genus Palsa-295. The sequence goes on along the minus strand of CAWKAX010000031.1, from coordinate 233,494 downwards.
CCGCGACTTCACCGTGCCCTCCGGTACTTGCAGCACGTTTTGTATCTCGCCGTACTCAAATCCCTGCAGGTCCCGCAAAATTACTGCCTCCCGCAATTCCGGCGAAAGCTGTGCCAGCCCCACTTGAATCTGCGCGCTCAATTCTCCCAGCTCCGCAATCTTATCCGGAGTATGCGCCGACGAATGTTTTTCTTCGAGCTGCGGCGCGTTCTCGTCGTCGATCGAATCCGTCAACCGGTCCCGCCGCGTCCTGCGGTAATGATCCACCAGCAAATTCCGCGTCACGCTGGTCAACCAAGTCGCGAACGCCCCGGAAGTCGCCTTGTAACTCGGCAGCGTCTTGTAAATCCGCAGAAAAACTTCCTGGCTCAGATCGTCCGCGTCCGTCGCATTCCCCGTGAACCGGTAGCACAAATTGAAGACCCTGCGCGCGTGCCGCCGCACAAGCTCCTCCCACGAGGGCCCATCCCCCCTGAGACATTCCTGCACCAGTTGGGCGTCGGGCTCCAATCCCTTTCAGCCTCTGAACTTGCATCCCCTTTCGGCCTCGTCCTATGTAACGCATCTCCAGGCCAAAATGTTCCCTAATTCCCAATTCCGCGCACTCGGGCAGCCGCGCTCCCCACCCTACCCCCACGGAGCGCCCTGGACCGCCTACCCTCAAAGAACGCGCCCCGCCCCCGCAAGTCACGCCCATCGCGACGCATCTTACTTACCTTCCCGCCGCCAACACAAGCCCCATCAACCACTTGCCCCTGTTTTTTATGCTGTCATCCCGAACCCCTTCAGGAGTGAGGGACCTGCTTCAAACGCCTTGGAATTCGCCGGGTGCCCCACTCTTCGCTTCTCAGAAGGGTGGGAGGTTTTGTAGGAGCTCGACCAAGCCCGCCGCGCAGCGCTAAATTACCCGCCGTTGCCGTTCCCATTTTCCCTCTTCTATTTTCCAGTTTCCGTCTTCTCCGCCGCCACCTTCAAATTCCCCAACCCATCCTCAAAATGTTTCCCCATCATCTTGTCCATGTTCGTAAACAATCCCATCACCTTCATCATATAAACGTTCTGCCCATCGAAATCCCACGTCACCCGAGTCGCCCCGCCAGCCCCCGCCTCAAACGTAAACGTATTCACATTCCGCGCCACAAACGGCGCCGTAAAATCCACCGTCACGATCACCTGCGCATCCGTCGCCCCCCCGGTAATCTCCATCCGCGCCACCGAAGTATTCCCATTCCCGCGCCAGGTCGACACCGCCCCCACCCCCGACTCCGCCCCGCTGTACGTCCGGTTTGACGTCACATCGTCCTTATCCCCCGGAGCCCACTGCTTCCAGTTGTGGAAGTCGTTCACCAGCCCATAGATCTTCGAAGGTGGCGCGTCGATCACGATCGACCGCTCAATCTTCAACCGCGGAGGCCGCGTCGCCGCCAGCGCCAAAATTGCCAGCACCACAATCACCAGAATTCCCAGCGCCACCAGAATCTTCACCCACATGTTTCCAATCCTCCGCGCACCACCGCAATTCCGCCGATACTAGCCCAATCCCCGCAAACTTACAGCATTCGACCGATGTCCCCGGCGCCGCACAAGTGTTCCAATGTGCCTGCCGAAACTTCACGCCCCGTCATCCACTCCTCCTCGGCACGCACCAAAATCCGCAGCCGCATCATTCATAAGGAGACCACTCATGGCACAGCCAGCCGCACGTCGCACCACCAATTTCGTTCGCGCCAATAAAGACATCATCGGCACCAAAGTCGTCAATCGCCCAAAACGAAGACCTCGGCAAGATCGAAGATCTCATCGTCGATTCGTCCGGCCGCATTTCCTACGCCGTGCTTTCCTTCGGCGGCTTTCTCGGCATGGGCGACAAGGATTTCGCCATCCCCTTCAACGCCTTCGCCTTCGACGCGCCCAACAGCCGCGCCGTGCTCAACATCGACAAGAGCCTGCTCAAGAACGCCCCAGGCTTCGACAAAGACAACTGGCCGAATCTCACCGATCCCGCCTTCGGCCAAGACATCTCGCGCTACTACGGCTACGATCACGCCAGCACCAGCACGTTTGACGGCGTGACCAGCCCGAACCGCGAGCGCATGTAAAGTTCAGCAGCGCAGCACGCGAAACCGCGCGTGCCGCAAAAAAAAAGCCGCCCAAAAAATCGGGCGGCTTTTTTATTTCGTTTGTTTTTTTATTGTGCTGTCATCCCGACAGAGCGTTTTTTGCGACGAGGGACCGGCTTCAAGCGCCTTGGAATTTTTCTTCGTCTTTGCCTTTGAACTTGTTTTTCCGGGTGCCGCACTCTTTGCGTTTTTCGCAAAGGGTGCGTGCCTCGCTTTTCGTCATTGCACGTCGTCACCCGTGCCGGCCCAACCCGCCACCCGCCCGATCCGCTTCTCCTAGCCTCCCACTCCCTCAGCCAAACCGCCGTTGGCCGTCATCCAGAGGAGCGCCTTCTGCGACGAAAGATCTCCTTCTTGCCCGGGCCCCCCCGCGAAGCTCCGCCTCTAATGCACCGTCGATTCATGGCTGTAAACAATCTTCCAACCCTCCCCCAACTTCTGCCACACCATCGAAATCGCAAACTCATTCTTCGCCGGCTTCCCATCCGCCCCGGTCCGAGTCGAATCTTCGATCAAAGTCACCACCGCCGCGTCCGGCCCCAGCACCGTAAATTCCGGAGCCCCGCGCTCCGTGTACGCCACGTCGCTCTTCCCGTGGTTCCACCATTTCAATTGCTGCGCGTACAAATTGTCCCACCCGCGAATTTCCTCGCCGTTGAACACCGCCACCAACCCCTCGCCCTTGCTATAAAACGCCATGAACCGGTCCGTATCATGAGCGTTCGCCGCGGCCTGCAATTCGTCGAGCAGGGGCGTCAGCTCCTTCGTCACCGACAAATTTTTCTCCGCCCGGCGTAAGTCTCCGCACGTGCCGCCGTCACCGCCCAGCCCGACACCAAACGGCAGCACGCCACCACCACGGACCCCGCCAAGTTGTTCATGATTTTCCCTCGCGCGAAAAATGTACCACGCCGCAGCCCGTACGGAGCGTGTGCTATGATTTGGTTTACTGAAATGGATTTCTTAACACCCGAAAAGCGCAGCATTTTAATGAGCCGTGTCCGAGCCCGGCACACAAAGCCTGAACTAGCCGTCAACCGGTACTCTTCGAAGACTCGGCTATCGCTTTAAAACGCATCAACGCTCTCTTCCCGCTACTCCTGATATAGTTTTGCCGGAAATTGGAAAAGTGATATTTGTGCACGGTTGTTTTTGGCATCGTCACTACCGTTGCGCAAAGGCTTCTATGCCAAAGACCCGCGTCAGATTTTGGGCGAAGAAGTTCGAGCAAAACAAAAAACGAGATCGTTCAAACCTCCGGAAAATCCGGAACCAAGGCTGGAAGGCGCTAATCGTTTGGGAGTGCGAAACGGGCACCCCAAAAACGCTTCGAGAACGACTTCGCGATTTCTTGGAAGCACGCATGAAAGCGGTTGAGTTGTTTGCGGGCATCGGAGGTTTTCGCTCAGGCCTGGAACGCTCGGGTATCGATGTCGTTTGGCGAACCATTTAATTCCGAAAGCGTGTGCGGTGTATAAGGCGCATTTCGGCGACGATTCCATTGTCTGCGATGATATTCATGAGGTTAAGGAGTCGATTCCCGATCATGACCTATTAACTGCGGGTTTTCCGTGCCAACCCTTCAGTGCGGCTGGAAAGAAGGAGGGAATTCGTGATGCTGTTCGCGGAACCCTATTCTCTGCGATCGTAGACACCCTAGAGATGTCAGCCGCAGGCTTTCATTTTAGAAAATGTAAAAAGGCTACTCACCATGGAAGGGGGCAGCATTTTCGTACCATTTTGTTGGCCCTCACGGGGGCCGGTTACTTTGTCGAGTGGCGATTGCTAAATGCTAAGAACTTCGGGCTAGCGCAAAATAGGGAGAGGGTTATCCTTGTCGGATACCGAGATTCAAGTGGTGCGTTAACGTGCGGATCCGAAGAATTTCTAGACCGCAGAGCGATATTATTCGGAAAAGGTGACCTGGACGGCGAAGGTAGTCTTTTCAGGCTTCCGAGAATCTCTGAATTATTAAAACCGGTAAGGGCCGATCGCAAATTCGGCATTGCTGGCTTCGGTTTCGGAAATGACGCCTATTCAGCTCCCAGACTTCCCCTGTACAAATTGCCTGTGAAATTGCGAGACGTGCTTGATCGCGAAGTTGATGTGCGCTTCGATTTTACCGAAGCAACGAACGGGTGGATAAATAAAAATACCGCAGTCAATTCGTTTGTTCACGGAGTCGAGATTCTGAGCAATCAGGAGGGTGGGAGGCGGATGGGCTACACGATTTTTGGGATTGGGGGCCTTTTCGCCCACTCTTACGGCTACCACGTCACGTCACTATGAGCGTTACCAGATAGGTGACCGATACAGAAGGCTTACCAACTTTGAATACGCAAGGCTTCAGGGTTTTCAGGAAGATTGGTGCGGAAGCGCTTCTGTGTACGACCAATACGGCCTCTACGGAAATGCCGTTCCCCCCCCCATGATCGCTTGGATCGCAGCGCGTGTATATTCTCGATTTCGTCAAACTGACGGACTGGGGCCAACCATGGTAGTTTCGGGCGTCGCTATGGGTGAAATCAAACCTAAGGGCGGTGAATCAGAATTGACGCCGACAAAAGATGAGTTGCGGACGATGTTGCGCGCGGACCTCGATCAGACAATGAGTCGGGTCAACGACGCCTTAAGCGGAAAGTCGCTCGATCCGTTGGAACCAGTTCTCCGAAGACTTGGAAGAAGTGCTCAAGTTCCGCATTGGTACGCGGGGCTACGGCGCGAACGTGCGCTCCCGAATTTGGACGGAAAGACAATCGCAGACGATTGAGCATGCCGTCCGTCGCCGTGCTCGAAACTTCAACATTCAAGAAACTCGCTCTGCCCCCTCTCAGAATCAACCCGGCTCGTGGAGTCGACCTGCCGGACTTGGACATTGGGATTAAATCCCCATCGAAGAACTTTTGCACGAGCGAGCCGTTTTTTTCTGTCTACGAAAGGCTTCTTGGAAGCGAGTATGACGCCCTAATTTTGCTCACTGACTATCAAACTGCAAAAAAACACCCCCCTTGAAACTTCAAATCCTTGAGTGGAGATACCTACTGAAAACGCAGATTGCCGACCGGAATCTTTGCATAACCGCCAAAAAGGTGAGGAAGTTTTTCGCTGGTAAGAACGACTCACAGATGAAGCGGGTTTTTCGATTCCTGGCTTTTGTAAACCAGAGCGATTGGCGAGCCAGCAGGCTGCTCGCTTTGATTGATGCGATCGGCAATGAGAACCAGATACAGGCTGCCATTAAGATGTCGGTTCCGGACTTCACTCGACGAAATAAACTGAGAGAGAGAAAAAGCGCTCCCTTGCTGCCGGACTCGGATCTGGATGCCATTATGCGAGTCGCACACGTGTCGCCACTTCATCTCGGGATCATCGATGCAGCCGATAATTGGGTAGCTGATGTACAAAAGGATATGGGCCGACTGCCCAACGAGAATGAGTGGCAAAGATTGTTAGCTTCCCCGCTTGACGGTGTGATCGGAATGAGCTTGGCGCTTCAATGGCGTTACAACTTCGGGCCACTTTTCGGGAAAGAATCCGATAATAATACCGCGGATCCTGACGAAGGAATCTGTGATTGAGGTCGGTTCGTCCTGTCAGTTCGCATGCTTATCGTGTGTGTACTTATGCGATTTATGCCCTCCGTGTTATCATGCATCGCCATTCTGTGTAGGCGCACCAACGGCCGCACTGGCAGGAGGAGCGACGCATGCGCCACCCGTGTCCAGCCCGCTCCCCACGCAACTCCGCACCCGACCCACATTTTCTAATAACGCGCATTACGCGATTAGAAATCGCCGCAACCCACTCAAAACAAAGGACCGGCATGTTTTCTAATCGGCCCTATTTTGGGTACTTTTCTACCCATTCCCATCCGACTAACACAATTTCGCCTCGACCCACCCCTCCGCCGCAGGCAAAAACGGCCCAAATTCTAATCGACAATTTCCGCACAATCTCGCGCGATTAGAAACCATACCCAACTCCATGATTCCAAAGGACGAACGTGTTTTCTAATCGACAATTTTTACGGCTCCAGGTTTTCCTTTTCCTTCGCCTCGCCTTCTCCTCATCCCGTTTACCCGAATTTCATCCGGCCCAGAACCGAACGGGGGTGGATTTTTGCTGGGGCTTACTGGTACGGTCGGGAACGAATGGATCGTACTGCGCGGCGATTGGCCATACTGGTTGTTGCTCTGGGTGCCCTCGGATACTTCTTCTATAAGTTCCGCAATTCCATCACGCTTGAAGGGTTTCACTGGTCGACGGTGGGGGCTTCGCTGCGGCAGGCCAATCTGGGCCTGTTGCTGCTGGCTTTGGTGACGATTTACGGGTGCTTCGCGATTCGGGCGGTGCGCTGGAACATTTTGTCGCGGTCGTTTGGGCCGACGGCGTTCTGGCCGACCTACAGCGCGACGCTTTCTGGATTTGCCTGCACTTTTCTGCTGGGGCGCGCGGGCGAGCCGATTCGTCCGGTGCTGATCGGCAAAAAGAATGGGCTGCCGATTCCGAACATGTTCGGGGTGTACGTGCTGGAGCGGGTTTTCGACGTGGCCGCCGCGGCGGTGATTGCCGGGTCGGCGCTGCTGCTGTTCCAACGCAAGGAAATTCCGGGCGTGCACATTCCGCTGATGGATAAGGCGCGCTTTGCCGGAGCGCTGCTGATCGTCGGCCTGCTGTGCATGATTTCGTTTCTGGTTTACTTCCGGTATCACGGGGCGGAATGGCTGGCCGGGCGGTTTGCGAAATCTTCCTGGCGCGAAGGCTGGCGCGGGAAAATTGTAGCGCTGCTGGAGGGCTTCAGCGAAGGCTTGCAGGGAATTCGCAGCGCGATGGATTTGGTGGTGCTTTCGGCATTGACCGCGGTGCACTGGGCGCTGATCGTGGGGTGCTATTTGTGGATCGCGCACGCGTTGGGCGGGCAACTGCTGACGCTCGATTATTCGGACGCGATGTTGGTGCTGGCGTTTTCGGTGGTGGGTTCGACCATGCAGCTGCCCGGAGTGGGCGGCGGGGCGCAGGTGGCGACGTTTCTTGTCTTCACCCTGGTCTTTGGAGTAGAAAAGGTTCCGGCGGCGACCACTTCGATTTTGATCTGGCTGATTACGTTTGCGTCGTGCTCGCTGGTGGGGCTTGCCGCTGCTGTTTATCGAAGGCTGGTCGATGGGCGAGCTGCGCGAAATGGCTACGGGCGCGCGGCGGGATGCGGAAGTGAAAATGGAACGCGACGCGGAAGCGGAAGCTGCGAATTTTCTGATGCGCGGCGGGCGCGGCGGAACGGGCAGCAAAGACAAATCTGAAGAGAGGCCGAGTTGAAGTGTCCGTTCTGCACCAACCTGGATGACAAAGTGGTTGATTCGCGCGAGGCGCGGACCGGGGATTTGATTCGCCGGCGGCGGGAGTGTTTGAAATGCTCGCGGCGGTTCACTACTTATGAGCGCATCGACGAAATTCCTTACATGGTCATCAAGAAAGATGGCCGGCGGGAGAAATTCGAACGGCATAAATTGTTGCAGGGGTTGTTGAAGGCTTGCGAGAAGCGTCCGGTGCCGGTGGCCAAGCTGGAGGCGATTGTCGATGAGGCCGAGCAATTTGTCAGCGATTCGCCGGAGCGCGAGCGGACGACCAAAGATATCGGCGAGCACATCATGGGCAAGCTGAAGAAATTGGATAAGGTGGCGTATGTGCGCTTCGCGTCGGTGTATTTGGATTTTAAAGACGTGAAAGAATTCATGGATGAGTTGAAGGGCTTGCTGAAGGACCGGGCCACCAAAAAATAAAGCGAGCGATGGGTGGCGCGCGAGTATTCGTTTGCGTGGGGCTTACAGCGAGGCGAAGGCTCGCGGGAAAAGCGCCGCGAGTGGTAGGCGCTTCGCGCCGATCTTTTTTGTCGGAGCTAAAGCTCCGACCCCCTAAAGAGTCAAAGGCCCCACCCTTCGCAGGAACGGCGAAGGATGGGCCACCCTGAAATTCAAAACATAAAAGCAAAGATGACGGTCTGAAGACCGCCGCTACAAAAACGAAATACTAGCTGGCGTTCCAGACGCCGGCGGCGAATTTTTTTATGGTGCGGAAGCCGAGGTGCTCGTAGAGGCGCACCGCGGAAGTATTGATACTGGTCACGGTGAGTGACACGGATTTGTAGTCGCGGCGCCGCAGCGCCTGGATGGAACTTTCCATCATGGCGCGGCCGATGCCGTTGCCTTGGTGGCCGGGCATCACGCAAATTTGGGTGGTGTGGCCGACGCCTTCGGCGACGGTGGAAGTGAGCACCATGCCCACCGGGCGGTCGCCCGTCGCAGGGCGCACCAAGAAAGAAGCTTCCGGCAAAAATTGCCCACATCCTGGGAGCAGCACGATGTTGCGGAGGAATTTCATTCCTCCGGCTTCGCTGCGGTATTGGTCGTTGATCTCGCCATCGACGTGATTCGCATACGCCAACTGAATCAAGCGCGCGGCAGGTTCGAAGGCGCGGTCGCTCCAGGGTTCGAGTTTGAGGCCGCCGGAAATCTGCTGCGCGGTGAGCCGCGCTTCGGCGAGCGGCAGCAGCATGAACTGGCGATCGTGCAGCTTGAAATACTGGGAGAGGAAGATGGGATCGAGGCGGGTGCCGAAGGGCATGAGTTGCGCTTCGACGCGTTCGAGGCGCGGGGTGGCGTGCAGCGCGGCGACCATTTCCGTCACCAGCTTGCGGGTGATGGATTCCTGCTCGAACTGGGACGAGACGTAGAGGCCGCCGATCAGGCCTTTGTGGTCCTCGAGGACGTAGAAGCCGTAGCCGGCGGGGCGGCCGTTCTCCATGGCGGCGTAGCCGCCGAGCGAGCGCGAGTCGATGAACTTCTTGATGAGTTCGACGGAGGGGCGGTAGTCCCAGTGGAGTTCGTCGCGCCAGTGGCGGATTTCTTCCTGGAACAGCGGCTCGAGCGAGCGGGACTGGATTTGGCGAAGATCGAGGATTTGAGTCAAGAGTTGGGGAACCAGTGATCATTATAGACGCGCGCTGCGGCATTACCAATGGCTGCAACTTGCCCTAAACATAACGGGGTCAGCAGATGCGCGGGGAAAAGGCGCGAATGATTCGTGCTACGATTCACTTCGACGCGGGACAGAGGCGCTGGCTCCCGCACACCCAGCATGGCATTCGACCTACGATCTCCCGCTTCCAATTTGGCTAAGCTGCTCTCCGGGCTGCTGGCCGTGGCGTTGTTCCTGGTGGTGGCGGTGTCGGCGGTGGCCGGGTACTTGGTGTACCAGATTGTGCGGCCGGCGCGCGCGGCGGCTTCGTACGATCTGAGCGTGATGATGGGGCATCCGGTGACGCTGTCGTTTCCGGTGGCGGGAACCGGGCCCGGCGGGGGAGTTCGCGAAGGGTTCTTTTTTCCCGGCTTGCGCGGGGCGCCGACGATTATCGTGTGTCACGGGTATGGATCGCAGCGGTCGGACGTTTTGACTTTGGTGAGCGCGCTGCAGGATCAGCAGTTTAATGTTTTTCTTTTTGATTTTGCGGGGCATGGGAATAATCCGCCGGGGACGACGCTAGGGTATCGCGAGGTGGGGGAGTTGCGTTCGGCGATGCAGACGATTGCGACGCGGGACGATGTGGACCCGACGCGATTTGGATTGTGGGGCGTGGACATGGGCGGGTATGTGGTGTTGGAAGTGGCCTCGACCGATCCGCGAGTGAAGGCGTTTATTGTGGATGACGCGTATTCGGACCCGCGAGTTTTGGTGCAGAGCGAAGTGAAGCGATCGGGGCTGACGGTGCTGCCGATGGTGGACAAGTTTTCGGATTTTGGATTTCGGATGCTGAATTATCAGTTTAAGTCGCAGCCGCCGGTGACCGGGCAGCTGATTAAGACGAAAGGCGTGCCGAAGTTGTTTATTGTGTCGGAGGACCGGCAGGTCTTGGCGACCGAGACGATGGATATGTTTAATCGCGCGCCGGATCCGAAGACGGTGACGCAGACGAATACGGCTTATTCGGTGATGTCGGATGATTCGCGCAAGAATTATGAAACGTTGGTGGTGGGATTTTTCCTGCAGAATTTGCCGCCGACGGCTTCGGCGGCGCCGGCAGCTGTGCCCGCCAAGAATTAGCGAGTGGCTGGATCGATTTTCACGTAGCGAAGACCGCGTTCTTGTGGATTAACTGCTCCGGTAAACCTTCCTAGTTTTTTCAATTCGATCAGACCTTGAGAAGTGGTGAGCACTGAGGCCGCACCGGAATTTTCTGGGGACCATTCGGTGATTTCGCGGCCGGCGTAGAACGCCAGGCCGTAATTCCAGGAGCGAGTGAGACGGAAGGTGTAGAAGTCCGGCTGAGCGGTTGCGTCGATCCAGGAGGCGCGTTGGCGGGCGGAGATGTCGGCGTCGATGCCGGGGAGCAACGAGAGGCCAGCGATCTCGACAGTGATGGCGACGGCGACGGCGGAAGTTAGCACTAGGAGTTTCAGGTTGAGTTTGAGACCGGCGACGACGGATATGACTGCGGCGACGCAGGCGACCAGCAAAACAATCTTTGCGGCGACGGCGGTTTGTGGATTGGGGAGGAAATATTGCGCGGCGCCGGCGCCTAGTGCGAGCCAGGTGATTCCGGTTAGCGCTCCCACGGTAATTCCCAAGCGCCGGACTTCCTGCGAATCCATTTCTGGCGGTGGCGGCGAGGACGAGAGCCAGCGGCGGAATGGCTGGGAGGATGTAGCTGGGGAGTTTCGATTGCGAGGCGCTGAAAAACAGAATTGGGAAGATGGCCCAGCAGGCGAAGAAAAATGTGGGGGAGTTCTTCCAGGTTTTTTCGTCGAGTGATTTGCGGATGCTCGGCAGCGTGAAGAATAGGAATGCGGCCCACGGGAGAATCGCGAGCAGCGTGACAGGCAGGAAAAACCAGAATGGTTGGATGTGCTGGAAGACCGGGGTGAGGTAACGCTGGAAATTGTGCTGGAAGATGAAGACGTGTAGGAAGTCGGGATTTCTCCGGGCGCAGATTACGTACCATGGCAGGGCGACGATGCAGAAGGCGGCGACGGCGATCGGATGAGCGAGACGGAATGTGTTGCGAAGATTTTTGGTGGCGAGGGCCCAGATGAGTAGCGCGCCCCCCGCGAGGATTACGGCGGCGGGTCCTTTGGCCAGGACGCCGAGTCCGAGAAATGCGCCGAAGAGGATCAGGGATGAATTATTTTTTTGTGTTGAGGGAGTTTCTGCGGAGCGCAGAGCGCCGGCATTGCGCATCGCGGTGGCTGCCGCGGCCATGGCGAGAGTGATTGAGGCGCTGAAGAGCATGTCGGGAGTGGCGGCGCGGGCGAAGCCGATGGCGGCTACGGTGGTGCAGAAAATGATTGGGGCGAGTAGGACCGGACTCGCGAAATTGGCGGCGAGGCCTTGGTTCGTTTGCGACGGCTCGTAAAATTCTCTGCCTAGCCAGGCTAGGGCGAGTGCTGTGGCTAGGGCGGCGATGGCGGAGGGCAGGCGTGCGGCCCATTCGGCAGGGAGATGCATCGTGAAGCCGATGGCGGCGGCCCAGTAATAGAGGATGGGTTTTTCGAACCACGGAGTGCCGTAGAGGCGTGGAGTTACCCAGTCTCCGGTTTGGGCCATGGCGCGGGCGATCCAGGCGTAACGGGGTTCGTCGGGGCCGACGAGGCCGAAGGCGCCTAGGTGGGTGAAGAGGCAGACGGCGATTACTGCGGCGGCGGAAAGTATTGCGGGGAAGTTTGGTTTCGGCGGCGATGGTTGTTGCGATGGGGTCAAGGCGGGTTGAGTTTAGCATTTGAATTGTGGGGAAGGTGAGTTCGGGCGTGGAAATCTGGGAATGGAAAATGCGACCGACGGGCCTCAGCGGCTGAAGCCGCTCGTTGTGTGCCTCGTGTTCGACACTGCTGAAGCCGTGCCCTGACGAAAGGCGGGAAGGCTGGCGCGTGGGGGTGGTGCTTGAAGTTGACGAAGGCTCGCGGGAAAGGCACCGCGAGCGGTACGTGACGAAAGGCGTTTTTTGTTTTACCGGCCCTTACGGACCGGCCTAACTTCTGCCGCCCCTCTGGGGCTGGTTCTGTGCTGGCACGAGATTTTGGGATGGCGCCGCGCGCGAGCGGAAGTGCCTTGGCGATCGGCCTCAGCGGCTGAAGCCGCTCGTTGCGTGTCTCGTGTTCGGCACGGCGGAAGCCGTGCCGTGACGAAAGGCCGTCTTCGCGGACGTTCTCTTCGCGATTGTTCTGTGGACTCCGGGCGTGAACAGCAGATCCCTCGCTGCGCTCGGGATGACAGCGTAAAACCGGAAAGCAAGTTCAAAGTCAACGGCAGGGGAAACGCGAGGGGTTGGAAGCAGTGCCCTGACGAAGGGCAACGGCGGAGATGCTGGGTTTAAGCCTGCGGTTGCGGCGAGTCGGTACGGCGGCGGAGGTTGGTGGCGGCGATTACTGCGATCATGGCGAGGGCGATTACGGCGGAAGAGGCGATGCGGCCCAGGGCTAGGCCGCCTTCTTCGTGGGGTTTGGTTAGGGTGTCTCCCAAGGTGGCGCCTAGTGGGCGGGTGAGGATGTAGGCGGCCCAGAAGAGGAGGCTGCGCGAGATTTTCGTGAAGTAGGCGGCTGCTGTTACTAGCGCGATTAGGCCGGCGAAGAGGAGCGCGCCGCGTTCGAATCCCAGGCCGGTGTCGGAGGCGGTGAAGTCGCCTAGGGCGGTGCCGAGGGTGTTGGAGACTAGGATGGCTAGCCAGTAAAAGATTTCGTCGGTGCGGGTCGTGATTTGGTCGACGCGGATGGCTCCGGTGGTGAAGCGCCAAGCTAGGAGTACGGCGATGACGATGGAGAAAAGAAGGATAGAGGATTTTATGTAGCCGAGGCCGAGTGTGCGGTCGAGATAATCGGAGGTGGTGGTACCGACTGTGGTGGTGGCGACTACTACGGCCCAGTAGGCCGCGGGATGGTAACGGCGGGTGCAAAGTTGGGCGATTAAAGTTACGGCGAAGAAGGCCAGGAAGATTAGGGAGCTGATCGCGTAACCGAGGTTGAGCGTCATGGAGAGAGCGTCGCCGCCGGTTTCGCCGAGGGTGGTGGCGAGAATCTTCGCGACCCAGAAGGCGAGGGCCACTTGAGGGACTTTGCTGCCGAGGACGGAGGCGGTGAGCGATTTGGTTTCGGAGCGCGAGGAGGAGGAAGGTTCGAAAGCGGAGGAGAGAAGCGGGATGGTGGACATTATTTCGGGTTCCTCGTGGCGACGGAATCGCGTGGGGAGTTTAGCGCTGGGGATTGGCGAAGGCAACGGCCGGCGCGCGTGAGTGAGTGGTGACGTTGGAATCGAAGAGAGATCCTTCGTCGCGAAAGGCGCTCCTCTGGATGACGGCCAAGTACGGAGCCGCGATGCGGCGAGAGCCATCGTCACCATGGAGACGGTTATCGTCGGGGTGAATCTAAACCCGCACCCTTTGCGAAAGGCGCAAAGAGTGCGGCACCCGGAAGAACAAATTCAAAGGCAACTGGCCCACCTAAAGGTGGCCGCTGCATAAACGGAGGTGGCGCTGGCGCTGGCGTCGGTTGTGGTGGTCTTGCATAATGACGCCGATGCGGGAATGGATTGAATATGCGGCGGCGTGGTTGGGGTTGAAGCTGCTTGGGATTTTGCCGCGGGCGGTGGCGCGGTGGGTGGGGGCTACGTTTGCGGCTTTGGCTTATCGGCTGCGGCCGCCATTGCGGCGGGCGGCGGAGCAGAATTTGCAAATGGCGTTTCCGGAGTGGAGTGTCGCGAAGCGTGGGGAAGTGATTCGGAGGATGGTGCAGCAGGTGGGGTGGATGGCTGGGGAGTTTGCGCAGCTACCGAAATTGAACCGCGCGAACATCGAGAAGGTGGTGGTGATTGATGGGTTTGAGAATTTTGATGCGGCTCGGCGGCGGGGCAAGGGGGTCATTTTTCTTACCGGGCATATGAGTGCTTGGGAACTTTCTTCGTTTGCGCAAGCGCTTTACGGCTACCCTTTGCATTTTTTGGTGCGGCCGGTGTCGAACCGGCGGATCGATGAGTTGATTAATGGTTATCGGTGTTTGTCGGGGAATCGGCCGATTGAGAAAAATAGGTCGGCGCGGGCGATTTTGAAGACGCTTGGCGAGGCTGGGACGGTGGGGATTTTGATGGATCACAACACGGCGATTGAGGAGGGCGTGTTTGTGAATTTTTTTGGGATTCCGGCTTCGACGACTTCTGGGTTGGCTCGACTGGCGCTGAGGACGGATGCGGCGGTGGTGCCGGGGTTTTTGATTTGGGATGGGGCTCGGAGGAAATATCGGTTGCGGTTTGAGGCGGCGGTGGAGCTTTCGCGATCGGGCGATGAGGAGGCGGATGTTTTGGAGAATACGCAGAGATTTACCAGCGTGATTGAGGAGCAGGTGCGGCGGCATCCGGATCAGTGGTTGTGGGTGCACAAGCGGTGGAAGACGCGGCCGGTGGGGGATCCGCCGATGTATTCGTTTTAGAGCATTTGGATTCAGGCGACGCGAAGGCTGAAGGTAGCGGCGGATCGATCGAGCTTGGGATGGATCAAAGATTTAACACCGAGGGCGCAGAGAAAGGCGTGAGGGCGCGGAGTGTGCTCGGCGGCGCTTGGCGCTTGGATAGGCTGGTGGCGGCGGCTTCGGAAGGCACACCGCACTGAAGGTGCGGTGCAGACCGGCTGTCCCCGCATTGCGATTTTATTTTGGGGTAAAACGAGGCGACTGATATGCGGACGGCGAGAGAGCTGGCTGAATTTTTGGGGGCTAGGATTAGCGGCGATGGGAGTGTGCGCGTTGGCGGGGTGGCTAATCCTGACGCGGCGTCGGCTGGGGATTTGATTTATGTGGAGGCGGCCAAGCATTTGGAGCGGGCGGGAAAATCCCGGGCGCTTTGCGTGATCGTGGGCGACGGGATGGAGATCGCGGGGAAAACTACGTTGGCTGTTGGGCATCCGAAATTTGCGTTTGCGAAGGCGGCGGCTTGGATTGAAGAGCGGGCGGCTTTGCGGGTGGAGATCCATCCTACGGCGATTGTGGCGGATTCGGCGCGGTTGGCGGCGGGGATTCGGGTGGGGCCTTATGTGGTGATCGAAGAGGACGTGGAAGTGGGGCATGGGACGGAGATTGAGGCGTTTTGTTTTCTGGGGCGCGGAGCGAGTGTGGGACGCGATTGCCGGTTGCATCCGCGGGTGACGCTCTATGCGGGGGCGAAGGTTAGGGATCGCGTGGAATTGCATACTGGCGTGGTGATTGGCGGCGATGGTTTTGGGTATGTTTTCGGAGAAGGGCAGCACTTGAAATTTCCGCAGGTGGGAACCGTGGAGATTGGCGACGACGTGGAGATTGGGTGCAATTCTACGGTGGACCGCGGGTCGTTGGACGTGACGGTGGTGGGGCCGGGGGTAAAGATCGATAACCTGGTGCAGATCGCGCACAACGTGACGATTGGGCGCAATTCGGTGGTGGCGGCGCAGGTGGGAGTTTCGGGGAGCACGGTCATCGGCGAGAACGTGGTCATTGGCGGGCAGGTGGGGATCGCGGATCATTGCGAGCTGGAAAGTGGGGCGATTATTGGGGCGCAGGCGGGGATTCCAACCGGGAAGACGATCCGGAGTGGGCAGATGGTTTGGGGGACACCGGCGCGGCCGATCGAGCGGTTCAAGGAGCAGTATGGTTGGATTTCGAGGTTGCCGGACCTGGCGGCGCGGATACGGAAATTAGAAGGTGGTGATAAGGCTTGAGCCATGGCTCGACAAAAAAGGCAAACCTTGGACTGGTCTGAGACATCGTATGGGGTGATGGGATGGGGCGATCCCAGGTTTGTAGATGGCTTTGCTGATGAAACCGAACGGTATTATCGATTGACCGTAAGTCGAAAGCCGAAGATAATATTAGCGTTAGGTACAAGGCCCCGGTTCCGAAACACAAAAGTAAGGCAAAAAGGCTCGCTTCGCAGGATTGCCCGGAAGTGACGGACAAGCCGATCAGAAGGCGAGCGATTTTTATTGGGGAACCGCTTCATTGAGATTTTCGCAAGAGTTTCGCCCCGCAGGGCGGCGACGGCAGAGTGGGCATTTCCTGAGGAATGCTATAGATGACACCCGAAGCAAAGCGGCGAGCTAACGTGGCCATGGAATCCAGTTCGATGGGCACGGCCACAGCGCGCAGCCGGAATATCGACCCTCAAGTGGAGCAAGCGGTCGCGAACAGCCGGAATTATCTGCTGTCGACGCAGACGCAAGAGGGCTACTGGTGGTCGGAGCTGGAAGCCGACACCACGCTCGAGTCCGACTACATTCTCTACCTGCACATTCTGGATCAGCTGGATTCGCCGAAGACGGCGAAGCTGGCCAACTACATTCGTAAGAAGCAGCTTCCGGACGGCGGCTGGAATATTTTTGAGGGCGGGCCTTCGGAGTTGAACGCGACGATCAAGGCCTACATGGCGCTGCGCTTGGCGGGGCAGCCGGCTGGGCATCCGGATCTGGTGCGGGCGAAAGATAAAGTGATCGAGCTGGGCGGGATTGAGGGGACGAACTCCTACGTTCGTTTCTATCTGGCGATGGTGGGCGCGGTGCCGTGGAGCATTGTGCCGTGCATTCCTCCGGAGTTGATGCTGCTGCCGGATTGGGTTCCGATCAACATTTACGAGATGTCATCGTGGACGCGCGGGATTGTGATTCCGCTGGCGCTGATTTACGCGCATAAGCCGGACTGGAGTTTGCCGGAAGGCGTGACGGCGACTGAACTATTCCGCGAGCCGGGAAGCAAGCCGAAATCGTTTCAGTGGGACGCTACGATAATTTCCTGGAAGAATTTGTTTTTGGCGTTGGACCGGGGGCTGCGGGTTTACGAGCGTTTGCCTTTTAAGCCTTTCCGCGAATTGGCACATTCGATGGCGCGCAAGTGGATGGTCGAGCGCCTGGAGCGGAGCGAAGGGCTGGGCACGATTTATCCGGCGATGATGAATTCGATTTTTGCTTTGCTGGCGGAGGGCGCGGATCCGGCGGATCCGTTGTTGGCGCGCGAAATTAATTTTTTGGCGCGGTACGAGATTGAAGAGGGCGATACCTTGCGGGTGCAGCCGTGCATTTCACCGGTGTGGGATACGGCGATCGCGATGGTGTCGCTCGAAGAGTCGGGGATTGATCCGGCGCATCCGTCTTTGATTGCGGCGGAACGTTGGGTGGTGAAGAACCAGATTCTGGGACCGGGCGACTGGCAGGTGAAGAACAAGGATGCGGCGCCGGGCGGTTGGGCGTTTGAGTTTAAGAACGATTATTATCCGGATACGGATGACACCGCGTTCGTGTTGATGGCGCTGGGGCGCGTGGCGGACCCGGACGTCGAGCCTTTGCGACGGTCGATGCGGCGCGGGCTGGAGTGGTTTTTGTCGATGCAGAACGCGGATGGCGGATGGGGCGCGTTCGACCACGAAAACAATTTGCAATTTTTGAATCACATTCCCTTCGCGGATCACAACGCGATGTTGGATCCTTCGACGGCGGACGTGACCGCGCGCGCGGTGGAGTGTTTGGGGCAGATGGGCTGGGCGGCGGAGCATCCGATCGTGCAGCGGGCGACTTCGTTTATTCGTCATGAGCAGACGGAAGAGGGCGCATGGTTCGGGCGCTGGGGCGTGAATTACGTTTACGGAACCAGCGGCGTGCTGCGGGCGATGGAAACGATTGGGCAAGCGACTGGCGCGGAAGGGCAGCGCGCGGCGAAGTGGCTGAAGTCGGTGCAGAATGCGGATGGCGGATTCGGCGAATCGATTCTTTCGTATTACGACGAGAAATTGAAAGGGAAGGGCAAGAGCACGGCTTCGCAGACGGCTTGGGGATTGATTGGATTGCTGGCGGTGGTGGGGCCGAACGATCCGAGCGTCGAGCGCGCGGTGGCTTGGCTGGTGGAGACGCAGAAGGCGGACGGTTCGTGGGATGAAGCGGAATTTACCGGGACTGGATTTCCGTGCGTGTTCTATTTGAAATACCACATTTACCGGAACGCGTTCCCCTTGTACGCGTTGTCGCGATACGACAATTTGCGCAAAGGGCGTCGACGGTTTATGGGCGTGCAGATTCCCGCTAGCGATTTGAAGCTGGCGGCTGATCCTGATCACCGGTAGAGATTTCCGGCAGAAATTCTGGGAGTGAGAATTACGCGCGCGCAGAATTCGCGCGGTCGTTTCTGAGGGCTGTAAGCAAATGTGGCGGCGAGCGGAAAAATCGGTGATGCCGGTTCGATGACCACGCTGGTAACCGGCGCGACGGGATTTGTAGGCAGCCACGTGGCGCGGCAACTTCTCTCTTCTGGCGATAACGTAAGGGTCCTGGTGCGTCCCACGAGCAATTTGAAGCTACTGGAAGATCTGCGCGTGGAGCGGGTCGAAGGCGATCTGCGGGATGCGGCGTCGATCGAGCGCGCGATGCAGGGCGTGCGACGCGTTTTTCATGTGGCGGCGGATTATCGGTTGTGGACCGCGCATCCGGAAGAACTTTACGAAAGTAATGTGGAAGGCACGCGGCGGCTGCTGAGTGCGGCGCAACGCGCGGGCGTCGAGCGCGTGGTTTATACCAGCACGGTGGCGACGATTGCGGTGCCGCGTCATGGGGCGCTGCCGAATGAAGGGACGGCGGCGCGGGTCGAGGAAATGATCGGGCATTACAAGAAATCGAAATTTCTGGCGGAGCAAGTGGCGGTGGATGCGGCGAAAGCTGGGGCGCCGGTGGTGATCGTGAATCCGACGGCTCCGGTGGGGCCGGGGGATTGGAAGCCGACTCCGACGGGGAAAATTATTCTAGATTTTCTGCGCGGGAAAATGCCGGCTTATGTGGATACGGGATTGAATGTGGCGGCGGTGGAAGATGTAGCTGCGGGACATTTGCTGGCGGCGGAGAAGGGGCGCGCGGGCGAGCGCTATATTTTGGGCGGCCGGAATATGACGTTGAAAGAAATTCTGGATGCGCTGGCGGCGATCACCGGGAAACGAGCGCCGCGCGTGAAACTACCACATGTGGTAGCGTTAGCGGCAGGATACGCGGATGAGATGTATTCGCGGATGGCGGGGCGCGAGCCGTCGATTCCCGTCGAAGGCGTGAAGATGTCGCGGCACAAGATGTTTGTGGAGAGCGACAAAGCGGCGCGGGAATTGGGTTACAAGCCGGGAAAGATTGAAGCGGCGCTGGAACGCGCGGTGCGGTGGTACGAGGAGAATGGCTACGTGGCGGGACGCGCGGGCGGGAAACGAGTGGCGCATCCGGCGGCGGCTTAGGAGTGGTAGTGAGAATTTTGCTGACATTTGCGGTTGAGCCGGAATTTGCGGGGTTGCGGAAGCTGCTGGATTTTCAGGCGTCGCAGAACGGCGAGCAGACGCTGTACCGAGTGCAGGTTGGACAAGCGACGGTGGATGTAATTTTGACGGGAATGGGTCCGGCCAATGCGACGCGAGCGGTCAACGCGACGTTGACGACCTCAGCACCCTACACGGTCTGCATCTGTTCGGGATTTTGCGGGGGCTTAAAGGCCGAAGCGGGAGTGGGAGATATCCTGGTGGCGCGCGCGGTGCGCGATGCGCGGTCGGGCGAAACTTTCGAGTGTGCGAGCGACCTGGTGTCGCGAGCCAGGTCCGATGGCGCGAGGCCCGTGGAGCTGATCAGCAGCGAAGAAATCGCGGCGACGGCGGAAGAGAAGGCGCGATTGGCGCCTTTGGCGGACGCAGTAGATATGGAGAGTTACGCGGTGCTCTCGAGTGCGGCGCGACGTAACGTGCCGGGCGTGGCGATTCGGGTGGTGTCTGACCGTTTCGACCAGGATTTGCCGCTGGACTTCAGCGAGGCTGTTGACGCAGCCGGGAACGTGCGGATTGGCGGGGTCATGAAGCAGGTGGCGCGGCATCCGAACCAAATTCCGGCGTTGATCCGGATGGGACGCGAGAGCAAGGCCGCGGGGCAGGGCTTGGCGAATTTTCTGGAAGCTTACATCACGAAGATTTCGGTTGTGGCGCGCGAGGGAATTCCGGCGGCGGCAGCGAATACTGCGGCGCACTAAGTTTCGTAAAGTTTTGCGGAAAATATGAGCCAGACGATCGAACAATTGGGGACGCAGGCTGCGGCGCACGAGGCCGGGAAGATGCGGGCTGGGGTGTATCGGGGGAAGGGGCAGGTGGTGGTGGAGACTTTGCCGATACCGGAGATTGGCGAAGGGGAACTTTTGTTTCGGGTGGCGGCTTGCGGGATTTGCGGGACGGACATCAAGAAGATCCATCACGGATTTGTGGCGGCGCCGCAGGTTTTGGGGCACGAGCTGGCTGGCACGGTGGTGAAGGTGGGGCACGGAGTTACGAAATTCAAAGTGGGCGACCGGGTGGTCAGCTTTCACCATATTCCTTGCGACCAGTGTTTTTACTGCGAGAAGAAATTGTTTTCGCAGTGCGCGGGCTACAAGAAGACGGGATTGACCGCGGGTTACGGCGATCCGAATGGCGGCGGATTTGGCGAATACGTGCGGGCCATGCCGTGGATTGTGGAACGCGGGATGATCGCGCTGCCGGACGATGTGACGTTTGAGGAAGCGACGTTCGTCGAGCCGGTGAATACCTGCCTGAAAGCGGTGCGCAAGGCGCGGGTGGCGAAGGGCGAGACCGTGCTGGTGATTGGCCAGGGGCCGATCGGCATGCTGCTGATGATTTTGGCGAAGTACGAAGGTGCGGATGTTTACGCCAGCGACCCGATGGGCGGGCGGCGCGTGGCGAGTTTGAAATTTGGGGCCAAGGAAGTTTTCGATCCGACCACGCAGAATTTAACGGAAGAAATGCGCAGGCGGACCGACGGGCGCGGCGCGGATGTGGTGCTGGTCGCGGTGCCCAGCCCGGCACTGGTTCCGGAAGCTCTGGCGATAGCGCGTCCCGGTGGGCGCGTGCTACTCTTTGCACATAACGATCCGGTCATGCAGCTGGGATTCCCGGCTGCGACGGTGGGCGTCGAAGAGAAAGAAATCCTAGGAAGCTACAGCGCTTCCGTCGACGATCAATCGGAATCCGCGGCACTTGTCTTCGAGCGCCGCCTACCCGTACGCGAACTCATATCTCACAGGTTCCCGCTCGAGCGCATAGCTGAAGCGTTGGAACTTGCTGCGCATCCGGCGGAAGACACGCTAAAAGTGGTGATCACTCACGCATGAGCACTGATAAGCCAAGAAACGGGCACATGTCGGCGGCGATCCTGTATGGCGTCGAAGATCTAAAGATTGAAACGGTCGACGTGCCGAAAATTGAAGACGACGAAGTGCTGGTGCGGGTGAAGGTCGCTTTAACCTGCGGCACGGATTTGAAAGTGTGGAAGCGCGGATATCACGCGCGCATGATTCAGCCTCCGGCGCCTTTTGGGCATGAGCTAGCGGGGATCGTGGAAGAAACCGGCAAGCGGGTGAACGGAGGCGTGCGCAAGGGAATGCGCGTGTTTCCGGCGAATTCGGCGCCGTGCAATGTTTGTTTCTACTGCAAGAAGGGCCAGCCGAATTTGTGCGAAGACTTGCTGTTCAATAACGGCGCGTACGCGGAATTCATTCGCATTCCGGGAAGAATCGTGCGGCAGAACATGCTGGAAATTCCGGACGGCGTTTCTTTTGCGGATGCGGCCATGGCCGAGCCGCTGGCGTGCGTTCTGCGCGGAATTCACGAGACGGGCATTAAGGCCGGAGATACAGCGGTAGTGATTGGCTGCGGGGCAATCGGCCTGAAATTTATTCGCATTCTGGCGCAGCGGAATGTGCGGGTGATAGCAATCGGCAAGCGCAAAAGCCAGATGGAGATTGCGCGACGGCTGGGCGCAGCGGCGGCATTCGATGTGGCGGAAGTGGAAAATCCGGTGGCGGCGGTTCGGCAACTGACCGAAGGCGCGCGCGGGGCGGATGCGGTGATCGAAGCGGTAGGACGGGCGCAGACCTGGGAGTGGGCGCTGCAAATCGTGCGCAAGGGCGGAACGGTCAATCAATTCAGTGGATGCCCCAGCGGCACGGTGGTGAAGCTGGATCCAGCGGCGCTGCATTACGGGGAAATTACGATCAAGTCGACGTTTCATCACACGCCGCAGTTTATTCGCGAAGCGCTCGATACCATCGCGCGAGGCGAAATTCGGGCGAGCGATTTCGTGACCGGGGAAGTACACCTGGAAGAACTGCCGCAGGTTTTTCACGATATGAAGAACCGCAACGGCGAATTGAAGACCGCGGTTATTCCCTAACGAGAATTGTCTCCGGGCGCCATGTTGCCGACACCTGAATTGGAAATCGCGCGTAATCTCCCTCCTGCGAATTGTTCTGCCTCCGAAGCCGAGCGTTATACGCGCTGGCTGGCGACGCATCACTACGAAAATTTCAAGGTGGTTTCGTGGCTCCTGCCGAAGGAATTGCACCAGCATTTTTACAATGTGTATGCGTATTGCCGGTGGTCGGACGATTTGGGCGATGAAGTGGCGGATTCGGCGCGGGCTTTGCAGCTACTGGATGCTTGGGAAGATGAGCTGCGGCTGATTTACGCGGAGGAGGCGGGACCTTCGCATCCGGTTTTGATTGCTTTGCGGGAGACGATTCGGGCGAAGAAAATTCCGGTTGATCCGTTCAGCGATTTGCTGCGGGCGTTTCGCCGGGACCAAGTGGTGAAGCGGTATGCGAATTGGGCTGAGGTGTACGACTACTGCGTGTATTCGGCGAATCCGGTTGGGCGATTAGTTTTGTATTTGTGCGATTACCGGGATGCGGCACGGCAGAGGATGTCGGACGCGACTTGCACGGCTTTGCAGCTGGCGAATTTCTGGCAGGATGTTTCGCGGGATCTGGAGAAGGGACGGATTTATATTCCGCTGGATGAATTGGCGGCGCAGGGGTTGAGCGAAGCGGAAATTGTGGGAAAGAAATTTGATCGGCGCTATGTGGCGCTGATGAAGAATTTGATTGTGCGGACGCGGGAGTTGTTTGCTGAGGGGCGGCCGCTGGCCGGGACCGTGAAGCCATTTTTGCGAACCGATTTGGAAATGTTTACGCGTGGTGGGTTGGCGATTTTGGGTGCGATTGAGGCGTCGGGATACAACACGCTGCAGCATCGGCCGGCGGTGGGCAAATTGACGCAGGCGAAGTTGCTGGTGCAGACGTTGGCGGTGACGGCGTTTTCGCGCGGCAGAGGAAACCTATCCACAGGGGCTGAAGCCCCGATTCATGGTGCCGCTGATATGTCGGAGCTAAAGCTCCGACCCCCTAAAAACCCTCCGTCCGATTACGCTGAGGTGCCGAAGGCGCGAGCCCATAGCGACACACGCTCGGCTAACGCTGAAATCGCAGCGATTAGAGAGCGTCCGTATACGGATGCGGTGCGGACGTCTTACGCGGAGTGCAACCGGATTGCGCGGGCTTCGAAGAGTAGTTTTTATTTGGCGTTTTATGGATTGCGCAAGGAAAAGCGGAACGCGCTTTGCGCGCTGTATGCGTTTATGCGGCTGATTGACGATGTGTCGGACGAGCCGGGGGATCTGGAATCGAAGCGGCAGGGGTTGGCGCGGTGGCGCGGGATGTTGGACGACGCGGTCGATGGAAGGACTGCTGGACATGCGGTGTTGCCGGCGCTGGCTGAGACCATTGCGCGGTTTGGAATTCCGACGCGGTATTTTCACGATTTGATTTTGGGCGCGGAAATGGATTTGACGGTGACGCGCTATGCGACGTTTGACCGGCTGGCGGAATACTGCTACCGGGTGGCCGGGACCGTCGGGTTGACTTGTATTCATGTGTTTGGTTTTGAGGACCCGAAGGCGCCGGATCTGGCGGAGCGGCTGGGCCTGGCGTTTCAGCTGACCAATATTATTCGGGACGTGGAAAGCGACCACCGGATGGGGCGCGTCTATCTGCCGCAGGAGGATCTGGCGCGATTTGGAATGGCGGAAGCGGATTTGGCGGGCCCGGTTACGGAAAAAATGCGGGAGCTGCTGGAATTCGAAGCGGACCGGGCGTGGCGTTTGTATGCGGAAGGCGCGCCGCTGGTGAAAGTGATTCATGCGGACAGCCGGGCCACTTTGTGGGCGCTGGTTCGGACGTACAGTACGTTGCTGGCGCGGATTGAAGAGCGCGACTTCGACGTTTTCAGTTCACGGATATCGACGACGAGCGCCGAAAAAATCCAATTTCTCCTGACGGCGGGGATGACGGGTTGGTGGAAGAAGGATGCCCTCGCAAAGCGTTCTGGTGATCGGCGGCGGGCTGGCGGGGCTGTCGTCCGCCGTCGCGCTGGCTGACGCAGGACTGCAGGTCCAGTTGATCGAAAAACGGCCGCATCTGGGCGGCCGCGCAACTTCCTACACGCTGCCGGACGGCAGCGAAGTGGACAACTGCCAGCATGTGACGCTGGGCTGTTGCACGAATCTCGCCGATTTTTACAATCGTGTTGGCTCCGGCGACAAAATCCGTTTTTACGACAAACTGTATTTCGTCGATAAGGCTGGGAAGCGGTCGACGATTGAAGCTGCGGCGCTGCCGCCTCCGTTGCATATGATGCCGTCGTTTTTATTTTTTGGCGCGCTGACGGTGGCGGACAAGTTGGGCATCGCGCGGGCGATGCTGGCGATTGCTACGGCGGGCGGGAATCCTCCGGACATCGAGGGGATTTCGATGCTGGAGTGGCTGCGAGCGCACGGGGCAAACGCGGAGCGCGATTGAGAGATTTTGGCGGGTGGTGTTGGTGAGCGCGCTGGATGAGGAATTGGCGGCGACTGACGCGCGTTATGGGATTGAAGTTTTTTGGAAGGCGTTTTTGGGGAGTCGAGGCGGGTATCGGGTGGGGATTCCGCTGGTGCCTTTGGCGGATTTGTACGACGGCTGCCGCGATGCGATCGTGCGCAAGGGCGGGGAAGTGAAGATGCGTGGGAATGTTCGCGCGATCGGCGTTGTGGGCGGGCGGTTTGCTGGCGCGACCTTGGCGGATGGGACGGAGATCGCGGCGGACGGATGTATTTGTGCTGTGCCGCAGAATGAATTGCTGGAATTGCTGCCGCCGGAATACGCGGCGCCGGGTGCGGCGCTGGAAGGCGTGAAGAACATCAGGACTTCGCCGATCACTGGCGTGCATTTGTGGTACGACCGGCAGGTGATGACGGAACCGTTTTTGACTTTGCTGGACCACACGACGCAGTGGGTATTCAACAAGACCGAGTTGTCCGAGATCGACAAGGATGCGAAGGCTGGCTCGCACGACGGCGGGCAGTATTTGCAGTTGGTGATCAGCGCTTCGTACGATCTGGTGCCGAAATCGCGGCAGGAAATTATTGATTTGTGCGTGCGGGAGATGGCGGAGGTGTTGCCGGCGACGCGCGAAGCGAAATTGGTGAAAGCTACAGTGGTGAAGGAAGTGAACGCGACATTTTCGCCGGGCGTGGGGATCGATAAGTATCGTCCGGCGCAGCAAAGCCCGGTGCGGGATCTAATTTTGGCTGGGGATTGGACGCGAACCGGATGGCCTTCGACGATGGAGGGTGCGGTGCGCAGCGGGTATCTGGCGGCGGAAGCGCTGCTGGCGGGATGGGGCGCGCCGAAAACTTTCTTGCAGCCGGATTTGCCTTTCGAAGGTCTATGCAAGATGTGGGCTGGGCGAGCGAACTCGCGGCGGAGTTGATCTGACGGTGGGCAGCGTGCTGGGCCGCACGACGGCGGGGCATTGGCAAAGAGTGATACGGGGCAAAATGCGTATTGCTATTTGTTGAAGAGAGGTATTCTATATAGAAGACGGCGGCATGTACTGGCAGCCCCGTAATTGCGAATCGCACGCTGATTTCCTTCCCGTCGAAATACCCGATATCAGCCAGTGTGTTTCGCAAGTACCGCCCGGCAAGGGTGGCAGCCGTCTCTACCAAGAAAAAAATCGAAACGGCGCGTACCGAACGGATTCAACACTCGCGAACGATTCCCGTTGGATGAAGAGCGCCCGCGGAACCTGAACGGACGAGAGTTATGTCCGTTGGTCACGCGGCGCGACGAGTGAGTTTAGTTTTGCGCGCGTGTGATTTTGTGCTGAAGCGGACGGCACGTTTTGATTTCGCTGGTTTGTTGGGCCGAAGACATTAGGAATTTGCAGGAGGATTCATGGATCGCAAGTACAGGCAGCGCGGTTATAGCGACCGCGATGCGCAGGATAAAAAGAGAGACCGGCCGGATCGGCCGGACCGTCCGCCGAGCGGCGAGCCGCGGCCCAAGCAAGATGCGATGGGGCCGAGGACACCGCGGATGGTGGGGACGGTGATGCGCGGACGCTGCGCGAGCTGCGGCGGAGTTTTGATGGCCGGCTTTGATCCGAATGGCGAATGTCCGCGGTGCAAGACGGCGCTGCATTGTTGCAAGCAGTGTGCGAATTTCGATACCGGGCGGCAATTCGAATGTACCCAGCCGATTCTGGTGCGGATCGCGAAGAAGGATGCGGCGAACGATTGCCCGTTCTATGAATTCCGGATGACGGTGGAGAAAGATACTTCGCCGATACAATATGCCGCGGCGGTTCCGGCGGCGGTGAATCCGGGGCGTCCGAACGACGCAAGAAAGGCTTTCGAAGACCTCTTCAAGAAGTAAATTCCTTCCACAGCGGCTGAGCCGGGAATTCCATTGGGAAAATGATGCGGTGTCTTTGTGTGCCTAGACTCGGCGCAGGCTTGGTCGTCGTGGTCTGGGCGCGGTTGCGTGGATGAGATCCTTCGCTTCGCTCAGGATGACGGCGGCGATTATTGGGGAGGTAGTAGAGGAAACAGAGTTGGTTCTCTGGCGGGGGCGTCGGCGATTTTTTCTAGTTCGGGATAGTGGCTGCGGAGGGGCTCGGGGATTTTCACTTTTTCGCCGGTTAGCAGATTCATGAGTTGCAGAGCGTTCACGATGCCTTTGGCCTGGAAGTGATTGTTGGTGACGACGAAAGTTTTGCCGGCGGATGCGGAGACGTGTTCGATGCGCTCGGCCCAAGGCTGGAGTTCGGCTTCGGAGTAGAGATAGTTGTAGCGTTCGGAGGGTGGGGAGGCGGGATCGTCGGTGAACCAGGTGTCGTAGCGGCGGCCGTGGAGGCGAATGTAGCCGATGGGCGAAGTGACGCGTTCGCTGGGCTTGATGGAGCGGCCGATCACCGGCTGATCGATATTGCAGAAGCCGACTCCGCGCTGGTGGAGAAATTCGTAGAATTCTTTTTTGGCCCAGGAGGCGTGGCGGACTTCGACGACGAGTGGGTAGGACTCGAACTGATCCAGGAGTTTTTTCAGGCGATTTAGAGTTTCGGGCGTGTGATGAAACGAAAAAGGGAATTGCAGGAGGAGGGCGCCGAGGCGATTGGCGCGCTGCAGGACGTTGAGGCCGTCGGAGACGATGGCGACGTCGAGGTCCGTGGTGGAATCTTCGTGGGTGAATTTGCGCCAGAGTTTGGCGGTGAAGAGGAAGCGCGGGTTGGCGGAGATGCGCTCGATCCATTGTTCGGCGTGGGCCGGTTGCATGGGATGGTAGAAGGAGGTGTTGATTTCGATGGTGTCGAAAAATTCGGAGAGGAACGTGGCTTCGTGGAAGTCTTTGGGGCGCGGGTCGGGGTAGAGGATTTTCTTCCAGTCGGGGTAGGACCAGCCGGCGGGGCCGACGTAGAGATGCGCGGCGGCTGTTTTTTTTGCGGCGCGTTTGGGTGAAGAGTTCATGTTCGTGGCTGCGATTTTTCGAAGACTTGAGGAGCGTATGTGGAGACGTGGGGAGAGTCAAATACCCAAACGTATTGGAGGTTTTTGATCTGACCCCCAGGCGGGTGTTGCCGCGACTTTTGTTGGGAATGGCGGCGAGCCGCCGCACTCCAAGGTAGGCTGGTGGGGCGCGTCCGTGCCGATGCGGGACAGTGATGGGGCGTTGTAAGTGGGGGCATTAATTTGTTTGCGCGATTTTCGGGGAGTCTGTTGCAAGTCGCGAGGCGGAGGACTATGCTGAAATTGCCTCGATGCAAAGACTTCTTTCATTTCGAAACCAAGTTTTCCCAGGGTGCAAAAATGAAAATCACGTACAGTCACATCGAATTGGAATATCGGGTAGAGATTGAACATGAAACCGAACGCCACGCTGAAAAATTAAACCGCCTGCTGAAACATTACGCCGCTGACCTGGTTCACCTGCACGGAACGCTCGAGAAAACCCCTCATAAGCCGGAATTTCAATATGCGGTGAATTTGACCTTACCGACTGGGACGATGCACGCGACGGCGGCGGGGAGTTTGCCGGTGGGCGCGGCGAAGGGCGCGTTTGCGGAATTGGAAACGCAGGTTAAGAAGCATCAGCAGAAATTGCGGAAAGATTATGTGTGGAAACGCAAGCGGGCTCTGCCGGCCGTGCTCGAGCCTAGCGACGCGACGTCGTCGGACTGAAAATTCCTGATTTGTAAAAAGCGAAATTAAAACTTGGGTTGGGGTAGGGGTGTGCGATGGTGACGAAAAGGAAGGCGGTTAGCGAGAGGCAGAGCGGGTGTTTGTTTTGCGATATTGCGGCGCATCGGGTTGGCGCGAAAATTATTTTTGAGGATGAGATCTCGCTCGCGTTTTTGGATATTCGGCCGCTTTTTCCCGGGCATGTGTTGCTGATTCCCAAGGGGCATTATGCGACTTTGACGGATTTGCCCGGGGAGTTGGTGGGGCCGTTCTTTTTGAATGCGCAGAAGCTGGTGGGAGTGGTGCAGGCGGTGATGAAGGCGGAGGGGAGTTTTGTGGCTATGAATAATGTGGTGAGCCAGAGTGTGCCGCATTTGCATGTGCACATCGTGCCTAGGACTAAGGGGGATGGGTTGAGGGGGTTCTTTTGGCCGAGGTTGAAGCCGGGGGAGGAGGAGTTGGTGGCGGTGCACGAATCACTTTCCGGTAAGAACAAAGAATAAACCTTGTGGAGGCTGTGGCGGCGCTTCGCGCTGGAGCGTTTTATGGCGTGGGCGGCTTCTCAAAAGCGGTGGCAGAGCCACCGCACTCCAAAATGGGCCGGGCGCTTCGGTAACCGCGGACGCTCCGCGGGAGTGCGTGGCGCGGGCAGCGCGCGCTTCGCGCTGAGTCGGGACGGTTATGGCCAGCGCACAAAAGGAAACCGCCGCTTCTGGCTTGCTTTCGCTTGCCGGAAGCGGCGGTTCGGGGGTGGAGCTAACTTTTTCGGTCCAGGGTTAGCGCTTCGGGACCGGGGTGCGGGTGTTTAGGATCGAGATCATGTCCTGGGCGGCGGCGGGAACTGGAACGTCGCGAGTGAGGACCAGTTCTTTGGCCGGGATCTTCGAACCGTAGATGCGTTCGTTGGCGTCGTTATCGGGACGGATGGTGGAGCCTTCGAGGGAAACGCCGGCGAATAGGCCGCGGGCCCGCGAATAGCTGAGGATTTCAGCGCGCATGGTGACATCGGTTTCGGCGCTGGCGTTGCGGCCCACCGGGCCCGCTGCGGCTGAAGCGTCTCCGCCGAGTTTCACTTTGCTGCTCAAGATTCCGTCCGCGCCTTTGTCATTCATCACCAACAGCACGAAATCGGTGGCCTGGCCGCCGGCTTGAAAGCCGAAACTGCCGCCTTCCAAAGCCATCATGGTCGGAGCGCTCCAGTGGCCGTTGAAGTTCGCGCCGTGACGGCAGGTCATAGCGCCGCGGCCGTAGCTGCCGCCGACGATGAACGCCGCTTTTAGCACGGAAGGAAATACAACGACGCAGTCGGCTTTGTCGAGCACGTCCTGCGGGATGTTGTCGGGAATATTCATGATTTCGGTCAGAACGGTGCCGCAGTTCTTGAGCCGGTCTTCGTCTTTAATCTGATCGTCGCCGCGGCTAGCGGTCGACAAGAGCAGGAAGGCAATTGCTAAGGGGGCGATTAACTTTTTCACTTGGTTCTCCTGAGAGTTTGAGTCGAGATCGGCGCGAACGCCCTTTTACAGGCGCGCGGCGCCGCCACGCATGAGGTGCGAGATCAAAGTAACGAGGAACACGAGCAAGAAAACGAAGAACAAAATCTTGGCGAGGCCGGCCGCAGCGAATGCCACGCCGCCGAATCCGAGAAAGCCTGCGATCAGGGCTACGACCAAAAATACCAGCGCGTAGTACAACATGATGCCTCCTCCTTCGTTGCGTCTCGCGTTGGTAAAACGCGCGAGACGTAGAGCCGGGACGAACCGCTTCAAATAACGCCTTGATGGTACGCAGGGGGGCCGGAAGCGGATATAGGGGAATCCCCTTAAAAACCTGGGAACATTGGCTTAGAGAGAAACGCGCTAGAAAGCGATGATTCCGCGGAGGATGAGGGTCAGGGTGAGGCTGCCGACGATGATCCAGAGAACGAAGCCTTGGAGGAAAGGGCGGAGTCCGACTTCGCGAAGGGTGGCGCGGGAGATTCCCGTACCGATCAGGTACAGCGTGGCGGTGAGGCCGATGCGGCCCAGCAAGCTGAGCGAAGTCACGAAGTGAGTGAGTGAAGGATGGTCCGAAGGAAGGTAGGAGTTGATCACCGCAGCCAGGCAAAACAGCATGATGAACCAAGGCCATTGAATGCGACCTTTCGTTTTTTTCACCGCGGCGGTGCCGATGGCCAGCGGGACGATCCAGAGGGCGCGGGCAAGTTTCACGGTGATGGCGACGCCCAGGGCGGCGGCGCCATATTTCGCCGCGGCGCCAACGACCGAACTGGTGTCATGAATGGCGAGGGCGGACCAGAGGCCAAATTGTTCCTGAGAAAGATGCAGCGCGGAGCCAATTGGAGGAAAGAGCAGGAGTGCCACCGAATTCAGGATGAAGACGGTGCCCATGGAAACGGCAATTTCCTGGTCGTTGGCCCCCACGATCGGAGCGACTGCGGCGATGGCGCTGCCACCGCAGATGGCGGTTCCAGCGGTGATCAGAAACGAAGATATTTTTTCGACGCGGAGGAGGCGGCCGAGCAGCAGGCCGACAACGAGAGCGAAGGAGATGCCCAGCGCGGTGTAAACAAAGCCGGCGCGGCCGGCGCGGACGACTTGCTGCAGATTCATGCCGAAACCGAGAAGAACGACCGAGGCTTTCAACAAAAATTTGGCGAGGTCGCCGCTGGCGTCCGGCCAGGGGTGAGCGGAGGTGAGGCCGAAGCACAAGCCCAGCACCAGAGCGACGGGAGGAGAGAGAAGTCCGCTGGAGGCGCAGATGAGGCCGAGGAAGAAGAGAGTTTTGGTGTTGGTGTGCTCGAGCAAAAGGCGGCCTTCGGCGCCCGGCGCGCGGAATCCAGCGGTGCCAGGGCGCAGGGCAGAATACCAGCAATAGAGGATACGAAAAATATGATTCGCCGGAGCGCGTGCGTGGGGTTGGAGCTTGAGATATTCGTGCAGGGCGCGCGAATCGGCGGCGTGCGAAGGATCTCAGGCGCGCATGTGCGGAGAAGAAATTTCGTGTAAGATGATTGGATTGATTTTAGGGGCGTAGCTCAGTGGTAGAGCAGCGGCCTTTTAAGCCGAAGGTCGTGGGTTCGATCCCCACCGCCCCTACCAATTTCCGACCAATGTTTAAGCGGTTTGGCAGAGATTGCCTCCGTCTCCACGGGATAGCCCACCCCCAAGGATCACATATCCAGTTAGCGCGTTAATCGAGCACTAGCGCACGGAATAGAGTGCGGAGATTCGGAGAACGTCCCTATTTTTTGGGCCTTGATTCTGGGGGGACCAGGTTGTTGATGCGGTAGTAGACGACCAGCTGGCCGTAGTGTTCGTTGGAATGGGCGATCAGGCCGTAGGCCAGGTCGTACAGGCGATCCAGATGCGGGCCGCCATCGTCGACCGTTTCCATCAAGCCTTGGTCGCCCTTGGCTTTGATTTCGGCGGCGCCGTCTTCGACGCACTTGGTGACAAAGGCTACCAGGTCTGCGCGGGTCTTGATGCCGGCGTCCTTGGGGTTGTCGAAATAGCTAAGCGGCCGCGGTTTTTTCCCCGCGGAGGTATCGGTGAAGAAGTACATGGACGCCGAAGCATGGATCAGGTTCGAGATAAAGGTGCGAGATTCGGCCTGGGGCTTGAAGGAAAACTTGTCCTCCGGAAAATCCTGGGCCATGGTGATCAATTTCTGGCCAATCTCATTCCAGGAGTCCAGCACGCCTTGCGACATGCTGGGAGCCGGCCCTGGGGCTGGCTTCGGGGTTTCCTTCTGGGCTGGCTTCGGGGCTTCCTGGGCCCGCAGGGGAGCCAAGGCAAAACCCACAGCGAAGCATAGCAACGCAAATCTGGAAAAACGTTTCATCTCTTGTCTCCTTTGAGCGTTGAGGCGAAGGGCTTCCTATTCCCCTTCAGACGTATCGCCTCTGCGGATGTTTCACAGAAATGGGAAACGGGCTGGCCAACCGGCCCCCGGCCGAATGCGCCCAGCGACTTTTACCGGTGTCATATTAATACCGCGAAACGCGCTGGTGTTACCGATTCAATTTTTCACCGCTCTCCCAACCTCCTCTCGACTTTCGTAGCGCCCGGAACTGACTCTTTCCTTGGCACCCTGGATGATTCGCGCTTGATGAGTTGGGGTGCGCGCGGAGCCCTGCGGGATGGGAATTTCGTAGCCGGTGCCGCGCTCGAAAGCGATTGCGTAAGGGATCGTCAGGGAAAAAGACCTGGCGGTTCTTAGGGCTGTATCCAGGTCTTGAACCCCACATTTTTCTCCACGGCCGCACGGCCGGATTGCGGGTGTTGGCCGCCGCGGGTCTGGAAGACTGCATGTACAATCAGCTTCATGGACACGAGCACGAAAGTTAGGCTGACCGAAACGGTCAAGGCGGGCGGGTGCGCGGCGAAATTGAGTCCGACGGCGCTGCACCAGGCGCTGGCCACTTTGACGCAGCAGCATGACCCGAAAGTTCTGGTGGGTTTTGAGACGGCGGACGACGCCGGGGTGTATCAGATTTCGCCAGAGCTGGCGCTGGTGCAGACCGTGGATTTTTTCACGCCGATGGTGGATGACCCGTTTACGTTCGGGCAGGTGGCGGCGACGAACGCCTTGAGCGACGTGTATGCGATGGGCGGACGGCCGCTGACTTCGCTGGCGCTGGTTTGTTTTCCGGAGAAGGCCGACCTGCAGATTCTGGCGCAGATTATGGCTGGCGGACTTTCGAAAATGGTGGAGGCCGGTTGCACGGTGGTCGGCGGGCACAGCATTCGCGACGAGGAAACAAAATTCGGATACGCGGTGACCGGCGCGGTACATCCCGGCAGGATTTTACAGAACACCGGAGCGCAGCCTGGCGATCGGTTGGTGCTGACGAAATCGTTGGGGACGGGCGTCATTTCCAACGCGTTAAAGGCGGGGAAGGCGCAGCCCGCGTGGATCGAAGCGGCGACGAAATCGATGACTACTTTGAACAAGCTGGCCGCGGAAGTGGCGAGCGAAGTGGGCGGGTATGTTCACGGCGGCACGGACGTGACAGGATTTGGATTGATCGGGCACGCGCGGGGCATCGCGATGGGTGGGCAAGTCAGGCTAGGCATTGAAGCGGCGAAGGTGCCGCTGCTGGAAGGCGCGATCGAATGCCTGCGCGCCGGTTACGTGCCCGGAGGGTTGAAATCGAACCGCGAATTCGCAGAGTGTCTGGTGGAGTACGGGCCTGGCGTGGATGATGCTATTAAGATGATGCTCTACGATCCGCAGACGGCGGGCGGATTGTTGCTTTCGATCGCGCCTGGGGCCGCCGACCGCTACGTCAGGATGCTGAAGGAAAAAGGCGGGGAAGCGACGATAATTGGAGAGGTTCTGTCGAAAGGAAAACCGCTAATCCACGTCTTTTGATGCGAATTGAGATACCCACTACGCAGAACAGTGCCGACCCGTTCGCCCGAGCATCTGACCCGGACTGAAACTAGTAGTACGAAACAAACGTGAAAGCGAAATGAACCCCGAAAATTCCGCTAGCATTTTTAGCCTGCCGTGCTAAGGTTTTCGCCACCTGGCCTTTCCAAACTTCTGCATCGAATAAAAAATCTGAATGTTTTTGAGTGAGGTTGCGAACATGCAATACCCGTGCCCGGCGCTATCGGTTAAGCCTAGGTGTGCGTGCCAAAATGGAACTGCAACGCGGTATGGAGTGAGCATACTGCTCTTGTTTGCTTTCTGTTTACTGAGCGCGACCGGCGTCTCGGCTCAGACGCCGATTCTGACGCAGCATTACGACAATGGGCGCACCGGGCAGAACACGGGCGAAACGACTTTGACGCCGGCGAACGTGAATTCGACGACGTTCGGGAAAATATTCACGCTTGGGGTGGACGGCTATGTGTACGCGCAGCCGTTGTATGTGCCGGGTGTGAACATCGCCGGCACGGTGCACAACGTTTTGTACGTGGCCACCGAGCACGACAGCGTGTGGGCCTTCGATGCGGATACCGGCGGCACTCGGCTTTGGACGGTTAGCTTGATCGAAAACGGCGGGACGACGATACCGTACAACAATTTGAACACCGGCGACATCGTGCCGGAAATCGGAATCACCGGCACGCCGGTCATCGACAACACGACCAATACTCTGTATGTGGTGGCCAAGACGTTGGAATCCGGAAATTACATTTTGCGCCTGCATGCGCTGGACATCACTTCGGGCGCGGAGAAATTTGGCGGGCCGGTGGTGATGAGCGCGACGGTTAGCGGTTCGGGCAGCGGGACCACCGCCGGAACGGGAACGTTGCCGTTCAGCAGCCAGTGGGAAAATCAGCGGCCGGGACTTTTGCTGCTGAACGGATACGTGTACGTGGGATTCGCGGCGCACGGCGATAACGGGCCGTGGCACGGCTGGATTCTGAGTTATAAGGCGTCGACTCTAGCGGCGGGTGGTGCCTGGTGCACGTCGCCGAACGGAATCGGCAGCGGGTTGTGGGCTTCGGGATCAGGATTGGCGGCGGACACCACCGGCAACGGCCGGATTTTTGTGGCCACCGGGAATGGCGACTATCCGGTAACCGGAAATGTGGTGCCGACTCCGGCGCCGGCTCCTTCGGCCAGCGTCGATTTCGGGGACAGTCTGGTGCAACTGACGCTCTCCGCGACGGGGCAGATCACGCCCACGGATTATTTTACGCCGTACAACACGGCGAGCCTGGATGGTGCGGATACGGATTTGGGATCCGGCGGCGTGATTATTCCGCCGACGCAGAACGGCAACTTCCCGAATGTTCTGGTGGAAGCGGGGAAGCAGGGCCGGCTCTACATCGTGAACCGCGACAAGATGACTTTGGACGGCAGCCATTTCTGCAACGGATGTTCGAGCGACCCGGAAATCATCGGAGTCAACAATGCGATCGACGGTCTGTGGTCCATGCCCGCGTACTGGAACGGCAACATGTATTTCTGGGCGAATGGCGACCACTTGAAAGCCTTCACCTTTGCCGGTAGCGCGCTTTCGGCATCGCAGACTTCGGAATCGGCGGAAACCAACTCGTTTCCGGGCGCGACGCCGGTGGTTTCGGCTAACGGCACGACCAACGGGATTGTGTGGGCGGTGGAGACCGACGCTTACGGTTCGAGCGGGCCGGCAATTTTGCGGGCGTACGACGCGACCAACGTTTCACATCTTCTTTACGGCTCCAACGTTACCACCAATCCGGACACGCTGGGCCCGGCGGTCAAGTTCGTGGTGCCAGTGGTGACCAACGGTAAGGTCTATGTAGGCGCGCAGAAAGAAGTGGACGTTTTTGGATTGTTCGGCAGCCAGCAGCACGCGGTTGCGCCAGCGTTCAGTCCGGCGGCCGGCGGTTACAGCACGAGCGTGAGCGTATCGATTTCGACCACAACGCCGAACGCTTCGATTTATTACACCACCAATGGGTCGACGCCGACCACGGCTTCGACGCTGTATTCCGGGCCGATCTTGATTTCATCGACCACGACGCTGAATGCGATCGCGACCGCCAGCGGTTTACTGCCGAGTGGCACGACCACCGGGGTGTACACGATCACCACCCAGGCTCCAGCGCCGTCCTTGACGCCCGCTCCGGGAAGCTATACTGCGGCGCAGTCGGTCACTTTGACGGATGCTGGCGCGACGATTTATTACACGACCAACGGCACCACGCCGACGCACAACTCGACGGTTTACAGCGGGCCGATTTCGGTGACGGCCACCACGACGATTAATGCGATCGGCGCGGAATCCGGATTGACCGATAGCGCGGTGGTCAGCGGAACCTACACCATCAACACCAGCGGCGGCACTTCCATCAACTTCGGTTCGGGCTTCAGCGTTCCGACCGGCTTGCAGTTCAATGGCAGCACCGGCCTGGACGACAGCCGGCTGCAATTGACCAACGGCGGGACGAACGAGGCGGCCAGTGCGTTCTTCACCACGCCGATGGACATTCGGAATTTCACCACCGACTTTTCGTTCCAGCTTTCGGACGCGACGGCGGATGGCATCACCTTCACGATTCAGAATTCCAGCGCGGGCGCTACGGCGCTGGGACCTTACGGCGGAGGCTTGGGCTACGGTCCGGACACCCCCGGGGGAACTCCGGGAATTGGCAACAGCATCGCGGTGAAATTCGACATCTACAACAACGCCGGTGAAGGGGACGATTCGACCGGGCTATACACCGACGGCGCATCGCCCACCACACCGTTCGTCGATTTGACCTCATCCGGAATCAATCTGGATCAGGGCGACACCATCGACGCGCACATCACATACAACGGCACCACGTTGACCATGACCCTGACCGACGCCGTGATCAACAAGACGTTCACGAACAGTTGGGCGATCAATATTCCTTCGACGGTAGGCGGCAATCTGGCGTTCATTGGTTTCACCGGCGGTACCGGCGGCTCGACGGCCAGCCAGAAAATCGAAACGTGGACTTTTGTTTCGACTCCGCCGCAGGGGACGACGGTGGCGACGCCGACGATCACGCCAGCGTCAGAAACTTTCAGCGGGTCGATCAACGTAACGCTGTCGGATACGACCAGCGGCGCGGCGATTTACTACACGACGGATGGAACTACACCCGCGCCGGGCGTGGGCACCACGAAACTTTATGGCACAACTTTCGCGGTGAACGCGACGGAAACGGTGAACGCGATCGGCACATTGAGCGGAGACACGAACAGCGCGGTAGCGAAGGCTATTTATACGTTGCAAGCGGCCGCGACACCGACGTTCACGCCGGGGGCTGGAACGATCACCTCAGGCCAGACCATCACGATTTCGGATCTGACGACCGGGGCGGCGATCTACTACACCACAGACGGCAGCACGCCCGCCGTGGGAGTGGGCACGACCAAGCAGTACGCTGCGCCGGTCGCGTTGACGGCTTCGGGCACGGTGAAAGCGATCGCCACGGCGAGCGGTTATGCGACCAGCACTGTGGGTAGCGCGGCTTACACGGTGCAGCAAGCGGCGGCGACACCGGCCATCACGCCGGCGGCCGGAACGTACGCCACCTCGGTGAGCGTGACGATCACGGACACCTCAAGCGGGGCGCTGATTTACTACACCACGGATGGCAGCACACCCGCGGTGGGAGTGGGAACGACCAAGCAATACTCCGCGGGCTTCTCGCTGACGGCATCGGCCACGGTGAAAGCGATTGCCAGCGGCGGAGGTTTCACAGCGAGCGCGGTAGCCAGCAATGCCTACACCGTGCAGCAAGTGGCGGCGACGCCAGCCATCACGCCGGGGGCCGGAACGTACGCCACTTCAGTGAGCGTGACGATTATTGACTCATCGAGCGGAGCGCTGATTTACTACACGACGGACGGCACGACGCCTTCGCCGGGAGTGGGTACCACCAAGCAATACAGTGCGAGCTTCGCGCTGACGGCATCGGCCACGGTGAAGGCGATTGCCAGCGGCGGAGGTTTCACAGCGAGCGCGGTAGCCAGCAATGCCTATACGGTGCAGCAAGCGGCGGCGACGCCGGCCATCACGCCGGGGGCGGGCACGTATACCACTTCAGTGAGCGTGACGATCACTGACTCATCGAGCGGGGCGCTGATTTACTACACGACGGACGGCACGACGCCTTCGCCGGGCGTCGGAACAACCAAGCAGTACAGCGCGAGTTTTTCGCTGACGGCATCGGCCACGGTGAAAGCGATTGCCAGCGGCGGCGGATTTGCCACCAGCGCAGTGGCCAGCAATGCGTATACGGTGCAAACCACCGCAGCCCCGCCGATCAGTTTCGGCTCGGGCTTCAGCGCCACCACCGGTTTGCAATTGAACGGCAGCACGGCGTGGAACCAGACGGCCGGCCGGATGACGCTGACGAATGCGGCCAATGGGACGCAGGCGGGCAGCTTCTTCTACGCGACGCCGGTGAATGTGCAGGCCTTCACCAATAATTTCAGCTTCCAACTGACCACGCCGAACGCGGACGGATTTACGTTCACGATTCAGAACACGGCGGCGACGGCGTTGGGGCCGACTGGCGGCGGCTTGGGATACGGTCCGGACAACACCAGTGGCGCTCCGGGAATCGGCAAGAGCGTTGCGGTGAAATTCGACTTGTACAACAACGGGGGAGAAGGCGTCGATTCCACCGGGGAATATACAAATGGAGCCTCGCCTACGACTCCGTTCGCGGATATGACCAGCTCCGGTGTAAATCTGCACAGCGGCGACGTGATGAACGTGCAGATGACCTACGACGGGACCACGCTGGCGATGACCGTCACCGACGCGACGGCGGGGAAGAGCTTCTCCACTTCGTGGGCGGTGAACATACCCACGGTGGTGGGTAGCTCGACGGCGTGGGTCGGATTCACTGGCGCCACCGGCGGGTCGACGGCAACGCAGGAGATCATCAGCTGGACTTACGCGCCCGGTCAGCCTGGGACAGTGACAAAACCTCCGCTGCAATATGAGACGGAGAACTACCTCAGCACCAGCGTCAGCTCGGGCCCGACCTATCGCGCCTTTGCCTGGCCCGGTTTCACCAACGGCAATGGCACCACGCTGGACAGCACGGCAGTGGGACAAAACGTGGCGATCACGTTGAACGTCCCCACCGCCGGAACCTATGATGTGAAATACGCGATCAAGGCGCACAATACTCGCGGAATTTCTCAACTAGCCGTGAATGGGGTGAATCTGGGCCCGGCCACAGATCAATATTCGGCCAACGATACTTGGGTCGAGCTGGATATGGGCACCGTGGCACTCACCGCAGGGAACAACGTATTTAAATTCACGGTGACGGGGAAGAATGCGGCGAGCAGCAGCTACACGCTTGCATGGGATTACATCAAGCTGACACCGCAGTAACGTCGCGCGAATTTCGTGCGGCGTGTTGCCGTGTTTGGTGCGGTCGCTGAGTCTACAGTTGGAAAACGTAGAGCAGCAGCTTGGTCATGAAGAGGTCGGTGACCAGCACGCCGACTGACGCGGCGACGAAAGCCATAATGGTGGCGCGGCCGACTCCGGCGGTGCCGCCCTGTACGCGCAAACCCTGATAGCAGCCCACCGTCGCGATAATAAATCCGAAAACCAGCGGCTTGGAAAAGCCGATGACGAAATCGCCGACTGCCAGCGCTCGGATCGCTCGAGTCCAGAATTCTTCTCCGTTGATGTGCAGGGTCAGGCTGGCGACGAGAAATCCGCCGAGCAAACCGGCGGCGTCTCCGATGGCGGCGAGCAGCGGAACTACTAGCACCGTCGCGAGGACGCGCGGGGCCATGAGCTTGCGGACGGGATCGACGCCCATCACGCGGATGGCGTCGACCTGTTCGGTGACCAGCATGGAACCGAGTTGGGAAGCCATTCCGGTAGCGTTGCGGCCGGCGACCAGCAGTGCGGTGAATACCGGTCCTAATTCACGGAGCAGGGAGAGCGAGAGCGCGTCGCCGGTGAGGACCGTCTCACCGAAGCGCGAAAATTGGGAAGCGGCGTTCAGCACGATGACGCCGCCGACGCAGATCATGGCGACGATGATGATCGGCAGCGAACCGACCCCGATTTGATCCATTTGTTCGAGAACGTCGACGGGCTCGAGCGTGTTGGCAAAAATCGAGCGGAGAGACTGAAAGGATAGCTCCGCATAATCCTGGAGCTGATAAATCTGCAACTTCAGGGTGTTCCCCAGAGATGAGGTCACCGAACTCGAACCCACAACACACCCCCGAAAAAATTGAACATCATGGCCGCGTCATAATAGCCGGAACCGCGAACGAATAGTCCGTTTGGGTCGCAGCTGAACGGTAGGACGAAATGGAATGACACAATACCAATCGAAGCGGCGAACTGGAACTGTTTTCTGGGCTTTCTTGGAGTGAATTGTTCATGCGGGGTGGTTGTTTTCGGTACATACCGGGCCCAAAGTACGCCGCACCGAAGTACAGGCGAAAGGCCGGTTACGAACCAAGGGCTTTGAGCGGGAATTTATTTGTATATCGCGGAGGGTTGGACCAAATTGGAGGGACTTTCTAGGCAGGAGGTTCGACCATGAAAAACATTCCATCGATTTTATTCCTGGGGTTCCTGGTGATCATTTCGGCGACGATGGCGCGGGCGCAGAGTGGGCCGGTGCTGCTGGTCGACGACGATAAGGTGCAATGTCCGACCGCGGAATTTTCGACGATTCAGGCGGCGATCGATGCGGCGAGTCCCGGGCAGCAAATTCGCGTTTGCGCCGGGACCTACGCCGAACAGCTCACCATCCAGAAGACGGTGCTGCTGGCGGCAGATGACGGAGTGACTGTGATTCCTTCGGGCGTCGTCGAAAATTCAAACGGAGCCGGCGGCGAGAACATTGCCGCGGCGATCCTGGTGAAGAACGCCACAGGAGTACATATCACCGGATTTCGAGTGGATGGATCGGCCAACGGACTGACCGGCTGCGCGCCGCGTTTGGTGGGCGTGCTGTTTGAGGACGCGTCCGGATTTCTGGCGCACAATGCCATTCGACATTTTCGGCTGAGTTCCGCGCTGGCCGGCTGCCAGAGCGGCAACGCCATCGAAGTTGCGACCACGGCGGGCGGCAGTTCGCAAGTCACGATCGACGGCAACAGCGTGGACGATTACCAGAAAAATGGAATCACCGCCAACGATGCCGGTTCCAGCGCGAAAGTCGAATTCAACACGGTGACCGGAATCGGTTCGACCCCCGCGATTGCGCAGAACGGCGTGCAGATCGGGTTCGGCGCGGCCGGAACCATTACCAGCAATACGATTTCGAATAATTTGTATGCGCCGTGCGTTTCCGCCGCACAGTGCGACACTAACGCCACGGGGATTTTGATTTTTCAATCCACCGGGGTGGTGATTGCTTCGAATTCGGTGGGGAACAACAACATCGGAGTTTTCAGCAACGGAGACAACACCCACGTCGAATCCAACCAGATTTCGAACACGATTGCCCTCGATGGCGTGGCGTTCCAATCGAACGGCAACGTGGCG
Organism: uncultured Acidobacteriota bacterium; assembly: GCA_963847695.1. Lineage (GTDB taxonomy): Bacteria > Acidobacteriota > Terriglobia > Acidiferrales > UBA7541 > Palsa-295. The sequence goes on along the minus strand of CAWKAX010000031.1, from coordinate 192,027 downwards.
CTTTCGAATAACATCGTGCAAAGCGACGAAGCTGCTTTGTCGTTGCAGGGCGAAAACAATCACATTATTTCGAATGAGTTTCTGGCGGCGGACATCGGAATCCTGATCGGTCCGGGATCGGACACCAGCAACCACTACAACAATCAGTTTTTCGCGCTGCTGCAGAACGTGGTGGTGGCCGGCGCGGATGCGGCTGCGAAGCCGGCAACGACCACCGCGAATGTGGCTCGCGTCACACCGCCAAGCGTCAGCGGCTCGAAACGCGTGTCTCCGTCAAGATAGCGGTTCGTTTCACCTCCAACCATTGCCAATCCGCAAAACGGATGTAAGATGGCGTCCGTTTGTGCTGCGGGCCGCGGTGTGGCAGCCCGAGATTCGGTTGCGCGCGAACGAAGCCAAATCAAACGGGGATCACATGAAAAACTGGAAGGCTTTGCTGGCTGTGGCGGTTTCGGTGTGTCTGACCGTTGGCGTGATTCCTCCGCCGGTGGTCGCTGCAGCTCCGGCCCCAGCCGCCGTCGTGGGGTCCGCTCCTCCGTGGCCGCGCGTCTTCGATCGCGACGGCAATCACGTCGTGGTGTATCAGCCGCAGCTGCGCACCTGGCAGAACTACCGGACGCTGGTGGCGGACAGCGCGATCTCGATCACTCCCGCGGGGCAACAAAAGCCGATCTTGGGCGTGATCTCCTGGAAAGCGGACACGATCGCGAACGTCAGCACGCGGACGGTATTCGTACGCAACATCGAAGTGTTGAGTTCGCGATTTCCATCACTGCCGCCAGACCAGGAAGCCATGATGGAGCAGCGCATGCATGCGGTGTATCCGACGATGACGCTGACCATCAGCCTGGACCGCATGATTGCCAGCCTGCAGAAAGCCAATACGCCTCCGGTGCAATCGATTTCGGTAAGCCCGGAGGTGCCCAAGATTTTGGTGAGCACCACGCCGGCGATTGTGCTGCTGGTGAATGGGAAACCGGTTCTGGCGCCGGTGCCGGGATCGGAATTGCAGTACGTGGTTAACACCACCTGGGATCTTTTTTACGACAAGTCCGACTACTACCTGCTGAACGGAACGAGTTGGTTGAAAGCGAAAGAACTCGACGGGCCTTGGACCGCGACGATGAAATTGCCGGCGGACATGTCGAAATTGCCCGCGGCCCAATGGAGTGAAGTGTCGAAAGCCATTCCGCCCCCGGCTGGAGCGCGGCCTGCGCCGAAAGTATTTTTCACCGATCGTCCGGCGGAATTGATCGTGTTTCGCGGCGCACCGGTTTATGCGCCGGTGCCGGGGACGGCTCTCTACGTAGCCACCAATACGGACAGCACAATTTTCCAGCACAAGCCGGACAATCAGGTGTACGCGCTGATTTCCGGACGCTGGTTCCGCGCCGGGAATATCGAAGCACCGTGGATCTACGCCGGAAATAACCTGCCGGCGGACTTCGCCAAAATTCCGCAAGGCCATCCGTATTCGGAGGCGATTGTTTCGGTGCCCGGAACGCAGGAAGCCAGCGATGCGGTGCTGCTATCTCAAGTTCCCACGACGGCGATTGTGAATCGCGCCGAAGCGGAAGCCGCGGTGAAAGTCAGCTACGCAGGTGATCCGCAGTTTGTAGCAATCGAAGGTACTACGATGTTCTACGCGGTGAACACGCCCGACAGAATTATTCGCGTCGGTGATGTGTATTACCTCTGCTACCAGGGAATCTGGTTTGTCGCGCACAGCCCGATGGGTCCGTGGAAGACGGCCGACCTGGTGCCGCAGGTGATCTATACGATTCCGCCCAGCTCGCCGGTGTACAACGTGACCTACGTGATCGTGTCGAATCCGACGCCGACGACGGTGGAGACGAGTTACTCGAGCGGCTACCTGGGAGTTTTTGTTTTGGGAATGGCGGTCGGCGCGACGGTGGTGTACGGAACCGGTTGGTATTATCCGCCGTACATTTATTACGGCCCGCACTACCCGATTTATTATCCCTATCCTTATACCTACGGAGTTGCCGCGGTTTACAACCCTTACACCGGATTTTATGCAGTCGGTCACGCGGTGTACGGTCCTTATGCATCAGCGGGAACTGCGGCCTGGTACAACCCAGCGACTGGGATGTATGGCCACGCGGTGACCTATCAGAACGCCTACGGCGGACATACCTACGCTTCTGCTTACAACCCATGGACCGGAACTTACGCAGCGACTTCCCAAGGGCATAACGAATACGCGCAGTGGGGCAGTTCGGTGGTGACCAACGGAAATAATTGGGCGGAGGCGCAGCATTACACCAACGCGAATGGAACTGCCGGATCGTTTCAGACTTCGAAAGGCAGCGAAGGCGCGGGCGTGACCGGGAAAAACGGCAACAGCGCGTTCGTGGCCAAAGACGCGAACAACAACAACGTGTATGCCGGTGCGGACGGGAACGTCTACAAAAAGGATTCGAACGGCGACTGGAGCAAGTGGGACAACGGCAGTTGGAGTCCGGTGGATCCCTCGACCGGCGCGGCGCAGACCAAGAAGCAGTCTTCGCAGAACTTGAACGGGGCCACGCAGAATCAGAAAGGCCAAGGGCAGAACGGGAATTTGAGTGGCGCCACGCAGAATCAGAAGGGACAAAGCCAGAATGGAAATCTCAGCGGCGCAACAGAGAATCAGAAGGGCCAGGGCCAGAACGGGAATTTGAGCGGGGCGACCCAGAATCAAAATAATCCGAAGGCACAGGGTCAGACGCCACCTACGAATTCCGGGGGAGAGGCTGGATCGGGATCGCGCGCCCAAGGGCGAGACAATCAGACGGCTCCTTCAACCGCGCCGGGAAGTTCGGGTTCTTCGGACACGATGAATCAGTTGAATAAGGACTCGGGGTCGCGCTCTCGCGGTGATCAAATGGAGCAGCAGGGCCGCAGCGGCGGAAGCGGCAGCAGCGGCCGCGGATCAAGTCGCGGTTCGAGCGGCGGCGGAAGGTCGCCACATCGCTGATGACAGTTCAGTGATCCGCGCGCCGCTTCGGCGTCGCGACTCAGTTTGATTTAGCGTTTTGACTTTTCCACTGCATCGAAGCGACGCCGATATATTTGTCGGCGCCGCCGTAATAATAGAGCCAGCGATCTTTCTGCGGCACCAGGCCTTCGACGAAGACCACGTTGGGAACCTGGCCAACTTTTTCCCACTCGAGAGTTGGCTCAAAGACGGGCGCGTCGGAACGAGCTAAGAGCTTCGACGGATCGTTTTTGTCGAAGAGCGCCCAGCCCGTTTTGTAGACCTGATTGTCGTCCGCGCCGTTGTAGGTGAGAAGAATGCCGTCGATCGGTGATCACCGGCGCAGGGCCGGGTTCGACTACCAGCGAATCGAATTTCCCGGGTCGCGCAGGCAGGACCGGCTGGTCCGATGCATCGGTCCAGTGCAACAAATCTTCGGACGTGGCGATGCCGGCTTGCGGTTTTGGTCCGCGCGCGTCTCCCAGGTAATACATCCAGTATTTTCCGTTAATTTTTTCCGGGACGATGGCGCCGGATTTTGTCCAGTTGGTATTCCAGCGCCCTTGGTAGGCCGGCAGGATTACGCCGTGGCGATCCCAGTGAATTAAATCTTTGGAAGTAGCGAGGCAGAGCTGCGCGTCGAGGTGCTTGGGGCCGATGCCGTCGACGTTGTTGTATCCGGTGTAGGTGAGGTAGTAGGTGTCGCCGAATTGGATCAGGCGCGGGTCTTCGACTCCGCCGCCTTTTTCGTAGGGTTCTTGCGCGGTCATCACCGGAGTCGCGCGACGATCGAAATGAATGCCGTCCTTGCTGGTGGCGTAGCCGAGCGAGGACGTGCCTTTACGATCCTGGGCGCGATAGAGCATTACGAAAACGCCGTCCTTCTTGACGACCGTGGGATTGAAGGTGCCCGCGGATTCAAAACCATCGCCCTGCGGCGAGAGAATTGGAGTCTGCGAGACGCGCTGCAGATCGGCGAACGGCGGCACGACATCTGCGGCGAAGGTAACCAGCGCCGCGAGAAACGTCGACCGGCAAAATGAAATGCGAAACTGTACGCCAGCGTGCCTGTGTGAGTAATTTCATTTCGTCTCCGGTCAATCCGCTGGAAGTTTCTGCGCGGCGCCACCGAATTGTAACCAGATGAGCCGAAGGAATGTAGGCGGAAAACGCATGACGGTGACATCGCGTGATTCGCCGGAAGCGTTATTGCTGGTGCGGTTGCTGCGGACGTTCGGCGATCGCGGGGGCTTCGGGCAGGGCAGAGGTGACCTTGCTGAGTTGCTCGTGGCCTTCATCGTCGAGCGCGGGACGTACGCGGACGTCTACGGAGAGGCGCTGGCCGGCGTGTCCTTTGTATACGCCGCGCACCGGGGCCACGTCGCCATAGTCGCGGCCGTAAGCTACGCGGATATGCCGCAGGCCGACCGGGGCGCCGAGCGTCGGATCGAAACTGGTCCAGCCGTTGAGCGGCAAACAAACTTCAGCCCAGGCGTGCGACGCGTAACCGCCGATGACTTTCTCCTGCGCGGCGGTGGGCGATTCGGCCGAACCGGGAACCAAATATCCTGAAACGTAACGCGCCGGCAAGCCGCGCATGCGCGCGACTCCCAGAAGCAAATGCGCGAAATCCTGACAGACGCCGGCCTTCAGCGCCAAACAATCCTTGATCGAAGAATGCACGTGCGTGGCGCCCTTCACGTAGCTGAACTGATCGTGAATGAGCGACGAGGCAGTCTGGACGAAACCTTCGGCGGTACCTCCGCTGCGGGCTTCGGCGGCGTCGGCGATCGCGGCCAGCTCGCTCAGGTGCGGCACGTAGGTGCTGGGCGCGACGAAATCAAAATTGTCTTCGGCAAGATCGTCGCGCATGCCGCGAAATTCCTGCAGCGTGGTGGGGTCGGGCGCCGACGCGACCAGGTCATGCGACAGAACCACCGTTTCGGTTTCGACCTTCAACTGACGATGCTCGGGAAGAATGCTGAAGTGATGGACCCAGTTTTCAAAACCGTCTCGATGGGCGGTGATGCGCGCGCCGGGTGTGGTGGTCAGCCGGAAAGAAAGACAGCTTTGCTTGTCATCTTGAATCGGCCGGAGCCGGACCTCGTTGTAGCTTTCGGAAACGGGTCCGTCGTATTGAAACTGAGTCGTGTGCACGAGGTGATACCGGTTCATGCCACCACCGCGTAATAGAAGTAGGCGCGCGCGATATCTTCGCCGATCGCCCCGAACATGCGGGACAAATCGCTGAGGTAGGAATGCAGTCCTTGCTCGAAAATCTCGTCGATCTTGTCGTAACGCAGGCGCTCGAGAACTTTTCCGGTCAGGCGCTCGGCTTCGTTGGCGTAGGAGCCGGCTCCGGTGTGGCTGACGGCGCGCAGGCCGGATTGAATTTCCGCGGCGTTGAAGCGAATCGAGCGCGGATGCAGCGGATGAAGGATCATCATCTCAGCGACTTTTTGCGGTTCGATCGCGGAATGGTATTGGCGATGGTAGGCCTCAAACGCGCCGACCGAACGCAACACCGCCATCCATTGATGATTATCGGGCGAGCCGCCGATGGCCGGGGCATCGAGCAAATTGTGATATTGCACGTCGACCAGGCGCGCGGTCATTTCCGCGCTTTCCAGCGACCACCCAATGCGCAGAAATTCCCAACCTTCATCGTGCGGCAACGTGGCGTCGCTAACTCCATGAAAACGAAGCGTGCCAAATTTTATTTTTTCGCAGAAGCGATGCGGGCCGGCGGCGATTTCCTCTTCGGGGTTAAAGCGGCTGACGGCGAGGAACAGCCCGTTGATGTCCTCCCACATTTCGCGAGAGATGCGGTCGCGAATGCCGCGGGCATTTTCGCGAGCTTTTGAAATGCATTGGACGATGGAGCTGGGATTGTCTTTGCGGAAGGCCAGAAATTCAAAAACGTTTTCGGCGTTCGCTTCGGTGTACAGCTCGCGGAAGCGGAACTGTTCGCCGGCCATTTCGATCAGCGGGTCCCAGCGCAGTCGGTAGGGCTGCTGCGATTGCTCCAGCATCATGTGGTAATTGACGTCCAGGAGGCGCGCGGTGCCCTGGGCGCGTTCGATATAGCGCGCCAGCCAGAAGAGCGATTCGGCGATGCGCGAAAGCATGCTTAGACCTCTCCGCAGAGAATCCAGGTGTCTTTGCTGCCACCGCCTTGCGAAGAATTCACGACCAGGGAATCTTTTTGCAGCGCCACGCGGGTCAGGCCGCCGGGAATGGTGGTGACGGTATCTCCGTTGTAGAGGCAGTAGGGGCGCAAATCGACGTGGCGCCCGGCGACGGAGCGCGAAGGCATGTCGTAGGACGGAACGCGCGAAAGCGGAATGACCGGTTGCCCAATGTAATTCCTGCCATCGGCCTGAATGCGGCGGCGAAATTCTTCAATCTGGGCCGCATCTGCGGCAGGGCCAATCAACATTCCGTGGCCGCCGGATTCGCCCACCGGCTTGACCACTAGTTCGGCGAGATGGTCGAGAACGTATTGCTTTTCATCTTCGCGCGAGCAGAGATAGGTTTCGACGCTGTTCAGAATCGGCGTCTCATTCAAATAGTAGCGAATGAATTCCGGGACGTAGGCGTAGATCGATTTGTCGTCGGCGATGCCGTTGCCGACGGCATTAGCCAGGGCGACGTTTCCGGCGCGATAAGCGCCCATCAGGCCGGGCACGCCGAGAAACGAATCGGAGCGGAAGGCCAGCGAATCGAGAAATTCGTCGTCGACGCGGCGATAGATCACGTCGACGCGTTTCAGCCCGTAGATCGTTTTCATGTAGACGATCCCGCCATCGACGATCAAATCGCGCCCCTCGACCAGCTCGATGCCCATCTGCTGCGCCAGAAAGCTGTGTTCGAAATAGGCGCTGTTGTGAATTCCGGGAGTGAGCAGCACGATTTCGGCTTCGGCTTCGCCGCGCGGCGAGAGGCTGCGCAGGATTTTGAAAAGCTCGGCGGTGTAATGATTCACCGGAAGCACGTCGCAGGCGGTGAAGGCATCGGGAAAGGTGCGCATCATGACCATGCGATTTTCCAGGACGTAGGAAACTCCGCTGGGCGTGCGGACGTTGTCTTCCAGGACGCAGAATTCTCCGGTCTTCGAATCGCGGACCAAATCGATTCCGCAAATGTGGGTGTAGATTCCGTGGGGAACTTCGATGCCGATCATCTCGCGGCGGAAATGCGAGGAAGAATAAACCAGTGAACGGGGAATTTTCTTGTCCTTGAAAATGGATTGCTTGCCGTAGGCATCGCGCAAAAAAAGGTTCAGCGCGATCACTCGCTGGCTCAAACCTCGATCGATGCGTTGCCATTCGGAATTCGGCAGGATGCGCGGAATTAAGTCGAAAGGGAAAAGGCGTTCGGTGCCGCGGCCATCGTTGTACACGGTGAAGGTGATGCCCTGCAGGAGGAAGGAAAGGTCGGCGAGTTTGCGGCGTTCTTCGAATTGGCTGGGGGCGAGGGTGGCGAGCTTTTCGAAGAGTTTGGCGTAGTGTGGGCGGGGACAACCCGGACGCGAAAACATCTCGTCGTAGAAGGCTCCCGGCTCGTAGCCCTCGAAGAGACCGTGATTCACGCTGGGTGCTAAGCCTGCCGACATGCGCGGACTGTAACAGCAGCAGGGTTTTTATCGCTCACAAATAAAATTTATCGAGCGTATTTGCGCGGCGGAGCGCCGGCCTGAACTACTTATACGATGCATCCAGTTTCTGAATTGTACTTAGCCGCTGGCTTGCCTTACTTATCTACCATGCGGGTGTGTCGTCCTAAGCAAGAAAGCGAGCAGCTCATCGACCATGATGCTTGCGGCGTTGGGTTTATCGCTCAGGTGGGCCATAGCGGAACGCGGGATGTGGTCGAGCGCGCCCTGACCGCGCTGGCTAGGCTCAACCATCGCGGGGGCGTCGATTCCGATGGCTCCAGCGGCGATGGCGCCGGCCTGCTGACCCCCATCCCCAAAGAGTTCATACGCAAAAACATGCTCGCCGCGGGCGTGGAGCTGCCTGAGGAATTCGGCATGGGCATGGCCTTTTTGCCGCAGGGTGGCGTGGAGGCTTCGCGGGCGGTGATCGAAGCTACGGCGAACGCGGTTGAGCTGCAATGTCTGGGCTGGCGCACGGTGCCAGCCAACGTTTCGCTTTTGGGGCCGGGCGCCTTGGCCACGCTGCCGGCGACCGAGCAGTGTTTTTTCGGTTCCGGTGATCCCTACGCCGACCTGGAGCGCCAGCTTTTCTTGATGCGCAAGCGACTCGAAGCGCAGGACCGGAGCGGAATCTACTTCTGTTCACTCTCTTCTGAGATTGTCGTTTACAAAGGTTTGCTGACTCCGATTCAACTACGCGCTTTTTATTCCGACCTGGCCGATCCTGAATTCACCGCGCCCTTTGCCATTTTTCACCAGCGATATTCGACCAACACCAGTCCGTCGTGGCAATTGGCGCAGCCGTTTCGGGTTGGTGCGCACAATGGAGAAATCAATACGATTAGCGCAAACCGGCGCTGGATGCGCGCGCGTGAGCGCGATTTGTGGGAACAGTTTGGCGCGGACGACAGCCTGCACGCGCTGGAAGAAAACGTCAGCGATTCGGCCAGCCTCGATAATGCGGTGGAGCTGTTGCTGCGCCAGGGTTACACGCTGGCCGAAGCTTTGCTGCGTCTGGTGCCGCCCGCGTGGGAATCGGATCGGGAAATGCCGGCAAAGTTGCGTTCGTACCTGGGTAATTGCGCGCGGGATCAGGAACCGTGGGATGGGCCGGCCGCGTTGGTCTTCAGCGACGGGCGAATGGTCAGCGCCAAGCTCGACCGGAATGGTCTGCGGCCGCTGCGTTATGTGTTGACCAGCGACGGCCTGCTGGTTTGCGGCTCTGAGGTGGGGTTGACCGATCTACGCGGGAAAAAAGTAATCGAGCGCGGACGGCTGGGGCCCGGCGAAATTCTGGTGATGGATTCCGCGAATGGCTCGATTTTTCGCGGAGCGGCCGAGTTGGCTGACCATTTGGGCGAAGGAGCTTCGGTTTCGTCGCGGGCTTGTCGAAACGTGACTCGGGTTTCGAGCGAACTGACCACCGCACACACCTCTGCAATTCCTGCCGAAAAAATGGCGGCGGCGATGGGTTGGACCGACGATCAATTCAGGCTTTTGTTCCAGCCGCTGGCTCGCGACGCGAAGGAATCGATCTGGAGCATGGGGGACGATGCGCCGCCCGCGTACCTTTCCAGTTCGCGCCGGCCGCTGTGGGATTACTGCAAACAGCGATTCGCGCAGGTGACGAATCCACCGATCGATCCGCTGCGCGAAGCGCACGTGATGTCGCTGGATGTTTGTCTCGGCAGGGAACTGGTGATCGATTCGCCGGTTCTCGACGCGGGGCAGACGGCGTTGCTAGAAAATTTATTGCTGCGGCCGGTGCTGATCGTCGACCTGACGTTCTACGCGGCGGATGGTGTGGCTGGCGCGCAGGCGGCGCTGGAACGAATTCGCGATGACATCGCGGAAGCGATGATCATCAACCAGCCGGCCATGATTCTGCTGACCGATCGCGACGCGACCGAAAAACGCGCGGCGGTTCCGGTGATGCTGGCGGTTGCTGCTGCTTGGAAGGAATTGGTTCGCGCCGGCGGACACCGCATTCCCATCGTGGTGGAATCGGGGCAGGTCATCGAGACGCATCATTTGGCGATGTTGATCGCCGTGGGCGCGAGCGCGGTGTATCCGTATCTAGCCGTGGAATTAGCCGCTGCCGCCGAACCGGATGGCGCGGCGAATTACCGGGTTGCGGTTGAAGCGGGTTTCCGCAAAGTTCTGGCGCGCATGGGAATTTCCACGGTGGCCAGTTATCGCAACAGCCACCTTTTCGAAACCATCGGCCTCGATCGGGAGATTACCGAGGAGTTTTTCGAAGACGCATCGGTGAAGTTGGGCGGCAAGACGCTCGATCAAGTCCTCGAAGACAGTTTGGCGGCGCACACGCGGGTATTTTCCAGCGAATCCGCTGGGCTGCAGGATGCGGGCTTGTACCGGTTCCGCCACGCGGGCGAACGACATTCCAATTCTCCGGAACTGGTGCGGCGGATGCATCGCTACATCAAGTCATCGACGCCGGAAAACTATGCGAGCTTTGCGGAACTGGGCCAGACGCGCGAGGCCGTGGCCGTGCGCGACCAGCTCGAAATTGTTCCGGGCCACGCCATTTCACTGGGCCGCGTCGAATCGGAAGCCGCGATCATGAGCCGGTTTTGCGCGCAGGCCATGTCGCTTGGCGCGTTAGGACCGGAGACGCATCGCGCGATTGCGATTGGCATGAACCGCATCGGCGCGCGCAGCAACACCGGCGAGGGCGGAGAAGATCCGGATCTGTATCGTTACGAACCGGAAGCCACCAACAAAGTGAAGCAGGTTGCATCGGCGCGCTTTGGAGTCACCGCCGAATATCTGGTTCGCGCCGAAGAAATCGAAATCAAGATGGCGCAGGGGTCGAAGCCCGGCGAAGGCGGCCAGCTTCCGGCGATGAAGGTGAATGGATACATCGCGAGGTTGCGGCACGCGGTTCCGGGAATGTCGCTGATTTCGCCGCCGCCGCATCACGACATTTACAGCATTGAAGATCTGGCGCAGCTGATTTACGACCTGCGCGCCATCAATCCTAAAGCACGAATCGGAGTGAAACTCGTTTCCGGCGCGGGTGTCGGCATTATCGCGGCGGGCGTGGCCAAAGCCGGCGCGGACGTGATCACCATTGCCGGGTTTGACGGCGGGACCGGCGCGTCGCCGCTAACTTCTATCAAGAACACTGGCCTGCCCTGGGAAATTGGTTTGCGCGATGCGGATACCGTTCTGTTGCGCGCCGGTTTTCGCGACCGGGTGCGCCTGCGGGTCGATGGAGGATTTAAATTTGGGCGCGACGTGGTCGTCGCTGCTTTGTTAGGCGCCGACGAATTTGGTTTCGGCACCGCGGCGCTTCTGGCCGTCGGCTGCATCATGGCCCGGCAGTGCCATCTGAATACTTGCCCGGTGGGCATCGCGACCCAAGACGAAAAACTGCGCGCGCGATTTGCCGGCAAGCCGGAAATGATCGTATCGTACATGCGCGGCGTGGCGGCCGAGGTGCGCGAGATTCTGGCTATGCTCGGGGCGGCCTCGCTGAACGACATCGTCGGCTGCATCAGCAATCTGAAGCCGAAGACGGAGAGCGCGGCCCGGTCATTAGGTACGCTGTTACATTGGGCGCAGAATCGCCCGCGAAAACATCTGCCGGCTGCGGCAACGCCGGAAAATCGCCGCGCGCAGATCGCCGTCGACTTGCATTTCAAATTGGACAAGGCGACGGACCGTTTGGCCAAGCCGAATGCGCTCGGGCAAAATTCATTCACGATTTGCAATTCGGATCGCAGCATCGGCGCGCACCTGAGCGGGCACATCCTGCGCAGCACGAATTTCGCCGGTCTCGGCGCGCGCACCGCTCGTTTCGATTTTCGCGGTTCGGCGGGCCAGAGTTTTGGCGCGTTCCTGGTCCGAGGCGTGCATTTCCGGTTGTCGGGGGAAGCGAACGATTACGTCGGCAAGAGCCTGAGCGGCGGCACGATTGCAATCACCGCTGGAGCCGCGCCTTCTCAGCGCGGCGATGTGCTGGCCGGTAACACTGTGCTGTACGGTGCGACGAGCGGCGAACTTTACATCGCCGGGCGCGCAGGCGAAAGATTTGCGGTGCGCAATAGCGGCGCGTTCGCGGTGGTCGAAGGGCTCGGCCAGCACGGTTGCGAGTATATGACTGCGGGCGTCGTGATGGTCCTGGGAAAAGCGGGGCGCAATTTTGGTTCGGGCATGACGGGCGGCTTGGCTTACATGCTCGAGGACGCCGCGGCGGAACGGACGTTCAACGATGAATTCGTGCGAGTCGCCAGAATCGGCGAGCAGGAAGATGAGTGGCTGCGCATGTTGCTCGGCGAGCATCTGCGGCTGACGGGCAGCCCTCATGCCAAAAAATTTCTGCGCAGCCCGGTGTCGCTGCCGTTGGTCCGCCTCGAACCTTTGCGGCTGGCGTGCTCCATCGAGGAAAGTTGGGCGCCGTTTTTGTCGCGTTTCGATGGGGTACACCGCCTGGCGGTGAAAGCGGCGATCGCGGGTGAGCCGGAAATTGCTCGGGCGGCGCAGTAGGTCTGGGCGCGGAGTCAAACGGCGAATGGATCGATAAAGATGTGGCTTAGGCAACTATAAACAGTATTTATTGGCCGCTAAGTTGGGGGAGTGATATTCCTGTAATCGTGAACGGAGCGATCCATCTTCGGAACGGGTTCCTGAACGCACCTCGCGTCGGCGCGGTGGCGAAGACCGTATCCGTCCGTTCCGCCGTGGTGGCCTTGCGGTCCCTCCTGATTATTAGCCTTATTATTCGAATTATTATGCCGATGGGGAGCGGATAGCGGCCGGCGAAACAAAATCTCAAAACGCCAGAGGCCGTTATCCCCCGAAAGGGATAACGGCCTCTTCGTTTTTAGCGACACCATTTTTCTTTAGGGAGGCCTGAAATGAAGTTCTGGGACTGGAACCATATCCAAGCGGAAGAAGTGACGTCGTCGCAGTGGAGGAAATCGCTCGACGCCGAAAATCTGAACGTGGCCATGGTCGAACTGCTGGAAGGGGCGCAGACCGAGGCGCGTTCGCAGCAGACCGAGCAGGTGATCCTGGTCCTGCAGGGCGCTCTGCGGGTGCAGGTGCGCGAGGAAGAGGTCACGTTGCGGGCCAGCCAGATGCTTTCGATCCCGCCGCACACGCGGTATTCGGCGGTCGCGCTGAAGACGGCTTCGTTCGTCACGGTTAGAAGCAATGCGAATGATTCGGGGCTGGAGTCCGGCGCTGGATCGGCCGCTGCAGCGTTTCTTGACGATCAGAGTGTGAAGTACGACCCGGACCAGTATTTGTGGGCTGTGTAGGAAGTTCGAAACTTCGGAAGAGAGAGGCGCTGATGGAAACGACGGCAGAGAGTTTATCGCTCTTAAGCGATTCGTTAGTCGAGGCGGCGCAGGTTTCGGCAGCGGCGGTCGGGCTGCGGGATATTTTGGTGGCGCAGACGCGGATCGCTCCGTTCGTTCGCCGGACGCCGCTCACTCGCAGCGAGGCGCTCAGCGAGAGGTTCGGCTCTAATTTTTATTTGAAGCTCGAATTATTTCAGCGCACTGGTGCGTTCAAGGTGCGCGGCGCATTCAACAAGATCCTCGGCGTGCTCCAAAACGAGCCGGGCCTATCGAGGGGCGTGTTGGCGGTCAGTGGCGGGAACCACGGGCAGGCGGTGGCCTATGCCGCGCAGACGCTAGGTCTCAAGGCGCTGCTGCTGATGCCCGAATACACGCCGCAAAATTATTTGGACGCGGCGCGCCGCTATGGCGCGGAGGTGGTGCTGACGCGCAACATGGTCGATGCATTCAACCGCGCTCCGGCTTACGAAGCCGACGGCTGGACGCTGATCCATCCTTACGACGATGCTGAAATCATTGCCGGGCAGGGAACCGTGGGACTCGAAATTCTGGAGGACGTGCCGCTCGCGACCGACGTTTTCGTCAGCATTGGAGGCGGAGGGCTGGCGACGGGCCTGGCCACTGCGGTGAAATCGCAGAATCCAGACGCGCGCGTTTGGGGCGTGGAAACGGTGGGCGCAGACGTGATGTCCCGCGCGTGGCAGGCGGGGCGGGTGGTGGAGATTGAGAAGATGACCTCGCTGGCGAAAACCTTAGGTGCGCCTTCCGTGTGCGAACGGACGCTGGACGCGACGCGGTCATTGCTCGAGTCCGTCACCGTAGTTACCGACCGCGAAGCATTCGCCGAACTCGAATACCTGCTCGATCGCGAAAAGATCGTTACCGAGCTGGCCGCCTCCTGCACGCTGGCCGCGGCCGAGCGGATGCGCGGCCGTTTTACGAAGGATCACCACGTGGTGTTGGTGATGTGCGGCGGAAATATGTCGCTTAACGAGTTGATAAAATGCCGCGAGGTTCTTGCCGCCACCGAGTAGTGCCCGCCGTAATTCTCCCGAACCACGCCATTGACCCGGCTCCCACGCCTTGTTTTCGTGTTGTAGAAGTCGCCACTACCCCATCCGGACGTTGGCATTTAGGCACCAAGCCTGCCAGAAAGCCATTGAGACGGCCTCCCATGCACCCTAAGTTAACAGCAGGCGATTTCTATCTGCTCTAGGCGAGCAGACTCAGACTTGGGGATGTGAATGGGTTCTTCTTCCTGGAATGGTGTATCGGGACGCGTGCGTCGCAGCTCGAATGTGGTTTCGCGAGTGGTGGCGGATGAGGCGATTGTAGTTCCGATTCGACGTGGCGCAGCTGACCTGGATTCCATTTACACCTTCAATGAGACCGGGACCACGCTGTGGTCTCTAATTGAGAAAGGTCTCGATCCCGCCGGTTTGGTTGCTCATCTCCAGCAGCAATACGGGCTTTCCGCCGAGCAGGCCAGGCTCGACGCGCAGGCGTTTCTGGAGGAACTGGCGAAAGAAGGACTCGTCGAACCCGCTTAGGCAGCGGACGGCGAAGCAGTTCAGGTTTAGGGGGCAGGTCCAGGCAGTTGGGCACTTGGGAATGAACGAAACGACTTACAGCGCATTCAGTTTGGCCGTGCACCAACGGTCGTCGGGCAAGCGTACACCGATGGAAGTGTCCATCGAGCTGACGCACCGCTGCCCGCTCGAATGCCAGCACTGCTACAACAATCTTCCGATGGCGGATAAAGCCGCCAAGAATCGCGAGCTTTCGCTCGATGAGTACAAACGCCTGCTGGATGAAATCGCCGCAGCCGGAACTTTCTGGATCCTCTTTACCGGTGGCGAAATTTTCGCGCGCGCCGATTTTCTGGACATTTACGCGTACGCGAAGTCGAAGGGATTCCTGATCACGCTGTTCACCAACGGCACCATGGTGACCGAACGCATCGCGAACTACCTGGCCGATTACCGGCCGTTCGCGATTGAGATTACTTTGTACGGCGCGACGCGCGAGACCTACGACGCGCTGACCCAGATTCCCGGCTCTTACGACCGTTGCATGCGCGGCATTCGCTTGCTGCTCGACCGCAAGCTCCCGCTGAAGCTTAAAACGGTTCCGACCACGGTGAATCGCCACGAAGTGTACGAAATGCAGCGCATGGCGCAGGAAGATTTCGGCGTCGATTTCAAGTTCGACCCGCTGGTGAATCCTCGCACGGATTGTTCACAGAGCCCCATCGCCGTTCGACTGACTCCGGAAGACGCGGTGGCGCTCGATTTTCACGAGCCGCGCCGGCGACATGATTACAAGGAACTGGTCGACCGGGATCTGGCGCAGCCCGCGAATACTTTCAGCCCGGACAACGTATACACCTGCGGTGGCGGCGTCACTTCCTGCGCCATCGATCCCTACGGCCAGATCAGCATTTGCGTGCTTTCGCATCAGGAAAGCTACGACTGGCGCTCGGGCAACTTCGGCGCCGGGTGGGACGAATTTCTGGGACGCGTGCGCGGGAAGAAAAAGACGCGCCAGACCAAGTGCGATTCTTGCCGGATCCATTCGTTGTGCGGCATGTGTGCGGCGAATGGCGAACTGGAAAATGGCGACGCCGAATCGCCGGTGGAATTCTTGTGCGAAGTGGCGCATCTGCGCGCGATGGCGCTGGGCGTCGAGGTTCCGGCGCACGGTGAATGTGAATGCTGTGCCGGTGGCTCTTCGCACGCGAAGTTGGAGCGCTCCGCCGAGCGGATTCGTAATGGCGAAGTGAACGTTGGTTCGTGGATGCCGATGCAATCAAGCGCCGCGCTGCCCGTCCTGCAGCAGTCTTCCGGATGCGGAAGCGGCTGCGGTTCCTGTGGAGTCCACGCGTGAAATCCGAGTTGCAACGATGACCGAGCAGAATAAAAACACGGAAACAGCCGCCAAGCCCTACGAGGCGCCGAAAATTATCCGGGTGAGTTTGCGTCCGGATGAAGCGGTCCTGGGGCACTGCAAGATCCCCACGTCGGCGGGGCCGGCGGCCACCGGCTGCGGCGTCGCGGTGGGCGGTTGCAGTTCGTTTGGGTCCTGACGAGACATTGATGCCGACTCTCATACAACCGGAAGAATTGCGTTTCGTCACGAACGGCACGAGGTTGGCCGCGCGCATTGGCGGAATCTCGTTGGGAGTTTCGTCTGTCACGAATGGGCCGTTGCTGGCCGCCGATGAGCAGCTTGCCGATTTTCTGGTGCATGAGCATGCTTGCGACATCGAATTGCAAGCGAGTTTCAGCAATGGCTTTGCGGCGGATCCCGGCGAATTGATTTTTGATTCGTTGGGTCTGTGGAAGCTGTATCGCAATGCGGAAGGTTTCTGTTTCCAGCTCACTTCATCGACCGTCGGCCAATATCCTTATAAGCAGGTCGTGGTCACTCCCGATTTCAAGTCCGGACGCATTGAACTGGCCCGCGAATATTTTTCTGCCGCCGAGCCGGTGAACCCGATCGAGTATCCGCTGGATGAACTGTTGTGGATTCACCGGCTTTCCTTGGGCGCTGGCGTCGAAGTACACGGCTGCGGCGTGATCACGGCCGATGGCCGTGGTTTGCTGCTGACCGGACACTCCGGCGCGGGGAAAAGCACTTCATCGCGGTTGTGGGCCGCGAGTAAAGGCGCGCGAGTGCTGAGCGACGACCGGATTATTCTACGCCGTGAAAACGGCCGGGTTTGGATGTACGGCACGCCGTGGCACGGCGACGCGGGAATTGCCGAGGCTGAGCGCTGGCCGCTCGACGGAATTTTTGTATTGGCGCAGGCGCCGCGCAATGTGCTGCGGCCTTTGTCCCGCACCGAAGCGTCCGCGGAATTGTATGCACGCAGTTTTGTGCCGCACCATTCGTCCGACGCCGTCGCCTTCATTCTTGAATTTTTCAGCCGCGTTACTACTGAGGTGCCCTGTTTTGAATTTTCGTTCGTGCCTAATTTTACCGCCGTGGAGGTTTTGCTCCGTGAAGCTCTCGGAAAAACTCACGCGGCGTGATTCGCGCCTGTTTGGCGCGCTGGCCGAATATTTCCTGGCCACCGGAACGCCGGTGCGTTTTCGCGCGGAAGGCCAAAGCATGCTCCCGAACCTGAAGGACAACGAGCTTCTAACGGTGGTGCCGGTCGAACCGTCGCAGGTGCGGCGTGGCAATGTCGTGCTGACGCGCGAAAGCTCGGGCTTCAAGGTTCACCGCGTGGTGCGCTCAGCGGACAATCACAAGCCGTGCGAAACCCGCGGAGACGCGGGCTGGTCCAGTCAGCCGGTTAGCCCTAACGAAATTCTGGGACGCCTCGCGATTTCCCAATCGAATGAAGGCGCAGCAGTCGTGGGCCAGGAATCGCGGTTCAGTTTCTGGCGGGCGTCGATGCGTAGCATCGCGCGGCGCTGGGGAGCAGCAGTTTCGCTGCGCCTGCGCAATTCTGCTTCCGCGAGTTTCTTCGGCATCTTTACAGTGGCAGTGTTGCTGTTGTCGCCGGCTCCGGCGGCTGCGCAGGCCGATTTGGCTCTGACCCAATCTGCCGCGCCCGCGGTCGTCTCGCCGGGCAACACCATCACTTACACCGAATCGATCACCAACAACGGCCCGAACGCGGTGAACAATGCGGTGCTCTATCAGCAGACGCCGCCGAATACGACTTTCAATGCGATCACGTGCCCCACGGGTTGGACCGTAGCCTCGCCTGGCGCCGGAGCAACCGGTTCGGTCACCTGCACCGACACCGCTTCATTCGCGAACGGCGCGGTGGCAAATTTCACCTACGTGGTGAACGTCGTCGCGGGAGTTGCGTCCGGTACCACGATTCTGAATACGGCGGACGCCACGTCATCCACCTCGGACCCCACGCCCTCGAATAACGCGACGACCTCGTCGGTATTGGTTGAGGCTGCCACCGGAGCCGATCTGGCAGTCTCGATTTCGGCTGCGCCCACCCCAGTGTTCGTTTCGGGTACGCTGGTATACACGATCCAAGTTACGAACTTGGGAGCGGTCGCGACCACCAGCGCCACACTGACCGACACCATCCCGGCCAGCACGACTTTCGTTTCGTCTTCGGCAGTTCCCGCGGGAGTCACTTGCACCGGCAGCGCGACGGTCAGCTGCAACATTGGCGTTCTGGCCGTCGGCGCGACTGACACGATTACGATCACGGTCACTGCGCCGGTCACAGCTTCGACGCTCACCAACACAGCACAAATTTCGCCAGCATCCGCGCCAACCGATCCAGTCTCGAGCAACAATTCCGCTACAGCCATTACGGTCGTGCAGCCACTGGTCTGCGCCTTGCCCGGCAACGATGGCGCGGGCGGCACGCTCACTGGCGTCGTTAATGCTTACTACCCACCGGACGTCACCGTCACTAGCCTTGCCGCTGGCAGCACCTCGGTCTTAATCGATGCGGCAGCCGCAGGCGGCGCGCAGAAAGCTATCGCGGTCGGCGATCTGCTGCTGATCGTGCAGATGCAAGGCGCGACGATCAATTCTACGAATACCAGTTCCTACGGCGATGGCATCGCCGGCGATCCTGCAACCGGTTCTACGGCGATTAACAACTCCGGTCAATTCGAATTTGTGGTCGCGACCAATGCGGTTGTGGTGGGGGGCGGGACTCTCCACTTTCAAGGAGCAGGCCCGACGACTGGCCTGCTGAATTCCTACACCAACACCATCGGGACCACTACGCAAGGGCAAGCGACGTTCCAGGTGATTCGTGTGCCGCAGTACTCTTCGGCCACCCTGGGCTCCGGGCTCGCGGCGCTTTCCTGGAATGGAGCGGTAGGCGGAATTCTGGCGATTGACGTTTCATCTCAGCTGACGCTCGGCGGCACGGTTTCACTCGACGGAGCTGGTTTTCGGGCCGGTGGCGGGATGAAGCTGACGGGCGGAACCGGAGCGGCAACAGACTACGTCACGCTCAGTACCAACGGAGCGAACGCCTCGAAAGGTGAGGGCATCGCCGGAACGCCGCACTTCGTGGCGCCGGCTCCAGGCTTTTCGACCGCAGCCAGCGCCACCAGCACTGGGCAAACAGTCCTCGAAGGGTACCCCAATGGCAGTTTTGCGCGGGGCGCTCCGGGCAATGCGGCCGGCGGCGCGACCGATGCGCATCCATCGGCGAACGATCAGAATTCAGGCGGCGGCGCTGGCGGCAATGGTGGCGCAGGTGGTAACGGCGGATTTGGTTGGAGCAGCGCGGGAATCGTCGGCGGTTTTGGCGGTTCGCTATTTCCGGTTTCCACGGGCGCGTTGGTTTTGGGCGGCGGCGGTGGCGCGGGGACTTCGAACGACGGGACGTACTACATCGCTTCCAGTGGCGTGAACGGTAACGGCACCGGACTTTTCAGCAGCGGATCGCCAGGCGGCGGCATTGTGTTGGTCCACGCCGGTTCGATCACCGGCACCGGCTCGATCACCGCGAACGCTACGACCGCAACCGATGTGTTGAATGACGGTGGCGGCGGCGGTGGCGGCGGCGGATCGATTGAAGTGCTGGCCGCGAGCGGCTCACTGGCAGGTTTGACGGTATCGGCCAACGGCGGAAACGGCGGCAACACCTGGTTGACCGATCCTGCCGGCACGCCCTTTCCCGGGAATCGTCACGGGCCCGGCGGCGGTGGCGGGGGTGGCGTGATTTATTTGTCGTCGGCGCCGGCATCCAGCAGCGTGGCTGGCGGCACCAACGGCCATTCCACCATGGCCAACGACGCCTATGGCGCGACGCCCGGGCAGGCCGGAGTGGTCGCGAATAACCTGACGATCAACGAAACTCCCGGCGCGCAACCCGGCGCCGAATGCGCCAGCGCGGATTTGGCGGTTACGAATTCCGCCACGCCGGCCGTGGTTTTGCCTGGTGGGACAATCACCTACACCCAGACGGTCACCAACAATGGTCCGCTGGCCGCGGTGAACGCGGTATTCACCGAACAGGTTCCGGCGAACACGACTTTCTCTTCGATCACAATTCCTACTGGCTGGTCTTGCACCACCCCAGCAGTGGGAGCGACTGGCACGATCACTTGTACGGATCCGAGCGTCGCCAAGTCGGCGACCGCGGTTACGTTCACGGTGAACGTGAAAGTCAATGCGGGCGCCACGGCGGGAACGCAGATCGTCGATACCGACAACATCACGTCCGGAACGCCCGACCCGACGCTCTCAAATAATTCGGCCAGCACCCAGACAACCGTAGGCGTGACCGGCACTGCGAATCTCTCCGTGGTCAAAACGGCCTCGCCGAATCCGGTTTTGGCCGGCGGCATCATCACTTACACCATTGTAGTGACCAACAACGGTCCAGCAGCTGCGGTTACGGATACGTTTAACGATCCGATTCCGGCCAACACAACTTTCACCAGCTTGACTCAGACCGGCACTGCGTGGACTTGCCCGACTCCCACGACCGCGGTAGCGTGCACGCTGGCCTCGTTCCCGGCGGGTGGTTCGACAATCTTTACTTTGAAAGTGACAGTCGCGACCGGCGCCACGTCCGGCTCGACTATTTCGAATACGGCCAACACGACTTCGACCACCACGGATTCCAATCCGAATACGAATAGCTCGACGGCGGCGGTCAAAGTGGCTGGCACGGGTCAATTCGATCTCATCGATACCAGCTCGGCGTCGCCGAACCCGGTGACTGCGGGAAATAACATTACGTACGCTCAAACCGTGACCAACGCCGGACCGAACTCCGCAACCGGCGCGGTGTTCACGGATTCCGTTCCGACGAATACGACGTTCGTTTCGTTGGCGATACCGACCGGGTGGATCTGCAACACGCTTCCAGCAGTCGGCGGGACGGGAGCTATCAGCTGCTGCCCGGGCGCTGCAGGACTCTGCACCGGACTAATTTTGTCTGGCGCATCTGTGAATTTTCCGCTGGTGGTGAAGGTCAAGGCCGGCACCGCTTCGGGAACTTCGATCACCAACACCTCCAGCATTGCGCCGACGACTAACGACATCAATACCGCGAACAACACGAGCAGCGCTTCGACCATCGTGGGATCACCCACGCAATCAGACGTGGCGATTGTGAAGACCGGCGCGCCGAATCCGGTGGATCAAGGCACGAACCTGACGTACACGCTGCAAATTACGAACAATGGTCCAGGCGTGGCCCAAGGTGTCGCGGTTTCGGATCCGTTGCCGACGCAAGTTACATTTACTTCGGTTTCGACCACGCAAGGAACCTGCACGCAATCCGGCGGCACGGTAAGCTGCAACATCGGCACGGTGAATGTCGGCGGCTTGGTCCTGGTAACTATCAACGTCAGCGCGGCGATGTTCAGCTCGACCACGCTCGCCACCAACACGGCGACGGTGACTTCCAGCACCAGCGACCCGAATCCTCTGAATAATTTCTCAACGACGATCACTACGATTGCCGCGCCTACCGCGGTGCAGCTGGCTTCGTTCCACGCCCAGAATCTTTCCGGCGGCGGAGTCGTGCTGGAATGGAGCACGCGCGAAGAAATGCGTAACCTCGGCTTCCACATTTATCGCGAGGACGCCCAGGGACGGCATCAGGTGAATCCTTCGTTGATCGCCGGCGGAGCTTTATTCCTGCGCGGCGGCCAGCCGCAACACGCGGCCAGAACCTATCGCTGGATCGATCCGCAGGGAAGCTCGCAGTCTTCTTACATTTTGGAAGACGTGGATCTGAACGGGACTCGCGTGCAGCACGGACCGGTCAGCCCGGATTCAACCGCATCGCAGCCTGCGCCCGCTGCTACGGCTCTGCTGCTCAACCAGATCAACCGGAATATTCCTACGAGTGCGACCGGGCTGCATCATTCGAGCGGGCCGGCGAGCCCGGGGAATCCGGTGCCGGAAGTTTCGTCGGCATTCCTGGATGAGTCTCCGGCGGCAAAAATTTCGATTCAGACCGAAGGCTGGTATTCGATTACCGGCGCGCAACTGACCGCTGCAGGCTTTACCGCCGGCGATTCGCGCATGTTGCGCCTGTACGCCGAAGGCGTCGAGCAGCCGCTACAGATCAGTTCCAAGGGTGGAAGCCTGGCCCCTGCTGATTCGATCGCGTTCTATGGCACCGGCATCGACACCCCGTTCTCCGGGACGCGCGTCTACTGGCTGGTCAATGGCTCGCAGGCCGGGAAGAGAATTACCGTGGCCACCAACGGAGCGGAAACTCCCAACGTCTCGAGTTTCGCCGACGCGGTGACGCTGGAACAACGCACCACCTACATCGCCGCGCTGCTCAACGGGGTGAACAACGACAATTTCTTCGGGGCCGTGGTCAATTCCGAGGCGGTCGATCAGGTGCTAGCGATCACGAATCTGGATCCGACCTCTTCGATTCCAGCATCATTGGATGTAACTCTGCAAGGCGCGACCGAAGGGCAGCCGCACAGCGTCAGCGTGACGCTGAATGGCTCATCCCTGGGCGTGATGACGTTCAACGGGCAGGCGAATCTCACCAACACCTTCAGCGTGCCTCCGGGACTGGTGCTCAACGGCACCAACACGGTGACGCTTGCGGCTCTCGACGGTGAGAACGACATCAGCCTGGTGCAGTCGATCACGCTGCACTTCGCCCACACTTACGCCGCCGATTCCAATTGGCTGCGCGCCTCCGCGTCTGGTGGCTCGCGCGTGCAGTTCAGCGCATTCTCCAATTCGCAGATTCAAGTGTTTGACATCACCGATCCGCAGGCCATCGAACAATTGTCAGGTCCGGTCACGGTGGGGAACACCGGCTCGGCAATGACAGTCGTGGTGCCGGGAGTTTCCGCGGGCGCGCCGCATACCTTACTGGCGTTTTCATCCGATCAGATTGCCGCGCCATCCGGCGTGGCCTTCCATCCAGCCAGCACGTTGCTGCAAAATCGCGCCAGCGCGCCGATTGTGATCATCACTCATCCTGATTTCCAGTCGACGCTCGCGCCACTGGTCAGTCTGCGCAAATCGCAGAACCGTGAAGCGATCGTGGTCACCACCGACGAAGTCTACGACGCATATAATTACGGCGAGCGCAGCCCGTTTGCTCTTCGTTCCTATTTGCTGCATGCCGCAACGGCCACTCGTGAACGGCCGCAATCGGTGCTGCTGATGGGCGACGCTTCCTTCGATCCACGCAATTATCTCGGATTTGGAGATTCTGATTTCGTTCCGACCCGGCTGATCGAAACTGCAGCGTTCAAGACCGCCTCCGACGATTGGTTCAGCGATTTTAACGAGTCCGGTTTCGCCACTATTGCGACGGGTCGCATTCCGGCGCGCACCGCCGCGGATGCCAGCCTGGTGATTTCGAAAATCGTGAATTACGAAACCAGCGGGGCCAACGGGACCTGGGCGCAGCAAGCGTTGGTCATCGCCGACCAGAATGTGGGAGTCGACTTCACCACCGAAGCCAACACGGCGAGTCTAGCTTTGCCGTCTTCGCTGACGACCACCAAGATTCTTGCGGACACGCTCGACCCGGCGACTGCTTCGCAGCAGATTATCGCGGCGATCAATTCCGGCGCGTTGCTGGTGAATTACACTGGCCACGGTTCGGAACAGCAGTGGTCGTTCTCGGATTTGCTCGACAACACGTCAGCCACGGCTTTGACCAACGGCAACCGCCTGCCGGTTTTCCTGATCATGGATTGCCTGAACGGTTTCTTCCACGACGTCTACGAGGAAAGCCTTTCGTCCGCTCTCTTGTTCGCGCCTAATGGCGGCGCGGTGGGCGTCTGGGCCTCCTCCGGCTTCACCACGGCTCCGCCGCAGGCGACCATGAACCAGGCGCTACTGACCAATCTGAGCGCGCGCCCCGGCCAAACCATCGGCCAAGCCATTCTGAAAGCAAAGTTAGGAATTCAAGATCCCGACGTGCGCCGCACCTGGAATTATTTTGGTGATCCGGCGATGCGCCTGGCTTTCCCCAACAATAACGGTCCCTTCCTCCATCACGAAAGCAACATACAGTAGGCCTAAACCGTAGCGTGCTAGCTTGACGTGCCGCGCTTGCGGTACTACTCTCTCGGTCCTTGGAGGGTTCATGTCTATCTGGAGAATTGCAGTCGGCGTCTTCCTGGGAGCGATCGCGGCGTATATCTGCGTGGGATTGTACGGCAAGGTGTCGGCGAAGGTTGCCGTGGGAGAACGCGCCCGGGTGGCGCGGGTAGTGACCGCCATCAGCCCTGACGATTTGATCGAGCGCTGCGGCAAGCCGAACAGCGATAAGCCGATCGCCATCGCCACCGAGCGCAAAATGGTCTACAACGACGCGATTTTTCACTTCAGCGAGCCATCCGAAGGCTCGAACAAGTGGCATAACGTCGGGGTCTACGACGTTACCGACACCCACGAAGTGAATCCACCGGACTTGATGATTCTGATGCCATGCCTCGAGAAGAAGTAGCGCGTCGAACTCTGGCTCCAACCACGCGTATTGCTCTGGCGCTTGCTGTCTTGCTCGTCCTCGTTTATCTGGTCGATTGGGCGCTGTGGTCCGGTAAAAAAGCTAGTTCGGACAAGACGCTGGCCTACGGGACGGTCACTTCGTTTTACGGCACTGGAACCAAGGGCGGACGGGTGGAAATTTTCACCGATCAGCCGCAGGTGGAAACTTGCGTGCGCAGTTTGTTCCCGCATGACGGCTACCGGGCTTGCTGGTATGTGAGCAAAAGCGGCGTCCAGACTTTCTAACCCACCGCTGTGGCCACGGCGCGATTTCCGACCTACGATTTTTTCTTCCGTTTCTCTATTCCCGGGTTAGCCGTGGCTGCGGCCTGCAGCAGCGCCAGGAACTGCTGCGCTTCCCGGGTCAGCGCCCGGCGGCGCGGGTAAATCACGTCTAGATTGCGCTGCAATACTTCTGCGTCGGTGATCTCGAGCGCCGCCAGCTTGCCCTTGCGCAATTCGTGAATCACCGCGATTTGCGGCAGAAAACTGAGGCCCAGCTTGCGTTCAACCATCCGCTTGGCGGCTTCGATCGTTTCTACTTCCAGCACCGTATTGGGCAATTGGCCGGCGCGGCGGAAGAGGCCCTGCGCCAGAGTCCAATCGCTCGAGCCGCGGTCGAAGAAAATCAGCGGCATGGTTTCTACTTCTTCGAGGCGCACCCGCCGCCGCTGCGTCGCCGGATGCTTGGGATGGCCGACCAGAATTAAGGGATCGTCGCGCAGAGTCATAGTTTCCACTTCCGGATGATTTAGCGAACGCGCCACGCCGATTTCCGCTTCGCCATCGAGCACCATTTTTAATACTTGTGCGGAGGTTCCGGATCGCAGGCTGACCATCACTTTGGGGTGGGCGGCCTGGTAGTCCATCATCACGTCAGGCAGGAAGTAGGTGCACACCGAAAGCGCGGCGGCGATGCTCAGCGTCCCGCGGGAGGATGGCTGCAGTTCGTGCACCGCCTGCCGGGCCTTGGTCACATCTCGCAACAGCTGTTCGGCGTGCGGCCGCAGCGCCTTGCCGGCAGGGGAGACCACCAGCGTGCCTTTGGCGCGTGTAAATAATTTCACTCCAAGCGAGTCCTCCAGGGCGCGAATCCGGGCGCTCACCGCCGGCTGGCTGATACGCAGCGCCGCGGCGGCGCGATGGAATCCGCCGTAAGTCCCAACCGCAAGAAACGTCTCGATTTGATCGATTTCCATGTAGGTAAGCCTCTTCCGCGTTGCCGGGTACTAAATGGAGCCGAAGTGCTCGGGACTAAGTCGCGTCTTTGCAAATCCCGCTCGTCGCTGGAGTACTAGAAGTCCTGATAACCTTATTCTATCAAGGCGATAACAGCAATCAGTTTGACTGATTGCCGTTCGACAGCCACACTGCCCTCGTTGGCGGCCCCCTGGATTCATCTTTTAGAGGAGAATACGCATGACCACGAACGGCAATCATCAGAATCTCGAAAACGCCTGGGCCACCGACTCCCGCTGGAATGGCATCACCCGCCCCTACACCCCAAAAGATGTCGAACGCCTGCGCGGCTCCATCAAAGTCGAGCACACGCTCGCGCGGCTTGGCGCTGAACGCCTTTGGAATTTGTTGCACGCTGAGCCTTTCGTCGCCGCCCTTGGGGCGCTGACCGGCAACCAGGCCGTGCAGCAAGTCGGCGCGGGCCTGAACGCGATTTACCTGAGCGGCTGGCAAGTCGCCGCCGACGCCAACAACGCTGGCCAGATGTATCCGGACCAGAGCCTCTATCCCGCCGATAGCGTACCCAACGTGGTGCGCCGCATCAATCAAGCCCTGACCCGCGCGGACCAAATTCACCACGCCGAAGGCCAGAACGACACCTACTGGTTCGCCCCCATCGTCGCTGACGCCGAAGCGGGTTTTGGCGGCAACCTGAACGCCTTCGAACTGATGAAGGCCATGATCGAAGCCGGCGCGTCCGGCGTTCACTTCGAAGACCAACTTTCTTCGGCGAAAAAGTGCGGCCACCTGGGCGGAAAAGTTCTGGTTCCGACGTCCGAAGCGATTCAGAAACTTGTGGCGGCGCGGTTGGCCGCGGACGTGATGGGCGTGCCAACGCTGATCATCGCCCGCACCGACGCGGATAGCGCGAACCTGCTGACCACCGACGTCGATCCGCGCGACCGGGAGTTCCTCACCGGCGAGCGCACGGCCGAGGGTTTCTTCCACGTCCGGCAAGGTCTGCAAGCGGCGATCGCTCGCGGACTGGCCTATGCTCCCTACGCCGATCTGTTGTGGTGCGAAACTTCCAAGCCATCGCTGGCCGAAGCGCGCGAATTCGCCGAAGCGATTCACGCCAAGTTCCCTGGAAAAATGCTGGCCTACAATTGTTCGCCGTCCTTCAACTGGCGGAAGAATCTCGACGACGCCACCATCGCCACTTTCCAAAAAGAGCTGGGCAAGATGGGCTACAAATTCCAATTCATCACTCTGGCCGGATTTCACGCGCTGAACCACGGAATGTACGAGCTGGCTCGGAATTACAAACGCGACGGCATGACCGCCTACTGCGGCCTGCAGGATCTGGAATTCGCCAGCGAGAAAGAGTCGGGATACGAGGCGGTGAAGCACCAGCGTTTCGTTGGCACCGGCTACTTCGATAGCGTGCAGCAGGTGATCACCAGCGGGACGTCTTCGACGACGGCGCTGGCCGGTTCCACCGAAGCGGCGCAGTTTCACGATAAGAACCACGACCAGAAAGTTGCCGGCTCCAATGGTCACGCGGCCCACGTGCAGGTTGCCGCCGCGGGCCGCTAACCCCATGGTTCCAGCCCGGGCAGCAAAGCAGAGACTTCCATCAAAGTAGGAAAGTGCGGAAGGGGCGGCTCATCGAGTCGCCCCTTTCATTTTTTGGTTGGTACATGAATCGATTCGTCGGGGGACGACTCATGCCAGTGATTGCTGCCATTGCCGAGTGGGATAATTTGATGCGCCGCCTGAACGCGGCCGCGCCGGAGGCGTTTACTTCCGACCAGCGCGCGCTGAATCTGATGGAAGGCGAATGGAAGGATCCCGGCTTCGGCCGGCATTACACTTCGTCGGTCGATGGCCGCAGCCTCGGCCGCATTCCGATGATCGATCTGGAAACGGCCTTGCGCGCGGTCCGTTTCGCCAAAAGCGAGGCGGACGAATGGGCCAAGGTGAGTCTCGACCAGCGCCAGCAGCGCGTCACGGATTGCCTGGCAGGGTTGCGTAAAGAACGCGAGCTGATCGCGCTGCTGTTGATTTGGGAAATCGGCAAGCCCTATGCCCAGGCGCTCACCGATATCGATAGGTGCATCAGCGGCGTCGAGTGGTACATCGAGAATATTGATCGGCTGCTCGGCACGCGCACAGCGATTGGGCTGATTTCCAACATCGCCTCCTGGAACTATCCGATGTCGGTGCTGATGCACTCGGTGCTGGTGCAGGCGCTAGCCGGCAACGCGATTATTTCCAAAACGCCCACTGACGGCGGCTTGTACGCGCTGACTCTGGCGCACGCCATCGCCCGGCGCTGCGGCCTGCCGGTTTCGCTGGTCAGCGGCTCGGGCGGACAGCTCAGCGAAGCGCTGGTGCGCAACGAGCACGTCGACTGCCTGGCGTTCGTGGGAGGCAAAACCAACGGCGGAGTGATCGCCTCCAGCCTCTACGACGATCGCAAGCGTTACATGCTCGAAATGGAAGGCGTGAACGCCTACGGCGTCTGGCAATATTCGGACTGGCCGGCGCTGGCCGCGCAATTGCGCAAGGGTTTCGACTACGGCAAGCAGCGCTGCACGGCGTACGTGCGTTTCGTGGTGCAACGCGAATTGTTCCCGCAATTTCTGCAGATGTACCTCAGCGTGCTGCAGGGTCTGCAATATGGAAACCCAGTCATGGTGGAAAGGGAATCGGACCCGCTGCCGGTGCTCGATTTCGGCCCATTGATCAACAGCAAAAAAGTGGAAGAGCTGCGCGTGCTCTACACCGAAGCGCTGGGTAAAGGCGCGGTCAGCGTGTTTGAAGGAAGTATTTCCAAGGATAAAGTGCTGCCCAACCAGGATATTTCCGCGTATCTGGCACCCGCGGCGCTGCTCAATATTCCGCGCAACACCAAGCTCTATCACAGCGAGCCGTTTGGGCCCATCGATACCATCGTGGTGGTCGATCACCTGGCCGAGCTGGTTTCCGAGATGAATCTTTCGAATGGCAGCCTGGTTTCGTCCCTGGCTTGCGATGAAGCCGATACCGCGAAAAAAGTGATTTCAGAATTGCGCGGTTTCAAAATCGGCTGGAATTCGATTCGCTCGCGAGGAGATCGCGAAGAGGTCTTCGGCGGAATCGGCCAATCGTGGAAGGGATGCTTCGTCGGTGGCCGCTACCTGGTTGAGGCCGTGACGCAAGGCGCGGCCGGAGAAAAATTGTTCGGCAATTTCCCGGATTACACGCAACTGCCGGACGAGGTCACGGCCAAGGCGGCGGCACAAAAAGCGGGAGCAAAGTAGCGCGTTTTTCAGATTTTGCCCAAGGCGCGGACGAATTTCGCGGTGGTGATGGCTTGGCCCACGTGCCGTTGGGTGTGATCCGCCAGGTGGACCAGCAACCCGCCGACGGACGTGGCCAGCTTTTTCGCGCCGACGACGCGGGCCGCTTCCAACGTGTTCGGATCGATGGCGCGAATTCGCTCCGCAGCGCGCGCGAGGCTCGAGTCCAGCTCGGCCAGCACTTCGTCGCGGATCGCGCTGGCGTCGCTTTCGCCCTTCAGTGCCGCAATTTGCGCCTGGTCCAAGGCTCGTCCCTCCGTATAGGTCAACAATCGATCAACGCTTCGGGCAATGTGCCGCAGGTGGAAGGCGACCGGCGCGATGCCGTGGTAGTGCTGGTTGAATTCGTCGTTGGTCAGCGGATCGCACCAGCGGTGCAAATCTATCTCCGCCAGCTCCAGCGCATGCAACACGGCGCGATGCACGGCCGGCACTTCTTTCAGGGTGCCACGCAGCCACGGCTCCGGCAGATTCGGTTCAGGCATTCGCGGTGTCTCCGGCTCCAAAATACCGCAAGAGCGGGAGGTTGGACAGCGCGAAGGCACGCTGGAAAAGTTTCCTGTACAGCGAGGCGCCAACTACTTAGAGGATTTCTCGGTCGAGGGTTCAGCCGGTTTGGCCTGCGCTGCGCCTTCCTTGGTGTCCGGCGGCGTTTCGGATTTGGGAGCGTCATCGTCGCCCGGCGGCTTCACCAGATACTGCACGATCAGGGAAACCCGCCGGTTGATCGGATCAAGCGGTGCATCGGGCTTACGCAAACGCTGGTCCGCAAACCCGCGAACTTGAATCACTTGGTCCGGGCCGATTCCGTTGGCCTGCATCAATCGTCGCGCGGAATTCGCGCGATCGGCGGAGAGCTCCCAGTTGCTATATTTGCCGTTGCCGGAATACGGCTTCGAATCCGTGTGGCCCTCGATCGCTAGCTTGTTCGGGAGTTTTCCCAATTCCTGCGCCAGCTTAATCACCAAATCCTGGCCGTCCGAATTCAGCTCCGGACTGCCGATGTCAAAAAATGTGCCTTTGGCCGATTCGAGCAGCTCGATGCGCAGGCCCTCGTTGGTCACGGTCATGTCGATGTGGTTGCGCAGCTTGTCGAAATTCGGCACTTCGCGAATCGCTTTTTGCAGCTGCTCCTTCAGCGCCTGCATGTTGTCTTTCGACAGCACGAAATTCTCGCCCTGGCCGACCATGTCGCTGCCGACTTTTTTGGATGTGCCGGTGGGATCTTTAAAATAGCCGCCGACTGCGTCCTGCACCTGTTTGCTGCTGTTCAGCAGCCAGAGCACGATAAACAGAGCCATCATCGCGGTGACGAAATCGGCATAAGCCACTTTCCACGCGCCGCCGTGATGGCCGCCGTGGCCGCCTTTTTTCTTGATGACGATGATCGGTCGTTGGGTAGTCATGGAATTTGCGGCTGAACAAAAGCCGTCTACGCGGCTGGTGCGTCACCCTTATCTTTGATGAATTTTTCGGCGTCCTGAAAGCTGGGTCGCACCTGGCCGGGAATCGCGCGGCGTCCGATCTCGACCGCCATGGTCGGCGCCGTGCCTTTCATGAAGGCCACGATCATCACGCGCAGCACTTGGTAGTAGGAGTGTTCGTCGTCCACTGCTTTTGCCATGTTCGCGGCAATCGGCCCGACCAGCCCGTAGCACAACAGAATTCCCAGGAACGTTCCGACCAGCGCGGACGCGACTTTGTGGCCGATTTCTTCCGGTGGCCCGCCCAGCGCACCCATGGTGATCACCACGCCCAGCACCGCGGCCACGATGCCCAAGCCGGGCAGGGAATCGGCCATGGTCGAAAGCGCGGCGATCGGCAGCGTGGCTTGGTGATGATGCACGTCCATATCGTTTTCGATCATCTGGTCTGCGTCGAATGGCTCGATGCCGCCGCTCGAAGCCATGCGCACCGAATCGCAGACGAACGCCAGCGCGTGGTGGTCCTTCAGGAATTTGGGGTACTTCGAAAATATCGCGCTCTGCTCCGGATTATCGCTGTCGGTTTCGAGCGCCATCAATCCATCGCGCCGCGCGCGAGTGAAAAGCTCGAACATCATCTTCATCGTTTCCAGATATTTGACTTTGCTGTATTTCGAGCTGCCGAAGGCGCTACCCAACCCTCCCACCATCTTTTTTAGAATGTGAAGTGGGTTGGCAATCAGTACCGTCCCGATCGCCGCGCCGCCGATGATGATCAGTTCGGCGGGCTGCATCAAGACCTTCAGGTTGCCTTTTTCCATCAGGTAGCCGGCCACCACGGCTCCGAACACTACGACGATCCCGATAATCGTGAACATCCTGCGTGGCTCCCCGTCGTGTCTGTAGAATCTTGTTCGGCCGCGCTATATCGGCGCTGATTACCCGCCGACGCGTGTTTTTTCAGCCAGCCGGCTTTCCGCTCTGCGAATTAAGGCTTCTGCGGTGTCATCGCGTTCCACGGTGGCGATGGCAATCTGCGCCGCGATCGCGAAATTGTCGCCCCACCATTTCACCCGCATGTTGTTGACGATAGTCTGCAGTCGCATCCCCAGCCGCTCCGCATCGAGCGCGTTGCACTCCGGCAAAATCCCCAGAAACGTTTCGTCGTCGAGCCGGCCCAGCGAATCGGTGGGCCGCAAGCTGGTGATAGTGGTCTGCGCCACGACCTGCAGGATTTCGCGAAGCGCCGCCGGGCCATATTGCGAGCGCAATTCCGGCACACGGCTTACTCGGACGCCGGCCACGCTGAAGGGCATTCGATGCGCGTCGAAGGTCATCAATTGCTGCTGCAAAAGCGTACGCGAGTATCCGCGGCTCAGGACGCCTTGGGTTTCATCCACGCAGCCGTATTCTACGAGCTTGCGTTGACGCCGGTCAGAATCGAGCGACCAGCGGTCCTCTTCAAATCCTTCCGCGGCGCCAACGATCGTTCCAGCGCCGTCGCGAATCGGCGCGGCCCAGACCCGCAGTAAAACCTGATGGCCGGCCCGATGCCGGATCGAAACATCCGAGCAGGTCGGCTTGCCATCGCGCAGCACGGCGGCCAGCGCGCCGCCGATGTCGCAATATCCGGTCAGTTCCTCGTCATTGGTTGGCGGGAAAAAATCGCGGCAAAAATGTCCCACCACGTCTTGCCGCAGATAGCCGGTGATGCGCTCCGCGCCCTCGTTCCAGAATTGAATTCGCTGGTCGCGGCCCACGAAATAGACGCCGGCATGCATCGTCTCCAGAATCGACCGTAGAATGTCCGGGCTTTCCAGCAAGGGCATGGAGCTCTCCACTAGGAATTATCGGTAACAACGCGAAGGAGCATTAGAGGGCGCAATTTGCGGCGTTCGCGCCGGGTGCTCGAAAATTAACCCGCGTCGCGCGAATTTTCTGCGTTATCCTCATTCACGCCGCTGTAACAAACGGCGATTACTCTCGTAATCTGCTAACTGCAATCGGTCGTGTTGTTTGCCGTGATCTGAAAAAAGAGGCGTCTGGATGGAAAAGAGAAATTTTCTGTTCGTTTCCCTAAGTGGATTGATCAGCGACATCGCCTGGCAGGTCTCCAAAGAGGGCCACGAAGTCCGCTACTACATCGCGGACAAGAAGGAGCGCGACATCGCTGACGGTTTCGTGGCCAAATCCAAGGACTGGGAAAAAGATGCCGAGTGGGCCGACATTCTCATTTTCGACGACACTTTGGGCCAAGGTGAAAAGGCCGCGGCTCTGCGCGCGCAAGGCAAGAAGGTCATCGGCGGCACCGCCTATTCCGACAAACTGGAAGATGACCGCTCCTTCGGGCAGGAAGAATTGAAGAAGGCGGGCGTCGGGATTATTCCATACCGCGAATTCGAATCGTTCGATGAGGCCATCGAACACGTCCGCGAAAATCCGGCGCGTTATGTGATCAAGCCCAGCGGCGAAGCGCAAAACAACAAACGTAGGCTGTTTGTCGGGGAAGAGGACGACGGGCAGGACGTCATCTACATGCTGGAGGCCTATAAAAAGGCGCTGTCCGACGAGATTAAGGTTTTCCAGTTGCAGCGCCGGGTCACCGGCGTCGAAGTCGCGGTCGGCGCTTTCTTCAACGGCACCAAGTTCGTGCATCCCATCAACATCAATTTCGAGCACAAGAAACTTTTCCCCGGCGAAAACGGTCCGCCCACCGGAGAAATGGGTACCACCATGTTCTGGAGCGAGCCCAACCATCTCTTCGATGAGACCTTGCTAAAAATGGAACCGAAACTGGCCGAGGAAGGCTACATCGGCTACATGGATTTGAACTGCATCGTGAATCACCACGGTATTTATCCGCTAGAATTCACTTCGCGGTTCGGTTATCCCACCATCAGCATTCAGCAGGCCGGGATGATTACGCCGATCGGCCAATTTTTCTGGGATCTGGCCAGCGGTTTGGACCCCAAACTGAAGGTCCGCAGCGGATTTCAGATCGGCGTGCGTATCGTGGTGCCGCCGTTTCCGTTCGACGACGATGAGACCTTCGATTCGTTCTCCAAGAACGCGGTCATCGTCTTCAAGAAGCCGCCCGTTGATGAGATGCGCATTGAAGACGTGAAAATCGTCAATGGCCAGTGGCTGATCGCCGGCACCTCCGGCGTTATTCTGATCGTCATCGGCCTGGGCCAGACCATGAAGCAGGCTCAGGCGCAGGTCTACTCGCGCATTAAAAACGTATTGATCCCCAACATGTATTACCGCACCGACATCGGCGACCGCTGGGTGGAAGACAGCGACCGCCTGCACACCTGGGGCTATCTGCGGTAAGCCCTGCCTACCGGGGCGGCGACGTTTCGAACATGGCCGCCCTCGCTTGTCATCTCCATTTCGCTGCGATAGAGTTACGCGCTCACGGAGCGCTAACGCCAATGCCAGTTGTAGTCGGCCAGGACAAACTGAAGGTTCTGATTCGCCGCGCGCGAATTCAGAAGCGTGTGGTCGAAGTCGCCCGCGCCATCACCCGTGATTTCAAGGGTGAACGCGTCCACCTGGTTGGCGTGCTGAAAGGCGCCTGCATCTTCCTAGCGGACCTCGCGCGTGAAATCAACCTCGACACTTCCATCGATTTCATCGCCGTCTCCAGCTACGGGAAAGGCAACAAGACCTCAGGCCAGGTGCGCGTCCTGAAAGATCTCGACAGCAGCATCGAAGGCCTCAACGTCGTGGTGGTCGAAGATATTCTGGATACGGGAGTGACGCTGACTTACCTGCTGCGCGTCCTGCAGCAACGCAAGCCCAAAACCCTGAAAATCGCCGCGCTGTTGGACAAGCCTTCGCGCCGCATCAAGGATGTCAAAGGCGATTACGTCGGGTTCACTATTCCCAACGATTTCGTAGTCGGCTATGGCTTGGATTACGCCGAACGCTATCGCAACTTGAAAGACGTCTGCATCCTCACTTTACCGCCGGAAAAAGAATGACACTTACGCCAGAACAGATCGCGCGCCTGATCGATCACACCATTTTAAAAGCCGACGCTTCTCGCGACGAAGTCCAGAAAGTGTGCGACGAAGCGCTGCAATACAATTTCGCTTCGGTCTGCGTGAATCCCTGGAACGTCGCCCAAGCCGCCGAGATTTTGCGCGGCAGTGACGTCCGGGTCTGCGCCACCGTGGGATTTCCGCTGGGCGCGACCGTGCCCGAGGTGAAAGCTTTCGAAACGGAGCGAGCCATTCACCACGGCGCGCAGGAAATCGATATGGTCATCAACATCGGGGCGCTCAAATCCGGCCAACTCGCGGTGGTCGAATCCGATATTCGCGGCGTGGTGGACGCCAGCCACGCCGGCGGCGCGATTTGCAAAGTCATTATCGAAACCTGCCTACTCAATCGTGACGAAAAAATCCGCGCCACGCTGGCCGCCAAGAATGCCGGAGCCGACTTCGTCAAAACCTCCACTGGCTTCAGCACCGCCGGAGCCACGCCTGACGACGTGCGCCTGATGCGCGAAACCGTGGGCCCGGGTACCGGCGTCAAGGCCGCCGGCGGCGTGCGCACCCTGGACGACTTGCTCAAAATGGTCGAAGCCGGAGCGACCCGCATCGGCGCCAGCGCCGGCGTGAAAATCTTGGAGCAGGCCAAGGCCGGGAATTCCGCTTCCAGTTCAAACTCCGTGGCGCCGAGTGGCAACTACTAATTGCCGTCGCCACACCGCTTCGCGCCAACCTCGCCACCGCGCCTGTTATAATGCGGGAAAGAAAATTCGTGAGTTTGACGGTCCGCAATTCAACGACTCACGCGCCGTGTTCGAATAAAGTTCGATGCAATGTAGGCGTCCCGGCCCGGGGGGCTGGGAGCATTACCCGATTTGAATTCGATGGATTCAACCAAGCTCAATTCGCAATTTGACGTTCCGGCGGAGACGCTGTCCATCCTGGCCGAAATCGGCCAGGAAATTAATGCGTCGCTGAACTTGGACGAAGTTCTGCCCAATGCCGCCGCGTTGATCAAGCGCCTGATCGACTTCGAAATTTTCGCGGTGCTGCTCCCCGAAGAGGGCACCAAGCAGATGTATTTCCGCTTCGCCATCGGACACCGCGCGGAAGTCGTTGAACACTGGCGCATCCCCATCGGCGAAGGAATTATCGGTGCGGCCGCCGCCACCGGGCAGGCCATTCGGGTTGGCGACGTACACAGCGATTCGCGCTATCTCAGCGCGGTCGAAGGCGTGCGTTCCGAATTGGCCGTGCCGCTGATCGTGCGCGGGCGGGTGATCGGCGTGCTGGATATCGAAAGCAAGCAGCCCGATTATTTCACTCGCGATCAGCAGAATATCTTGATGCTCGTCGCTTCGCGCATCGGCACCGCGATCGAGAACGCCAAACTTTTCGAGCACGAACGCAACCAGGCCGAAACTTTGCTGCTGCTCAACGAAGTCGGCCGCGAAGCCAATTCCACGCTTTCGGTCGAGGAAGTCCTGCGCCGCGCGGCCGAACTTACGAAGCGGCTGATCGACTATCAGATTTTCAGCATTTTGCTGTACGACGACGCCAGCAACACTTTCCGCCACCGCGTCACCGTGAAATTCGGCCAGCGCGTGCAGGAAAAACATGCGGTTCCGGCGCATGAAGGCATCGTGGGCGCTGCAGCTTCGCTCAAACGCACGGTGGTCGTGCCGGACGTGACTCTTGACCCACGCTATTTGCGCATCAATCCGGAGACGCGCTCCGAGCTGGCGGTCCCGATGCTCAGCAAAGATCGCGTGATCGGCGTGATGGATCTCGAAAGTCCTCAGCTCAACTACTTCACTCCCGACCATGTGCAGGCGCTTTCGATTCTGGCGGCGCATCTGGCGGTTTCCATCGAAAACGCGCGCCTTTACGAAAAAGTGGCCAGCGACGAAGCTCGCATGGAACGCGACCTTAGCGCTGCGCGGCGTATTCAAGGCGCGTTGCTTCCGCGTCTGCCCGGGCCTGAGTTTGGATTGGACATCGCGGCGCGCGTGGTCAGCTCCCGCGAGCTGAGCGGAGACCTCTACGACTTTTTGCGGTACGGCCCGCAGGAATTGGCCATCGCGGTCGGCGATGTCAGCGGGAAGGGAAGTGCTGCCGCCTTATACGGTGCCGTAGCCATTGGCACTCTGCGCAGCCTGGGCCCGCAGAAACATCGGCCCGCCGAAATGCTTCGCGCCATCAATGGATTTCTGGGCGAACGCCGCATCGAAGGCCGCTTCATGACTCTTTGTTACGCCACTTGGCATCGCGGTCGGAAAAAATTGCGGGTGGCCAATGCCGGGCAAGAGCAGCCGTTTCTCTACCACGGTGGCCGCTGCGAGCGCATTATGCTGGAAGGATTCCCGCTGGGAATGTTGGAGGAATCAACCTACGACCAGCGTAGCTATATTCTGGATGAAGGCGACGTAGTGGTTTTTCATTCCGACGGCATCGGCGACAGCCAAAATCCGGCCTTGGAATTTTTCGGCCACGAGCGACTCTCGCAGATCATCACCGATCACCACACGGATTCGGTCGATGCCATCGCCGATCGCATTCTGGAAGAAGTCGACACCTTCACCGGCGGAGCCCATCCCTTCGACGACCGCACGCTGGTTGTGCTGAAGGTGAAGTAGACCGGCGACGCACCAATTATTCCGAGGTTTTCACCGCTGGACGCTTTTGCCGGTTGGGATGCAGGAAATCAATAATCGTAGTGTTGAACATTCCTTGCTGGTCCACGAACGTCAGGTGTCCGCTCTTCGGCAAGACCACCATTTCAGACCCGGCGATCTTCTCGTGCATTTCCTGCGAGAGCGAAGGATCGCATTCGTCGTGATCGCCCACTAAAATCAGCGTGGGCACGTGAATGCCCGGCAAACGCTCCACGTACTCCACCGATTTCAGATTTCCATCGATCACGTATTCGCCGTTTGAACCCCACATCTCGCGGTACAGGGCCCAAGGCTGAACTCCCATGGCGGTGGGGTCGAAATTCGGATCCGGATGATTTTGATACAGGTAAGGGAAGTAGCCTTCGCCCCACGCCGCGATTTCGTAATCGGCGGTGTAGCGGTTCTTCTCGTAATCCTGGCCGTGCCCGAATAGGCCAGCCTTTTCCATCGCGTCGATGCGTCCGCGCAAGTCCGGCGTCATATTGTCTTTGATTTTCGCCAGAACTTTGTTCATCTCCGTGGTGCTGGGAAACGTGCTGCACAAAATCAGGTGCGTCAAATTGTTCTGGTATTTCAGAGCGTAGGCTTGCGCCAGCACGCCGCCGTAGGAATGTCCGAGCAGGGTGATCTTGCCGAGCACTAAGCCCTGCCGCACGGCTTCGACGTCTTCGACCATGTTCTCGACCGTGTAGGCCGCCGGATCTTCGAGCTGCTGCGATTTGCCGGAGCCGCGTTCGTCGATGAAGATCAGGCGATTGTGCCGCGCCAGCGGAAGCAAAAAGGGCAGAAAATAATCGTGCGAGCCTCCGGGACCTCCGTGCAGCAGCACGATGGGCGCGCCGCGCCCAATGGTCTTGTAATAAATCAGCACGCCGCGCGAATCGATGTAGCCCTCTTGTATCGGATACGACGCCGGTGCCACGCGCGGCAGGAGAGTTGGCTCGTCGTTAGCCGCCTGCGCCGACGCAGGCGCGGTGCCTGCCGCAGCGCTATCGGGCGTCTGCGCATGTGCGACGGAAGAAAACACTGCTGCGAGCAGAAAAATACCTGTCAGCATCGCCGCGCCGAACGAAAATTGTGCCTTCATGTTGATTCTCCTGGGAGGGATGTCTCGCGGAAGGACTGCCAATGCCAACTACCTTTCTCCCCAACGCAGTTTGCTTCGGAGAATTTCGTAGTAGGTCAATCGAGGTGGGCTAACAAAAGTCACCTTGGACGCCGACTTGGTGATGATGACTCGATCTTTAGGCTCCAACTGAAATCCCACCTGCCCGTCCAGCGTCAAGAATACCGGCTCGCCCAACTCCACAAAATCGAGTTCCACCTTCGCGGTATCCGGAACCACCAGTGGACGATTGGTCAGCATGTGCGGGCAAATCGGAGTGATTACAAACGCATCGAGCGTCGGTTGAATGATTGGCCCGCCCGCCGCCAGCGAATACGCCGTCGATCCCGTCGGCGTGGCTACAATCAATCCGTCCGCGCGATAACGTCCGACATGATTGCCGTCCACGGCCACGTCAAAATCCAGCATGCGCGCCAGCGCCGCCTTGTTCGCCACCGCATCGTTCAGCGCGCATTGAACTTCAGAGGGCTTGTTCGCGTGGACGATTTCCGCGTCCAGCATCATGCGTTCGTTGGTGCGGTGATTGCCGTTTAACACGGTTTCCAGCACCGGATACAATTCATCCAGCGTCACGCTAGTCAGAAAACCCAAGCCGCCCAGGTTCACGGCGAGAATCGGAATCGGGTGCCCGTGCAGCGCGCGCGCCGCGGCCAGCAACGTGCCGTCTCCGCCCAGAACGATCAGCAAATCCACGCGGTGGGCCATTTCTTCCCGCGTTTGCGAAGAGCCGGTTCCGAGGGTGGTAGCGGTTCGCGGGTCGAGGAACGTTTCAACCTTCCGCGCCCGCAGCCATTCGCGCAGCGGCGGAACAACCGTCGTCACCATTTCCGGAATTGGTTTGCAGATGATGCCCGCGCTACGAATCATGTGAGGCACGGATTTTACTCTACCCGCGTGCGCGGGCGTGGAGAAAAAACTCGAGGTTGCCTTCTGTTCCGGGCAAGCGACTGGGTTTCACGCCGAGCAAATTCATCCCGGCCTCGCGCGCCGCCGCTTCGACTCGTTCGATCGCTTTTTGGTGCAGGGCGCCGTCCTTCACGATCCCGCCTTTGCCGATGTCGCCGCGTTCCAGCTCGAATTGCGGCTTGATCAGGATCAAGAATTCGGCGTCTGCCGCCGCGGCGGCAATCACCGCCGGCAAGACTTTCGTTACCGAAATGAACGAGACGTCGATGGTCACGAATTCCGGCCTTGCCGGCCCGTCCGCCGTGACCAAATCTTCGGCGCGCAAATAGCGCGCGTTGCGTTCGACTTTCACCACCAGCGCGTGTTGCCGGATTTTCCAGTCCAGTTGCTCGATCGAAACGTCCACGGCGAAAACCAGCTTCGCCCCGTTCTGCAGCATGCAATCTGTGAAGCCGCCAGTCGAGCTGCCCACATCCATGCAGATTTTCCCGGCGGGCGACGCGCTAAAATCGGTGAGCGCTCCTTCCAGCTTGAATCCGCCGCGCCCCACATACTTCTGCGCTTCGCCGATTACTTCCACCCGCGCGTCGGAGGCGACCTGGGTGCCGGGCTTGGTAGCCTTCTGCCCCCCGACCAGGATGTTTCCGGCCAGCAGCATGGCTTGGGCGCGCTCGCGCGAAGGCGCGAGGCCGCGCTCAGTGATCAAAACGTCCAGCCTGATTTTTCCTGCCTTGGTTTTCTTGCCAGGTTTTTCGGAGGCGGCCATGAGTGTGGATGCTGAAAACGGATAGCGCCAAAGCGCGGCCAGGAAATTCAAGCCCTGCGTGCCACCAGAAATTGCGCCAATTCTTTTAACTTCGCGCCGCGCGCCCCGAAATGTTCCAGTTCCTTGAGCGCCTTATTCTCCAAATCGGCAGCTATGTCGCGCGAAACTTCCA
Organism: uncultured Acidobacteriota bacterium; assembly: GCA_963847695.1. GTDB lineage: Bacteria > Acidobacteriota > Terriglobia > Acidiferrales > UBA7541 > Palsa-295. The sequence continues at coordinate 152,028 of CAWKAX010000031.1, read as the reverse complement.
GGCCGTGCAGCGCCGGGTACGTCGCTTTCTTCTGTGCCTGATCTTTCCCGGCGGTCTTGCCCAAGGCTTCCGACGATTCCTCGACATCCAAAATGTCGTCCACCACCTGAAACGCCCAGCCGATATTTTCGCCAAAACTCATCAGGCGCGTGAGGTCGGTGCGGTCGGCGCCACCGGCAATTGCGCCCGCCAGAATCGAAGCACGAATCAGCGCGGCGGTCTTCGACCTGTGAATGTATTCCAGCATGCCCTTGTCCCCGGGCTTGCCTTCGGCCTCGATATCCGCCACTTGGCCGCCGATCATGCCGCGATCAGTTCCTGCCGCTTCGGCGATCATGGCCAGCAAGGCCAGGCGGCGATGCGGTTCGACCGGAGCCATGGCCAGCGTCTGAAACGCCAGCGTCAGCAAAGCGTCGCCCGCCAGGATCGCGATCGCCTCGCCAAAGACTTTGTGATTCGTAGGCTTGCCGCGGCGCAAGTCGTCGTTATCGAGCGCCGGTAGATCATCGTGAATCAGCGAATAGGTGTGAATAAATTCGAGCGCGCAACCCACTTCCAACGCGCCTTCTGCCGGAGAGGAAAACATCCGCGCGCTCTCCAGGCACAGGATCGGCCGGACCCGCTTGCCGCCGGCGAATACGCTATAGCGCATCGCCTTGTGGATCGAAACGGGCAGAGTCGATTCCGCGGGGAGCAGGCGCTGGAGAGCCGCATCAACCTCGGCGCGATCTTTTTCGAAAAAGTCCGGAATGCTCATCGGTTCAGAGTGGCCCGCCCAGGTCGCATTTCTGCAAAGCAGAAGTTCTGCAAACTAAGATGCGTCGTCGTTGGCCTCAAACGGCTCCGCCGCAATTTTTCCGTCAGCCTTCTTCAGCAAAATTTCCACGCGCCCTTCTGCTTCTTCCAGTTGCTTCTGGCATTCGCGCGAAAGCTTCACGCCTTCCTCGAAAAGCTTCATCGCTTCATCGAGCGAGAGGTCGGCGCTTTCCAGGCGCTTGACCACTTCCTCCAGCCGCGCCAGCGACTTCTCGAAGTCGCCCTTCTTCGCCGGTTCAACAGCTCCCGGGGCCCCAGGCTTCGTTGGTACAGGACTCATGATTCCTCGTTTGCGCTTTCACGCGCCGCAGTCGCGAAGGCAGCATTCTAACGCACGTTGCAAACCGTCACCATCCATTATGCACTTTCCTGACGCGCACCGAGACCGCTGCATCCCGCGCAATCCTCGCCGTACTTTTCACCCGCGCCGCCCCGCGCCTTGCTAAAATCGCCAAGTGCTGGCCGCATTCGAACGCCCCTCTCCGCAGGCGGTTCCGTCATGATCGCCCTGCAGCTTTTCGCCGTGCTCGCGCTGGTCTGCGTGAACGCCTTCTTCTCCGCGGCGGAATTCTCGCTGGTCGCGGTTCGTCAGTCCCGCGTACGCCAGCTGGTCGAAAAAGGAGACGCCCGCGCCAAAATTGTCGAGCATCTGCTCAGCGATCTTTCCCAAGTCGTTTCCGGCGTGCAGGTCGGAATTACGCTGGCCAGCCTTTCGCTGGGCTACCTTGGGGAAGTCACTCTCGCCGGCATCCTCAGCCCGCTGCTGCTCGCGATTCCCAGCCCTTGGGCCGCCATCGCCGCGCACACCATCGCATTGATCATCGCCTTCGGCATGCTCACCATTCTGCAAGTCGTCCTTGGCGAGCTGGTCCCCAAAAGCCTCAGTCTGGCCCGCGCCGAACGCGTGGCGCTGCTCATTGCGCGTCCTTTCCAGTGGTTTTTGAATACGTTCCGTTGGGCCATCGATTTTCTCGATAGCTTCGCTGAAAAAATTGTCGGCGCACTCGGTGTCGTTGCGCCGCACAGCCATACGCTGGTGCGTTCCACCGAAGAATTGCAAGTGATGGTGCAGCAGGCCCGCGACCGCGGATTGCTACCGGCCACCGAAGTGAAATTCATTCAGGCCGCGATGGAACTGGGCCAGGTGCAAGTCCGTGAAGTCATGGTTCCGCGTCCGGACGTTCATGCGCTGCCGGCCAGCGCCAGCCTGGACGACACCATGACCATGTTCGCCACCACTCAGCGCTCGCGCATTCCGGTGTACGAAACTTCGCTCGACCAGATTCTCGGTTTCGTGCACATCAAGGACATGATTTGGGTTTTGCTCGAACGCGCCCGCCGCGCAGAAGAAGGGCAGTCCCAACCCGAGTTTCGTTTGCGTAATGTCTTGCGCGACGTGCTGATCGTTCCGGAATCGAAGCCGGTGGGCCAGCTCCTGCTGGAGTTTCGTTCGCGGCGCACCGGCCTGGCCATGGTCGTCGACGAATTCGGCAGCATTCTCGGCCTGGCTACGCTCGAAGATATTCTGGAGCAGATGGTCGGCGAAATTCATGACGAATTCGATGTGGTCGAACGCCCGCTGACGCTTCCCGACGGCGGAATGATTTTCGACGCGGCCATCAAAATTCGCGAACTCGAAGCGCGCTACAACATCACGGTGCCCGAGGATCCTTCTTACGAAACCATCGGTGGCTTCGTGCTGAATCGTCTGGGTTTCATTCCGCGTGGCGGAGAGAGTTTCGAAGCGGATGGGTTTCGTTTCACCGTGATGGAGATGGATCACCGCCGCGTCTCGCGTGTCAAAATAAAGCTGCTTCCGCGCGCACTGGCCGAGCCCGCGCCAGGAGAAACGCCACAGAATGCGGAGCGGGGAACTGCGAAGGAAGCGGCCCAGGCAATCGCGAAAGACGCCCTGTCTGCTCCGGCCGGTGCGGGCAAAGCTAACAAGGTGAAGTCCGCTGCCAGACCAGACGTGCCGCCCCCGTCCACCTCGCGGCCTGCCAAGGCTCCTCGCTAAAGATGAATCTCATCCGCTACTTCGGCCAACGCTTGCTCTACGCGATTCCCGCGCTGTGGCTCATCGTCACCATGGTTTTCCTGCTCGCGCACATCGTCCCCGGCGATCCGGTCGCGCAGATGCTCGGAGAAGGCGCGCGGGTCGAAGACCTGGCGCAGCTACGCCACGCGCTCGGCCTCGATCTGCCGCTGTGGACCCAGTACGGCCGCTACATCACCGGCGTGCTGCACGGCAACCTCGGTGAATCGTTTCGATTTCAGCAGCCGGTGTTGCAGGTTGTGACCTCGCATTATCCAGCCACGCTGGAACTTTCAATCGTCGCGCTGCTGATCTGCGCCCTCATCGCCATCCCGGCGGGAATTTTGGCGGCGCATCGCCGTGGCGAACGCACCGATCACGCGGTCGGGGTACTCACGCTGTTCGGTCTTTCCATTCCTAATTTCGCGCTCGGCCCGATCTTGATTCTCGTTTTCTCCGTGATCCTCGGTTGGCTACCGGTGTCCGGCCGCGGAGGTCTTTCGCATCTGGTCTTGCCCGCGTTCACTCTGGGCGCGGCGCTAGCGGCCATTCTCACGCGCATGGTGCGGACGTCGGTGATTGAAGAGCTTTCCGCCGATTACGTCCGCACCGCGCGCGCCAAGGGCCTGCCCGAATCCGCGGTTTTGTTTCACCACGCCTTTCGCAACGCCTTAATTCCGATCCTCACCATCATGGGCCTGCAATTCGGCACGCTGCTCGCCGGGACCATCGTCACCGAATCGATTTTTTCCTGGCCCGGCATCGGACGTCTTGCGGTGCAAGCCATCGGCGCGCGCGATTACCCCTTGCTGCAGGGCTGCATTTTGTTGATCGCAGTTTCCTACGTTTTCGTCAACTTGCTCACCGACTTCATCTACGCAATCGTCGATCCGCGGGTGCGCCTGCAATGAGTGAGCGCCCATGAAGCGAGCATTGGCCGCCAGCTCAGAATTCCTGCGCCGCAGCGGACCTGGACGCGTCGGCTTCGCACTCTGCGCGCTTCTGCTGTTCGTCGCCGTAGCCGCGCCCTGGCTCGCGCCTTACAGTCCCACAGCCCAAGATCTTCCTGCGCGCCTGCTGCCGCCCACCGCGCAGCACTGGATGGGTACCGACGAACTTGGCCGCGACATTTTCTCCCGCATCATTTTCGGTACCCGCGTCTCCATGCTGGTCAGCGTGTCGGTGGTCTTCGGCGCGGGAATCATCGGACTCGCCATCGGCGCAGTCGCCGGCTACTTGGGAGGCTGGTTCGACCGCTTCATCAACATCGTGCTGATCAACGCCTTCTTGTCTTTTCCGGGAATTCTGCTGGCTATTGCGTTCGCCGCATTCCTAGGCCCAGGGATCAGCAAAGTGATTCTGGCGCTAGTCGTCACTGGATGGGCTGGCTACGCCCGGCTGGCGCGTGCGCAGATCTTGCAGGCAAAAGAAATGGAGTACGTACTCGCGGCGCGTTCGCTCGGCGCGACCCACGCGCGTATTTTGATTCGTCATCTGCTACCGAATATTCTGCAGCCGGTGCTGGTGCAGGCCACCATCGCCATGGCCGGCGCGATTCTCGCAGAATCGACGCTCAGTTTCTTGGGGGTAGGAGTTTTGGCGCCGATGCCGAGCTGGGGCGCCATGCTCAATGATGCGCGCGGCCATCTCTTCGACGCGCCGCACCTGGTCATTTTTCCCGCGCTGGCGGTGATGACCGCCGTGCTGGCTTTTAATCTTTTGGGTGACGCGCTGCGTGATTGGTTGGACCCGCGCATGCGCTCGCACCTGATCATCGCCGCGCTGACGCGCTAATCAAAATGCATACTGCCGTTGGGAGTTGTACCGCCGGATGGAAGCAGCTCTAGACGAAAAAGTCGCCGCGAAACTCGCTACTACTACTCGACCAGTACGCTAACTTCGGCCCCGCGCCCAATGCCCAAGGCTCGCGAAGCGCTGGTCTTATTCACGCTCAATTCCAGATACCCGCTGGAACCCACAATTGCGAAAGGTTCCCCCGCGGCGCCGGAAGCAAACGTCGGCAAAATCTTTGTGATCTCTGCTTTCCCGGCCTTGATCGTGAACTTCGCGTCCGGGACCACCAGCGCCGGAAAATCCGCAATCTTCAGGTTGGTCATCAGATTCCCGAAAGCGTCGACCTTCAGCACGATGCCCTTAAACGTATTTCCATCGACTTTCGGCTTCGGCAAACTGAACCGCGTGAAATCCTCGATCGCCTCTCCAAACGCCGCCGTCTGCCACGATTTCGAAAGCCACGCAGCCACCGGCGCGAAAATGTCGCGGCCATGAAATGTGCTGCTCACCGGATTTCGGAAATAGTGTTCCGACGTGATGTTCCAGACGTAAAGCGCTTCGGTCTGATCGTAAACGCCCGAGAGCACGCCATTATCCGGCGCCACGAAATAATGCTGGTCGCTCGCCACCAGAATGGGCCGACGCGGAGTCCCCACACCGGGATCGACCACCACCAGGTGAATCGTCTTGGGCGGGAAATAATTGTAGGCCTGCGCGATAGTCACCGCGCCGTCCAAAATGTCGTGGGCCAGCACGTGATGCGTGATGTCGACGATGTGTACGTCGGGATTGATGCTCAGAATCACGCCCTTCATTACGCCGACCAGGTGATCCCCGGTGCCGTAGTCCGTCGTCAAAGTGATAATTGGCCGCGCCAAGGTTTTCTCCTGAATAAATTCGCCGGGCGCCCATAAGGATCAGCCCGCATGCCGTTCATTCGACGCTAACCAACTCTCCACGGGGTGTCAACGCAACGTCCGAGACCCCGTGCTTCATGGTTACGCAGCCGATTTGGCACGGCTGGGCGCGGGCCGGGCGGCGCCTTGACCGCCCCACAACGGGCCGCTATTCTGAATTCACGGCCCAAAAGCCATGCGCATCTATCTCGACTACAATTCGACCACGCCCGTCGACCCGGCGGTGCTCTCCGCCATGCTTCCGTTTCTCGTCGAAAACTTCGGCAACGCCAGTTCGATTCACTCCGCAGGGCAGCGCGCCCGCGGCGCCGTTGACGCCGCCCGGCAATCAGTCGCCACTCTACTTGGCGCCAAGGCCTCGGAGATCGTCTTCACCTGCGGAGGCACCGAATCCGATAATCTCGCCATTTTCGGCATCGTCAATCCCTGCGACCAGCCGCGCAAGCATGTAGTCACCACCGCCATCGAGCATCACGCAGTCCTCAACGCCGCCCAAGCCCTCGAGAAGCAAGGCGTAGATGTCACCTACGTGCCAGTCTCGAAAGAGGGAATCGTCGACCCCGAAGACGTGCGCGAAGCGATCCGCCCCGAAACGGTGCTGATCAGCGTGATGCTGGCGAACAACGAACTCGGCACCATTCAGCCCGTTGCCGAAATCGGCAAAATCGCGGCGGAAGAGGACGTCTACTTCCATTGCGACGCGGTGCAGGGCGTGGGCAAAATTCCCATCGACGCGGAATCGCTCGGCGTCGACCTGCTTTCGATTTCCGGGCACAAGCTCTACGCCCCGAAAGGTGTAGGTGCGCTTTACGTCCGCGCCGGCACCGAGCTCGGGCCAATTTTCTATGGTGGCCATCACGAACGCGATCGCCGCCCTGGCACCGAAAACGTCCCGGGAATTGTGGCACTGGGCAAAGCCGCGGAACTCGCGATTGAAAATCTCGCCGCCGATGCCTCGCGCCTCGCTCAGCTGCGCGATCGCTTCGAGAATGCGTTGGTCGCGCTTCCGGGCGTGCGGCGAAATGGCAGTGCGCACGACCGCGTGCCCAACACTTCAAATTTGTCCTTCGAATCTGCACCCGGCGAAGCGTTGATCATCGCTCTCGACCTGCAGGGCGTGATGTGTTCTTCCGGCGCGGCTTGTTCTTCCGGCGCGATCGAACCCTCCCACGTGCTCGCCGCAATCGGGCTCTCGCCCGATCAAGCCCGCTCCAGCCTGCGTTTTAGCCTGGGCCGCCCGACCACCGACCACGAAATCGACGAAGCTATTCGCATCATTCCCCAGGCCGTCGAACGCCTCCGCGCGCTTTCTCCTCTGCACGCAGGCGCATCCGCGATAAGATAGATCATCACTGAAATATGTCGACTCTGACCCAATTCGAGACGCGCAGCTCCGCCCAGCCGGTCGCCACCGCCAATACGGTTGCGGTAGCCATGAGCGGAGGTGTGGACAGTTCCACCGTCGCCGCCATCCTGCATCATCGCAACCAGGCGATCGTCGGCCTGACCATGCAGCTGTGGAATCAGCGCCGCCTGCCTGAAATGCAGAACGTCGGCGGCCCGGCGCAGCATCGCTGTTGCTCGCATGACGACGTGTACGACGCGCGCCGCGTCGCCGAGCACCTGAACATTCCGTTCTACGTGGTGAATTTCGAGCGCGAATTCGAGCTCAACGTCATCAAGCCTTTCGTCAATGATTACCTCGAAGGGCGCACGCCGATTCCGTGCACCATGTGCAATAACCACGTGAAGTTCGATCAGCTGCTGACCACCGCGCGGCAGATTGGCGCCGAACGCATCGCCACCGGCCACTACGCGCGGGTACGCCACAACGCTACCACCGGCCGCTACGAACTGCTCCGCGCCGTCGACGAATCGAAGGACCAGACCTATTTCCTTTTCGGCCTGACCCAGGAACAGTTGGCCCGCACCGATTTTCCGTTGGGCGAACTTTCCAAGACTGAAGTCCGCGACATCGCCCACGAACTGGCCGTTCCGGTTGCCGACAAGCCGGAGAGCCAGGAAATCTGTTTCGTGCCCACCGGGAATTACGTGAAGTTCATCGAAGGCTACTTGAAGGAGCAGGGCAGCGCGCTGCCGCAGGAGCCCGGCGACATCGTCACCACTGCCGGTGAAGTTCTGGGCCGCCACAGTGGACTGCATCAGTACACGGTGGGTCAGCGCAAGGGTTTGGGAATTTCGACGGCGCATCCGATGTACGTGGTTTCACTCGATCGCGCGCAAAATCGTCTGGTCGTCGGCGAAGACCGCGAATTGCGTTCCAGTGCCTGCGAAGTTCGCAACGTGAATTGGATTCCGTACGCCCTACCCGATGGGCCGGTGCAGGCCGAAGTGCGCATTCGCAATCGCCACGAACCGGCGGCCGCCGAAGTCAGCGCCATCGACGCCACCACCGCTCGAGTCACCTTCCACGAACCGCAACGCGCCATCACGCCCGGCCAGGCCGCCGTATTCTATTCCGGCGACATGGTTCTCGGCGGCGGATGGATCCGCTAGTTTAACTTCTGGCCGAAGTAGTCGTAGTGCCCGGTGATTTTCCAGGCGAACAAAACATCCTCCATCTTTGGGCCTTGCCCGATATTGTGCACCACCATGTAACGGCCGGTTTGCGGCGATTTGCGGTCGACGACGATTCCGATGTGTGGAACCCCTCCGCCCAAATCCCAGGTGACGATGTCGCCCGGCGAATAGTCTTCGGCGCGGTTCGTTATCGGTAGCGTCACGCCCCTGCGACTGAAAAATACCATCAGGTTCGGCACACGCCGGTGGTCGATATTGGAGTCTGCGTGCGCTTCGGTCTGATGCCATTTGCGAGGGTACAGCTCGAAATTCGCCACGATGTCTTCGTGAACTTCTTTCTGCAGGTCTACGCCAACGGCGCGATAGGAGCGGATGACTTCATCGGTGCAAACGCCGGTGTCCGCCGGAACGTCTCCCCCGGGATAAGCGAGCCGAACGTAGGCCGCGTCATAGCGGACGAAATGGTTAGTTCGATCCTTGGCTGCTGCAACTAATTGCTGGAGAAATTTCTGTTGAGCTGCCGATTCGGGTGGTCTTGTTTGGGCCAGCGCAGGCGAGAATTGCAGCGCGAGAAACAGAATTGCAGCGGAGCAGCGTACGTAGGAAGTAGCGCGCACCATCGGAGCGATTCTACCTTACTGGGTGCGCAACGGAGAGGTGCGAGAGGAGGGAGTGTTCAGATGAATAATTCTTCGTCTTGCGAGGCTACATCTGCTTCGACTACGCCGCCCTGTTGCCGGCGCAGCATATCTAAGCCAACCTTGATGCCTTTCATGACCGCTGAAGCCTGGCGAATGGGTCCCCACAACGTGTTGCGGAATTTGGTTCCGGCTTCGTCGACCACTTCCATCGCGCCAGTCAGAATTTGGTCCGCGCGGATCACCTGAATCTGCAGGCGCTCGATGGTGTCGGTGAAAATGCGGTCAACTTTCTGGGCCTGCGAACGCGCGAGGCGCGTGATTTCCGCGGTGTCGCCCATCACGCTGGAGATGCGGCCTTCCGAGTCTTCCAAGATGCGATTGACGCGCGTCAGGATCGGATTGATGCGGCTCTCGAGATCTGTCGAGAGCCGGGTGAAATGGTCCAGCGACTTCTTCACCGACAACATCATGCCGACCATCACCGCCATCTGGATTACGATGGCGACCGCGGCGATTACGATGAACGCTTCCACCCAACCGGACATAGCACTCCTGAAGTACAACCTGCGCGCAAACCCTGCCGGAACTTTTTGCGACTACCTACGAATTACGAGGCGCGCGACTCGCGCTTGTAGGTATCCTTGCCCGCTTCCACTGCTTCGGCCAAGGCGTCCTTCTGCCGGTCCATGATCTCCTTGCTGCGTTCTAGCAAATCTTCCGCGCGTTCGCGCAATTCGCGCGCCTTACGCTGCGCGTAATCCTTGCCCTCGTCGGCTTTGCCGGAGAGATAGTCGCGCGTATCTTCGCCGGACTTCGGCGCGAACAACACTCCGATGAGTGCTCCAATTCCCAGTCCTACCAGAAAAATGCTGGCCTTCGATCCGCCGTTTCCTTCGCTCATGAATCACCTCAGAAACTCACAGTAGCATAGGCTTTGCGAGCCAGGCAAGCAATGCGCGGATTACCCTAGAAAATGCCCTAAAAACCACTCTATAAATTATTGGGGGCGGGGTCCGGAACGGGCGCGGGTTTTATATCGTGCAACGCATCGTATACGCGCTGGGCCTGTGCCCGGGGCACTTCGGCGGCGATGTCGTCCACGCTCAATTCTTTCAGCCGGGTCACGCTGCCGAACCGACGCAGCAACTTCTGCGCCGTGCGGTTTCCGACGCCGGCAATATCGGTCAGCCCGGTGCGCAGCCGCGTCTTCGACCGACGCTGCCGGTGAAAAGTCACCGCGAAACGGTGGGTCTCGTCGCGGATTTGCTGGATCAGGTGCAACACGGGCGAGTGATGATCCAGAATCACCGGTTCATCTTCGCGCCCCAGGACGTACAGAATCTCTTCCTTCTTGGCGATGCTGGCCATCGGCTGGTTGATGATCGCCAGCTTATCCAGCGCTTTGGCCGCCGCGTGCAACTGCCCCAGGCCGCCGTCGATCAGGATTAGGCCCGGGAGCGCTTTATTCTCCGCCTGCAGCCGGCGGTAACGCCGCTCCACTACTTCCTGCATGGACGCAAAATCGTCGCGCAATACCCCGGCGGCTTTCTCGCCGCCCTCCGGCATCGCTTCGCCGCGAATAATAAATTTGCGGTAGTCCGACTTCTTCATCTTGCCCTCTTCCCAGACGACCATCGACGCCACCGTATCCGAACCCTGGATGTGCGAAATGTCGAAGCACTCGATCCTCTTGGGCGGCTCCGGCAGACCCAACGCGGATTCCAAAGCTTCGACGATCGCGTCCTTACTCGGTTTGGAAATTCGAAAACGCGTGATGAACGATTGCTGCGCGTTTTTCTCCACCAGCTCCAGAAACTGGTGCTTTTGCCCGCGCTGCGGATTCAGAATCTCCACCTTGTGCCCGGCCTTTTCGCTCAGCACCTCTTCCAGCAGTTCGCAGTCGTCAAAACCAAACGGCGTATGGATGTAGCGCGGTAAATATTCCGCATCGAGATAAAGCTGCTTCAATAGCGACGGCAAAAACTCGGCGGCGTCGAATTCCTCCAGGTCCTCCCAATAAAAATCGCGACGATCCACCACCCGCCCGCCGCGAATGTGAAACAGGTTGACGGCGACCTGCGGGGGTTCGGCATACCAAGCCAGCACGTCCGTGTCGTCGCCTGCGGCCGCGGCGATTTTCTGCCGCTCTTCCATCTCCGTAATCGTGCGCAACAAGTCGCGATAGCCCGCGGCTTCTTCGAATCGCTCCTGCTCCGCTGCCACGCCCATCCGCGATTCCAAGCTCTCGGTCAGGTCGCTGCGCCGGCCCTCCAGGAACAGGCGCACGTCGCGAGCCGCTTCCGCATAGCGCTCGTCTGTCACCAGTCCGGCCACGCAAGGCCCCAGGCAACGGTGAATGTAATACTGCAGGCAGGGCCGCGCATGATTCCGAGTCAGGTCCACCGTGCATGACGGCACCAGAAAATGTTTGTGTACCAGATGCACCATCTGATACGCCAGTCGAGCAGGGAAGTACGGTCCAAAATACAGCGAGCCATCCTTTTTCAGTCGCCGCGTCACATAGATACGCGGGAACTTCTCGTAGGCCGTGTACTGGATGTAGGGATAGGTTTTGTCGTCGCGCAGCAGCACATTGAATTTCGGCTTGTACTGCTTGATCAGATTATTCTCGAGCGCCAGCGCTTCTTTCTGGTTGTCGACCACGATGTAGTCGACATCCACCGCTTCGCGCACCAGCGAACCGGTTTTCGCGTTAGCCCAGTTCGACTCCAGAAAATACGAACGCACCCTGCTGCGCAGCGAATTCGCTTTGCCCACGTAGAGAATCTTCCCGGTGACGTCCTGGAACAGGTACACCCCGGGCTGAGTAGGCAGTTGCGCGACTTTTTCGCGGAGATCCATGGCGGAGAGTTACAATAAGACAATCAGGCCCGAGCTGAGAACGCCGCGCCCGATGTGTAACGGATGTACAACTCAATCATAGCAAACGCTATCTAAACGCATCCAGACGCGCCCAGGTTACGAATGACGTTACGCACAGAATTAAAAATGAACAGCACTCGCTCCATTTCGATTCGCCGCTGGGGCGCGCCGTTTCTCCTCGGCGCTCTGATGTTCACTAGCTGTGCCCGCCCGAGTTTCGCGCAGTCGCAAAGTCAGCAGAATCCGCCCAGCCAGACGCCGCAGCCGCAGAACGGCGAATCCTCCGGCGCGCCACCAGCCGATCCGAGCCAGGAATCGTCCTCGAAAAAAGATCCCATTCCCGATTCGCCCAACGAGTCGTCGTCAAAGAAACCTCCGATTCCAGATTCTACGGCTGACGACAAACCAAAATCCAAGGGCGCAAAACCCGGCGTCTTGCCTCCCGAAGATGATCCGCTCTGGGACCCATTCCACGCCCAACAGGATGTCGACATCGGCAAATTCTATCTGGACAAGGGCGATCTCGACGCCGCCATCGCGCGTTTCGAAGAAGCCGTGCAGTTGCGCGCCAATTTCGCCAAGCCGCGCCTGCTGCTGGCAGAGACCTACGAGAAAAAAGGTGACAAGCAGGAAGCCGTGCGCTACTACAAGGAATATCTGCAGGTACTGCCCAACGCGCCGGACGCCAAGAAAGTGAAGGAAAAGATCGAAAAGCTATCGAGCAGCAAGAAGTAGCGGGCCAGAATTCCTAACGCGTCGGAAAACGATCCAGAAACTTCATGGCCCGCCCGTAATCCGCGTATTTCTTTTCTTCCCGACGGAATTCCGGCGAATGCGATTTGCGGCGGCAGCGTTCGAAACGCATGGGATGCTTCACGTGCAGCATCTCGTGATACATCACGTACTCCACCACGAAGTGCGGCACAGTCTCGCGATCGAGCTGCCGGTTGATCACGATCTGCGATAACGCCGGGTCGAAGCAGCCCAATAATCCTCTCCACGCGCGTTTGCTCCAACCCAGGGTCGGTTTAGGCAACTCATTCTCAAAATACCGGACGTTCAGCGCTTCGAACATCGCGTCGAGATCGTGATGCGTTCCGGCCGGTCGATGCTCGGTCCGCCGCGCGCGTTTCTGCCGCAGCTCCAGCATCCGGCTGCGCGTGCTGCCTGCATACGAAAACTCGCGATAGGCGTGCAGCAAATCCTTCGGCGGTTTGCGTCGATACAACTTGCCCAGCAGAATCGCCGCCGCAGCTTCCACCACGGCGTTTGGCGCGTCGTCCAGCGCGTCGGACAAGCGCACGTAAGCAGTGTCTTGCCGCAGGCGAATGGTATGGGTCAAATCGGTGTAGGGATGAAATTCCACCACGAAAGCTGGCGGGCGCCCTTCGCAACCAAGGCGCGTATAAATTCTCTGAAAGATTTTGTCGCCGCCGGGAACCTGCCGCTTGATTCGGCGCACCGTCACGAAGGCTTTCTCCGCACCGGGGCCGGCGTCAATTCTTTCGCGGCGCTGTCGGCATCGGCCAGCGCGTCCTTGGTACCTTCGATCGCATCCTGCAGCGTTTCTTTGTAGATGTCGTACTCCGGCCCGCCCTTGTCCAGCTTCTGCAGCGTCTCCAAAAATTCCTTGCCCTTCGATTGCATCATCTTTAACGGCCCGCGGATGTCGATCTGCTTTTCCCGCGCCAGTGCGATCTGATCCGCCGCATCGTCCATGCATCCGGAATAGGCGTTCAGCAAACTGTTCAAAATTTCAGACCGCCGTCCTTCCGGCGTCGTCCTGGCCAATTCGTACTGAAATTTCTTCAGCCGGTCGTCAGCGAAGGAGACAAACAGCTTGATGCGATCCGGAGGCAGCATCGCATCCCGAATCTTGTCCGCTTCGGAATCGGTCAAATAGTCTTTCTTTTCCTGCTGCGCAGCGGCGTTCGGCGCGGCCATCGTCGCCGACGAGGTCAGCACGGCGCCAAGAGCAACCAAAAATAGAGTCCGGGATACGGAATTTCTCATATTTCTTTGATGCCGTCTCCCGCCCCGGCGTGATTCGGCTGAACTGGCTCCTGGGGCCGATGGGGAAAGAGCTCGCGCAGAACTTTATGCTCGACGGCGTCCAGGCGGCTCTTCACCGCCAGGAAGGCAGCTTGATCGTCGGCTGAAAGCTCCACCAAAACGTTCTCGATGCGGCGCACCGAGGCGCGCACCGAAATCTCCACCTGTTTGTAGCCTTCCGGATGCTTTTCGGGGTCTTTGCCGCGCGCGTCGAGGGCCTTCAACACCGCTTCAGCTTCATCGGCCATTTCATTCGCCAGCGGAGCCGCGTCGTTCAATTTGCCGGCCGCCACGAAATCCTGCATGGCGTGGAATTCAGCGTCGGCCAGCGGCGGCAACAGTTTGGCTTTGTGTACCGCGTCAGGCTCGCTCGCAAACCGCGCGCGAAGTTCCGCCAGCTTGTCCACCGCGATAGCGCTGCTGCCTATCATGGATGCCAGCACGGCCAGCCCGGTTAGTCGGAACCCGATCACGTCGCCTACCTCTTTTTGTTTTGCAACTCGCGCGTCAGGGTACGGGCCCGCGCGGACGCTTCGAAATACATGTCGCTGTTCTCGTCTTTATTCAGTTGCAGGAACTTCTTATAAGCGTCGAGAGCCGGCGCCACTTGCCCGAGTCTATCGTAACAAGTCGCTCGAATGAACCAGCTTCCATAGGGCAAATCTTCGTGCTTGGAAAGAATATCCAGCAGCTGAAGCGCCGCGCCGTAATTTTTGCTGAGGTATTCCGCCGCGGCCAGATCGGTCAGCACATCCAGCGACGACGGATTCACCTTCATCGCCGCGTTTAGCTCTTGCACCGCGGTCGCGTAATCTTTTTTCTCCAGATACGCGTGGCCCAGCTCAGCGGGCAAATTCGGATCCTGCGGCGCGAGCGCGATGGCTTTCTGCAGCACCGGAATCGCCTCGGCATATTGTTTCTTGCGCCCGTACGCCGCCGCGCGCAATTTTAAGGATGCCAGCGCCTCCGGTCCGCCGTTCGCCGCGCGGTCCAGTTCCGCGATGCATTCATCATATTTTCCGGCGTCGAATAGCAGGGAAGCGCGCTGGAAGCGCGTCTGGCGGTCGCCAGGAACCTTCTCGAGATACGCGTCGATGATTGCCGCAGCTTCTTCCGGCTTTTTCTCGGCTACCAGGCTCTGCGCCACCCCCAGCCGCGCCGGTGAAGAATCGTTTTGGATCGCCAGCGCGGCGCGGAATTCAGCTTCCGCTTCCGCCGGACGTTTGGCCCCCAGGAGCAGGTGCCCCAACGCGAAGTGCGTATCAAAATCCTTGGGATCGATTTTTTCGGCTTCCTGATACTGCGCGATGGCCTCCGGAACTTTGCCGGCGCGTTCATAGGCCGCGCCCAGCGCGAATTTTGCCCGCCCATTATTCGGCAGCAGCTCGACCGCTTTTTGCAGTGGAGCAATCGCGCCCGCCGGATCGGAATCGAGCAAAGTCAGCCCCAGGTTCAGATAGGCCTCGGACATTTTGGGATTCAGTTCGATGGCTTTCTGATACTGAACTTTGGCGTCGTCTAGCTTCTGCAGCGCGGTGAACGAATAGCCCAACTGAAAATGGACCGCGGCGTCATCCGGTTTCTTATCCAGGTAAGCCTGAAAATTCTTCGCGGCGGTTTCGTAATCTTTCTTGTCCAGCGCGGCCTGCGCTTCGGCCAGATAATTATTCAGTTCGACCGCGGCGGGGTCTTGAACGATTCGCTTGCGAGAAGTTCCGGTGGTTTGTGCTGAGGCAGGGACGGCGATGCAGAATAAGAAAGCAACCACTATGCCCGCGGCAATCGCACTCGAGATCGCTCTCATTCAACCGTCGAAGGCTCCGAAGTCGCCGCAGATTTTGCCGGCAGCGCCGCCACCGCGCTAGTAACGGGAGAAGTCGTCCCGTTGCGGCCGTTCAACATCTTATTCAGGAATTTCCCGGTGTGCGACTGCGAATTGCGGCCCACTTGCTCGGGAGTACCGGTGGCCACCACCCGCCCGCCTTCATCGCCGCCTTCCGGACCCATATCGATGACCCAGTCGGCGGATTTAATCACGTCCAGATTGTGTTCGATGATCAGCACCGTCGCGCCGCCATCGATCAGCTTGCGGAAAGCGGTCAGTAGCTTCTGAATATCGTCAAAGTGCAGCCCGGTCGTAGGCTCATCGAAAATATACAGAATGCCGTTGTTCTCTTGCCGGGTCAGATGCGCCGCCAGCTTCAGGCGTTGCGCCTCGCCCCCGGAAAGAGTGGTCCCGGATTGGCCCAGCCGCAGATAGCTCAGGCCGACTTCTTCCAGTACGCGTAACTTGGCGGTCACCTTCGGATTCGGCGCAAAGAAACTCAGCGCCTCGCGCACCGTCAGCTGCAGCACGTCGTGAATATTCTTTTCCTTGTAGTGCACGTCCAGCACGCTGCTTTTGTAACGCGTGCCGCGGCACTCTTCGCAGACCAGCTCCACGTCCGCCAGAAAACGCATCTCGACCGTCACCGTGCCGTCGCCCTGACACGCTTCGCAACGCCCACCCGGAATGTTGAAAGAAAAATGTCCGGGCGTGAATCCGCGCTTTTTCGCTTCGGGCGTCGATGCGAAAACTTCGCGGATGCAATCGAAGGCCTTCAGGTACGTCGCCGGATTCGATCGCGGCGTCCGCCCGATCGGCGACTGGTCCACCATTTCTACGGCGGTGACATTATTGTCGCCTTCGAGGCGGTCGCAGAATTCGCGCCAGTTGCCGCCCGTGCGCCGCGCCTGCAAAGCTTTATACAAAACGTCGTAGACCAAAGTCGATTTGCCCGAACCTGAGACGCCGGTGACCGCCACCAGCAGCCCCAGCGGGATCATCAGGTCCAGGCCCTTGATGTTGTGGCTGTGCGCGCCGAAGATCTTGATGAACTTTCCCTGCGGTTTGCGTCGCCGCGGGGGAACCAGAATTTTCAGCTCGCCGCGCAAGTAGCGTCCGGTCAGCGAATGCGGATCCTTCAGCATTTGATCCCGCGTGCCGGAAAAAATCAGCTTGCCGCCATGTTCGCCGGCCCCCGGACCCAAATCCATCACGTAGTCCGCGGCCATAATCGTGTCCGGATCATGTTCGACGACCAGCAAGGTGTTGCCCAAGTCTCGCAGGCCTTTCAGGATTTCGATCAGCCGGCTGGTGTCGCGCGGGTGCAGCCCGATCGAAGGCTCGTCGAGAACGTACAGCGCGCCCACCAGCCGCGAACTCAGCGAAGTCGCCAGTTGGATGCGCTGGGTCTCGCCTCCCGAAAGTGTAGAGGTCAGCCGATCGAGCGAGAGGTAATCGAGGCCCACTTCATCCAGAAACCGCAGCCGCTGCTGAATCTCTTCCAGGATTTTCTCGGCGATGGCCGCTTCGAGTTCGGTCAGCTTCAGCCCGTCGAAGAACGGCCGCGCTTCCTTCACCGTCATCTGGCAGACTTCCGTAATCGAACGTCCCGCCACTTTCACCGCGCGCGCTTCCGCCCGCAACCGGGTGCCGCCGCAATCCGGGCAAGTCGCGTAGCCTCGATAGCGGCTCAGAAAAACGCGGACGTGCAGCTTGTACTTTTTGCGTTCCAGCCAGGCAAAGAAGCCTTTGACGCCCTCGTAGCCCTCTTTCTTGTCGCCATCCAGGATCGCGTTGCGCTGGGTGATGGTCAGGTCGCGGTAGGGAACGTCGACTGGGATGTTTTTGGTCCGCGCGAATTTGCGCATCTCCAGCGTCAGTTGCCGGTAGCGCGGCTTGGTCCAGGGCTCGATCGCGCCGTCGGCCAGCGATTTGCTCTTGTCCGGCACCACGCGGTCCAGATCGAAATCGATGGTGTTCCCGAAACCCTGGCAGCGCGGGCACGCGCCGTAAGGGTTGTTGAAGGAGAATAGCCGCGGCTCCGGTTCCTGATAGATCGTGCCGCACTTCTTGCAATCGAACCGCTCGTTAAAAACCATGCGCTCCGGCGCCTGCTCCGGAGAATCGGGAACGAACTCGAGAATCGCTTCGCCGCGTCCTTCGCGGTAGCAAATCTCGATCGAGTCCATCAACCGCGAGCGAACTTCGGGCGAGAGCACCAGCCGGTCGACCAGCACATACACCGGCTTCGCAAAGTTCACGTCCAGCAAATCTTCCGGCGTGGCGAATTCAAAGACGCGCCCGCCCTGGTACAGCCGATTGAAGCCGCGTTTCCGCAGGCTCATCAGCGATTCGCGCACCGCTTCTTGGGTCAGCTTGATCGGCTTTCGCGCCCGCGGCGCTTGCGGAGCATTGGTCGCATCCGCGGCCAGCGGCTCCGCCGATAACTTCAACTCGTAAAGAACATAGAATCGCCGGCCCTCCGGCAACGCCAGAACCTTGGCCGCGATCTCGTCCAGCGTGTCTTTGCGAACTTCTTCGCCGCAGCGCAGGCAGAAGGTGCGTCCGATGCGCGCGAAAAGAAGCCGTAGGTAATCGTAAATCTCGGTGGCTGTGGCCACGGTCGACCGTGGGTTGCGCGTCGAATTCTTCTGGCGAATCGCGATGGCCGGAGCGATACCGGTAATTTCGTCGACATCCGGCTTTTCGATGCGCTCCAGAAACTGCCGCGCGTACGCCGAGAGTGATTCGATGTACCGCCGCTGGCCCTCGGCGTAAAGCGTGTCAAACGCCAGGCTGGATTTGCCCGAGCCGGAAACTCCGCTGACCACCGTGATCGCGTTGTGCGGAATCACGAAGTCGATGTTCTTCAGATTATGGACCCGCGCACCCCGGACGCGGATCTCCTCGATGTCACCGGGCAAAATCTTGGCGGGCTTGGCGTCCGGGACTAAGTCAGGGCGGATGTTCTCTGTGGGTTTCGTCGGCATGTGCCTAAACCAAAAATTATACGCTTCACGTCAAGCTCGGGCAAATCGCTAAAAGCACTCAGGCGGGCGGCGGAAAATCCACTTGCGGTACAATCGCCTGCTGTCGCGCAAATTGACGCCGATCCGCTTCAGTTCGCCTGGGGGATTTTGTGCCGGTTACACCAAAACACTTCAACCGCATCATCTGGATCGTTCTGGACAGCGTCGGCATCGGCGAGCTGCCCGACGCGGCGGACTACGGCGACGTGGGACGCGATACCTTGGGCCACATCGCCCGCTCGCGCCCGCTGAAGCTTCCGAATCTTGAGCGCCTGGGCCTCGCGGACATCAAACCGCTCGAATATCTGACGCCGGCTGCGGAATCTCTCGGTTCATACGGCAAAGGCGCTACCCGTTCGCCGGGAAAAGACACCACCACCGGCCACTGGGAAATGGCCGGGATCTGGCTCGATCAGGCCTTCCCGGTTTATCCGCATGGATTTCCGGCGGAATTGCTTCAGGAATTTGAAAAGCAGATTGGCCGTAAAACTCTAGGTAATAAACCGGCCTCCGGAACCGAAATTCTAAAAGAACTCGGCGCCGAACATGTTCGCACCGGGTTTCCCATCGTCTACACTTCCGGCGACAGCGTGTTTCAGATTGCCGCGCACGAAGACGTGATCCCGGTGAAGGAGCTTTACCGATACTGCGAAATCGCGCGGAAGCTGCTCGATGGACCGCATCGCGTGGGGCGCGTGATCGCGCGGCCTTTCGCCGGCCCGGCCGGCGATTTCAAGAGGACCGAGCGTCGCCACGACTACGCCGTTGAGCCGCCCAAGCCTATGCTGCTCGACGTGCTAGCCGAAAAGAAGATCCCGGTCTTCGGCATCGGAAAAATTCACGACATCTATAATGGGCGCGGCGTCGACGATTACGTCACCACCAAAAACAATGCGGACGGCATGGCTAAGCTACGAGCAGCGCTGAAGTCCCGCAGCGACGGCCTGATTTTTGTCAATCTGGTCGACTTCGACATGCTCTACGGCCATCGCAAAGACGTCGAAGGATTCGCCCGCTCGCTCGAGGAATTCGATGAACTGCTTGGCCCGCTGCTCGATGAACTGCAGCCCACCGACTTACTGCTGCTCACCGCCGATCACGGCTGCGACCCCGACCCGGTAAATCCCACCACCGACCATTCCCGCGAATACGTTCCGATCGTGGCCTACAGCCCCGGCACCGCCGACGGCACCAACCTTGGAACGCGCGAGACCCTCGCCGACATGGGCCAAACCGTCGCGGAAAATTTCGGCACTAAAATCCCTCACGGCACGAGTTTTCTGGATTTGCTGACGAAATCAAAGGCAGGGAAGTAGCGGCGACGTAAAACGAATCACGCGCCACTGAATTCGCCGGGAAGCGAACCACCAGGAATTACGAAAAAAGCTCAGTTGCCCGGCGCAGCTTTTCGCGCGTAATAACCGCTGCGAGTGCGCACCGAAAGTTTGCCATCGCCCTTGGGCGCTTCCAGATCGACCTTCAGCGCGCGAAAGGTCCCATCGTTCGCCGCGTTGGTTGGATAGTAGCCCAGCGTGTATTGGTTGCGAATGTCGCGCGCCACCTGCACGCACACCGGATCGACGTCTTCCAGCCGGTCCGGGAAAAACGCCAGACCGCCGGTGGCCTCCGCCAAATCGGTCAAAGCTTTCTTCGACTTGCGCACCATGCCCTTTTGGTTCTTGCGGTCATCGTCGCTGAAAACGCCGATGGCATAAATCACCGCATTGGAATCCACCGCCGCCTTCAACATATAAGGGAAGCTCTTGCTGCTGGCATCGTCATCGCCATCCGTGATCACCAGCAAAACGCGCTTATCTTTATGTCCCTTCTTCAAGTGGTCCAGAGAGGCCACCACCGCGTCGCGCAGCGCTGTGCTGCCGCGCGTATCGATTTTTTCCAGCGCTTCGTGCAGTTCCTGCTGGTTGCTGGTGAAATCCTCGTCCAGGTCCAGATAATATTCGTCGTTGAAATTTACCACGAAGACTTCGTCCGCCGCATTGCTGGTGCGCACGAAGGAAAGCGCCGCCGCGTTCACCTGTGGCCGTTTGTCCTTCATGCTGGCGCTGTTGTCGATCACCAGGCCCATGGTCACCGGCACGTCTTCAGCGGAAAATACCGAGATTTTCTGTTCGACCTTGTCTTCAAAAACCCGGAAATTATCCTGCTTCAATCCCGGGACGAATTGCCCTTTGCCGTCCACCACTGTGGCGTGCAGCACCACCAGGTCGACGATGGACTTCAGGTGCTTGCTCTGCTCGGACTGCGCCGCAGCTTCCGGGCTGCCGGCCGGCGGAGGCGGTGGGGGGGGATTGGGAAATTGAATTTGCGCGGACGCGCACGAAGCCGCGAGCGCGGCCAGAAAAAAGCAAATTACAAATTTGCGCAGAATGAAACTAGTGGCCCGGCGCGTAATATCCGTTTTTGGCATAGACGGTGAGAGGAGGAAGACCCTTTGGCGGCCGCAGCTTGATTTTAATCTTGCGCCATTTTCCATCGTGGTTGTGATCGCTCGGCCGGTATCCGACGACATATTGATTGCGCAGCTCCATACTGATCTTGGTGGCAATGTCCGGCAAATCCTTGAGGCTGCCCACCACAAACGTCCTGCCGCCGGTCAGCAGGGTCAATTCAGCCAGCAAATCGGGGCCGAGTTTTTCTTCCGGTGTGGGGCCGCCGCCGGCCTCGTACAAACCGATGGCGTAAATCTGCACATCCGCTTCTTTGGCATACTTGCGAATGTCTTCTTCGGAGTAGCGACTGTGATTATCGCCTCCGTCCGATATGATGAGCAACGCTTTCTTTGCGTTGTGTGCTCCCTTCATCTCGCTCAATCCCAGATAAATTCCATCGAGCAGTGCCGTCTCGCCTTTGGCGGCGGTGAACATCAGATGGCTCTGCAGCTCTTCCACACTGGGCGTGAAACGGTTCATCAGCTCGGCGCGGTCGTTGAAATTCACCAGCAGGAATTCGTCCTGCGGATTCGAGGTCTTGAAAAATTGCACCGCGGCTAGCCGCGATTTTTCGATCTTGTCGGCCATGCTGCCGCTCATGTCGAAGATCACCCCGATCGAGATGGGCACGTCTTCGCTGGAGAAGCGTACGATTTCCTGCTCCACGTTGTTTTCAAATACGCGGAAATTATCCTGCTCCAGACCGGTTACCAGTCGCCCGTATGGATCGGTGATCGAGACGTTCACCAGCGCGATGTCCGTTTCGGCGTGTAGCGATTTACCTTTTTCGATGCGTTGCGCATTATCTGGTTGGGTTGGACCTACAGTAGGACTTTGGGCGAAAGAATTAGGAACAAAAAGGATCGAAGAGGCGAAAAGAAGAAGAGCGCAGGTTCGCACGCAAGCTCCTGATACTTCCGGACGCTGCGCACGGAGAATCATAGGACCCCCACCCCTGCTGCAATTTTCGAACTGCTCCGGGCAGCGGTTCGAAAATATTGCCTGGATTGTACCACTCGATGTTTTCAAAGCAAGCGCGATAAGCCGGGACGCCGCGCACCAAAACGACCTGCCATCGCCGTTATGATACGATTCGGTTTCGAGCAAAAAGGTTTGAGGGCCTCATGGCGAAATCTGAAAATCTTCGGGTCTTAATCGTAATTCCGGCCCGGCACGCCTCGGTTCGGTTCCCCGGCAAGCCTCTGGCGCCAATTTTGGGCAAGCCGATGATTCAGCATGTCTTTGAAGGGGCCCGCCAGGCCGAAAACGCGGCGAAGGTAGTCGTCGCCACCGAAGATGAGCGAATCAAGGCCGCGGTCGAGGCCGCCGGTGGGGAAGCGGTAATGACGCGCGCTGATCACCGTACCGGTACGGACCGCGTCGCCGAAGTCGCCGCTCACATTCCCGCGGACATCTATATCAACGTCCAGGGCGACGAACCGCTCATCGATCCCGCCACGGTGGACGCCGTCGCCGCGGCCATGCTCGAAGACGATTCGATCCAGTTGGCCACCCCGTGCTCGCTGATTACCCAGCAAAACGACATCATGGATCCCAACGTGGTCAAAGTCGTCCGTGATTTCGACGGCAACGGCCTCTATTTTTCCCGCGCGCCCATCCCCTGGGTCCGCGACACCGGCTCGCGCGTCGCCGCCAGCTTCTGGAAACATATCGGGCTGTACGGCTACCGCCGCGAAACGTTGCTGGAATTTCCCACCCTGCCGCCCGGCGAGCTCGAGCGCATCGAGCAGCTCGAACAACTACGCTGGTTAGAAAATGGTTTTCACATCCGGGTGGTCGAAACCGAATACGACCCGGTCAGCGTGGACGTCCCGGCCGACATCGAAAAAGTAGAAAAAATCCTGCGCGAACGCGCGACAGCCTCGTAGATTTCCTTTCCTCACCAAAATTCTAAAGACGGTGGTCTGTGCCGCCTTCGGTAGCAGGCGACACGTTCCCGCGTCGAACGAAATAAAGCGTCACGCCACTGACCACCAGCGCGGCCACCACCGCGATTTGTCCGGGGAACGAACGCCATTCCCGCAAGGTCGTCATCACCACGAGTGCGCTGGCCGCAAAAGGCACCAGACACACATACGAAAGTCCCAACCAGCCTCCTGGCACTCGAAAGGTTCGATGCGCTCGCGGTCTACGAATCCGCAAAACAATCAGCGCCAAATATTCCAGCACCAGCGCCCCGGTGTAGAGCAGACACTGAATCAGCGCCAAACTTCCAAACGATAGCGCGGCGAAAATCACGGCCAGGCCGCTGATTACCAGGATGGCAACGTTCGGCGCGGCAGAATCTGAAACGTTGCCGAATATCTTAGGCAGCCAGCCATCTCTGGCCATCACCAATGGCAAACGCGAAACGTAAAGGATCTGCGAGTTGAACAGATTCCACATCGAAACCAGTCCGGCCGCCGCGATCAAGCTCCCCAACCAACGCCCTCCAATCAATTGCGCGATCACCGGAAATCCTTGCTCCGCACTCCACACCGCCGGGTCGGTGGTCACGGCGACGCCGGCGATGACCGGCAGCAAATAACCCAACACTACCGTGACCATCACCACCGCCAGCGCGCGCGGGTAGTTTCGTTGCGGCTGCTCGACCTCGCCGGCAAAGGGCGAGATGTTGTCCCATCCCCCAAAATTAAACACGATGGTGGAGAGCCCCAATAGCAGAGCCGCGGGGCGTCCTCGAGAAAGATCAGCGCGCACCGCGCCGATCGCCACCGCCGGTCCCGACCCATGCGCCGCCCACACCAGCACCATCACTACAAAGCAGGCCAGAATGAAAATCGCACTCCCGATGGCCCACGCGCCCACGTCCACGGCCCCGCGCAGATTCACCGCCGTGGCCGTAACGATCACCAGCACCGCTACCAACCAGCGAATCAGTGCGGCGCTGCCTCCCGCGTCCGAACCGAGTGAGGGAATGAAAAACGTCAGGTAGCTCACGAACAGAACCGGGAAAATGGCGGCGAGCGCGATCCCATAACCCATCGTCCACCACGCCTCTTGCACCGCCCAGAACGCACCCAGCGATTCGCGCACCCAGATGTAATAGCCACCTTCGTCGGGCAGCAGCGTCGCCAGCTCCGCCACCATTAGCGCCATCGGCAGGCTCCAAACGAGAGGGGAAAGCAGAATCAGCGCGATGGCCCAACCGGCGCCGACTTGACCGACCAGCGGCTCAATCCCGAATGCTCCGCCCGACGTGGTGAAGTACGCGATGCAAATCAGGCCGAAGAGGCTAAGCCGGCGTTTTGGCGCGGGGTGTGGCGCAGTTGCCAACGAATTTTGTTGGTCGGTTCGCAGAAATTTCTGCTCGATGCGGCGCAGTATAGTGCGCGAATTATCGAAACGCCACAGTTTGCGAAAGGAAGGACGCGTCGATTCGCGAAATACGGCGCGAGGAAATTTTTGCGAAGTTGAATCGCGGTTTGACAGCCGAAGGGTTTCTCTCCATAATGATTCGTACCTAGTCAAGCCCGGAGGATTTCGAGCGACTTGCGCACCGCCCCCAAATATGTGTTCGTGACGGGTGGCGTGGTTTCTTCTCTCGGCAAAGGCGTGGCAGCCGCCTCCATGGCCTGCCTGCTTGAAAGCCGGGGCCTCAAAGTTACCCTTCAGAAGTGCGATCCCTACCTGAACGTTGATCCCGGCACCATGTCGCCCTATCAACACGGTGAAGTTTTTGTCACCGATGATGGCGCCGAAACCGATCTCGATCTCGGCCACTACGAAAGATTTACTTCCGCGCATCTGACGCGCGACCACAACTGGACCACCGGCCGTTTCTACGAATCGATCATCACCAAAGAACGTCGCGGCGATTATCTGGGCAAGACCGTTCAGGTCATCCCGCACGTCACCGACGAAATTAAATCCGCATTCCGCAAAGTTGCCGAAGGCGTAGACATTGTCTTCGTCGAAATTGGCGGCACCGTCGGCGACATCGAATCGCTGCCGTTTCTCGAAGCCATCCGCCAGATGCGCCTCGAGCTCGGCGCTGAAAATGTAATTTTTGTGCACCTCACTTTGGTGCCGTTTATTCCCACCGCCGGCGAATTGAAAACCAAGCCGACCCAGCACAGCGTGAAAGAAATGCTGAGCATTGGAATTCAGCCCGACGTTTTGATTTGCCGTAGCGATCGCCAATTGCCCGCGGAGCTGAAAGCGAAAATCGGATTGTTCTGCAACGTGGCCCAATCCTGCGTCATTTCCGCGCCGGACGTGAGCAACATCTACGAAGTCCCCATGACCCTCGCGGCCGAAGGCCTTGACGAACAGGTTTTGCGTTTGCTGCACCTCGAAGCGCCGCCGCGCGATCTGAGCGGCTGGCTGGCCATGCTTGAAACGCTGGAGCATCCCGCCGGCGAAGTTCGCATTGGCGTAGTAGGGAAGTACGTGCAGTTAGAAGACGCCTACAAAAGTTTGCGCGAAGCGCTCGGCCATGGCGGCCTCGCCAATCGTCAGCGCGTGGTAATCGAATGGGTCGAAGCCGAAGAAATTGATTCTCGCGCGGCCGCCGAACAGCGCCTGCGCCACGTCGACGGAATTCTAGTTCCGGGCGGTTTCGGCAAACGCGGCATCGCCGGCATGGTGCACGCCATTACCTACGCCCGCGAAAGCAAAATTCCGTTCTTCGGCATTTGCCTCGGGATGCAGTGCGCGACGATCGAATACGCCCGCCAGGTTTCCGGCGTCGAACACGCCGACAGCACCGAATTTGATCCGTCCACTCCCAACCGCGTGATTTATAAATTGCGCGAATTGCTCGGCGTCGACGAAATGGGCGGCACCATGCGCCTCGGCGCGTGGCCCTGCAAACTCGAACCCGGCTCGTTCGCTCAGAAAGCCTACGGTCAGACCGAAATTTCCGAGCGCCACCGTCACCGCTACGAATTCAACTGCGAGTACGAACCGACTCTAACCCGCGCTGGATTCCGCATCACCGGGCGCACCCCCGATGGCGTCTACGTCGAAATCGTCGAGGCTCCCGACCATCCCTGGTTCGTCGGCTGCCAGTTCCACCCCGAATTCAAATCGAAACCGCTGGCACCGCACCCGCTTTTCGCCGCCTTCATTAAAGCCAGCACCGAACATCGCCATCGCCGCCAAGGCGTCACCGCCGAAAAGCGCGTCGCCGCCGCCGATCCTGCCGCCACCGATTAATTCTCTTCGATTCCCGAATCAGAAGTTTACGCAGTCGCTGAAGCTCGTGTCGTCTTTCGACTCTTTGCCGGACGCCCGCCTGATTTTCCGTTTCTACGCGCCGCCGAAGCCTTGGCCGCGCTTCGTGATTTTCCTCCGGCTGTTCCCAAACGCGCAGCCATCCACTTTCGCGATCCGCGAAATCCTCGGAGTAGCGCGGGCAAATAGATGTCGGCATCGAGGGCGGGGAAGTGCAATCCAAAACCAGAAGGAGATACTTCGATCCGGCGAAGTTGGGACGCGGTGGCGTGTTCCAGGCCTTGGGTGTCGCGCGGTGAGAAACCCACGTCGATACCGGAACTAAGCCGCACGAACACCCGGTCTAGCCGCCGGTCGTAGCGCGCCGAAATGGCCTTGGGAAAGCTGGACCACGCTATCTCGGCACGTTCGACGGCTCCAGCAAATTCGTCACGCGTTACCATGAATCTCCCCCCAGGCTCGACACAGCGCCGGCTGGTGTTTATTTAATACTTTTTCTATGCGGTTCAATTGCGAAAGCGAAAAGCCGTAATTTTCACGAATCTGAATCGCTCCCGTCGGACAATTCAAAAAGAACAGTGCCTCGGCATCCGGCCCGATCACATGAACGTGTGCGGGCCGATGATCGTTGGGGTAAACCACAACGCGAAGACCATCAAACTTCAAGACCGTTGGCATCTTCAGTCTACCATAACCCAACCGCTTCGGTTTAACGTCATTTCGGATTTTCTAGGACGGAGACATGTGCGTCACCGCCGCGAGGGTATCGCATCGATCGGATCGATGTCTGTGCGCAAAATTACGCGGTTGAAACCCCGCGCGTTCCCTAATAGTCTGTTGCTTCGCAAAGGCAGACTTACCCACACATGCCCGTACAACACGGTTTCTCCATCGGCAAGATTCGCCTGGGCGCTGGCGCGCCGCTCTTCCTCATCGCCGGCCCATGCGTCATCGAAAGCGAAGATCACGCCATGACCATGGCCGAGCAGCTCGGCGCGATCGCGGCTGACCTGGGCGTGCCATACATCTTCAAAGCTTCCTACGACAAGGCCAATCGTTCTTCGGGCTCATCCTTCCGCGGTCCGCAAATCGAGGAGGGCCTTCGCATCCTCGGCAAAATTAAAGAACGCACCGGCCTGCCCATTCTTTCTGACGTCCACGACATCGCCCAGGTCGGCCCCGCCGCCGAAGTCTGCGACATTCTGCAGATTCCCGCCTTCCTCTGCCGCCAGACGGACCTGCTTCTCGCCGCTGGACGCACCGGCCGCGCGGTGAACGTCAAGAAAGGCCAATTTCTTTCGCCGTGGGACATCGGCAACGCTGCCGAAAAAATCGCCAGCACCGGCAACGAAAAAATTATTCTCACCGAACGCGGCGCTTCCTTCGGCTACCAAAATCTCGTGGTCGACATGCGCTCGTTTCCGATCATGCGCAAGCTGGGCTACCCGGTCGTCTTCGACGTGACCCATTCCGTGCAACTCCCGGGCGGCGAAGGCAAATCCAGTGGCGGTCAACCAGAATTCATCGAGCCGCTGGCGCGCGCCGGCGCCGCCGCCGGCATCGATGGTATGTTCCTCGAAGTTCACGACAATCCGGCCAAAGCTCTCAGCGACGGCACCAACGCCCTGCCGCTCGCGCAATTCAAGCCTCTGCTGCAAAAAATTCAGCACCTCGCCGCCCTCGCCCGCGAGTGGGACGCCCGATGAGCCTCGTAGTAGCCAAACGCGTCCTGCGCATCGAATCCGAAGCCATCGCCGGCTTGATCGAACGCCTCGACCACCGTTTCGAGCAAGCCGTTGAACTTCTCTACACGTGCAAGGGAAGGGTCGTAGTCACTGGGCTCGGGAAGTCGGGCCTGATCGGACGCAAGACCGCAGCCACCTTTGCCAGCATCGGCACCCCATCGCTTTTCCTGCACGCTTCCGAAGCGCTCCACGGCGATCTCGGCATGCTCACCGGCGACGACGTACTCGTAGCTATTTCCTCCAGCGGCGAAACTCAGGAACTCATCGAACTAGTCGAAGCCATAAAACGCCTGGGTGTGAAATTAATCACGCTAACCGCCAACCAGAAATCGACGCTGGCCAGCGCCAGCACCGTGGTCCTCGATATCGCGGTAAAAGAAGAAGCGTGCTCCCTAAATCTCGCGCCCACCGCTTCCACCGCCGCCGCCATGGCCATGGGTGACGCTCTCGCGATTTCACTCCTGGAGCGCCGCGGTTTCAAAGAAGACGATTTTGCTGCACTGCATCCTGGCGGCCGGCTCGGTAAAAAACTTCGCCGGGTCGAATCGCTGATGCATTCGGGCGAAGACGCCCCGCGCGTCGCGCCTTCGGCGAAAATGCCGGACGTAATTTACGAGATGAGCCGCAAAGGCCTCGGCCTCGCTGCGGTCACCGACGCATCCGGCAAACTCCTCGGCATCATTACCGATGGCGATCTGCGCCGCGTGATGCAGCAGCGCAAAGAAAACGTGCTCGAACTCAGCGCCGCCGATTGCATGACCAAAAATCCGGTCACCCTGCCGCGTACCGAACTCGCTGCCAGCGCCCTGCGCCGGATGGAAGAAAAAAAGATCACTTCTGTGCTGGTGGTGGACGAGCAGGGCAGGCTGGAAGGCGTAGTTCACGTCCACGATTTGTGGACGCTGCAATTATTTTAGTTCTCATCTAAGCCGTGAAAACGAGGGCGCGAGCATCCGATGCCGATTCGTGAAATCAAATTTCCACCGAAAGTCCTGCGCCGCGCCAAGAACATCCGCGTCTTGCTCATGGACGTCGACGGCACCATCACTCCCGGCTACGTCTGCCTGCAAACTTTTCCCGACAACAGCGTCGCCGAAATGAAAATGTTCAACGCCCACGACGGCGCCGGCATCAAGCTCGCTGGAATTATGGGCATTCGCACCGGCGTCATCACCGGACGCGACTCGCCGGCCACCACCCGCCGCTGCCGCGAACTAAATATGGAATTTGTCGCGCAAGGCCAACCGAAAAAGCTGGAGTCGTACAAAGGAATTTTGCTGCGCGCCGGTGTCACTGACGAAGAAGTCGCCTACATCGGTGACGACCTCCCCGACCTGCCTATTCTGCAGCGCGTGGGTCTGGCCGTCGCCGTAGCCGACGCCGTAGTCGAAGTAAAACGCGCCGCCCACTACATCACCACGGTGACCGGCGGCCAAGGAACTGCCCGAGAAGTAGTCGAACTAATTCTGAAAGCCCAAGGTCGCTGGAAACAGGCCATCCCCCAAGCCATCGCCTAGAAAAAAACGCAGCCGAACGACGCGCGACGCCAAATCAATAATTATTCTTTTGCTGTTCCTTCCGCATCTGATCGAAAATCTTTTGCACCCAATCCGGCAGGTCCGGACCTTTCTCCTTCTCGATTTTCTGGTTTAACGCAATCTTCCATTTATCCAGCCACGACGCCCCTTCGCCCACATACAAATCGGGCGTTGCATAAGCCGGATCCGCCAGCGCCTGATCCAAAGAAATAAATTTGTACCCGCGCCGCTCCAGCTTGGTCAGCACCGCATCGAGGCATTCCAAATTGATTTCGTTGTCATGCACCAGAAAAACCTGCGGGATCGGCCGGTTGAACTCCCCTTGCGTCATCTTTTCGAAATAATCGAAAACCTGGTCGACGTACGCCAGGTACGCCTCCTTGGCCTTCGCTTCCATCTTCTTATCTTTTTTTTCGCGCGCGTAAGCCAGCGCATCGTTGAAAGCGTAATCGCCATCCTCGATCGTCACCGGAGCGATGATGTAGTTGCGGTCCTTCAGAAACTGCTCGAACGCCGCCTTGTCTGCCGCGGTCGAACCCGTGTTCAGATACGGATGCCGAAAATATTTTTCATCCTGGCCCGCCGCCTTCATCAACACCCGCGTCACCACCTCGCCACGAATCGTTTCGTCTTCGAATTTCTGCAGCGTCGCGGAATTGAAGCTGGTGTGCTCGTAGGTGTGATTGCCCAGCGTCAACCCATTGTCCAGCCACAGCTGCAGCAGTTCCGCCCGTGCGTCGCGCTCGCCCCACACCTGCAGCTTGCGCTCGTTGACGAAACCCACTCCCCAAGCATGGTGCGCCTTGATCGTCGCCGGAATTCCACGGTTGATCTTCTGCAGCACCTTCAAATCGCCCACCGCGAAATCGTTTCCCGGCAGCGCCCCAGGCAGATCGTCCACCGTAATCACCAGCGTCTTCTGCGTGTCGGCCGCGCTCTGCTGCGGCGCAGCACCTCGCACCCGCGCGGTTGCCCTGGACGTAGCCGAATACCCCGCGGCCAGCGCGAAAATCAAAGCAAACGTAACCAGCAAAAACCGTTTCATGGGGCCCTCAATTCACTCGGCATTAACGATTCGCGGCGTTTCAAGTTTCACCGCGCGCGTATTGTGTCGTAAATCGCCGAAGGTTCAAAAAGGAATCTGCAGGCGGGAAGGGAAGCGGTCCATCGAAAAGTCTGCGTCCGCCGGCGCACCGGGGCTGGCGTGAATCCCTGCAGGCGGCCAAAATCCCAAGAAAAACATCACCCCAGCTTCTCAGCCGCTCCATCCACCAACGAATGCATCAGCGCAACCGCATCCTTACAATGTGCCAGCCCCGCGCTCTGCCCGGCCCACAGAGCGAGCAGTTCACTCCGCCCCGCCTTCTGCGCCGGCACCGCCAAATTTCGCACCAGACCTCGCTGTAACGGATACGGCAAAATCGCCGCTCCTGGCCGGTTCATCTCCTCCAGCAGTTGATTGTGGATCCCGCGCGCCAAGCGCCCCGTGAATCCACGCGTCAACGAGGTCCGACTCGCCCCGCCGCTCAAAATCGCTTCGCGATGCGCCGCGCTCGCGCCCGATTCTTCGCACGCCAGAAATGCCGTCCCAATCTGCACGCCTTCCGCGCCCAGCGCGAAAGCCGCCGCGATCCCACGCGCGTCGGCGATTCCACCCGCGGCCACCACCGGGACAGTCACTGCATCCACCACCTGCGGCACCAACGAAAATGTTCCAGTAAGCGAATCCTCCGACGAGCGCAAGAACGATCCGCGGTGTCCCCCGGCCTCGAATCCCGAAGCCACGACAATATCCACTCCCGCCTGCTCCAAGGCCACCGCCTCATCCCGCGTCGTCGCCGTGCCCATGGTGACCACGCCCTGGCGCCGGCACTCGTCCAGAATTTCCTTTGCCGGGATGCCAAAGATAAAAGAAAAGACCGGCACCTTGGCGTCCAGCACCACCCGCGCCTGATCCTCAAATCGAATCGCTTGGTGCGGCGCGAACTTCGGCATGCTCGCTCCCACCGCCTCCAAATGAGGAGTGATAAAGGCCAGTGCCCGCTCAAATGCCGCGGCATCGGAAGTCGCCGCACCCTCGTCTTCCACCGAAACCCACAAATTCACCGCGAAAGGTTTCGGGGTCAACGCGCGGATCTCGCCGATCACGCTCCCAATCGCCGACGGCTCCAGCCCCATCGCGCCGAACGAACCGAGCCCTCCGAAATTCGAAACCGCCGCGCTCAGCCGCTGCGCGGAAAATCCTCCCAGCGGTCCCTGGATAATCGGGTACTCAATCCCCAGCTTCTCCGCCACCCGCGTCCTGTTCCACACCGAATTCGGATTCGCCATAATTTTCTCGAGCAGCCAACAACGCCGCATTCCTCGCATGCCTCAGATTTCGAGACAGAGTGGTCGTGAAACGCATTTTATTTTATAGCGGCGGGAATCGACTTGCTAGGATGCCCTGGCGGGATCAGAAAATTGGAGGCGCGGGGCGGAATCGAACCGCCGATAAGGGTTTTGCAGACCCTTGCCTTACCACTTGGCGACCGCGCCTTAGAACCAAACGACTAAATCGAATCGAACCGCAACTCCGGCTCCGCTGCTGTATAACTGCCCCAAAATAAAAAACCCACCTGCCGGTTGTTTCGGCGGTGGGCCTTGATTAACAGAACCGAAGTTGCGATTGCGATTCTAATCGATCAGGCCCCCGCACTCTGACACACACACCCTGCTCTACAACAACAGGCTTGCGTCGCCGAGTGAAGGGCCGATGACATACCTAAAGCCTAGTCCTCCGGACGCCAACTCGCAAATCAATGTTTTGAACCGTTCCCATAACCACGGCTTATACCTGCAAGCCGCTCGTAATACGCCACTTCGCCCAAGCCTACGCCGGCGGAAGCGCCCCCGGCAGAGCCAGTTCGCCTTCCCAACGCGCGATCACCGCGCAGGCCAGGCAATTTCCGATCACGTTCACCGCCGTGCGCCCCATGTCCATCATCGCGTCGATCCCCAGAATCAGCAGAATTGGCTCGGTGGGCAGATGAAACGTGCCCGCCGTGGCCAGCAGCACGACCAGCACCGCCCGCGGAACTCCCGCGACGCCTTTGCTGGTCAGCATCAAGGTGAACACCATGAAGAGCTGCTGCGTCCAGCCCATGTGCATCCCGGCCACCTGGGCCACGAACACCGAAGCCACCGCCAAATAAAGCGACGACCCATCCAGATTGAAACTGTAGCCAGCTGGAATCACGAACGCCACGATGCGCCGCGGCACGCCAAACGCCTCCATTTCTTCCATGGCCCGCGGCAGCGCCGCGCTCGATGCGCTGGTCGCAAATGCAATCAGCGCCGGCTCCGCCACCGCACGCAGTAAACGTTTCAGTGGCAACCGCGCGATCATCGCAATCGGCAGCAACACCAAAAGTAGAAACACAATCAGCGCGACGTACCCGGTCAGCAGCAATTTCGCCAGCGGCACCAAAACGCCCACACCCAAATGGCCCACGCCGTAAGCGGCCGCGGCCCCGACGCCAATCGGCGCGAAATACATCACGATATTCGTGAACGCGAACATGGTTTCAGACAGCGATTCGAAAAAACGCATCATCGGCGCGCGTTTCGATTCAGAAAGGCGCCCCAGCGCGAGACCAAACAAAACAGCGAATACCGCGACCTGCAAAATTTGATTCTCGACCACCGACTTCGCCAGATTTTCGGGGAACACATGCACCAGGAAATCGTCCCAGTGCAGAGGTGCCGCGGCAGGAATCGCACCGGCGCCGACTGCTGCAGGGCTAGCGACACCTATACCTGCCCGGCTGACATTGATGGCCACCAGGCCGATGACGATCGCAACAGTTGTGACCACTTCAAAGTAGACCAGGCTCTTCAACCCAATCCGGCCAACTGCTTTGGCGTCGCCGTGCCCGGCGATTCCGGTAATCAGCGTGCCCAAAATCAGCGGCGCAACAATCACCGTGATCAGCCGCAGAAAAATATCGCTGAAGATCCGCAAATGCTCGCCAAGGTGCGGCCAGTCAAAACCAATTTCGCCGCCCGCCAGCATCGCGAAAAAAATCCAATAACTCAGCGACGACTTTCGAAATCCTCCCGCGGCGATCACCGCCAAACCCAGCCAGCGCACCAGCACGGACGCGCCGATGGGAATCGGCAGCAACGCGCCCAGCAAAAAGATGCCAAAGCCGACAATGGTCAGCACCCGCAACGATGGCTTGCGGCTTTCTTCGGTCAAATGATTGTCGGGTTTCGGGTCCATTCGAATCGCCGGTGGCTGCAGGTCGCACCCAGCGCAGCGCCGTGATACTACCGATTTTTCCCGCGTTCTCGAAACCTATTTCTGGCGCGCGCATCTGTTATCTTCATCACCATGCCCAAAATCAAAAATCTCGAATGTTCGCGCTGTGCAGAAACTCTCTCAGCCGAAACTCCGCAGACCCTATGCCCCAAGTGCAAAGGCTCGCTCTACGTTCGCTACGACCTGCTGCACTTGCGTGGGACTGCTGCTCGTGACGCCGCCATCACCCGCGATTCCGCGAAATCCCCGTGGCCCGGAATGTGGCGCTACGCCGCAGTCCTACCCGGAGTCCAACCGGTCACGCTGGGCGAGGGCTGGACCCCGATGCTCCGCAGCAAACGCCATCCCGGCGCTTTGCTGAAAGACGAAGGCACTAACCCGACGGGCAGCTTCAAAGCCCGCGGACTGGCGCTCGCCGTCACCATGGCCCGGCACTACGGCCTGCGCAAACTCGCCGTGCCCTCCGCCGGAAATGCCGCGGGTGCGCTCGCCGCTTACGCTGCCGCAGCCGGCATCGAAGCCCACATTTTCATGCCCAAAGATGTGCCCTTCGCGAATTATGTCGAAGCCATCGCCTACGGCGCGAACGTCACCCTTATCGACGGCCTGATTTCCGATTGCGGCCGCATCGTCGCCGAACGCAGCAAAGCCGAAGGCTGGTTCGACATCTCCACCCTGAAAGAACCATTTCGCGTGGAAGGGAAAAAAACGATGGGCTACGAACTGGTCGAGCAACTTGGCTGGGAATATCCCGACGCCGTTTTTTATCCCACCGGCGGCGGAGTAGGTTTGATCGGCATGTGGAAAGCCTTCGCCGAGCTCGAAGAGCTAGGCTGGGTGCGGTCCGGCAAGCGCCCGAAAATGATCGCAGTCCAATCCGCAGGCTGCGCTCCGGTAGCCAAAGCCTTCGACGCGCATGCCACCGTCAGCGAGATGTGGCCCAACGCCGCCACCTTCGCCTCCGGCCTGCGCGTCCCCAAACCCTACGGCGATTCGATCATGCTGGAGATTCTGCGCGAGTCCGGGGGCATCGCGCTGGCCATCCCCGACGCCGAAATCTTAGCCTCGCTCCTCGACTGGGCCAAAAACGAAGGACTCTTCCTCTCTCCAGAAGGCGCCACAGCCACAGCCGCCTACGACCGCCTGCTAGCCAGCGGCTACCTTAAACCCACCGACCGCGCCGTCCTCTTCAACACCGGCGCCGGCCTGAAATACACCGACGTAACCGCCGAGGCCATGGGCCTGGACCGCCCAGCCTCCGGATAACGAACCCGCGAGCCACGAGCCGTCCAGCCGAAGTCCGAGCCGTTGGTGGAGTTGCGTGAAGCGGCGTGGAGTTGTTTGTGAGGTTTATTCCCAGCGCAGGGAGACCATGGGGTCGATGTGGGCGGCGCGGCGGGCGGGGACGTAGCTGGCTGCTAGCGCGATGACTGCCAGGAGTGCGGCGATGGCGACGTAGGTTAGGGGGTCGCTGGGTTGCACGCCGAAAAGCAAACTGCGGATCAGGCGGGTTAGCGCGAAGGCGCCCGCCAGGCCGAGGCCAACTCCGGTGATGGCGAGGGACATGCCTTGGCGCACGACCAGCCGCGAAATATCTGTGGGCGTGGCGCCTAACGCCAGGCGAATGCCGAGTTCGCGTGTGCCTTGGGTGACCAGGTAAGCCATCACGCCATAAATTCCGATGGTGGCGAGCGCTAATGCGAGAAATGCGAAGAGGCCGAGCATGACCGTCGAGAAACGGCGGCGGGCCAGCGATTCCTGGACGCGGTCGTCCATGGTGCGAACGTTGTAAACCGGCAGGTCGGGATCGACCTGGTGAATTTCTTTTGTAATGGCGGAGGTCAGCGCGGCGGGCGCGACGCTGCTGCGCAGCACGACGTTCATGGCCTGGGTAGGGTATTGGGTCTGCGGCAAGTAAAAGGCAATGCGCGGATTTGAATCGAGCGCGTCCTGCTTGATGCGGCCGACCACGCCAATAATGGTAAGCCAGGGATCGGCGGAATCTGGGCCGCCGGTGCGGATGCGTTTGCCCACCGGATCCGCGCCCGGCCAGTATTGCTGGGCGAAATATTCGTCGATGACCGTGACCGTTTGAGTGGTGGGCGTGTCCAGGTCGCTGAACAAGCGGCCGCTGCGAAGCGGAATCTGCATGGCTTCGAAGTAGTGACCGCTGACGATGCGTTCGTCGGCGTTCAGGAAAACTTCGCCGGGCGGCGGGACGCGACCTTCGATCGAGACCGGACCCCAGGCGAACATTTCGCTGAGTGGGAGCGAAGTGATCGCGCCGGCGGCGGTGACGCCGGGGATGCGTTCGAAGCGTTGGTTTAGATCGCGGTAGGCGGCGAGCACGGCGGGGCCGTCCTGGTAGCGCTTGCCGTTGGTGGTGAGTTCCAGCGTGAGCACGCCCTGCGGATTAAATCCCGGTGAAACATTTTCGAGCTGGGCCAAGCTACGAATCAGCAGGCCGGCGCCGATAAGCAGAATCACCGACAGCGCGAGTTCGGCTACAACGAGCAGGCGGCGCAGAGTATTGCCACGACCCCACATGGCTCCGGCACCGGCCGAGCCGCGGGAGGCGTCACTGAGCACCGAGCGTAAATCGAAGCGGGCGACGCGCAGCGCGGGCGCGAGTCCGAACAGAACTCCGGAAAAGACGGAGACAGCGAGAGTGAAAAGTAGCGCGACGTGGTCGATGCTGATCTCGCTGAGGCGCGGGACGCTTTTCGGGCCGAGGACGCGAATCCAATGCAGGCTGAGCAGCGCGAATACGATGCCCAGCGCGCCGCCGCACAGTGCGAGCAGGACGCTTTCGGTCAAAAGTTGGCCGATGATGCGCCGGGCACTGGCGCCGAGCGCGGTGCGAACCGCAATTTCTTTTTGCCGGGCCACGGAGCGCGCCAGCAGCAGATTAGCCACGTTGGCGCAGGCGATCAGCAGGACGCAGGCGACCGCGCCGAGCAGGACCAGCAAGGTGCGGCGCGCGTCGCCGACCACTTGCTCCTGCAGCGGGACGATGCCGAAAGTCAGCCCGCCGTTGGGCGGATAGTTCCGTGGATGATCCTGGCGCAAGCTGGCGGTGAGCGTATCCATTTCAGCTTGGGCTTGAGCGGCGGTCACGCCGGGCTTGAGCTTGCCGATGATGTTGTAATCCTCGTGATCGCGATTCTCGGCGGAATTGGGCTGCATCGGAAATGGCAGCAGGATCTCCGACTGGTTTTCGGCGCCGTACAAGGTGGGCAGCACTTCGCGCGGCAGCGAAAATGATTTTGGCAGCACGCCGACGATTTCCCGCGAGGTTCCGTTGATCTGAATGGATTTTCCCAGGATGTGCGGGTCGGAGCCGAAGCGACGAGTCCAGGTGCCATAACTCAGGAGCGCGACGGGATTGCGCCCGGCGAGGTCTTCATCGGCGGTGAAGAGGCGACCCATGGCCGCGCGGTAGCCGAGCAGCGGCAAGAGGTTCGAGGAGATGCGAATGGTGCCGATGCGTTCGGGGTCGCCGTTGCCCGTGAGATTGTCGTTGGTGCCGTAGGCGATGGCCAGGTCTTCGAAGCCGGAGTGGCGGGTCTTGATGTCGAAATACTGCGCGGTGGAAAACCAGTCCTGGGTGATACCCAGCCCCGGCGAACGGTTCCAGAGGATCACCAGGCGGCTGGCGTCATGGTAGGGAAGCGGGCGCAGCAGAAGCGCGCTGGTGACGCTGAAGATGGCGGTGTTGGCGCCGATGCCAATCGCGAGCGACAGAATCGCCGCGGCGGCGAAGCCGGGGTTCTGGGCGAGGGCCCGGAAAGCGTAACGCAGATCGCGCAGCAAGTTCGTCATCAGATCGGGTCAAGGATAACTTACGAAGCTGCCAGCTTAGACGCCGTTCCCGAACATCGGTTTTTATCAGATTCTAAGAAAAGCGACAGCTCTTCAAATTTATGGGGCTGCGACTTGTCGACCGGACACGATCCTCAAGACGACTTCTTGTCGAGTTGTTCCAGCCGGCGGACATCTTCCAGCGTGTCGACGTCGAACTCCCCGCCAGCGAGTGCGATTGCGTCCGCCGAAGACAACAGAGACCCGGCGCCGCGGTCGTCTTCTAATCGCGATAGCAGCTCGAACATCGCTCGCGGAAAATAAGCCGGCACGCCGCGCTTGCCATCGTAGAGCGAGGCCATCAGATTTCCAGTTGCCGCTAACATTTGGAGATGAGCGGCCGTCACGGCCGGCATATCACAGGTCAGAATAAGGCTTCCCTGAACGTCACGCAGCGACCGTATTCCTAGGCGGATGGAAGTTCCCATGCCGTTCATCCAGTTGATGTTTTCCACGACCGCACAGGCTTCGAGCCGGCACGCTTTCCGAATCTCGCTGACGAATGCGCCAACCACGACGATCGTCTCCGCAGCCCCAGCCGCCCGGCTGATTCGCACTGCGCGGTCCAGCAACGTTTCGCCCTCAAAGACGATCGTTTGCTTGGGGCGTCCCAGGCGAGACGAATCGCCAGCCGCCAGAACGATCGATCCGATCGCGTGAGTGTTCACGGACATAAGCTTCTACCATTTTGTCCGGATGCCCAAAGTAAGACAACTAGCAGTATCCTTCCTCGTCTAAGAGTCGCTTCCTAGCGGGCGACTCGACGACTTCCAATATTGTAGGCGCGCGCCAAGAGATGTAGTCTCTGGGTTGTCGGTTCGCTCGAATCATCGGAGGCGCAAATGTCCAAGACGGACGACCAAGACATCAAACCGAAGAAGCCATCAGAACGGTTGAGCCGCCGCGACTTCCTGTCGCAAGCCGGCACGGTCGGCGTGGCCGGTGCGGCCGTGACGTTAACCGGACCGATCGCTGCCACCATCGCCGAGCCGTTGCCGCAAGAAACCGCTGCTGACGCAGCCAAAGTGATTCCCGGCACCGTTCCGGTCACTCTGCGGGTGAACGGCGAAACGCACAAAGTCCGAATCGATCCGCGCGCGACGGTTTTGGATACGCTGCGCGAAACTCTGAATCTCACCGGCACAAAAAAAGGCTGCGACCACGGCCAGTGCGGCGCCTGTACCGTTCACATCAATGGCCGGCGGGTGAATTCCTGCCTGACTTTCGCCGCCATGCATCAAGGCGACGAAATCACCACCATCGAAGGAATCGGCCAGCCCGGCAATTTGCACGCGATGCAAGCCGCCTTCATCGAGCATGACGGCTTTCAGTGCGGCTACTGCACCTCCGGACAAATCATGTCCGCCGTTGCGCTGCTGAAGGAGCCGTGGGGCGCGGAAGATAAGGATGTAAAAGAAGCCATGGCTGGAAACATCTGCCGCTGCGGCGCCTACCCGAATATCGTCGCCGCGGTGCAGCAAGTCCGCGGAAACGGCCGGAGGAACGCATGATCGAATTTCAACTCATCACCGCGGAGTCTGCTGCGCAGGCCGCGCAGCTCGCAGCCGCTTCGAAAACCGCGCAGCAAGGCGCGGACGTGCGCTTCGTCGCCGGCGGAACCACGTTGATCGACCTGATGAAGCTCGATGTTGAATTTCCGTCGAAGATCGTCGACATCAATCGTCTAGACCTCGCGAAAGTGGAAAAGCAGCCCGACGGCAGGTTGCGCATCGGCGCGCTGGTTCGCAATTCCGATCTGGCTCGCGATCCCAATGTCGCGCGCGATTATCCGCTGCTCTCCCAAGCGCTTCTCTCCGGAGCATCCGCCCAGCTTCGCAACATGGCCACCACCGGCGGCAATCTGCTGCAGCGCACACGCTGCCCATATTTCCGCGACCTTGGTTATTCGCAATGTAACAAGCGCAATCCTGGTTCCGGTTGTGCCGCCATCGGCGGACTCAATCGCACCCACGCCATCCTCGGCACCAGCGAAAATTGCATCGCCACGCATGCCTCCGATATGGCCGTCGCGATGATGGCGCTCGAGGCGGTCGTGCACGTGAAGGGCGCCACAGGCGAACGTGATATTCCCATTGCTGATTTTTATTTGGTTCCGGGCGCCACGCCACAAAACGAAAACGTGCTGAAGCCCGGCGATTTGATCACGTACGTGACTTTGCCTGTTGCGATTCCCAACGCGAAATCCCACTACCTCAAACTCCGCGATCGCGCTTCCTACGAATTCGCGCTGGCTTCGGCGGCAGTGATCATCGAAACCGAAGGCGGCAAAATTCGCAAGGCTCGCGTCGCTCTCGGCGGCGTAGGCACCAAACCGTGGCGCTCACCCGAAGCCGAGCACGCGCTCGTAGGTAAATCCGCCAACGAAGCGGCCTTTCACGCTGCGGCGACCGCCGCGCTGCGCGACGCCAAGCCGCAATCCGGCAACCACTACAAAATTGAACTATCCAAGCGCTGCATCGTTCGCGCTCTCACCGTAGCCACGGCCCAGGCCTAAGGAGAATCGAGACCATGCCACAGTCCGGCACTCCCAACCTGATTGGAACGTCCGTCCCGCGCATCGATGGCCCGCTGAAGACCAGCGGCACCGCCAAATATTCTTCGGACCACAATTTCCCGAACATGGTTCACGCCGTTCCGGTCCAGAGCCGGATCGGCAAGGGAAAAATTAAGTCGATGGACGTTTCCGACGCCGAGAGCATGCGCGGCGTGCTGCGCATCTATCGCTACGGCCATGTGCCCCGGCTCTATCGCCCGAACGGCCAGGATGACAACGCGCACGTCGATGAAACCCGTCCGCCCTTCGAAGACGAGATCATCTATTACAACGGCCAGTACATCGCAGTGGTGTTCGCCGAAACCGTGGAGCAGGCCCGAGCCGCCGCACACGCGGTCCGTGTCGAATACGCCGCCGAAAGCCCGGCCGTCGCGCTCGATCTAAGCGACGGTTTCAACGATCAGATGAAAGAGATCAGCAAACGCGGCGACGTCGACGCCGGCTTTGCCAGCGGCGCGGTAAAAATTGATCAGATTTACGTCACCCCGGTCGAGACCCACAATCCGATCGAACTGCATTCCACCGTGGCCGTTTGGGATGGCGAGAATTTCAAACTGTTTGAAACGACGCAGTCGATCATGAACCATCAGGCCGCCATGGCCCAGATGCTCGGCGTCCCCAAAGAAAATGTGCAGATCGTTATGAAGTTTCTCGGCTCCGGTTTCGGCGGGAAATTATGGCCTTGGACCCACGACGTGCTCGCCGCCGCCGGCGCGCGCGACTTGGGACGCCCGGTGAAGCTGGTGATCGAACGGCGCATGATGTTCAGCAACGTAGGCCATCGTCCACGCACCCAGCAGCGCATTCGCCTCGCTGCCACGCAGCAGGGAAAACTGACCTGCCTGCAGCACGATTACGTCAGCGACACTTCCATCCTTGACGACGTCTCCGAGGATTGCGGCGAAGCCACGCCATATCTCTACAGCACCGCAAACTTGCGCATTCGCGGCAATATGGTCAAACGCAACCTCGGCACTCCCACCGCGATGCGCGGACCCGGCGCCGTTCCCGGTCTTTACGCCCTCGAATCCGGCATGGACGAGCTTGCGATTCAACTCAAGATTGATCCGGTCGAACTGCGCCTGATGAACGAACCGGCCATCGACGAAAGTAACGGCTTGCCATTTTCTTCGCGTCACCTGAAGGAATGTCTCACCACCGGCGCGGAAAAATTCGGCTGGTCCAAACGCAATCCCGTCGTCGGCTCCATGACCCGCGGCGACCTGACCCTCGGTTGGGGCGTGGCTTGCGCGTCGTGGATCGCCATGCGCATGCCGTGCAAAACCAGCCTGCTGCTGAACGACGATGGCTCGGCACGCATCAGCTGCGCCACGCAGGACATCGGCACCGGCACCTACACCATCTTTGCGCAGGTGGTGAACCTCAAGACTGGCATCCCCATCGACAAAATTCAGGTCATCCTCGGTGACAGTTCGCTGCCGCCCGGACCTGTTTCCGGTGGTTCGTGGGTCACCGGCACGGTAATCCCTTCGATTTCCAACGCCGCCGACAACGCCATCAAGCAGATGATCGATGTCGCGGTAAACGGAACGCTCTCGCCGTTTCACGGACGCGACCCGAAAGATCTCGATTTCACTGACGGCAAGATCCATCTGAAATCCGAACCAGCCTCCAGCGGAATCGCCTTCGACGAACTGTTGCGCAAGGGCAATCTGCGTTTCATCGAAGGTCCCGGCGATTCAATGGCCAGCTTCCAAGACGCCAACGCTAACAAATATTCACTGCACTCTTACGGCGCGCAGTTCGCCGAAGTCGAATGGGATCCCGGCATCGCCCGGCTGCGCGTCAGCCGCGTCGTCTCGGTGATCGACGTCGGCAAAATTCTGAATCCGCGCCCCGCTCGCAACCAGGTGGAGGGCGCGATCGTAATGGGCGTCGGTATGGCCATGTTCGAAGAGACCCACTACGACGCTCGCAACGCGCGCCCGCTGAATTCCAATCTGGCCGACTACATCATGACCACCAGCGCAGATTGCCCGGACATCGACGTCACCTTTCTGGATTATCCGGACAAGGTGCTGAACGAACTCGGCGCCCGCGGCGTTGGTGAAATTGGTCTGGCCGGAGTAGCACCGGCGATAACCGCCGCGGTGTATCACGCTACCGGTGTCCGTGTGCGGAATCTGCCGATTCGCATCGAAGACATTTTGGCGGCGTCGGGCAAGCGAGCCGCTTTCGCCTGAGTGGATCGCGAGTCAACGCGTCGGTCGATTGGACTGGCAGCGATTCACGTTGCGAACCTGATCGGTAGTTCGAAAGTGTAAGGGAAGTTGTACGGTGCAGGAGAGCACCTTGGCCGAAGCCGAACGCCTCGTTGAACTCTGGGAACGCGCCAAGAACCGCGGCGAGCAACTCTATCTCGCCACGCTGGTTCACGTGCAGGGTTCGTCCTATCGCAAGCCGGGCGCCCGCATGCTGGTCAGCTCCAGCGGCGAACGCGCCGGCACGATCAGCGGCGGCTGCCTGGAAGCCGAAGTCGCTCGAAAGATTCGCTGGCTCACCGAAGATGGCGCAAGAGTAGAGAAATATCGCTCCTCGTTTGATGACGAAAATGCCGGCGTTCCCTACGGTTTGGGCTGCGGCGGCACCCTCTGGATATTGATGGAAAGCGGAACAGCCGTCGACCAAGTGATGCGCGCGCTCTGCCTGGCACTGCGCCACCGAACGCCTTCGGTCACCATTAGCTCGATTGCCGAAAATCGCCCGCACACCACCTCGATCATTTCTTACACCGAACTTCAGCAAGGCTCTGAAACTCACACTCGTCTGTTGCGCGAAGCTCGCCAAGCTTTTCACCAGCGACGCGCGATTCCGACGGCGCACCCAACAAGCAGTGACGCCCCCGAATTCGTCTGCATCCCCGTGCTCCCGCCGCCGAAACTTCACCTGTTCGGCGCCGGAGACGATGCCCAGCCCATCGTGCGCTTCGCTGCCGAACTAGGCTGGGAAATCCACGTGGCCGATGGCCGCGCGAATCTGCTCCGCACGCAGCGTTTCCCGGAAGCAAAAACCCTCGTGACGCTGAAGTACGGCCCCCCGGATTCTCATCAGCAGCCGATGCGAGTTCTAGCC
Organism: uncultured Acidobacteriota bacterium; assembly: GCA_963847695.1. Taxonomy (GTDB): domain Bacteria; phylum Acidobacteriota; class Terriglobia; order Acidiferrales; family UBA7541; genus Palsa-295. Next base: position 108,731 of record CAWKAX010000031.1, on the reverse strand, counting down.
CCCAATCCGCTAGTCCAAGCCGGCGACCGCGCCGTGATCCTGACCCACTCCTACGAACAGGACCGCGCCTTGCTCCAGGAACTTCTGCCGCAGCCTCTCGGATATCTCGGCATCCTGGGCCCGCTGCACCGCACCACCCGCATCATCGACGAAATCAAAGATCACCTCGGCCTCTCCCGCGAAGAATGTTTCGCACGACTCCACGCCCCGGTAGGCTTGCCCCTGGGTGCCGGCGACCCAACCGTCATCGCCCTGGCCATCGTGGCCGAAATCCAAGCCGACTCCGCGGATCTCGAAGGCTCCGATTTCATGGCCGCGACGTCGGCGGGTCGAGTTCAAACCTAGTTGTGAGACGTCGATAAAGTCGAAACTTTTATCACCGCAAGGGACCGAAAGGCTTAGAATCCAAGCGAAGTTTGGATCCTGGCTGGCACTATTCTGATGACTCAACCGGCTCGCGTCGAACGGCTCACCGAACACCCGGCACCCCGCATCCTCGTGGTGGACGATGACCTGGAACTGTGCGAGCTGCTCACCGAATATTTGCAGCCGGAGGGATTTGACGTCGATGCGGTGTTCGACGGACTCAAGGGTGTGGATCGCGCGCTCAGCGGTGATTATTCGCTGCTGATTCTCGACGTGATGCTTCCCGGCATTCGCGGCTTTGAAGCTCTACGCCAGATTCGCGCGAAGTCAGCCATGCCGATCATCATGCTCACCGCTCGTGACGAGGACATCGATCGCATCCTGGGCCTGGAAATCGGCGCCGACGATTACCTGGCCAAGCCTTTCAATCCCCGCGAACTTGCCGCGCGGATTCAAGCCGTACTACGACGCAGCGCTTCGACCACCCGCGAAAAAATTCCGGTCGGCCCGCGGCGGATCGAGTTGGGTGACATCGAACTCGATGAAGCCTCCCGCACCGTGCGCCGCGGCCATCGCGACGTAGACCTGACCTCCGTCGAATTCGATCTGCTCGCCTTTTTCATGAAGAACCCGGTCAAAGTCTTGCAGCGTGAGGAAATCGTCCAGCAGATTCTGGGCCGCGATTCAGCCCCGGAGGATCGCAGCATCGACGTGCACATCAGCAATTTGCGTAAGAAGCTGGGCCGCACCTTGGATGGTAACGATCGCATCCGCGCCATTCGCGGGATCGGCTATATTTTCGTGGTGCCCCCAAAACCGAAGCAGCGGTGATTCGAACATGCGCAGTCTTTACCTGAAAATCTTCCTGTGGTTCTGGCTGGCCATGATTCTGGTCAGCAGCACTCTGATTCTCTCGGTCGTCACCACTCACAGCGAATTCACCGCCAACCGCACCGAGCAGTTCGACAAGATTCTCACTTCCCTGGTCGCTGCCCGCGCCGCCGACCTGCTCGAAGACCACGGCATGGGCGCCCTCGCCGACTATCTGGCTTCGCTGCAGCAAACCTTGAACTGGCAGGCCTATCTTTTCGACGACGAAGGCAAAGAAATTCTTTCGCAGCCGACTCCTGCCGAAGCCGAAACCATCGCCCAGGCCGCGTTGCAAACCAATGACGCGCGTTACTTGATTTCCCACGGCCGGAAGTTTGTGGCCAAGCGCACTACCGGATCCACCGGCACCCGCTACGTTTTCGTCTCCGAATCGCAAGTACCTTCCGTCACCAGCGTGTTGCAGGCGCCCATCGATGTGCAGATCACGCGTGGAGTCATCGTGGTCCTAGTCGCCGGCTTCGTCTGTTTTTGGCTGGCCCGCTCCATCACCAAACCGGTTCGCGAACTGAGTGTCGCCACCCATCAACTCGCCGATGGCGGCCTCGATGCCCGCGTGGGCGAATCGGTCACCGACAAACAAGATGAAGTAGCCCAGCTCGGCCGCGATTTCAACCACATGGCCGAGCGCATTGAATCACTGATGGCTTCGCAGCGCCGCCTGATCACTGACATTTCGCACGAGTTGCGTTCGCCGCTGGCCCGCCTGAGCGTTGCGCTCGGCATCGCCCGGCGCAGCGTCGACCGCGATCCGCGCGCGGCCCTCGACCGCATCGAACTCGAATCCGAACGTCTGAATGAATTGATCGGCAGCCTGCTGCATCTCAGCCGTCTCGAAGCCGGCACCGAAATGATGGACTCCGAGCCTTTCTCGCTTGATCAATTGGTGCGTGACATCGCCCTCGACGCCGACTTCGAAGCGCGCAGCCGCAATCGCGCCGTCGCGGTGATCGCCGCCGAACACTGTGTGGCCACCGGCAAACGTGAACTGCTCCGCAGTGCCATCGAAAATGTGATTCGCAATGCGTTGCGTTATACCGCGGAGGGCACCAGCGTGGAGGTCAACCTATCCTGCGAACGGAATTCTTTTGCCGGGCAAGCCGTGATTCGCGTGCGCGATCACGGCCAGGGAGTCCCGCCCGAATCCTTGGTGGATATTTTCACTCCGTTCTACCGCGTGGGCGATTCGCGCGAACGCTCGTCGGGCGGCTCCGGACTCGGTCTCTCGATCGCCGATCGCGCCATCCGGCTGCACGGCGGCAACGTCAAAGCGGAGAATTGCCGGGACGGGGGATTGTTGGTTGAAGTCCGGCTCCCGCTGACGCCTACTCCAACCCAGGAACTCAGTTCGCCCGCAACCGAAACGCAAGCCGTGAACTGAAAGCCACGTCGCCCTGTAAGAGTTTAATTCTTGCCTTCCGCCATTTTGCCCGTAGCCTTCGTTGGTTCTGAGAAGAGTTCGGGCGGGTCCAGCGAACATTGCTTCCAGAACGCTGCACCGGTCACGCTTCCGTCTTCCAGCTTTTGCAGGCTGGCCGTGGTCGCGGCCACCTGGCCGCCATCCGCGGAATCGAACAGCACCACCACTCCTGCAATCGGCGGCGTCGCGGTTTTTTGTTCGGCATACGCCTTCAAGAACATTTCTTTGGCGAACGATTTTTTCTCGCTGGCGCTGGTTGAACCGCCTGCGGACGACGGCGCGGCCCACACCACCCGCACGTTTTTCCCGCTCAAGGGTTCCCATTTCCCGCCGAAACGGCTGGTCTCTTCTTTTTCCACTTTAAAAGCCGTAGCCCCGGCGGGCGCGGCTTTTTCTGCATCGACAATTCCACCGCCTCCGTAACTCGCCGGCAAACTGACTTGCGCCCGCCGCATCCATCCGCGTGAGACTCCCGAAATCTTCACGTGAATCCACGCGCCGTCCAAGCCCAGTAGTTGGAATTCGTCGTGCGCGTCCGCGGACATCAAAACCTGGGCGCCTTCTTCGGCTTTCGAAAAAATCGGGGTGCCGTTGCGCTTGACCACGATCAAATCCGTCGGCCGCGCCTGGCTGTTCAGAATTTCTTCCAGATTTTTTTCTTCCACCGCCAGTTGTGCGGCCTTCCTTTCATTGGCTTCGCGGCGTGTGCGGATCGTGTCCAGGCTCTCATTCGAGGCCGCCGCGACCTCCGGGGCCGCCGGCGTCGCCACCGGGGTGTGCAGCGGCTGACTCCCCGCGCTCGAAGGAGAAATTCCGCCGCTCGAAGTCGATCCCGAGGAGGTTGAAGAGTTTTTCACCGAACTGCTGAATGAGCCGGACGCAGTCCCTACCGTGGCATCGGCTAAGGCCTCGTCGATGCGGTCCAGCGCGTCATTTTCCAGCCGGCCGTTCGAAGGCAATACCCGGTAGCCGGATCGCGAAGCCTCCGGGTCCGTATACCACGCCGTGATTTTTGCCGCTGCCCGGACGATGTTTTGACCTCCACTGCCGGGCAGCACCTGCAGCGCGCATTCGTAGTAGGCTCGCGAATAACTTTCCAGCGGCGCTCCCTGCGGGATCACAAATCCATCGAGAATCGGCAATCGCCCGCGCGTCACGGGCTGCACCGTGTGAATCGCGGCCTGCAACGCGTCGGTGGTATTCGGGTAATTCCGTTGGTAGGTTTCGCTGGGAGTCTGGCCCGGCGTCGCCATTACCACGACCAGAAAACTCAACAACACAAACGCTATCACGCAAAATTTCCTGTGCAGCGCGGGCCGTTGTCGGTTGCTCATGGCAGAGGCTCCACCTGATCCTGCCGCACCCAGCCCCGATGCCCGTCCACCGTTTCCACGCCGTACCAGTAATCCGTAATGATCTCCACCAGCAATTCCGCATGGCCGGGAAGGGAACTGAGCTTCGCCGCCCGGTTGAACGGAGCGGATTTCAAATCGATCGCATCGCTCTTCACCCGCACTTCGATCTTGCGGTGCAACTCGTCCACTTTCTGCTGCAGGCTGGTCAACGAAGTTTCCGATTCGCTCAGCCGGGTCAGCTCTTCGTTGCGTTCCTTGGTGGCCTCTCGCGAATCCACCAGCATTTTCCGGCGCTGGGTCAGCTCCGCGGTCTGCTGCTCTTGTTTCTGAATTTCCAGGATGTGCGACTGCACCTCCGCGAATTCGCTGGTCTCCACCGTGGTGTCTGACGCATGTACCTTGTGATTGCCGTCCTCCACGAATGCCGCGTCGATCTGCACCCGCGTTTTGTTGGGCGCCACTCCTTCCACCACGTAGCGCACCGTCAAGGTGCCCACATCCGCCGCTTCCTTAAAATGCCGCGGCGCCAGCGCGTCGTGCAGCACCTTGTAATAAACGTGCCCCCCGCCCTTATACTCGCCGTAATACGCCGACGACTTTTCCGGCACCGCGCCGGTGATCACCTTGTCGGTGTCGTAGATCCAGGTTCCCTGGATCGTGTCATCTTCGATGACATCCTGCACCGCCTTGATCACCGTCGCTTCCGGCGCCTTCAGATAAATCTCGAAGCCTTCCGGCACATCGGAGTTCTTTTGATGCGCCGGAAAGATCTGGGCGTAACTGGAACGTGCGGAGCAGAACGCGAGGGAAAGCGTGAACAAGGTGCACAGCGCGATTTTTCGCAATGGAGAACTCAACTTCAAGCCGGTATCCCGCTGCCTATCGATAATTGTTTTGGATAGACCGCATCAACGGATTAGAGTGATCTGCGCCTCGGAACGGAGCGCCACCGGGCCTGAACCGCCTCGCCAGTGCCCGTATCCGCACTGGATTGTACAGGAAGGCACAAAATAAACGAATATTAAGATATGTAAATTTTGTGCTTGCTTTCCTTAATCTTGAGAGTTAATGTCCGCTCGTTTGGTTTTGGGTACTGTCAGTTTAATTGGCGGAGGGCGTTGGTCGCGCCTGCGAATGGTTCAGAAAAAATTCAATTCGGTGCGTTACTTCCGGTACTGCAATCCGGAGCTGGCACATTCCACTCCCCGCTTTTTCAATCCTGCGCTATCCAAAGTTTCGAATCGAGTTTCCTCTCACAGGAGGGTACATGTCTTCGTTGCATCCTGAAGCTTCGCGTTTGATCGGTCGATTCCGGCTGACGGGATTCGCCGTTTTTGCCCTGGTCATCCTCGCGATCTTGTTCGCTGACGTGAAACCCGCCCAGGCTCTGCCCTCCGGAAAAATTATGGCCATCCCGGCTTTCGCCCGAAAGTACGGATTGCCTTGTTCGGCCTGTCACACCGCCTGGCCCGAGCTGAACAACTTCGGCCAAGTCTTTCGCGACAACGGCTACCAGTTGATGAACGACCGCGATTCGCCGATCTGGCAAAACCCCTCCTACTTTCCGATCAGCTTTAGAATTACCCCCAACTGGCATCGCGAATCCGCGGATCACCAAGTGATCGATTCCTCCCCGGGGTGTTTTAATCCCTGCTTTTCCGTTGCCGGTAAGGTTAACCAGTCTGGATTCGATTTGTCCGGCATGGATTTGTGGTCTGCTGGCACCCTCTATAAGAATATTTCGTTCGTGCTGTTGCCTTCCTCGGATCCCACCGCCGTCTGGCACTTTGAAGCCGCCTGGATCCGTTTCGATAACCTGAAGAATAATCGTTGGCTGAACGTGCGCTTTGGCCGTTTCGAAATGGACAATTTAATCTCTGAAAAGCGGTTCCTGTTCCTCTCCAACAACGGGGGTATCTACCAGATCTATCACTTCAACACTCCCGGCAGCACCAACAACTTCGGATACGGCGACAATCAAATCGGCGTCGAACTGGCTGGCCACAGCGCCAATAGCTACACCCGGTACTCCGTGGCCGTGCTGAGCAGTAACGAAGGTGGTGTGGGTTTCACCACCGATGTCGTGCCTGGTGCGCCTCCTTCCAACCGCAGCTATGACGTCAACCTGGCCTTCAGCCAGGCCTTTGACGCCAAGAGCCTGGGATTCGAACGAGTCGGCGCTTTCGCCTACATCGGCCAGCGCCCAACGTATTATGAAACCGCCGATGGCGGCACCGTCCCGCTCGTCGGGCTCGGCAACAAGAGCTTCTATCGTGTCGGTTTTGCCGGCGACCTCTACATTCACAATCTGGAATTGCTGCCCCTCTTCATGTACGGGCATGACAACGCCTACCTCGGCACCGCCACCAGCTCTCAGGGCGCGTTGCCCGCCGGTGCCCAAGCGCCGTCGTTTTACGGTGGGTTCATCGAGTCTCACTACTACTTGAATCCCCAGAACGTGATCCTCGGCCGTTTTGAGAAAATCAACGTCGGTCAGCAGGCCTTCACCAGCAATCCCGGCAGCTACGGTAATGTCACCGCGTACTCCGTGGGTTATCGTTGGTACCCGATCATGTTTAGCCGCGCCGGCGTGGCTCTCGATGGTGAGTATTCACGCTCCAAGTCGATCGGCATCGTCCCCGAAAGCGGCGATGGTACCGGCGCGCCGCCGCTGTTCCCAACCGACGGCGTCTGGAGCAGCAGCATATTCTTCGGTATTGACTTCGACTTCTAAGGGAGACCGCCATGATAACCAGAAAACTCGCACTCGGTTTCGCACTCGGCTCCCTGGCGTTGTTCACTGCCGGCGCGGCGCGTGCGCAGTCGCACGTCGATTCAGTAGACCCATCGTTGGGCGCGCCCAGCGTCAGCTCCGAAGAAAGCCACATCGGCAGCCTCACCGGGCACGCGGCGGCGGGCAAGCTGCTCTATCGCCGCTATTGCATCGGCTGTCACGGCCCGGCTGGCGATGGCAACGGCATGAACGCGCAGTGGATCGATCCCAAACCCCGGGATTTCACCGAAGCGATCTTTAAGTGTCGCTCCACTCCTACCGGCACTTTGCCCACCGACCAGGATTTGTACAACGCCGTCACCCGTGGTTTTCTCAACTCCAACATGCCGGCCTGGCGGCCGCTCACCGAGCAGCAACGCGCCGACCTTGTGGCTTTCATCAAAACCTGGTCGCCGCGTTGGTCCAAAGAGAAAGCGGGCGAAGTTCTAACGATTCCGCCGGAAACGCCGGTGACCATCGAAAGCATCCTGCATGGCCGCGAACTCTTTCAGAAACTCGAATGTTGGAAGTGCCACGGTCCGGCCGGACATGGTGACGGGCCTTCCGCCGCGACTTTGACCGACAGCAAGGACAATCCGATCCGTCCTTACAATTTCTCGGTGGGCACCCGCTTTAAATGCGGCGAAACCAATCAGGACATCTACCGCATCTTCATGACCGGTGTAGATGGCACGCCGATGCCCAGCTTCCATGACGTCATCCAGCCTAACGATGCCTGGGATCTGGTGCATTTCCTGCGCACCTTGCAAGTCGCGCTCCCCAGCAAGGAAGGCGATTTGTGGCGGGGCTACGTAGTCAGCCATGGCAAGGACATTAAACCGATTGGACCGGACGCCGCTAACGGCGCCCAGTAGATCAAACCAGTAGATAAAATAGGTCGGGAGAAATACTACAATGCGATTCAAATATTTTGGAGCAGTAGCCCTAACCGCAATCGTTGGCACGTCCATGGTCATGTTTGCCAAGCCGCCCGCCGGTGGTGGAACCATCGCCGGGAAAGTGACCTACACCGGCACCCCGGCAAAAATGAAACCGATTGATATGTCCAAAGAGCCTACTTGCGCCAAGCAGCATGCGACTCCGGTGATGACCCAGAATGTCACGACCGGCCCCGGCAACAGCTTGCAGTGGGTGGTCGTGTACATCTCCGCCGGCGATCAAGGTTCCGCCGCGCCTTCGCAAGCCGTGAAATACGAACAGAAAGGCTGCGAGTATCTTCCTCATGTGTTGCCCATGCAGGTCTCGCAGCAGCTCCAGATTTTCAACGACGATCAGACTTCCCATAACATCCATCCGCTGGCCAAGGTCAATCCGGAATGGAACAAGTCCCAGCCGGCGGGCTCTCCTCCGATCGACACCAAATATGACAAGGCCGAATTTATCCCGGTGAAGTGCAACATCCATCCCTGGATGCACGGCTACTTCGCGGTGCTGAATACTTCGCACTACTCGGTCACCGGGGAAGACGGGTCCTTCAGTCTGCAAGGGCTGCCCCCAGGCAAGTACACCGTAACCGCCTGGCAGGAACAGTACGGCACTCAGACGCAGGACGTCACCATTGCCGGTAACGAATCGAAGAGCATCAATTTCGTCTTCAAGGCGTTGCCGTACTAGCTGCCCAGTCTTAGATTGGCCTTTGATTGCATTGAGGCAGTGGCGGCGGGGGGTCTCCGTCCTGGGCAGCGCGATGGCGCGGCTCCCACGGAGCAGGTCGTTTTGCTCAAGTTCCAGTTGTAATTCCGAAGCCGAGGCCAGCTGATATGGGAAAACTATTTGCGGCGGTGGTCATTATCATCGCGATCGTCTCGGCCGGCATCTTCGTGGCCCACACCTGGTGGCTCCCGGTGGATATCTCCACCACCGGACCCGCGGTGGATCGTCAACTCGATGAAACCATGGTCGGCACCGGCATCTTGTTCGTGGCCAGCCAGATTTTGCTCGGAATATTCGTGTGGGGCTCCAGCAATACTTCCAGCAGCCGGAAAATTAAAATTTTCCCCGGCGGCGCAACTCCTCTCGTGGCCTTCGCTGTCATTCTGGTCGGTCTCGAAATCCTCACCCTGACCTTCGTGGGCTCGCGCGCTTGGGGAGCCATTTACATCGCGCCCCCTGACCCCAGCTCCTTGAAGATTGATGTCCAGGCCGAACAGTTTGCTTTTTATTTCCGGTACCCGGGACCCGACGGGGTCTTCGGCGGCATCCACCCCGATAAGATTGACGACGGCAGCGGCAACTATTTCGGACTCGATCCGGCCAACGACGTTCCGGCGCGCGACGACATCGTCGTTGGCTCTCTGACCATACCGGTCAATAAGCCCATCTGGCTCACCCTGCATTCCAAAGATGTTGGCCATTCTTTCTTTGTTCGCGAGCTTCGCGTCCAGCAGGATTTTGTTCCCGGCCTGGATATCCCGGTGCATTTCACCGCGACCAAAATCGGCAAGTACGAAATCGTTTGCACCCAGCTCTGCGGCCTGGGCCACTACAATATGAAGGCGTATCTGGATGTGCTGTCGCAGGACGATTACGATCAGTGGTTGAAAACCCAGGCGGGCCAGTAAACCGGAAACGCCGCAGATCGGTCGCCTGCGGAATTCAGAATTATTTTTTGCGAGGGCAAAAAATGCATGACGTATCAGGGCAGCCGGCGGCTCACCAGCACACCGCGCCCACCGGTTTTATTCGCAAGTGGGTGTTTAGCCTCGATCATAAAGTGATCGGCAAGCAGTACTATGCGCTGGCGTTGGTCTCCGTCTTCATCGGCATGGTCCTTTCCTGGTTCATGCGCATTCACCTGGCTTGGCCCAATTGGCCCATCCCGCTGCTCGATAAGCTCTCCGCCGTTGGCGCGCCGGCCGGCGTCATGACCCCGGAATATTATCTTTCGCTGCTCACCATGCACGGCACCATCATGGTCTTCTTCGTTTTGACCAACGCGCCCTTCGCCGCCTTCGGCAATTATTTTCTGCCGATCCAGATCGGCGCCGAAGATATGGCCTTCCCCCGTTTCAACATGATGTCCTTCTGGACCACCTTCGTGGCCTGGCTGGTCATGATGGCAGCCTTTTTTGTGGCCGATGGACCGCCGATTTCCGGATGGACCGCCTACGCTCCGCTCAGCGCCGTGGGCGGCGATGCCGGTCCGGGCCTGGCCATGGGACAAAATCTCTGGGCCATTTCCATCGCCATTTTCTGCATCGCCTCGCTGCTTGGCGCGCTGAATTTTATTAGCACCACGCTCGACCTGCGCACCAAAGGCATGTCCCTCGCGCGCATGCCGTTCTGCTCCTGGGCCTGGTTCATCACTTCCGTGATTGCGCTGTTGGCCTTCGCCGTATTGCTCCCTGCTTGCATCCTGCTGATACTCGACCGCACCGCCGGAACCAGTTTCTTCATCCCCGCCGGCCTGGTGCTTAGCGATAAACTGCAGCCCCACTCCGGAGGCTCGCCGCTCCTGTGGCAACACCTTTTCTGGTTCTTCGGCCATCCTGAGGTGTACATCGCCATCCTGCCTTCCATCGGAATCGTCGCCACCATTCTTCCGGTATTTGCCCGCAAGCCATTGCTCGGTTCCCGCGCGGTCGTCGGCAGCATGATCGCCATCGGCTTCCTCAGTTACATGGTTTGGGGCCACCACATGTTCGTCAGCGGCATGAATCCGTTCTCGGCCGACCTGTTCTCGATACCCACGCTAATCATCACGATTCCCGCGACGATCTTGACGCTTCTGCTGCTCGGCACCGTCTACGGGGCCAAAATGCGCTTCACCTCCGCCGCCCTCTTCTGCGTCGGATTTATTTCCGTGTTCATCAGCGGTGGCATCAGCGGATTTTTCCTGGCCCAGCCTTCACTCGATACCGTTTTGCACGCCACCTATTTCGTCGTGGCCCACTTCCACTTCGTCATGGCCGTCGCCTCCATCTTCGGAGTTTTCGCCGGCACCTATTTCTGGTTCCCGAAAATGACCGGACGCATGATGAGCGAGCCGCTCGGCAAGCTCCATTTCTGGCTGACTTTCATCGGCGTCTACGCCATTTTCATGCCCATGCACTATCTGGGGCTCGCCGGAAATATTCGCCGCTATTCAGCCTTCGTCGACGATTTCATGATTCCGCTGATCCCGGTACACAAGTTCATCACCATCGTGGCTCTGCTCACCGGCGCGGCCCAGCTCATCTTTCTCTACAACCTGATTCACAGCCGTTTCCGTGGCGCGATCGCTTCCGAAAATCCCTGGGAAGCCACCTCGCTCGAATGGTCCACCAGTTCGCCGCCGCCCTTCGATAATTTCGGCGGGCGCCACCTGATCGTGTATAACGGCCCCAATGAATACGGCATCGATGGCCCGCAGGATTACATCATGCAGACCTCGCCCGAAAAGGCGCCGGTGCGGTAGCGAAAGCGATCGATGGCCACCACCACACTACCTCCGCCGCAATTGACCACCGACGATCAAGGTCGCGGCGGTCCGCCCAAATTCACGCCGCGTCCCGGCCACGTCACCGCCTCCGGTTCGCACGCCGAAAAATCTGAAACCGGCGTCTGGGTTGCGGTCGCCGCCATCTCCATGTTCTTTGCGGCGTTCACCAGTTCCATGATCGTCCGCCAGGGCGTTACGCCGGACTGGCTGCACTTCCAGCTTCCGCGCGTCATTTATTTCAGCACCATCGTACTGCTGGCCAGCAGCGCGACCCTCGAACTTGCTCGCCGCCGCTTCGCCTCCGCGGCTGACCCGGCCGGCTCCGCCACCAGTCAAGATCGCGCCTTCGTCAACCGCGGCATGTACTGGATGTACGTCACCGGCGCCCTCGGATTTCTTTTCGTGCTCGGACAGTTGCTCGCCTGGCGCAACCTGCGCGCCCAGGGCCTGTATCTCGCCACCAATCCCAGCTCTTCATTTTTTTATGTTTTCACCGGAACACACGCCATCCACTTGCTCGGCGGAATCGGCGGCGTCCTCTACGTTCTGCACCGCCTGCGGAAGACGGGCGGCATCGCGCGCAAAAGCGGTTTCGGCGCGTTTTCGATTTACTGGCACTTCATGGACATCCTCTGGGTGTACCTGCTGGCGCTGCTGGTTTTCAGGTTCTAACCAATTGGGGGAGGGGTTGTGAGCGAAGCACACCTGGCGGTCGGCGGACACGGCGAATTCATGGAGCCGTCGCCCTTCGGCATCCAATCCAAAAAATTGACGATGTGGCTGTTCATCGCCTCCGACGCCATCACCTTCGGCGCCGTTCTTTTCGGCTATGCTTACCTGCGCGTCGGCACTCCCGACTGGCCCACCCCGTTTCATTTTTCTCCCAGCATCATTAACGGTATGGTGATGACTCTGGTGCTGCTCACCAGCAGTTTGACCATGCTTGGCGCGGTCCAAGCCGCCAAAGCAGACAATAAGCCCGCGGCGATGAAGTGGCTCGGCCTCACCATCCTGCTCGGCATCGTCTTCGCCGTTCTCCATCTTCGCGAATGGTTTCACATGTTCGGCGAAGGCTGGAGCTTGTTCAAAAATCCCGAAGGCGGCTCGGTCCTCTTCGGCGCGTGCTTTTTCAGCATCACCGGCCTGCACTTGATGCACGTCATTTCCGGCGTCATCGCTCTGCTGGTCATCGCCATTGGCTACAACCGGAATTGGCTCGATAAGAATCACGTCGAAACCACCGGCTTGTACTGGCACTTTGTCGATCTGGTTTGGATGTTCGTTTTTCCGCTGCTGTATCTAATGAACGCGGCGCGCTAGCGGCGCCGGCCCTCGCGGGCGATGGGGAGAATCGCACTCATGTCGACGGCATCATCTGGCGGTATCGGAAAATATGTGGGAATCTGGATCGGCCTGATCTGTATCGCGGGCGCGGAAGTCTTTTTGACCTACCGCGGATTTTCCACCCATGAATTGCTGGTGCTGCTTTTCGTCATGGCGATTTTTGAAGCGGGAATCGGCCTGGCCTACTTCATGCACCTGAAGTACGAAAGCGGCTATCTGGTCTGGACTCTGATACCGTTCGTCATTTTTGTGCTGCTGATGATGAATCAGATTTGGCCCGACGCTTACCGCCTGGCCAGCCTGCGTCTCGGATCAAACTAGATGAAAATTCTCGACGCTCTCGCGAATTTGGTCACACGCGCGGCACTCGCGCTAGCCGTTCTCGCCGCGCCCGCGGCCTGCGCGCTGGTGTTCCTGGCCACGCCCGCCACTGTCGCCGCCCAAAGCTGCGCCATGTGCTACCAAAGCGCTGCCGCCTCGGGCCCTCGCACCATTCACGCCCTCAACACCGGAATCCTGATCCTGATGTTCCCGCCGGCCCTCATCACATCCGGCATCTTTTACCTCGGCTTCAAGAAGCGCAACACCTACCACGAATCCGACACCGATTCCGAATAGCGCCCGCCAAGATTCGCTGGCCCTTGCCACCGAACTTTGCAAACTCCCTCCGCCTCGCAGCGCTTACCACGCGCGCTTACTGGCGAGGAGCACCCCGGCGGCGTTCGTCAAATACTGCTCGTCACTCAGAATTTCAACCAGTTCGTCGGGGAATGCAGCGATCTCGGTCTGCAGGTAAGTCACCAGCTCGCGATAAATCTCTCGCCGCGCGTAGGGTGCCAGATCGTTGCGTCGGCGCAGAGCATCCTGAATGAGACCCGCTAGCTCCGGCGTCCCCGCTCGGCGGAGACGCATGGCGATCACCGGATAGTCGGTAAAAGAGTTGTACTTCTGACGGCCAGAGGCTTCCTCCGCCGGAGCGGCCAGCGGCGTTTCCCGCACCACCAGAGTTCCCGCCACGCGGTCGCCGAAACGCTGCATGATCGGGCTGCTCAGTAAGGAAATTCCTCCCACCAGATAGGCCAACGGCAGCGCATCAACCGCTCGCATCAGATTGCGGATCCACGCTTGTTCGATGCGCAGAGGAAGGCCGGACTGGTCAATGACGCGCAAGTGGAAAAGGCGTTTCCCGATGGTCTGCCCATTCCAAAAACCTTCCAGCAATGCGCCGTAGGCAAACCCGATGGCGAATTCCGCCAGGGTGATCGTCATGATCGCGAACCCCGGGACTTTTGCAAAAATCCAGTAAACCAGGTATCCCAGTCCGTTCACGGCGGCCAGGACGATGGTGATATCGAGCAGCATCGCGTACAGGCGCGGCGCCGGACCAGCCAGCGGCAATCGAAAGAGCACGCCTTCTGGAGTGGCGATCGTGAGTTCGGCGATGGTCGACGAACGGTTCGGCTGAAAAGTGTTCATTCACTCCCCGCAGGCGGGTTTGACGGCGCGGCCGCGCCGGTCGCTCTGCGCCCAATCAGTAGCAGGTAGAACGTGAGCAGCACCAGCTCCGCTGCGCCCACCGCTACTTTGAACCGGTACGGCAACACCGGAGCCTGATGTTGCGAGAAAAAAGCCTCCATGGTCCCGGCCCAGACCAGCATCATCGCCAGACCCGCCACCAGCAGCAACCATTCGCCCATGGATTGGCGCATATTGCGGTCCTCCCGCCGGCGTAACAGCAAACGCGCCAAGTAAAATCCAGCTTGTCCGGCGATCAGAATGGACGGGATTTCGAACGCGCCGTGCGGCAACAGCCAGGCCGTAACGAATAATCCGAAACCTTGCTGCGTGTAGTGAACTGCGACGGCGCCCAGCAGCACGCCGTTTTCGAAAAGCAGCAGTGCCGTGCCAATGCCAAACGTCACGCCGAGCGCCGCCGCGAGCAGCGCTACCTGGATATTGTGGGTGATCAATTCCGCTGAAAATTGGGCTTCGATCTGCACGGAGTCCCGATGCCGATTCTGTCCTTTCTCGTCTTGCTCCACACGCGCACCGGGATTGCGCAGGTAGTCGGCGGGTAGCAGCACATCCACAGCCGCGGGATCGTATCGCACGGCCAACCCGCCGAGGGCAGCGCCTAGAATCGTAATCAGCACGGCTAGCGCGAAATATGCCGACTGTCGCCGGAAGGCTTCCGGAAACGCGATGAAAATCCTCAACCAGCGGCGGGGCTGCCAAAGTTCGGAGCGTGTCGGGCGCGCGTAATACAGCTCCGCATAGGCCCGCGCCACCAGCCGCTCCAGATATTGCTTGAGCTCGGGCGCCAACGCGCCATGGATCACCCGGTTCAGATCCGCGGTGGCTTGGGCGTAGAGCTCTTGCAGCCGTTCCGCTTCTCCGGGCTTCAAGCGGCGGTCCGGGCGGCCTTCGAGCTGTGCCAGCAGCGCTTCGAGCTGGTCCCAGCCGGGCTGCTGCTGTGCCTGAAAACGTTGTAGATCTAAGATCACACCCGCTGCTCCCGTTTGCTTTCGAGATATCCTTCCACCGCCGTCCGCAGAAAGTTTTCCGGCGAAACGAAACGTAACTCGGCGCCCAAGTGACGGAGCTGACGCCCGAGCGTTACCAGCCGCTGGTTTTCTTTCTCTCCGGCCAGGGCGGCATACACGTCTTGCTCGGTTCGGGGCTGTTCGCCGGACGAAAAGGCCGGCTGCGCATGCGCGGGCAGTACGCTCGTCATCAGAACCACGTGCGAGGTGCCGAGCAGTGCGACTCCGCGGCGCATCGAATCGGAAAGCGAACGCTCCGCGAGGTCCGCGAGCAACACCAGGTAAGCGCGGCGGCGCAGTTGCAGCCGAATCCTGCTGAAAAGCGCTTCGTAATCCGCGGTGGTGGGCAAAGGTTCCAGGCTCAGCAGCCGGTCGCGGAATTGGGAAAATTGGAATTGGCCGCTCCCGGCCGGCAGCCAGGTTTTCGGTTCTTCGGCGAAGGTTACAAGTCCGAATTCGTCGCCCAGCTCCAACGCGACCGTCGCACCAACCAGGGCCGTTTCGACCGCCAGGTCCAGAACCCGTCTCGGCGCTCGGGCCAACGGGATGTTGCCTTCGGTCGCTGCTGCCGGTTCGATTACCGACGCCGCGGCGCGCGATTGGTCGATCACGAAATACACTTCCTGCTTCTGCTCCCACTGGAAAAGCCGGGTTACCGGCACGCCGCGTCGCGCCGTGGATTTCCAGGCGATTTCCGCGTAGTTGTCGCCCGGCTGATATTCGCGCAGACGCTCGAATTCGCGGCCATGCCCGGTCCACGGAGCTTGGCGCGCGGCCACCAGCGCGCGGTAAATCGGGCTGCGTAAGATACCGCGCCGCCCGGGCCTCAAATCCGCATCAATCCGCAGCAGCGTGGGTGAATCGAACCATTGGCGCAAGCGCCAAATGCCGAAGCGCGACCGCGATTCGATTCCTACCCGCGGCACCGGCCACAGTCCTCGACGCAGCAACCCAATCTGCGGCGTCCACGGCCACAGGTGCACGGGCGCGGCGCTTGCTGCGCCGGATTGTTCCTCGAGTCGTTCTGGTCGCTCGAGCCTCAGGGTCTGCGGACCGCCTTTCACCGAAATGGCGGTTTCGCTCTCTTTGGTGGCCGGCATAATTGCCAGCCGGACTTCGCTGCGCAATCGGCGACGCCCGGACCCGGCAAGCGCCAGCGCAATCGGCATACTCTGGCCTTCGCAGCCGCGCAGCTCGTTTTTCGATGACAGCAGAACGGGCGCCAAGTCTTTACGCACAAACCAAAGTGCAAATGCCTCGTAAAACGTCACCAGCACTGCAATGGCAGCAATCAGCTCGAGCCATCGCCATCCTCGCGGCAGCCATGGAGCAACGCACGCCGCAACGCCCAACGATCCCAGCAACCACGGCAGTGCTGCCCCCGGGCTCAATAGCGTTCTCGACGGTCGAAAGGCAATCCGCTCAGGCGAATTATCGTGCGCCAGCGGAGCACGGCGCGCCGGCGTCGCTGCAGATTCGTTCTGCGCCAACTTGGCTGCGGCACCCGGCACGTTACCTTCGGTTGATTGCTCTCTTACAGCCGTCATGATTCGCTTGCCTCATAGCAATATCACCACATCGAAAATCGCGCTCGCGGTCTATCGCGGCACTTCTACCGCCTCCAACACCGCATTGATTACTTCACGACGCTCGAGTCCCTCCATCTCGAACTCCGGTCGCAGCAGCATGCGGTGCTCCAGCACCGGGCCAGCCAGAGTCTTTACGTCTTCGGGCAGCACGAAATCGCGCTCTTCGAGCGCGGCCAGCGCTCGCGATGCCGATAGTAGTGCGAGCGTCCCGCGCGGTCCGGCGCCTACCCAAACGGCCGCGTGCTGCCGCATCTGCCGAACCAGATTCACGATGTAGTTGCTTACCGCCTCGCTGACCCGCACCTGCGCCGTCGCCGCGCGCAACTGATCCAGCTCGCCCGGCTGCAGAACCGGCTCGCGCAATTCTTCGCTCAGCCGGCGCTCCGGTGCTTCGCCTTGGGCCACCATTCGCGCCAGTTCGCGTTCGTCCTCCGCCGTCGGATAGCCCATGCGGATTTTCACCAGAAACCGATCCTTCTGCGCCTCCGGAAGCGGGTATGTGCCCTGATGCTCGATCGGATTTTGCGTCGCGAAAACAACAAATACCGGGGGCAGGGCATAGCTGGCGCGATCGATCGTCACCTGCCTTTCTTGCATGGCTTCCAGCAGAGCCGATTGGGTTTTCGCCGGCGCGCGATTGATTTCATCTCCCAATAAAAAATTGGTGAAAATCGGGCCGCGCACCAGTCGGAATTCTTGCATCTTCAGGTCGAAGACACTCGTGCCGGTGATGTCCGCGGGCATTAAATCGGGGGTGAACTGAATGCGCTGAAAATCGCCGCCCACCGCACGGGCCAGGGCCTTGGCCAGCAGCGTCTTGCCCACGCCCGGGACGCCTTCGATCAGCGCATGTCCCCCGGCGAGCAGAGTGACGAGCGAGAGATCAATCGCTTCGTCCTGGCCGACGATGACGCGCCCCAGCTTCTCCCTCACCCGCCGCGCACCGCTGGTCACTTTCGTGATCGCCGCCTGCGGTTGCGGTTCCGCGCTCGCGGTTCGCGCCGGCAGGTTCGAACTCGATGCTGGTTCCTCGTTCATGTGCTAGGTGCCTCCTTGGGATTCATCGTCGGCGAAACCGAAACGGTCTCAGGGCCGCCGGGTTCGGGTTGCGCTCGATGGATCATGCCCCTGGCGCTCGCGCGTCTTTCGCGGATCAGTTCTTTCAATTCCAAGTATCCCGCTAAAGGAGTCTTGGCCAGTGCCGCCTGCAGTCGCGGCCTCCAGCGCGGCTCGGTGCGGATGGCCTTCGCATCCTGTGGCGAGCGACGGTCGAACTGCTGCCAGCATTCCGCCACAACCTGGTCTGCCGAAATACTCCGTTGCAGCAGGCGTAGCCCGGCCACCCCAGCGCTCTCGCCATTGCGCACGACCTCCGCGCTCCATTCGCGCGGCGGACGGCGCACCAGATCGCCACTTAGACTCCAGAGCAAAGTCAGCAAGGCCGCCCAGAAAAGTAACAGCGCTGCTTGCAGCCGGTAGCGCTGTACCAGCCAGAGCGCGCCCTGTTCCTGGTGCAGTCCGTGAATGGTCTCGTCCACCCAAATCGTGGGCCGGCCGCCCGCGAGAAAATCGAGCAGCACCGGGTTCGGATGCGTCTTGAGCGTTTCGTTCAGCAGAAAAGATTCCTGGCTGGCGGCGATTACTTCGCCTTTTCCCACGCGCAGCATCGCCAGATAAACACGCGCAGAGGAGTCAGTGCTGCCACTCGTTTCCGCCGGCTTTTCGTAGAGCGTGGTCCAGTGTGCGTCCGTTTTGAGCCATGGAGCATGACTGGAGAGATACATGGCCTCGCTGCCGGCCGGCATCGCTGCACGCTCGGGAGAAACCCAATCGGGATCGGGCACCGGTTGACCTTCGTTCCACTTATCCTCGACTGCCCAGCCTTGAGACTCGGAATTTAATTTCCAGGCAGGCTGGACCAGTACCACGCGCCCGCCGCGAGCCAGAAAATTCTCCATTCGCGCCAGAAGTTTCGATCCGTTGCGGGGCTTTCCATCCTTCATTTCCCAATCACCCTCCGGAAAGCCGCCGACAAAGAACGCCGTGGTTTGCGACGCGTCCTGATCGGAAAGCGAGTCTTCATCCTGGCTGCGATCAACCCGGTATCCGGCGCGCTCGTAGGAATCGAAGAGCAGGCTGGTGCCGTAAGGGTCCTGACGCAAGCTGGATCCCATATCGCCGGTGTTCGCCTGATTCTGATGGGCGATCAGCAACAGCAGGGAAAAGACCGCCGCGAACAGCGCAGCCGCCAGCAGCGGGCCTCGCCAGTTGAGCGCCGTGCTGCCGCCGGAGTTGTTATTAGACATGGTTGAGCAACTCGCGCTGATCCTGGCGGTAGGTCGCGACCGACGATGGCGTCAGCGCCTGCGAGCCGTACCAAACGCGGTCGAACTGCCGCAGACTGCCGCGCACTCTCTCCGGAATTTCCGCGCGAGCTTCGACCGCAGCCTGCGGGCGCCGCCGCCACCGCCGCGTGAATTCATCCAGGTATTCGCGGTTGGTGCGATCGCGCCGGATCGTCAGCCAGGCACGTTGCGCCAATCCCGCCAGCAAACCCAGGTACGCCGCACGCAGCGCCAGCCGCAAATTCCCCTCGCCTTCCAGCCGGTTAGCGAGTGCGAACCATTCGTCCTCCGAACGTTCACTCGCCACCGCCGCGTCCTGCAAATCCGGCAGCGGCGCTGCCGCCACGGGAATCGAAATCTGGGGCGCCTCGCGGCGTCGCCGAAGCCAAAATAGCGTCACCCCGACCGCCAGGGTCAGCGCAACGAGCAAAGCCACCCAAAAGCGGAGATCCTTCATCTGCCACTTGCCGCCCGACGCCGGCGAGATACTCAACCCCTGCGGCCACAACTTTCGCAGGAAATTCAAGAAGGCGTCCCAGCCACGCTCGATGGCGCGTCCGATCCTGGCCAGCACCTTGTCAAACCAATTGGGCTCGCTCGGGTGTTCGGTGTCGTGCCAGCGATATATCGCGCGCTGCGATTCGGCATCGAGGGCTTGGCGCAATTTTTGAACGCGATCCGGCGAGGCGTAATCCGCCGCTGTTTGTGTGACGCTGCGGCTCAGCGGCGGCGCTTGCAGTGGGCTCGCCTTGATTTGCGATGCGCTAAGCAGGATCGCGATGAGAACGACTAGCAGTGCAATTCCCGCGGTGCGACCCTCCGAGACAATTTCAATCAGCGCTGCCTTTTTTTTCTGCAGGGTTGGCAGGGTCGCGAGTAACCCGCGCAGGTCATCTCCCTCGCGCCGCGATCGCAAATGCTGATAGACGACCACGTAGGTACACTTCACCACCGGGTCAAGCGCCAGCCAGGTGCCGCCGAATAGCGAAAGCCAGAATGCAGAGCTACTGCCTAGCGAATAGGCCCCCGCTTGCGTGGACAAAAGAGTGTCGACCCCGAAAATGGAGTGCAGCAATTGCGGCACCAAGATCGCCAGCAGCAAGCAGTTGAGCCACACCGCAATCCAGAGAGGGAAGAGCATCAGAAAAAGAAGCAGCCCGCCGCCGAACCATTCGCCCGCGAGCGCCAGGCAGCCCACCATCGAATTCCGCTCCGGCGAGTCTTCCGAGGCCTGAAGACTTGCGAATTGACAGCCGCTGTAGAACCACGACGGCCCGGCAAACGTGGGCAGCGTGACCAAAGCGGCGGCGCTCAAAATAATTTTCCACGCCAGCAGCCGTCCCAACACCGCAACCTTGGCGCCCCACTCTGCGCGCTTCGCAATCGGCACGCCGAATGCGCGCTCGCGAACGCCTTGCATGTAGCGGGCCACCGCCCAGGCTCGCAGCAGATACGCCGCGGCCAGCAGCGCCGCTTCCACGAGCAGCCCGCCGCTGGATACTCGAACTTGTCCGTTAACCACCCACACCGGAATGAAAAAAATCGCGAGCGGTGCAGCGCCGGCATAGTAGCGCCAAGCCTCTCGGCCGAACGTTGACCGAAACAACGCGAATCCGCCTTCCAGCGCTTCCAGTGGGCTCAGGCGGCTGCGGCGGGTGCGCGCAGCTTTCGAACGCCCTCCTTGCGCCGGGAGCGGAGTTACCGCCGCTTCACTCATGTGCTTGTCCCGGCAGATGAGGCCCGTTCGCGCCGCCGAAATTCAGGTGCAACTCCGGCCGGTTCACGCGCCACTGCAGCAAAGCAAAAAATAATGCCATCAGGCAGGCGAGTGCGATGAATCCCGTCGCCACTTGCCGGAACTGTCCTACCGCGGAAGCTTTCGGTGCGGGCGGGCGCGCCATCCGGCGCAGGCAAGGCGGGCAGGCCAGCTTGTCGTCCTCGTCGGTCACGCATTCGCGGCAAAACGTTCCACCACAGTGCGGGCACCGTGCAGCCGCCTCGCGCAACGGATGAAACAAGCAACGCGCATGGCGCAAGCGCAACGCTGCGGGCGCGACTGGCGTAGGAGCCATTCGTTTAAGTCACATCCCCGATGGGGGCAACTGTGGAAGCTGACTCCGGCTCGGTTCGGCCCAGCGGCGTGGCCGTTTGAGGTTGTTCTGGGGATGCGATCGGCTGCGCAAGCGCCCCGCCGCGAGCGGCCCGAACCGCCGCGTCAATTTTCGCCAGAACCTTGCCAGCGCGCCGCGTTCGCTTCACCAGCGGCAGATCAACGCTCATTCCCGTCGTGCGAATCCGCGACTCGGCCGCCGGCCCGAGCCCCAGTTCCAACCCAGCCCAAACCACGCCCACGCCCGCCGCAATCGCGCCAGCCGTCAAATTTACGGTCTGCCACAGCACGGCGCCCAGCGCGAGCAGCAGCACGCCGGGAATAATCGGCCGCAATAGCCACCTCCGGCTGCGCCACACTACAATGGATTCCAGATCGCGCAAGTAAAACCGACGGTACTCGACCGCATACATCACGCGCTTGGCGGCCAGTAAACAGTCCTCGCTCAGATACCAAATCGTCGCGCCCGTCAGGCTGCCGATGCGCGATATTTTGCGGAACCCGGTGGCCAATCAATGTCTCCCTGTAATCCAGCGCTTGAAGACGAAACTTCCGATCAACAATGGCAGCCACAAAAATCCGCCATACGCCGCCCAAAAGCGCCAGCCCGAGCGTGGAACCAGGTACGATCGCGGCGCCTTCCGGAACTTCACGTGCAAAATAATGGTCGCCGGCAGCGCGGCGATAACCGTCGGCCAGAACACAATCCAGCCCCATCCGGCCGTCATCGCAATGGAATCGTAGAGTATGTCG
Source organism: uncultured Acidobacteriota bacterium (assembly GCA_963847695.1). Lineage (GTDB taxonomy): Bacteria > Acidobacteriota > Terriglobia > Acidiferrales > UBA7541 > Palsa-295. The sequence goes on along the minus strand of CAWKAX010000031.1, from coordinate 86,804 downwards.
CGATGCCGCCACTCCGCTTGGTCCCCGCTCCGGGTATCGGCGCGTCCACGCTCGAAGCACGTGGGGCAAACGTGCTCAGCTCCCAATTGCAAGTCGCACAGCGCGCACAGAAAACGCCCGCACCGCTGGCAGCAAGCCTCGAAGGCCTTCTCTGGGTGAAAGAAACAGGTCGATTGCTCCGGCATCGCGGAGACGACGTTCATTTTTTGCTGCGCCACCGGCCAGACGCCCATGCTCAACTTTTTGGAGCAATAGGGACAGATTTGCCATCCGCCCGGCGCGGCTGCCGGGGTGATTGAGCCGCCGCACTCGGGACACGCGGTGGTGCCCGCCGTACTCGGAGAAGTGCCCGGGTCGCCCGTGCCGGCTCCGAAACCGCCTGTTTCGGAACTGCTCGGAACATGACTGAACAGGTTCAGGCTCACCCTAGCTCCGTGTGTAGATCACCCGTGTGTCGCACACGCGGTCTTCCAGCGCCCGCTTTTGCTCGTCCGTACCAGCCATAACCGCTGTCGTGATCAGCAGAACCCAGTTTAGGATCGGGACGGCGGAGATTACCACGTTGTACATAAAGTAGCGGCCAAATGAGACGCCCCAGCCCAAGCTGCTACCATCGGGCCGTACGACTTTGATTTTACAGGCCATTTTCCCGAGCGTAGCTCCCCAATAGCGCAGCATCAGCACTTCATAAAACACACCGAAAATCAGAGCAACCAGCACAAACGTTCCATTGAACAGAGCAGGCGGCTTACTGCCCGCCGTGCGCAGTAGGTTCGGCATAACCAAGGCCATGACGAGCGCAAAGGGAATGAGAAACAGCAAACCGTCAATGAACCGGGCGCCGAATCGAATGCCCACCCCCGCGTACTGGAGGGACGAGGCCACGGCTGGACCACCCGCCACCACCCGGCTCAAAAACGACGGCTTGCAAGCGCCGCAAACCCAATTCCCGGCGATCGGCACCAGCTCCGATTGCGCGAACGGTTTTCCGCATTGCGCACATGCCAAAACAGGCTGCGTTGCGTCTTGTTGTGTCATTGGGCACGTCTCCTGAGCGACAAATTCGACCCAGCCTATCCCATCAACGCCCGCACGCCAAGTACGAGATTAGTCACTGGTTTCGCTCCCGCCCTGCGTTCGCGGTCGCCGAGACCGAACGATGCTGCAGTCGCTTCCGAAAAAACCAAAAGTGCGGAACGCTCGCTACCGCGACGTAAAGTTGCATTTCTCACCTGCCGCGACGGATTTCCTTAGGCCTCGAAGCTAGGTCTCCTGAAACTCGAAACCACATGTCCGGTTAGGCGTTAACCAGGAGCTGCAGCCGACGGCATCCGTTTAATGGGAGTGTTAGCCTCCCGACTTCCGCTTCTAAGGCGGCGACAGAAAACGTCTTGCTCCACACGCTGGCGCATTTGTCGCGGTAGGCATCGTTATAGGCGATCGGGAACGACCGCGTCGCCGAGCCTATGAAACGGAATCCAACGGCTGAATTTGCATTTTCTGAAGCTTGGTCCGCAAACCTTCGCGGCTGATGCCGAGGATCTCCGCGGCTCGCGTGCGATTGCCAACGGTATGTTCTAGCACTGATAGAATCAGCTGCCGTTCCATTTCCTGTAGCGACATGGGAGCAACGGGCGCGGGCTGAGAGATATTGCCGGAGAGTCCGCTGGTCCGATTTCGAATTCTGGCGCTCAACAAATCTACGCCGCAAGGAACGTGGGCCGGTGCCAGTACAGCGAGTCTGGCCATTTCACCTTCGAGCTCCCGCACGTTGCCCGGAAAACTGTAGGCCGCCAGCGCGGATAAACACTCTTCCGAAATCCCAGGTGAGCAAGGGCAGCCGAATCAACGGAGATTTTGCGAATTGCTGGAGCGGGCGATGGGAATCGAACCCACGTCCGAAGCTTGGGAAGCTTCTATACTGCCATTGTACGACGCCCGCTCATCGACGCCGGAACCGATTATACACAACTGCAATCTTGAACGAAAAGGCTTAGCCTCGCCAAACCACGCCGTGACGCCGTATATATATAAAGATACTGCCCCCCGAGCACCCAGTGAATCCACGCCTCCGCACTGAAGAAAAATCCCCATCCTGCCGATAATTCCAAAGTATCTGGGACGCCGCCAAGCAGTCGCCCGCCGCGTTCTCGACGCTGCGGCCTGCCGGGAGGAATTTTCGCGTGAGTGAACGGTCGATCGTTGTAGCCGGCTCCAAAGGCGGCGTAGGCTCCACCACCGTCGCGCTGAATCTCGCCGTGCATATGGCGCGCCTCACCAAAAAACGCATTGCCCTCCTCGAATTCGCGCGCCCCTTCGGCCAGATTGCGCTGATGCTCGACGCCGAACCGCGTTTCACTCTGCTCGATGCCCTCGAACGCGCGCCGCGCCTCGACGAATCCTTGCTCGCCAGCCTGATGACCCGCCACAAAAGCGGCGTCGAAATTCTGATGGGCGCGCGCCACCTCGCGCTCAGCGCCGAACAGCGCCAGGCCGTCACGCTCGAATCGCTCCTCAAAATTTTCGAACTCGCCCGCAACGTTTTTAATTTCGTGGTCGTAGACCTGGGGTTCGTCAACGCCGCCGAATGGGCTCGTGTCATGCAAGGCGCCGATACTCTGCTCCTGGTCTGCGAGCCCGGTGCGCTCGCCCTCGGCATGCTCGAACGATATTTGAAAGCAGTCGACTCCGCCGGCCTCGATCGCACTCAATTCCGGGTCGTCGTGAATCGCTCGCGCCAAAATGACGACTTCACAATTTCCGCGTATGAGCGCGAACTTAACCAAACATTCTTCGCCCGCCTCCCCAACGACTACCGCCAAGTCAGCGAAGCCGTCAGCCTGGGCATTCCGCTAACCGCCAACGCCAACAACCCGCTCGTGGCCCGCTACCGCGACATGGCCTCCAAATTAATAAATCCCGCAGCAGAAGCCGCGCGCATCTCGCCCGAGAACTCAGTAGCCCTCGCATCGGCCTGACGCCGGGTCCACCGCTCCATTCCATTCATCCCCGCCGAAACTTTCGCCGCCGTCGCCGCGCGCCCTTCTCCGTGTCACCGCCGCAACTCTCCGTGATAAAGTTGTCCGCTGCATTCCGTAAAATGCGCGGAGGGGAAGTGGCGTACAAAGACCTGCGGGATTTTCTAAACACGCTCGACAAAAAAGGCGAGCTGCGCAAAATCGGCCTGGAAGTCGATCCGGTCTACGAAATCACCGAAATCTCCGATCGCACCGTGAAAGCCGCCGGCCCCGCGCTGCTCTTCGAAAAACCCAAAGGCTCCCGCATCCCGGTTGTAACCAACCTGGTTGGCACCGAAAAAAGAATGTGTCTCGCTCTCGAAGTCGAATCGCTCGAAGAAATCGCGGACCGCGTCCACTCCTTCATCGACATGCAATCCCCGCAGGGCTTCTTCGAAAAAGTGAAGATGTTGCCCAAGCTCGCCGAGATCGGCTCTTTCTTTCCCAAGATCGTCCGCAGCGGCGCCTGCCAGGAAGTCGTCCGTACCGAAGATTTTTCTCTCGACCATCTGCCCATCCTGAAATGTTGGCCGCAAGACGGCGGTCGCTTCATCACTTGGCCCATGGTCATCACTAAGAATCCAGACACCGGCAAGCGCAACGTCGGCTGCTATCGCATGCAAGTTTTCGATGGACGCTCCACCGGCATGCACTGGCAAACCCAGAAACACGGCGCCGATCATTACCGCAACAGCCGCGCCAAAAACGCCAACGGCCGCCTCGAAGTCGCCGTCGCCATCGGCGCCGATCCCGCGACAGCGCTAGCCGGCATTCTGCCGGTCCCGCCCGAAATGGACGAATTCCTTTTCTCCGGATTCCTCCGCCGCGACCCCGTCGACCTCGTTCCGTGCAAGACGGTTGATCTCGAAGTCCCGGCCAACGCCGAAATCGTACTCGAAGGCTACGTCGAAATCGGCGAGACCCGCGTCGAAGGTCCCTTCGGCGATCACACCGGCTTCTATTCGCTGGAAGGGAACTACCCCGTATTTCACGTCCAGTGCGTCACGCACCGCAACGATCCGCTGTATCTCACCACCATCGTCGGACCGCCTCCGCAGGAAGACTATTTCATGGGCCACGCCATCGAACGCATCTTCATGCCCGTGATGAAAATGCAGTACCCCGAAATCGTCGACGTGGCCATGCCACCTGAAGGCATCTTCCAGAATTTAATGATTGTCTCCATCCGCAAAAGCTATCCGGGCCAGGCGCGGAAAATAATGAACGCCATCTGGTCCCTGGGCCAAGCCATGTTCACCAAAGTGATCATCGTCGTCGACCACGATGTCGACCTCAAAAATAACAGTGAGATTGTCTGGAAAGCCCTCTGCGCCATCGACCCCGAGCGCGATATACAGTTCGTGCTGGGCCCGGTCGACTCCCTGGACCACGCCGCCCGCCGCCAGGATTTCGGCTCCAAGATGGGCGTCGACGCCACCCGCAAATGGCCCGAAGAAGGTTTCGCCGGACGTTGGCCTGACGAGATCAAAAGCGACGCAAGCACAAAAAAAAGAGTGGACGCAATTTGGCAACAGCTAAACTATCCAAAATCCGAAGAAAAGGTAAACCCTAAGCGAATCGCTTTTTTCTTCGCCTAAAGCCCCGTTTCCCACGCTATTTGTGGGTTTTAGAGTCTTTCCACCTGTCCTTTTTACCTGTACCTTTCGCCATCCTGTCCCTTCGTACGGTTTTTACCAATAGCACACCAAGGAAACAGCTTGCTTGACACTCTGCGGCGTGGATGTAATAAACGATTCAAAGCGGAGGGTACCGGGCGTAGCAGTACTGAGGTGCCCTCCCATGAATTCCAGCGCTCCGGGGTGACGGGCGCAAGCAGCAAGCGACAGAAATACATTCCAGAAATTTTTAGAGCAGCAGACCAAGCCGTGTCCGTCCAGCGAAGCGGGGCGGGTGAGGAGTGAGGGGCCGCACGATGTTCAATCTCGGTAAAACAAAATCTTTGATCGGCCTGGACATCGGCTCGAGTTCGGTGAAAGCCGTCGAGCTGAAGAAAACCAAAGCGGGCTACGAGCTGGTCAGCTACGGAATCGAAACCTTGGCGCAGGACACCGTAGTCGATGGAGCCATCATGGACGCTCCCTCGGTGGCGGAGAAGATCATCTCGATCTTCGACGGCCAGAAGATCAAAGCCAAAGACGTGGCCACCTCGGTTTCCGGGCACTCCGTCATCGTCAAGCGCGTCAGTATGCCGCTGATGACCGAAGACGAGCTCTACGACCGGGTCCAAGCCGAAGCCAGCCAGCACATTCCTTTCGATATCGCGGACGTCAACCTCAGCCACCAGTTGCTCGAAGCCACCGAAAACCAGATGGACGTTCTGCTGGTCGCGGTGAAAAAAGATAAAATTCTGAACCACACCAACGTTCTCGCTCAGGCCGGAAAATCTCCGGTGGTCGTCGACATCGACGCCTTCGCCCTGCAGAACGCTTTCGAAGTGAACTACGAGCCGGATCCTTCGCAGGTCGTCGCTCTCTTGAACGTCGGCGCCAGCGTCATGAACATCAACATCGTTCGTGGCTGGACCCCGCTGTTCACTCGCGACGTTTCGGTCGGCGGGAACCAGTACACCGACGCGCTGCAGAAGGAATTGGACCTCAGCTTCGAAGATGCCGAAAAATTAAAGATGGGTGGCACGCTGGCTGGAGTTAACGAAGAGCAGCGCACCGCCATTCTTCGTTCGGTCTCCGACATCTTGATTCTGGAAATTCAGAAAACGTTTGACTTCTTCCGCGCCACCGCCAGCGGCGAAAATATCCGCCGGATCTATATCGCCGGCGGCACGGCGCGCGTTCCGGGATTGCTCGACCTGCTGAAAGAAGAGTTCGCCATGCCGGTCGAGGAGTTGTATCCGTTCCGCAAGATTGCAATCAATCCCGCGCGTCATGATGAAAGCCAGATTCGCGAGTTGGCGCCGCGCTTGGCTATCGCTGTGGGCCTGGCGCTGAGGAGCTTTGACACCCCATGATTCGGATTAACTTACTGGGCCAGACCCGGCCAAAGACCACCAAGCAGTCCGTGCCGATACAGAATGGCCTGCCTATCATCTTGGGGATCGCGGCCGTGGTCATCGCCGGCATCGTGCTCTTCACCATGTATCTGTCGCAGAAAAAGCAACTCGACGACACCAATACCCGCATCGCGGCTCTGAAGGTCGAAAAGGCCAGCCTGCAGCAGATCAAGCAGGATGTGGACCGCTTCGAAGATCAGAAGAAAGCTTTGCAGACCCAGATCGACGTCATCGAAGGCCTGCAGAAGAATCGCACCGGCGCTCAGGAACTGCTCCAGATGGTCGCCAACACCGTGGTCCGGGTCGACCAGCTCTGGCTCACCTCGCTCGACCGTAATGGTGATTCGCTCGCCATCGGCGGCGAAGCCGGCAATATCAACTCCGTGGCCAACTTCATGACCCAGCTGAAGCGCTCCGGCTACTTCGACAAGATTGAAATTCAAGAGGCGAAAGAGGACGACGTAGTGAAGTCCGTCACCACTTACGGATTTACCATGACCGCCAACGTGGCTCAGACTCCCACGCCGGAAGCGACGCCGCAACCGAAGGCGACGTCAACTCCCACACCGCCGCCCGCGCCTGCGGCGAAGGGAAGGAGCTAGCGATGGCTACCGGATTTCGTGATTGGCCCTGGCCGCTACAAGCGTTGTTCTTCTTGGGTCTCGCGGTGGTTTTGATCGCCGCCGGCCTGTATGTGCCCGGCTCGCCCCTGGCCACCGTGCGCAACGACCTCGAACAGGCCCAGCAGACCGAGAAGCCTTTGCAGGCTGAAGTTGCCGGATTGCGGGTTTACAAGCAGCGCCGCGCTGAACTGCAGTCCCAGATGGACGCCCTGCAGAAGCAGCTCGCGACTCTGCAAACCATCGTTCCCGAAGACAAGCAGACCGATCAGTTCATCATCATGATTCAGAGCGCAGCCACCAGCTCCGGAGTTTCCATTCGCCGGATGAAGGCGCTGCCCATTGCCAGCAAGCAGTATTACTTCGAGATGCCCTTCGAAGTCGAAGCCGACGGCCCGTACTTCGCGGTCCTCGATTTCTTCTCCAAGCTGGGCCGCCTTTCTCGAATCATCAATGTCGGCGATCTGAAGCTGAAGGGAATTTCGTCCAAGACCAACACGACTTTCAAAATGAACCCGTCCAGTTCGGTCACCGGCACCATGAACATCACTACGTTCTTTTCCAAGGCATCTGATGCGGCGTCGGGCAGCACCACCACCGCGACCACTACAACTGCTCCGGCCGCCGCGCCAGCAAAGCGATAGGGCAAAAACGATGAAACTTGCAAACAATTCGGCAAAACTTCTCGTCGGCCTGGCGCTCTCGTTTTGCCTGGTCTCTGTGACCGGAGCCCAAACCGCTCCGGCTCCGGCTCCGGCCAAGACGGCGACCAAGAAGGCTCACAAGAAGTCCGCAGCGCCCGCGGCCGCTCCTGCGGCGGGCGACCCTTCCGCGGCCAAACCGGTCATCGCGGAATCCGGCAAGCGTGACCCATTTCAACCTCTGGTCAATGACCGCAAAGCCGGCGGGCCTCCTCTGCCTCCGGGCAAAGCCGGTCTGCAGGTGGCCACCGTGCACGTCGACGGCACGGTCAGTTCTCCCGGCGGTATGCTCGCGGTCGTTTCCAATCCCGACCAGCGCGTGTACTTCCTTCGCGAAGGCGACAAGTTGTATGACGGCGACGTCGAAAAGATCGGTCTGGACGGAGTGACGTTCAAGGAAAATTCCAAAGACGCCTTCGGTAAGCAGGTCGAACGCACGGTTACGAAACGAATCTATCCGAGTGCAGGAGAGCAGCAATGAGGATTATGCGGAGGGCGTGGGGCTTCACTGCCACGGTTGCAGCAGCCCTGATGTTGACGAGCGGCGCAGTTCTAGCCAATGACGCGCCGGTCGTGCATGTGAAAGCGGTGGTCAAGGATGGCGCGGTGAGCCTCGAAGCTCAGTCCACCGGCGCCTTCGACTACACCACCTATCGCCCCAGCGAGAGCCTGTACGTGCTCGATCTGAGCGGTGTCTCGGCGGGCGATTCGGCCGGAGCCAAAGTGGTGCCCTCGGAATTCGTCAAGAGTTACCGGGTCACTTCCTACTCCGCCGGCCAGAAGCCCGTGGTGCGCGTCGAAATCCTGCTGCGCCCCGGCGTCGAGCCGCGCCTCCAGCGCACCGACAATCATGAATTGATGCTGCTCGTTTCCGCCAATGGCAATGCCGACGCCTCCGCCAAGCCGGTCGCCATCACCACCGCGCCGGCACCTCAGGGAGTCGCGCCGCAAGCTCACACTGCTGCTCCGGCTGCGGTGAAGACGGCCTCAACCAGGACCGCGCCTGCTGCATCCGCCACCACCGGCTACGAAGCCATCAAGCAGGTCAGCCTCGCCCAGAACGGCGACAAGACCGAAGTCAACATCACCGGCAGCGCCAAGCTCGATTACAAGGTCACCCGTCTCAGCAATCCCGACCGCATCGTGCTCGATTTCACCGGCGCTCACCTCAAAACTTCCGAAAAGAACATCGCCAGCAATCTCGATCCAGTTCGCGAAATTCGCTTGGCTCAGTTCACTCCCGAAGTTTCTCGTGTGGTCATTGATCTCCGTGCGCCCGCGCATTACAACGTCAATGCCTCGGGCAACGCCGTCACCGTCACCTTCGCCGCGGCCACCTCGACTGGAGCAACCAAGTCCGCTCCCGAAACGCAGCCGACCGAAGTGACCACCACCAAGACCGACATTCCAGCCCCGGCCCCCGTTGCGATTTCGGCCCCGGCTCAACCTGCGACGAAAGAGATTGCGGCGGTAGCAGCGCCGGCACCAGCGGTCGTCGTTCCGGCTCCGGTTGCTTCGTTGCCCTCGACTCTCACCGGCAGCAGCTCGGCTCTGGCTTCTCCTGCCATCGCCACGCCTGCTCCGAAGTCTGAAACCAAGTCCGAATCTTCTCCGGCTCCGAACGTGGTCATCGCTGTCACCACTCCGGGTCCGGCCACCGAACAGCAGGCCGCCACGCCTCCTCCGGCCGGCCGCTATTCCGGTGAACCGATCTCCGTCAACTTGAAGGACGTCGATCTTCGCGACTTCTTCCGCCTGATTCACGAAATCAGCGGCCTGAACGTCGTGGTCGACCCGGCGGTCAAGGGTTCGCTGACCATCGTTCTCGACGATGTACCGTGGGATCAGGCCCTCGACATCGTGCTCAAGAACAACGATCTCGATAAGCAGCTCGACGGCAACGTCCTGCGCATTGCGACCAAAGATACGCTGAAGAAAGAAGCGGATCAGAATCGCGAACTTGCTCGCGCCCAGGCCGAAGCCGCCGACGTGGTCACCACCACTCGCGTCCTGAGCTACGCCAAGGCCGAAGACCTCGTCCCCACCATGAAGAAGTTCCTTTCTTCCCGTGGCGACATCCTGGCCGACAGCCGCTCCAACACTTTGATCATTCGCGACGTGCCCAACGTGCTCCCGGTTCTCGACAACCTCCTGCGCCAGCTCGATCGCAAATCGCAGCAGGTCGAAATCGAAGCCCGCGTGGTCGCCGCCAACCGTTCCTTCTCGCGTGAAATCGGCACCCAGCTGGCCCTCGCTCTGGCCTCCGGCCACAGCATCGTCGGCGGCGCGTCCGCGGTCGGCACCAGCCCGATCACTCACTCTCCCGCTCCTCCGCTGTACGTGGGAGCTCCCAGCAACGGCTTGCCTCCGAGTTCGGCGCCGATGCCGCTCTTGACCAACTTGGGAGCCACGACCCCGACCAGCGGTTTGAGCTATGCTTTCCAGAACGGCCAGTTTGCCTTGGATGAAATCATCACCGCCGCTGAAGAACGCGGCGTGGGTAAGCTCATCTCCAAGCCCAAGGTCATCACCCAGAACAACCAGAAGGCGATCGTCAAGCAAGGTACCAAGATCCCGGTGCAAACCATCGTCAACAACACGGTCTCGGTCCAATTCGTCGACGCCGTGCTGGAACTGGACGTGGTCCCGCAAATCACCGCCGACGGCACCATTTACATGGACGTGGACGTCAAGAACGACGCGATCGATTCTTCCATCCCGCGCGTTCAGGGCATCCCGGCTATCGACACCCAGGAATCGAACACCAAGGTGCTTATTGCTGATGGCGGCACCGTCGTAATCGGCGGCGTCATCGTCACCCAACAGCGTACCGACGTCCAGCAAGTGCCGCTGCTTGGCAGCCTGCCGGTCGTGGGCAACCTGTTCAAGCACACCACGGTCAGCTCCACCGCCCAGGAACTGCTGTTCTTCTTGACCCCGCGCATCCTGCCGGGATAGTTTCGAGAAGAATCGCAGAAGTTTAGGGGCGTTTAAGCGGTCGTGGATAAAAGCTCGGTCCATTTGAAAACACGCCGGGGTCGACTCAGTCGACTCCGGCTTTTGCTTTCTGCCGCCGGTGCCGACGCCATCCTGGTCACCCACCTCCCCAATATTCAATATCTCTGCGGCTTCACCGGCAGCTCCGGCTTGCTGCTGGTCGAACAGCAGCGCGCCACGCTCTTCACTGATAGCCGCTACACCTACCAAACCCGTGCGGAAGTCTCCGCCGTAGAAGTCCACATCGCCACCCACGGCCTGGTCCGGGCCGTAGGACACCGTCTCAAGAGCCTCCGCGGCAAGACCGAGCTGATCTACTCCGCCGGGCAGGTTAGCGTCGCCCAGAAACGCGTCCTCGGCTCCGCCGCCGGCACTAAGGTCTGCTGGTCGTCGGGCGCAAATGAAGTCGAGCGCTTGCGCGCCGTGAAGGACAAAGACGAACTTGCCAAGATGCGCGCCGCCGCCAAACTCATCTCCAACGTGTGGACCAAAACCGTTCGCCAGATGAAGCCCGGCCAGAGCGAACTTGCGGTCGCCGCCGAAATGGAATACGCCATGAAACTGGCCGGAGCCGCTGGCCCTTCCTTCGAAACCATCGTCGCTTCCGGCGCTCGCTCCGCCTGGGCCCACGCCCGGGCCACTTCCAAGCTACTCAGGAAAAACGAGTTGGTGGTGATGGACCAGGGTGCTATACTGCGCGGCTACTGCAGCGACATGACGCGTACGGTCTTCCTGGGCCGGCCTTCCGATCGTGTCAGGCGGCTCTATCACGCCGTCCTGGACGCCCAGCAAGCCGCAATATCCGTCATCAGACCGGGTGTAACCGCCGGGGAAGTGGATCAGGCCGCTCGCGAAATTCTGCGGCAGCATAAGCTGGAAAAATACTTCACCCATAGCACCGGTCATGGGCTTGGCTTGGAAGTGCACGAAATGCCGCGACTGGCTCGCGGCGAGCGTTTCGTGTTGGAACAGAATATGGTGGTAACTGTCGAGCCGGGCGTATACCTTGAGGGCCTCGGGGGAATCAGAATCGAAGATGACGTGGTGGTCACCGCAACAGGTGCGGAACAACTAACCAGCGCAACCAGGGACTTTCTCGAACTATAAATGGCAAAAAAACCGAAAACAGAAGCACCGATCATCACTCGCTCGCGCTCCCTCAGCACCTCCGAGGGCGTGGACCTCGCCGAAGTCGAACGCTTGCTCCAATTCATGGAGAAGCACGGCCTGGAGGAATTCGAATACAAACGCAAGGGCCTGCGCATCTGGCTGAAAAAGCCCTCGAAGCACGGGCCGCTCGCCTACGCCCCAAGCTATGCAACGTTACCGCCGCCGGAAATTGTAGTGGCAGCGCCGCGTCGCGAAGCCGCGGCCGCCAAGTCTGAAGCCGCCCCGGCTGCGGAAGCGCCGCCGCGCTCCGAAGAGAACCTGCACATCGTCAAATCGCCCATCGTCGGCACCTTCTACGCCGCCGCCGGGCCCGACGCGGAACCTTTCGTCGCGGTGGGCGCCAAAGTCGATTCCGGCCAGACGCTGTGCATCATCGAAGCCATGAAACTAATGAACGAAATTGAATCCGACGTGGCCGGCGAAATCGTGCGCATCTTTGTCGAGAACGGCCAGCCGGTCGAATACGGCGAATCGCTGTTTGGCGTTCGCCCGAATCGCAAGAAATAAGCTCTGCTCCGAGCCCCGATGTTTCGAAAAATTCTGATCGCCAACCGGGGCGAAATCGCCCTTCGCATCATTCTGCTGCCTGCAAGGAACTCGGCATCAAGACCGTCGCCGTCTATTCCGAAGCCGACCGCAATTCGCTGCACGTCCGCTTCGCCGACGAAGCCATTTGCATCGGCCCGCCGCGCAGCAGCGAAAGCTACCTGAACATTCCGCAGGTTATCAGCGCGGCTGAAATCACCAACGTCGACGCCATTCATCCCGGCTACGGCTTTTTTTCCGAGAACGCGAACTTCGCCGAAGTCTGCGAAGCCTCGCATATCACCTTCATCGGCCCCGCACCGGACGCCATCCGCCTGATGGGCGAAAAGGATAAGGCCCGGGAAGCCATGGCCGCCGCTGGACTGCCGGTCATTCCGGGCAGCGACGGCATCGTCCCCGACGAAGACGCCGCCAAGCGATCGCCGCCGAACTCGGCTATCCGATCATGATCAAGGCCGCCGAAGGCGGCGGCGGCCGCGGCATGCGCGTCGTCCGCGACGAGAACGAACTGATCCCCATGTTCCGACCGCGCGCACCGAAGCCGAGCAAGCGTTTGGCAGCGCCGACGTCTACTTGGAAAAACTGATCGAGCGCCCGCGCCACATCGAATTTCAGGTCCTGGGCGACAAGCATGGCAACGTCGATCCATCTCGGCGAGCGCGAATGCTCGCATCCAGCGCCGCCATCAGAAAGTTATGGAAGAATCGCCTTCGCCCGCGCTCGACGCCGATCACGCGCAAACGAATCGGCAAGCAGGTCGTCGAAGCGCTCAAGACGCTCGGCTACTACAGCGCCGGCACCGTCGAATTTCTGCGCGAAGATTCCGGCAATCTCTACTTCATCGAAATGAACGCCCGCATTCAGGTCGAGCATCCCGGTCACCGAAATGGTCACCGGAGTCGATCTGGTCAAAGCCCAGATCCGCGTCGCTGCCGGCGAAAAACTCGACAAGATATCTGACCGGTCCGGTCGAATTTCGCGGCCACGCGATCGAATGCCGCATCAACGCCGAAGATCCCGAAACTTTCGTGCCCTCCGCTGGACGCGTCACCGCCTTCCGTGTTCCGGGCGGCCCCGGAATTCGCGTCGATACCGCCTGCTATTCCGATTGCGTAATTCCGCCGTACTACGATTCTTTGATCGCCAAGCTCATCGCCTACGGCGACAATCGCGATGAAGCCATCGCCCGCATGAATCGCGGCCTGGACGGCTTCGTGGTCGAAGGAATCAAGACCACCATCCCGCTGCACAAACGCATCCTGGCCGATCCCGATTTTATCGCCGGAAAATTCGACACGCACTTTCTCGACCGCCGCGTCACGGTGGTATCCAAGTAACGCGGAGGCCCGCGCTTTGTTTCCCGCCCTCTACGCGATCGTCGACGCCACTCCAGCCGAATCGAGCGCAACCACGCTGGCCTTCGCCAAATCACTGCTCCTGGGCGGCGCGCGCCTGATTCAGCTCCGCGCCAAGAATTTATCTTCGCGCCAGATTTACGAACTCGCGCAGGTCTTCACCGAAATGATTCGCAGCGTGGAAGCCGCCAATCGCGCGCTGCCGCCGGTCACCTTCATCATCAATGACCGTCCGGACATCGCCGCCCTGACCGGCGCCGCCGGAGTCCACGTCGGCCAGACCGATTTACCGGTGCAGGCCGCCCGCAAGATCTGCCCCATCCCGCAGTGGGTCGGCGTTTCCACCCACACCATCGAGCAGCTCCGCGCCGCTGATACCACTTCCGCCGATTACATCGCGGTCGGCCCCATCTTCGCCACCGCCTCCAAGGAAAATCCCGATCCCGTCGTCGGCTTGGACTTTTTGCGCACCGCCCGCAAATTAACCCGAAAACCTCTTGTAGCCATTGGCGGCATCACAGTACAGTCCGCCCCAGACATTTTTCGAGCCGGTGCCGACTCCGTCGCCGTAATTGGGGATTTGAAAGCCGCCGCCGATCCTGGCGAGCGCGCTCGCGAGTATCTGGAAATCGCGCGCTCCGTCGTGCGCGAGCGTCCGTAAAAAACGAAGCGAATCAGCCACAAGGCCGAGGTGCATGCCAGAAACTCCGCGATCATCGCTAGCCGCAACGGAATCCGCCGAACTGGTCAAAGGTCTCGGCCTGTTCGATTCCACCATGATTGTCTGCGGCTCGATGATCGGCTCCGGCATCTTCATCGTCTCCGCTGATATCGCCCATCAAGTCCAAAGCCCCGCACTGCTGCTGATCGTCTGGCTCATTACCGGCGCTTATGACCCTGATCGGCGCGCTCAGCTACGGCGAACTCGCCGCCGCGATGCCCAAAGCCGGAGGCCAATACGTTTACCTCCGCGAATCGCTCGGCCCGCTGTGGGGTTTCCTCTACGGCTGGACCATGCTGCTGGTCATTCAGACCGCCACCATCGCCGCCGTCGCCATCGCTTTCGCCAAATTTACCGCCGTCCTCATTCCTTGGTTCAGCGCCGAGAACTGGATTTGGAGGCTCGGCACCGATGGTCCCTGGCAATTCTGGTTCGGTGCTCTCGGCCCCTACAACGTCGGCCTCAACCGCCAGAACCTGCTCGCCATTCTTTCCATCGTGCTGCTCACCTGGATCAATACTCGCGGCCTGCGCACTGGCAAAGCGGTTCAAAATATTTTCACCGTGGCCAAAGTCGGCTCGCTCGCCGGCCTGGTGCTGATCGGCTTTTGGTCCTCCACCCAGATCGCCCGCCAAATCAATTTCACCGATTTCTGGCGCAACGCCGGCCTCTCGGTGATGCATCCGTATCCCGCCGATAATCCGCTGTGGAATATCGGCACCATCACGCTTTCGCCGTCGCCATGGTCGGCGCGTTATTTTCCGCTGACGCCTGGAACAACATCACCTTCACCGCCGCCGAAGTAAAAAATCCCAGCCGCAACCTGCCGCTCTCGCTCGCGCTCGGCACCGGGATCGTCATCCTGCTCTACACCCTGGCCAACGTCGCCTATCTGCGCGTGCTGCCTATCTCCGGCGATCCGCACGGCGCCACCGCCATCGCCCGCGGCATCGAATTCGCCGCCGATGGACGCGTCGGCACCGCCGTCGCCGAAGTTGCGCTCGGTCCAGCTGGGGCCATCGTCGTCGCCATCGCCATCATGATTTCCGGCTTCGGCTGCAACAACGGCCTGATTCTTTCCGGCGCCCGCATTTACTACGCGATGGCCAAAGACCGCCTTTCTTCCGCGCCGTCGGCAAAGTAAATAAGCACAACGTCCCCGCCGCGGCGTTGATCGTTCAATGCATTTGGGCCGCGGTCCTCTGTCTCTCCGGTACCTACGGCCAGCTTCTCGACTTCCTGATTTTCGCCGTGCTGATTTTCTATATCCTCACCCTCAGCGGTCTTTTCATCCTGCGCTGGAAACGCCCGGACATGGAGCGCCCGTATCGTGCCTTCGGCTACCCGTTTCTTCCCGGCCTCTACCTGGCCATGGCCGTGTTCATCGAAATTCAACTTTTGCGTTACAAGCCGCAGTACACTTGGCCGGGCCTGATCATCGTTCTGCTCGGCGTTCCGGTGTATTGGTTGTGGAAGCAAGCAGGGAAGTCCTCGCCCGCCGCGCCGTAATTCCGGCCGCAGTGGGCGCAACCGAATTTTTCGATAACGGAGGAGATTGCGAATGAGCAATCCGCTGTTCAAAAAGAAACCCATGGACGTGCTGCTGAGCGAAGCAGCAGAAACCGGCGATCATACCCTCAAACGCACGCTCGGCCCGTGTTCGCTCACCGCTCTCGGAGTCGGCGCCGTCATCGGCGCCGGCATTTTCGTCATGGCCGGCCTGGGCGCGCACTACGCCGGACCCGGCCTCATGCTCTCCTTCGTCCTTGCCGGGCCTCGGCTGCGCTTTCGCGGGCCTCTGCTACGCCGAATTCGCGGCCATGATTCCGCTCGCCGGCAGCGCCTACACCTACGCGTACGCCACGCTGGGCGAGCTTTTCGCCTGGATCATCGGCTGGGATCTGACGCTCGAATATGCCATGGGCGCCAGCACGGTCTCCTCCGGCTGGTCCAACCACTTCATCGAGCTGCTGAATATCTTCCACCTGAAAATTCCTCTCTGGCTGGCCTACGATCACTGGACCGCCTGCGCACCGCGGAAAGCTTCATCGCGCGCCAGATGGCCAGCCGCGACGCCTCCCTGGCTCGCCGGGCACGCAGGCTTTCCTCGAGAAGGTGGCGCATCACTGGCGCGCGCCCTCGCCCGACCTAATCCAGCGGGCGCACGATCTGCTGAAGCGCCCCGCATCTCTTCGGCGTCGAGATTCGGCTTCAACCTGCCGGCTTTTCTGATCGCGCTGGTCATCACCGCCATCCTGGCCATCGGCATTCAGGAAAGCGCCCAGTTCAACGCCATCATCGTCGTTATCAAGGTGGCGCGTCGTGCTGTTCGTCATCGGCCTTGGCATCACTATGTCATCAGCGGCAACTGGGGCACAGCTGGTCCACCTTCGCGCCCTTCGGCTTCTCCGGCATCGGAGCGGCCGCCGCCTACATCTTCTTCGCCTATATCGGCTTCGATGCCGTCTCCACCACCGCGCAGGAAGCCAAGAATCCGCAGCGCGATCTGCCCATCGGCATCATCGCTTCGCTGCTGATCTGCACGGTCCTCTACATCGGCGTGGCCGCCGTGCTCACCGGCATGGTGCCCTGGCGCGACGTCAACATCGAAGCCCCCATCGCCGCGCCTTTCTCGACCGCGGCTTGACCACCGCTTCGCACATCATCACCGCCGGCGCGCTCGCCGGCCTGACCAGCGTGATGCTGGTCATGCTGCTGGGCCAGACCCGCGTGCTCTACTCCATGGCCAACGACGGACTGCTGCCGCGCAAGTTCTTCGCCGCGATCCATCCCGGTTCCGCACGCCATGCAAGAACACCATTCTGGTCGGCTTCCTCGCCGCCATCGTCGGCAGCATTACCCCGATCGACGACATCGGCAAGATGGTCAACATCGGCACCCTGCTGGCCTTCGTTATCGTCTGTATCGCCATCATGGTGCTGCGCCGGACCGATCCCGATCAGCCGCGCCCGTTCCGCACGCCTGGGTGCCGCTCGTTCCGATTCTCGGAGTGCTGTTCAACGGCTACATGATGTTCAAGCTGGGCTGGGTCAACTGGGCCCGCCTGATCATCTGGCTGGTCATCGGACTGGTCGTCTATTTCGCCTACAGCCGCCACCACAGCCGCGTGCAGCAAAACGGCCGCCCTTCTTATCCGGCAACTGCCGGCCAACTGCCGGGCCCCGCGCGTTTTATTCCCGCGTCGGGTTGTGAAAATAAAAATCAGCCAGCACGCGACCAGTCCTTCGAGGCTTGGGAACAATTTCGTGAATCGATTTCTTCGACCGCTGGCCCTTCGTTCGGCGCATTTCGCCGCTCGATCGCATCGCGCTCGCGATCCTCTTCATTTACGCCGTCATGCGCGTGGCCTCCGCCGTCGCCCAGCCAGTCCCGCTCACCGGTTTCGTCGGCTTTATCAGCTTTCTCGCCGTCGCCTACCTGCTTGTGCGCCTGATCCCCTGGGTCCGCAATACCTTCATGTGGACCCTCCGCAACCGCCTGCTGGTCGCCTACGTGTTCATCGCCGTCGTCCCGGTCATCTTGCTTCTCACCATGGTCGGCGTCGCTTCTTACCTGCTCTATCTCGAACTCGGCGCGCACCTCCTTCACGACGATCTGCAAGAACGAGTCAGCATCATCGCCACCGAATCCGAATCCATCGCCAACGCCGTAGCTCACGAAGCCGACGAAGCCGGAGTCAAGACGGTCGACGAAGCGATGCTCCAGCGGCCGCGTGTCGCCGAACTCGTCTTGGCCGCCAAGACCGAATGGCCCGATCTTCGGGTGCGCTTTAACGCCGGCCAGCGCTTGCTGCAAGCGGGGACGGCCCGCGATTTTCCGGCCTCGCCGAACAAGAAAGCCACTCTGGTTCGCCGCTGCCGAAAAACGAGATACCGATAAAGGCTCCTTCACTCTGGTCGTCTCCGCGCCGCTCACTCCCGAACTCCTGGATGGTTTTACTTCTGAACTCGGGCCGATTGAAGTCGTCCTTTGGCGTCCCGCCAACCTTGGCGAACCCTCCGGAGGTTTGCGCTACGCCAGTGCCGACCGCAACTACGTTACCGGACAAAGCATCGTCAGCCGTAACCGGACCTTGAGCGCCTCCACTGGCCTCCTCGATTTCAAGGTCAGCGGCCTCTCCGTTTTTGAAGCGACTTATATGGAGGGCGGCAAAGAAGCGAACACGGTCCCGGTGTTGGCGTCTTTCTCGCTGCGGCCATCCGCATTGAATCGCCGTCTGTTCACCACGGTAGGCGCTATCGGTCCGGTGCTGATCACCGTTCTGCTCGCCGTTGGCGTTGTCTTCTTGCTGATCGAAATCGCCGCGCTCGCTACCGGCGTAGTCATGACCCGCACGATCACCCGCGCCGTCGACGATCTCTACGAAGCCACCGTCCGCGTTCGCCGCGGAGATTTCGGCCCGCGCATCCGCGTCCACCAGCGCGACCAGCTCGGCGCCCTCGGCGGCTCGTTCAACGAAATGACCAGCTCGATTTCCGAGCTGATCGACGAACAAGCCAAGCGCCAAAAACTCGAAAACGAAATCGTCATCGCCCGCGAAGTGCAGTCGCAAATCTGTTCCCGCAGACTCTTCCTTCCGTTCCCGGCCTGCAACTGGCCGCCATTTGCCGCCCCGCCCGCGTGGTCAGCGGCGACTACTACGATTTCATCCTCACCAGTAAAGATTGCGTCGGCATCGCCCTCGCCGATATCAGCGGGAAGGGAATTTTTGCCGCGCTGTTGATGGCCAGCCTGCAAGCCACCTTGCGCAGCCAGGCCGCGCTCGATACCAATTGCGGCACCGCCGAACTAGTCCAGAAGCTCAACCGCCATCTCTTCCGCAACACCTCCGACGACCGCTACGCCACCTTCTTCTACGCCGTCTACGACGCCGAAGCCCGCACGCTCACCTACACCAACGCCGGCCACCTCGGGCCATTCCTGGTCGAGGGCGACACCGTAAAAGAATTAACCGAAGGCGGCACGGTCGTCGGCCTCTTCGAAGAATATCCCTACACCCAGCAAACCATCCACGTCGAACCCGGCAGCCTGCTGGTCGCCTTCAGCGACGGCCTAACCGAACCCGAAAACGTCTACGGCGAAGAATACGGCTCCCAACGCCTCAAAGAAGAAATCATGCGCGAGCGCGCCAACATCCCCGACCGCATCGCCGAAAACCGATCGCCGCCGCCGAACAATGGGCCGGCTCCCCTGAACAAGCCGACGACATCACTGTAGTCGTCGCCCGCATGGGCTAACCGGGGGGGGGGGGGGGGAGGGGGTTTTAATCTGCATAAAGCCGCACGCACACCTGACAATCGCCCCATGTTCACCAATCGCACTTTTCCCAATCCCCACCGTACTGCCCCCACCCACCATTCCGTATACTGTCCCTACCCTGGAGGGACTTCGTTGCCACTTCGCGACAAAGTAGCGCTCATCACCGGCGGAAGCCGCGGCATCGGGAAGGGAATCGCCCAAGGCCTCGCCCGCGAAGGCGTGCGCATCGCCATCTCCTATCGCCACAATAAAGCCGCGGCCCAGGTCACTTTGCGCAGCGTGCAATCCTTTGGCGTCGAATGTTTCGCGGTTGAAGCCGACGCCACCGACGCGGACAAAGTTCAATTCCTGGTCGACAAAGTCGTCGAACGTTTCGGCCGCCTCGACATCCTGGTCAACAACGTCGGCGAGTTTAACTGGAAGACCGTGGCCGAAACCGGTGTGAAAGAATGGGAGCAGGTCGTCGCCTCAAATCTCTTCAGCGCGTTTTACGCCAGCAAGGCCGTTCTCTCGGTGATGCGCCGCCAGCACTGGGGCCGGATCATCAGTCTCGGCGCGGTCGGCGCCGAACGCGGTTTCGGGCAAGGAACGATCTCCGCCTACGCCGCGGCCAAGGCCGCCGTCGTTTCGTTCTCGCGTTCGCTCGCCATCGAAGAAGCCAAAAACGGAATTACCGTAAACGTCGTGAACCCCGCGAATATCGACGATCGCGAACTTACGGTAGAAGAAGCCCGCAGGATTAAAGACGCGCGTTCACCGGCCGGACGCCCGCCTTCGTCCGAAGACATCACTGCCGCGGTGAAGTTTTTCGCTTCCGACTCCGCGGATTACATCACTGGCCAAGTGCTGAACGTCACCGGCGGGTGGATGCTGTGATCCAATTCCTGAACATCACCGCGCGCCGCAAAGAAACCGCCGCCATCCTGAGGTAAGAAAAACATGAAAATTCCCCTTGACGAACTTCATTCTCAACTGTTACAACGTGTAACGTTACAATGACTCGCACCCCAAACCCGCGACCCAAGAACCTCGGCGAAGTCGAGCAGGCCGTCCTCGAACACGTCTGGGCCCAAGGCCCATGTTCGGCAGAGGACTGCCGCGCGGCCCTCGCCGAAACTCGGCCGATGAAGGAATCCACCGTCCGCACCGTGCTCCGCCGGCTGGAAGAGAAGGGCTACGTCAGCCACACCACCGAAGGCCGCACCTTTATTTTTCGCGCCTCGCAAGACCGCCAGAACGTAGCGGTCCGCGCGGTCCGCAGCATCATCGACCGCTTTTGCGGCGGCTCCGCCGAAGAGCTGCTGATCGGCATGGTCGATCACGAAGTCCTTGACCGCAAGCAGCTCGAACGCCTGACCCGCCGCATCACCGAACAAAAAAAGTCCGGCGAAACCGTTCGCCGCAAGTCCAACGAGGCAGGGAAGACCAAGGAAGGTGGAAAATGACCTTCGGAACATGGGGCACCGCGCTCGCGTATCGGATAGCAGACATGAATCCGAAACTGTTCATCTATCTCGTTGATCCGGCGGTTCGCTCGCTGGCGCTGGGCGCGCTCGTTGCGCTGGTGCTGCTGCTGACGCGCACGAAAAGCGTTTCGCTACGGCTCTCGGCCTGGAAGATTGTCGTATGCGCAGCTCTGGCCATGCCGGTACTCGCCGCAAGCTTGCCTCCGTTACAAATCGCAATGCCTTTCGCGGATCGATTCGCGGAGCTGAACAGCTTCTGGACGCCGAAGACGGAACTTCGGCCGTTTGCTGCCGCATTGCCGATCGTTCGACAACAAAATCACGCGTCCGCACCATCGATCGTCGCGCCGGCGACGGCGCGGGAATTTACCAAGGGCCCGGTCGCAGCGCCGGCCCGACGCATCTCGATTCCCTGGTTGAGAATTGCGGAGGCTTTTTATGTCGGAATCTCCGCGGTTCTCGCGTTGCGCTTCGCACTCGGATGGTTTTTATCCCTCAGGCTGCGGCGCTTCTCAAAAGCGATTGAAGCTCGCGCGGTTACGGCCCGATTCGAATCGCTTGCTGGTTCATTTGGTCTGCGAAACACGCCAGCGCTAGGCGCTTCGGAACGGCTGGCCGTGCCGCTGACTTGCGGCGTGGCTCGCCCTGCCGTATTGCTTCCCGCGGACTGGCGTGATTGGGACACGCAAAAACTGGAAGCGGTGATGGCGCATGAGCTTTCTCACGTCGCCCGCCGCGATGCGCTGACCGAGCGCCTCGCGCTGGTCCATCGCATCTTCTTCTGGTTCAGTCCGCTGGCCTGGTGGTTGCCGCGGCACTTGGCCGACCTTGCCGAAGAAGCCAGCGACCAGGCTGCACTCGCCGCCGGAACCGAGCCTTCGCAATACGCTGAAATTCTTCTGGGATTTTTGAACGATCTAAGTTGCGGCGCGAAACGGGTCAACTGGCAGGGAGTGGCCATGGCTCAAGCGGGGCGCGCCGAAAAGCGGCTCGAGCGCATTCTGAACGGGAGGATGATCATGACCAGCAAGCTGAACAAATCCTTGATCGCATTGGTGGCTTTTTCCAGCGTGCCGGTCGTGTTGCTGGCCGCGTCGTTGCAGCCGCGCCTGATGGGGCATCAGATCGAACTGGCAGGATACCCTGCGCCACGCGCGCAGCAGCAGGCCCCGCCGCCACCGGTTCCTGCGGCACCGCCTTTGTCGGCGATTGCGCCAGCGGCGCCGGTGTCACCCACGGTTGCCGCTGCCCCGGTTCCGCGTGCGCTCCCCGCGCCCGTTGCTCTGCCTTCGCAGGTAGTTGCTGCTGCACCGGCGCCCGAAGCGGCGCCCGCGGTTATGGTTCAGCCGATGGTCACTGTATATCCCGCGCCCCGCGTGCTTCCGTACGTCGTGCCGGATCAGCAAGCCGCGCCGGTCGCTCCGCCGCCGTCCGTTAACTATTCGTTTTCGACCGATGGCGCCGAGTCCTACGCGATCATCAGCGGCAAGTCTTCGACCATGAGCGGATCGTTCGGCCGAGGCGACTTCCAGGAACTGGAAGCCTTGCACCGAAAGATGAATTCCGACTTCATTTGGTTCGAGCGCAACGGGAAGTCCTACATCATCACCGACCCCGAAACGGTGCAGCGCGCCGAGGCGGCCTTTGCCGCTCAGGCTGCCTTGGGAGAAAAGGAGGGCGTAATCGGTGAGCAACTCGGTTCACTGGGCGAATTGCAGGGCGTGCTCGGCGAGCAAGAGGGAATGCTTGGCGAGCAGGAAGGCCTGCTGAGCGAGCAGATGGAAGAAGTGGAATCGAACGTGAAGGATCTGAAAATTCAAATTCCGGACATTTCGAGCGAATTGCAATCCGTGCAGGAGCATTCGAAAGAACTAAGCGAAATTCTGAGCCAGAAAGATATGGATGAATTGCGCGTCAACATGGAGCAGATGCGAGAGGTGATGGCCAAAGCGAGCAAGGAAATTGCCCAAGCCCAGGCGCGTTCCAGTGCGTTGAAAGTGCCGGACTCAGCCGCCATGAACGAAGCCATCCAGAAGGCGCGTGAGTCCATGGCCGAAGGAATGGCCAAATTCTCCGCCGAACAATCGAAATTAGGCATGCAGCAGGAAGCACTGGCCCGGACCCAGGAAGCATTGGGCCGGGAGCAAGATAGAGCCGGGAAAAAAGCCCAGGCCGAAATCAAAGCGCTGATCGATCAGGCGTTGGCTAACGGAACTGCAAAACCGGCGCCCAAGCCGTAGCAGTAATGAACGCGCTCGCTCAAAATCGTTGATGCGGTTCCCTGCGTATCGTTGACGGCACAACCAAGCGGTTGTTACCCTGCTTGAATGTCTATTAAACTTTTTCCCTGCGAATCGAATTTTCGCTCATGAAAATTCTGACCGCGGCGGAAATGCGCGAAGTCGATCGGCTGACGGTCGCGCGCGAAAACATCTCCTCGCTACAGCTGATGGAGAACGCCGGCGCCAGCGTAGCGCAGTTCATCACTCGCCGCTTTCCACGGTTCAAATCCCTGAAGATCGTAGTGCTCTGCGGCAAGGGCAATAACGGCGGCGACGGTTTCGTCGTAGCTCGCCACCTGCGCGATGCCGGAGCCAACGTCAGCACGTTCCTCTTCTCCAGCCCCGAGGACCTGAAGAGCGACGCCGCGGAGAATCTCAAACGCTGGCGTGAATCCGACGGCCGTGTTCACGGCATCCGCACCCCGCAAGACTGGCAGGCGCAGAAGCCGGCGATTGCGGCAGCCGGCCTGATTGTCGATGCGTTGCTGGGCACCGGCATTCGCGGCCCAGTGGAAGGCGTAATCGCGGAAGCGATTCGCGAGGTGCACAGCCTCGGAGCAAAACAGGTTCCGATTGTGGCGGTCGACATTCCGTCGGGCCTTCCCGCCGACGGGGAAGCGACCTCAGGCCCGGTCGTCAAAGCGGATTGTACGGTGACGTTCACGGCGCCCAAGGTCGGGATGTTTGCTGGACGCTCCGGCGAAACTCTCGGTGAGTTGGTCGTCAGCGACATCGGTTCTTCTTGTCAGCTGATCGACGAAGTCGGCAGAGGCAATTGCTCCTGGAGCGACGCTCAGGAGTTCGCGGCATTCGCCCGGCGACGGAAGCCGGACAGCAACAAGGGTTCTTACGGCCACGCGCTGATCGTGGCTGGCTCCTACGGCAAGAGCGGCGCGGCGATTATGGCTTCGTGGGCCGCCCTGCGCGTTGGTGCCGGGCTGGTTACTGTGGCCATTCCTGAGCCGGCGCTTGGCCATCGTCGCCGCGCGAAATCCGGAAATCATGACCGAGCCGCTGCCAGCGACGGCGGAAGGCAGCATTTCGCTGAATGCTTTCGACCACGGGCGATTCGAGAAAGTGCTGGAAGGGAAGAAGGCGCTAGGCATCGGGCCGGGACTAACGACCAACAACGAAACGCAGCAGTTCGTCCACAAGGTGGTCGGGAAGCGAGAGCTGCCGATCGTTCTGGACGCAGATGGATTGAACGCATTCGCCGGCCGCGCGGCGGAACTCAGAAATGTCGCGGGCAATTTGGCGCTGACACCGCATCCGGGCGAGATGTCGCGCCTACTCGGCCGCACAATTCCTGAAGTTCAGGCCGATCGTCTTGGGTTGGCGCGGAAAGCGGCGGTGGACTGGAACGCGTTTGTAATCTTGAAAGGGCAATACACGGTGGTCGCCGCGCCGGACGGGCGCGCGTTTATAAACTCCACTGGAAACCCGGGGATGAGCACGGCTGGAACTGGGGACGTGCTGACTGGGATTCTGGCTGGGCTCACCGCTCAGTTCGGATCCGAAGATTGGTTGCGGGTGCTGGCCTTTGGCGTGTATCTGCATGGACTCGCCGGCGACATCGCTTATCAGGAGAGCGGCGAGACTCCGTTGATGGCTACGGATTTGATCGAGCATTTGCCGGCGGCGTACCGGAAATTTTATGAAGAGTGCGGCCGTGACTGAGCAGCGATTCGAATCGAAATCCACCGAAGAGACGATTTCCTTCGGGCGGCAGATCGGAGCCGGACTGAAAGGTCCGGTTCTGATCTTTCTGACCGGCGACCTCGGCGCGGGAAAAACTACGCTGACCAAAGGCATCGTCAGCGGTGCCGGCGGAACCAAAGAAGAGGAAATCACCAGCCCCACTTTCACCTTGATCCACAAGTATTCTGGGTCAACGCCAGCCGCGAACTCGCCGTCGATCTACCACATCGATCTCTACCGCATCGAAGGCGCGCGGGATCTGGCTACGCTGGGGCTGGACGATATTTTTGATGAGAAGGCGATCGTGATCGTGGAGTGGCCGGACCGCATGGTGCCACCGGTAGGCTGGCCGGTGATTCGAATCGATCTGGAACACGTGGCGGAGGAAGCGCGCACGATTACGGTGCGCAGCGAATAGCACGCATGCGTGCGGTTATTGCTTGGGCGGAACTGGCGGCTCGAGTCCCATGATTTGGAAGCCGGCGTCGACGTAAATGCAGTTGCCGGTGACTCCGCGGCCCAGATCGCTGGCCAGGAACACGGCGGTATCGGCGACTTCGGCGATGTCGGTGTTGCGGCGCAGCGGCGAATGTTCCTGCACGAAATCGAGCACCTTGGAAAAATCTTTGATGCCGCGGGCGGAAATCGTTTTGATCGGGCCCGCGGAAATCGCATTCACGCGAATCTTCTTCGCGCCCAATTCGGCAGCGAGATAACGGACTTCAGCTTCGAGAGCTGCTTTGGCAATACCCATCACGTTGTAATTCTTCACCACGCGCGTCGAACCCAAATAGGTGAGCGTCATGATCGCGCCGCCGTCGGTCATCAGGGGCGAGAGTGCTTTGCTGATCGCGACCAGCGAGTAGGCGCTGACGTCGAGGGCCAGCTTGAAACCGTCACGGGAGGTATCGAGGAAGGGCTGGTTCAGATCCTCGTGGTTGGCGAACGCCAGGCAATGTACGACCGCGTCGAGCTTGTGCCCGTCGCGCTTGACCGAAGCGGCCACGTTGTCGATGTCCGACTGCTGCTGCACGTCGCAGGGATAGAAGGCGTGCGCGCCGAGCTCCTTGCCCAGTTCTTCGACGGTTGGCTTGGCCCGTTCGTTCTGGTAGGTGAGCAGTACCGTGGCGCCTTCGCGGATGCAAGCTTGGGCGATGGCGTAAGCGATGCTCCATTTGTTCCAGACGCCCAGGATGATGACGGTCTTGCTTTTGAGCAGGTTCGGCATAGGACGCATTCTACCGAAATCGAGATTACGGCGCTATGTTCCATTGAGTCTGCGCCTTAGTGGCCGCGGGTCACAAGCACCCTGATGCTCTCGGCCCTTGCTGCGGAGCACTTGGCTGAATGTTTAGGGCGAGGCCAGCCAGCGAGCCAATGCGCGGAGTACGTCGAGCAGGATCGGGAGCACGATGGCGAGGAGTGCGAACCCAGTCATCATGCGGCGCCCGACCTGCGGCGGATTTACTTCCGTCGGCGGCGGGCCACCCTGCTGATGCCTGGAGCAGAAGCCGCCTTCGCCTGCGGCCCGCAAGCAACGCTCGCCGCGCGGTCCCAAGTACAAGCAAAAGCCGTGCGTGCGAGGCTGGGCCCGGGGCGTTCGAATCTCGACAGGGATCAGGTCGTCGGGAGTAGGCAGCTCGCGGTGAACGCCGCGGCGGGCGTCGCCCGGCGCATCGCTACGCGGGGTTCGTGGCTCCTCAAAATCGTCGCGACCCGCCGAGGAATCATTAACGGTTAGGAATCGGTCCATTGCTTCCGGCATTTTCCCTCAGTACCCTAAAAACTCGTCCGCGGCCTCGCAATGAACGAGATTCGAACCGAAAATCCCGCCACCCATCCCTCGCGGATGAAGCTGGAGCCGTACTGCGCCGAAATCAAGCTGAATGACGTGGCGCTGGGCGTCGACAATATTCATTATGACGTTTTCCTGAGCCCGCGGTTTGTCGAATTCACCCGAAAATATTTGCTGGATCTGGTGCGGCAGACGGTCAACATCAGCCTGGTCTACGGTAAGGACCGCAAGCAGGGCGGCAGCCCGGAACATTCGGCCTTCCGCAAGATGCTGGGTGAAATTCTGCAGGCTTCGCTGACCGACGCGAAATTTAAGCAGTCGATCGAAACGGATTTATTGCACCAGCTGGCCATCCTGAAACACCTCACCTCCGAAATCAGCGTCGAATTTTCCAGCTTGATCGTGGAATGCAAGGATTGGATCCGCGCGCGCGGCGAAACTTTCGAGCATAGCCAGCAGGCGCACGTGATGCGGTCCAAGATTGCGGAAATTCAGGCGGACAAGAAAAACGTATACCGGATGGTGGGCGAGACGATCTGCCGGATTTGGCGCGAAGTGGAGGAGTCGACACTCTCGAAATCGCGGCGAGCGCTTTTTGGTGAGGAGTTTAGGGAGACGTACGAGTTGCTGCAAAACCGATTCTTGTTCGTTGAGAACGGAAACGACGATCATTTGTTTCTTGAGCATTACGTGCTGCTCGGGAATTTCGTTAATGACCCGGATCGGTTTGAGATTTTCGATTCGCTGCTGCTGGATTTCATGCGGGATTTTATTTTGGCTGGGGACAACGCCGACGATCTGAGCAAGGCGCGGAAGGCTCATGAACGGTTGCTGGAGCAGGCGCGCTTGTTGCGATCGGAGCTGGCGCGGATCGAGCAGGAAATTGAAGAGGCGTCCAGCCGCTCGGGCGATGGCGATGGGTTGTTTCCTTCGTTCTTCAAGCGGAAGGGGAATGCTGGGCCGACTCCGGAATCGAAGGGCGAAGTCGCGAACCTGCAGCGAAAATTCGATTCGCTGGAGAAGAGTTTGGAGGAGTTGAGTCCGCCAATTGAAGCGGCGAAGCAGCGGATGGATTTCCTGGTAGAGGAATACCGCGGCAGGCTCGGAGATTATTTGAATCAGCCGCAGAACGCGCGGTGCCTGTTTGAAGAGCAGGGAACGAAGGCTGAGGCCGAGCCGGGGGCACACACTCCTTCGCAGCTGCTGGAAGAGTGGCTGCACCGTTTGGAAGAGCGCGAATTGCTGTTGCACGTGCTGGCCGGGTATGAAGTGCGAAAAATATCCGCGGATTACTGTCCTCCGGTTCACTTGCAGGCGCTAAAAAAGGCTCTGGTGAGCCGGGACGAAGCGAAACGGGTCGAGGCCATTCTGGAGCAATTCCCGGCGCGTAAGATTTCGATGAAGCGGCTGGATGAGGCTTCGCGGGTGATTCGCCGGCGCACGCATGAGGAGCAGCTTTCTGCGGCGTTGCAATTTGTGGAAGATTTTATGCGGCTGCGGCGGGACCGCCGGAATTATCACCAAGTGGTGGCGTGGATGGAGCGCATCAATCTGGTGCGTTCAGAACGGGCGCGGGAACTCTCGCGCGCGAACAAGAGCCTCTACGAATTTCTGCATCCCGAAGAGCGCCGGAAGAAAGACGATCCGGTGATCAATCACACCATCATCAAAGCGGACGTGCGCGGGTCGACCGGAATTACCAAAGATCTGTTGGCCAAGGGCATGAACCCGGCTTCGCATTTCAGCATGAACCTGCACGAGCCGGTGAAGAAGATGCTGGAGCGCTACGGGGCCGCGACGGTTTTCATCGAAGGCGACGCAATCATTCTGGCGATCGAGGAGACCGAATCTTCGCGGACGACAAAGCGGGCAGTGGGCCGGGCCTGCGTGCTGGCGCGCGAAATTCTGGCGGTGACCGGGGCGTACAACATCCGGGCCAAAACTACGGAATTACCGGCGCTGGAAATTGGAGTGGGCGTGGCGTTTCAGGATTCGGCGCCGTCGCTGTGGATGGATGGCAGCTCGAAAATCATGATTTCGCGCGCGCTGAATTTGTCCGACCGCTTGTCGAGTTGCACGAAAATTACCAAGCGGCTGTTCAAGAATAATCCGTCGCCGTTTAACGTGTTCGTGCTGCAGACGTTGATGGAAGACGCGGCCGAGGACGAGGGCGAAGAGCTTTTGGTGCGGTTCAATTTGAATGGGATTGAAATGAACGAGGAAGCGTTTCAGAAGCTCAGCTCGGAAGTGTCGATGGCCGCGATGGCCGGGACGTTTCCGATGCCGTGGGGAAAAGAACGGGTGCAGCTGTACGTGGGCGAAGTTCCGTTTGGCGAAACGCTGGAACCGGTGGTGATTCGTAAGGGATTTGTGCATCAATTGCTGAGCGGCGCGAAGATTGGCGCGCAGGGAACTCGACCCTATTACGAAGTTTGCACGGATGCGCGGCTGCTGGATTTGGCGCGCAAGAAATTTGCGACGATTGCCCCCAAGAGTTGAAGCGTCCGGCAGCGACCCCTATAATTCCAAGCGGAGGCGAATGAGGTCCGGTGATCTTCGTGGCCTTCAAAGCCATTGATCCTGTCCTTCGCGGCCAGGATGGTGGGTTCGACTCCCACACGCTTCCGCCAAGCTAGGGCTTGGGTGATGTTTGGACGGGCTCAATCTTCGCCACATCCATGTAGATCGGGGTTATCTCTGCCATTGTGTCCGCCCTGTGCAAAATACCCGTTGCTACCACGCGACGGCCATTCATGGACTTCGCTTTGAGCTGTCGTTCATAGTTAGCAGGCAATGTCGGGAAGAATAGTTTGAGCGTTTTCGTCGCTCCGCAATCCTCCTCTTTCCACTCAGGTTTTTCCGGCGTACAGGCGGTGTTGACAGGATTCGGTAGTTCAAGAACCCAGTAGGTAATCGGTGCGTCCTCTTTCTTATTCTCACCGTAACCTGGGGGGCCGTATCCGTGAATGAAGCGAAGCTTGCCGGCAAGTGCGACCTGTTGGTTCTCAGGCGCGAGCACTGTTTGGGCTCCAGCTCGCAAGGTCCCGAAGAGCACGAAGGCGAGCACGAGAGTGACGTTGCGACTGCTGCTCATTTTCATCTTCTGTGTCACTCACTTGATTACTTTTCGGCGCGACATCGCGCTCCTGCTGAAGTCGGGACGTGAGAAATAGGTGGGGCTAATTTAAGCCCGCGAGTGCTGATGTTGCAAATCCGGAAGTGCGAGAGGGTTCGGTGGTCGGTGAGGCCTGGGCAAGAAGGAGATCCTTCGCGGCCAGGATGGTGGGTTCGACTCCCACACGCTTCCGCCAAAAGCAGGTCAATCCTTACTTAGCGCGGCCATCGATATTTACACCTAAAACTTATCGGGTAAGTATCGCGAAATCATACAGCCTGCAAACACTGCTCGAGCCATGATCCGGGCAGGTCGTCCAACGTATAAACTGGGTCGCCACCGTGATAGAAACCAACCGCTTTGACTGTCGCGACGCGACCTGCAAACGCAAGCTGCTCGGGCTGTAAAGCATGATGATACTTCCAGGTCGCTAGACAGTCTTTCAATGCAGCTTCATCGACAACCCGTACTCGGCTGCCGGTTGGAAAGGCCTCTTTGTATGGTTCGGGTGTCTTCATGATTGTTTTTCACCTACCGAATCGTAAATCGTACGATCCTCGCTAGTCTTTGCATAGTTTGGCGATATTGGTTCAATAAGATTTATGCATCGACCGGGGCGCGTCAAAAACCCTTTGAGCTGTGCCATGGTGATGTAGACTCTCCCGCTAACAGAGTGGAAACGAAAGGAGTACTTCCTATGAAGCGTGTCGACGCGGTGATTCGGCCTTCGCAATTGGATGAGGTGAAGCAGAGGTTGACCGGGCTGGGGGTGACGGGGTTGACGGCGTTTGAGGTGCGGGGGTTTGGGCGGCAGAAAGGGCACACCGAGACGTATCGGGGGTCGGAGTACACGGTGGATTTTCTGCCGAAAATTTATTTGAGCATCATCGTAACCGAGGATTTGGTCGAGCCGGTGGTGGAGGCGATTCTGGAAGGGGCGCGCACGGGCGTGATTGGCGACGGGAAAATATTCGTGACGTCGTTGGATGAAGTGATCCGGATACGTACTGGCGAGCGCGGGCCTGGGGCGATTTAGCGGGCGGCAAACGGCGATGGGGGGCGGGGTCGCGGGTGCGGGCGACTTATCGGCGGCACCAGCTGAATTGGGCAAGTATTTCGGCGCTTTTGATTCGACAGGAGAGTGGGAATGTTCGACTTTTTTGGCAAGAACGTCAGAGCGTGGATGCTGAAGGCGACCGTCGCGCTGGTCCTGCTGAATGCTGGAGCGGGGGCGATGTGTACCGCTTTTGCGCAGGAGGCGAAGCCCGACCCGGCGGGGATCGCGACCGGAGACCGGACTGCGGCGACGGATGCGGCGGGAAATCCCGTGGTCGTGGCCGAGCCGACGGATAAAACCGCGCCGGACTACGTGAAAGCTAAACAAGATTACGACGAGTATCAAGCGCAGGCGGCGAAGGAGCCACTGGCCATGAAAGTCGCCGACAGCGTAGGGCATCTGAAAGTCGGGACGAACTTTTCGTGGACGCTGATAACCGGGTATCTGGTGCTGTTTATGCAGGCGGGGTTTGCGTTGCTGACGGTCGGTCTAGTGCGCAAGAAGAATGCGGGCCACCTGATGATGCTGAATTTTGCGGCATACGTTTTTGCGTTTCTGGCTTACTACGCGGTTGGATTTGCCTTTCAATTCGGAGCCGTGGCGCTGAATGCAGCGCCGATCAACATTGGCGGCACGCCAACGCTAAATCATTTTCTGATTGGCAGCGGAGGCTGGGGCTTTCTGGGCGGCAAAGGGTTTTTCCTGACTGGGCCGGCTTACGATGCGAGCGCGAACTGCTTCGCGCTGTTCGAAGTGGTTTTTATGGAGACGGCGGGCTACATCATCGTGGGGGCGATTTGCGAGCGCATCACTTTTTGGGCTTTTCTGATTTGCGAGCTTTTCGTCGGCGCGTTCTTGTATCCGGTGTTCGGGTGCTGGGTCTGGGGCGGCGGCTGGCTTTCGCAGCTTGGTTCGACCATGCACATGGGGCATGGTTACGTGGATTTTGCGGGATCGAGCGTGGTGCACGGCGTCGGCGGGTTTTGCGCCATGGCGTTGTCGGTGATATTAGGCCCGCGCTTAGGGAAATATGGCCCCGACGGAAAGCCGCGCGCATTTCCAGCTCACAACATTGTATTCGTGGTGACCGGCACGTTCATTCTGCTGTTTGGCTGGATGGGATTTAATCCTGGGTCGACTTTGGGCGCGACGGACTTGCGAATTTCGGTGGTGGCGATCAATACGAATCTGGCGGCAGTCGCGGGATCGGCGGCGGCGATGCTGCTGTGGTATTTCATGTTCGGCAAGCCGGACATCACCATGGCGTGTAACGGGATGTTGGCCGGCCTCGTCGCGATCACGGCGTCGTGCGCGTTCGTTTCGCCTACTTCGTCGGTGGTGATTGGAGTGGTGGCGGGAGTTCTGGTTTGCCTGGGCGTTCTGTTCAACGAGCGCTACCTGAAGATTGATGATCCCTGCGGGGCGATTTCGGTTCATGGGTACTGCGGGTTCTTTGGTGCGGTGGCCTTGGGAATTTTTGCGGACGGCACTTATGGCGCGGGGTGGAATGGTGTTGGCGCGGCGAACTATTTGGGGAAGGCGGGACAAGGCGTGACCGGGCTGATTCACGGCGACACTTCGCAGTTCATTATCCAGCTTGGCGGGGCCTGCCTGATGGCGGTGTACGCGTTCGGGCTGACGTTCGTGGTGTTTAAGGCGGTCAACGCGGTGCGGTCGATGCGAGTCAGTAAGGAAGTGGAGCTGACCGGGTTGGATGTTCCGGAATTTGGGATGCTGGCGTATCCGGAAGATGCGGTGGAAATGCTGGCTACCGGGGCGCAGGCGCGTTCGTGAGCTTAACGCTTCGAGCGCTTGGAGCGTTTTGGTCTCGCGTCGGAGGGTTTAGGTGTCGGCGTTGTGGCGGGAGTGGGCGATTGTTTGTCGCGAAGCATGCGGGACAGATGTACTAGCGTGACCGCGGTCAGGAGCATGACGATCGGATCGATCGGCAGGCGGTAGCGCGGAATCGCCAGCGTGGCGTAAAACGCCGCGGGATAGATCAGCGGGAATACGGCTACGGGGAAGGCGTAGGGGGCGCGCTGTTTGAAAAGCAGGATGATGCCGATCAGCGTGCCGAACCCGGCGATGAGATTGAAAGTCAGCACGTAGCGAAACCACCACGAATCCGACTCCACGAAATCCTTCAGCGGAAACGGAGTGCCACCGGACCAGATTGAGACGAAGCGGCGGAAGATGAGGTGTGTTTCGCGCGCGGGGTGCTCGAGGATGTAGTCGATGGCCTGCTGCTTTTTTTCTTCCATGTAGGAAATTTCGCCGAGTTCGATGTAGTGCGATCGTTCTTCGGAGTTGTAGATCGGATGAAGGTCGCCGCGGAAGATGTCCTGGGTGCGGTCGTTATTGCCGAGCCAGAGTTGCAGGCCCATCACGGAGCGCAGGGGGACGAAGGTGTGGAACGTTTGGTAATTGCGGATGGTCCAGGGGACGCAGCAGAGGATGACGATCAGCACGGTTACGGCCGCGTTGGCAAGCCACGACACGGATTTTTGGTGTGAGCGATACGCAAGCCAGCCGAGGAGGAATGGAAATAGCGCGCCGAGAGTGGCGTTGGTCATTAGGATTAAGCCCCAGAGTAGGGCGTAGGCGCACCAGTTTCTGAGGCGGCTGCGGCGGTGGTTGTCGTCGAGGGCGAGTGTGGCCCAAAGGACGGTGATGGCTAGCAGCGCGGAGAAAGAGGCGTCCCACATGCTTTCGACGGGGAGCAGGATGGCGTTGGGAAAAATGGCCCAGAGCCATGCCGCGGTTACGCTGACTCGCTGGCCTCCGACGCGCCGGCCGATCAGGAAGAGCGGAATAGTGGCTGCGGCGCAGCAGAAAATATTGAAGAGCACTACCGCGAGCCAGGCGTGAAAAGTGTAGGTGCCGAAGATTCGGAAAATTGCAGAGAGAAACATGGGAAAGAGGGGCGTCATCCAGGCGGTGGGGCCGGAGTCGACATGGAATGGGTTTGCGAAGCCTTGGCCGAGGGCGAGCGAACGCGCGATGTTGCCGACTTCGAAGAGGAAGGGGATGACGCTGACGGCTTGGCGGGCGTGATCGCGCTGGAACATGTAGAGGAAATAAAGACGGTCGGCGAGCGCGACGAAGAGGATGGTGTAGAGGGATTGGGTGGCGGCGGAGAGGCGCTTGAGCATCGGGGAATAGCGTTACATCGGTGCGGCTGGGACGCAAGGCGTTCGTTCGGGAGCTTTGTTGCTTGGCGAGCTGTGGTATTTTTGACGGCGGCGACGCACATGGCTAAGAAGAAAAAAGATCGGCTGCGGGTGCACAAGGAAGCGCGGCGGTTGGCGCGGCTGGGGGTGGGGATGCCTCCGGTGGGAAGGACGATTCCGGATAAGCGGCGGAAGCCGGTGAAGCACAAGAAGCGAATTTTGGATGCGGAGGCCGAGTAGGGAAGGCAAAGGTACATCGCACTGAAGGTGCGGTGCAGACAGGCTGAGAGCCTTTCCTACTAGGACCAGATCGGTACGACGGCTTACTAATTCAGTTCAATTTGGAACAGTTCGAAATCCTCGAAAATTCCCCTCCGTAGCTAAACCATTCTGATTGAAGTCATTCCGAACTTTGGACGTGCTGAACTGGTTCGGAACACTTCGTGCTTTTCGTCTGAGCATGAAAACCCTTTCGATATTTCGTTTTTGCACTGTCCTGGTTTTGATTTTTTTGGTCGGCGCCACGGCTTCCGCTGCGCACGCGCAAACCGAGGGCATACCCATAGCGATACTGAATGCCGAGATTCGCGCTTACAAAGCTTCGTTCGGGATATCGAGCACGCAGGATCGAGAGCGCGAGTGGCACCCGCGCGCGGCGTTCATTCGCCCGCGGATCAATTCGTTCACGATTCTGGCGGCGGGTGTTTACACGGCGAACGCCATGGATATGGTGAAGACGCAGTCTTCGATGCCGAATTTCACCGAGCGGGATCCGCTGGCGCGTCCGCTGCTGCTGTTGCCGAGGCCGTTGTACTACGCCTCGGGCGTGCTAATGGCTACCGGTGTGAATTATTTCGCCTTGCGGCTCCGGGAGTCGCCGCGATTTCACAAGGTGTGGTGGCTGCCGCAGTTCATTTCGATTGGCGCGAATTTGGGAGGGTTCGTATACACCGAGGAAAATACGTCTTCGGTTACGAGTTCGTCGCGCAAAGGGAGAGGGCACTGAGGGGGGTGCCGGATTGTGGTTTTGTTTAGGCTCGCACGGAGCCTAGTTCTTGGAGCCTCAACCGGGTTTTATGGCGGGGACGTGTTCGCTGGGTTTGAATAGCGGCGTTGGTTTGACGCCGCTGGCTTGCGCGGCCAGGGAGGCGATCTTTTCGAGATCCGCTTTGGAAAAACCTTCGCTGACCATTTCGGTTTTTCCGTCGGGGTTGATCACGAAAATCGAGGGGACCATGGAGATTCCGTACTGGTTGGAGAGGGCGTAGTCGGGATTTTCGAGCAGGATCGGAAAGTCGACCTCGAGTTCCTTGCAGAATTCGCGGGTGTCTCGCGCGTCGTCCTGCGAGATGCCCCAGAGGGTGAAGTTGTCGCCGGCGTAGGTTTCGTGGAGGCGTTCCAGGAATGGCGCGGTGAATTGGCAGGTGGGGCAGCTGACTTTGAAGAAGGCGGCGACTACCGGGCCTTTTTTTAGGGCGGCGTGCAGTGTGGCTGGGCCGCCGTCTAGAGTTTTTAGAGAGATTGGTGGAGCGGTTTTACCGGGGGAGAGGATTTTCATTTTTCGGCTCCGAAGAGTTCGCGGATTTGGCGCTTTAGGGGCATTGATTTTTTTATGGTAGCAGGCTTGAAGTGGGTCTTCGTGCCCACTGGAATTTGATGTGTTTATATTGTGGCGGATTCGGTGATCTTGCTGCGGTTGGGGTTGCTTCTTTTGAGGGCTGGGCAAGAAGGAGATTCTTCGTCGCGAAAGGCGGTTTGGGTGGTGGGAGCCTGAGCCTAGGAGACGCGCATCGCTTATGGTGCTTCGCGATGCGGAGTGGGGGGAGCGGAGCGCTGCGCGGTCGCGGTCGCCTACGGCGCTGATTCGAGATGGCGCCAATCATCTGCTTGTCGCTTCGCGCTGGATGTGCGTGGTGGTGCAGCGACAGAAGGCTGGCGGTCTGAAGACCCCCGCTACGAAGGCGGTTTGGGCGGCGGCACTGCGTCGGACGATGAGCTGCAGAAACTGAATCGGAATGGCTAGTGGATGTTGCGGGTTTTCTTGCCTACGTAATCCATTAGGAGGTATTGGCCCAGGGTGTAGGGGGTGGTGAAGTAGGCTTTGCCTTTGCAGAGTTCGGTGATTTTCTGAACGAAGTGGACCAGGCTGTAATCACTGGAGAGCATGAAGGTGTTGATGAGGATTCCGGCGCGCTTGCACTTGGCGACTTCTTCCATGGTTTGGGTGACGACCAGGGGGTCGAGGCCGAAGGCGTTTTTGTAGATGCGGCCGTCTTCGAGGGTCAGGGCCGAGGGTTTGCCGTCGGTGATCATGATGATCTGGCGCATGTCTTTTTTCTGGCGGGCGAGGATTCGTTGGGCGAGTTTCAGGCCTTCGCGGGTGTTGGTGTAGTAGGGGCCGACCTGGACGCGGGCGAGCTTGCCCAGCGGGATTTCTTCGGCGCTGTCGTGGAACAGAACACAGTGCAGGGAATCGCCGGGATATTGGGTGCGGATGAGATGCGACAGAGCCAGAGCTACGCGTTTCGCCGGTGTGAAGCGATCCTCACCGTAGAGAATCATGCTGTGGCTGCAATCGAGCATTAGGACCGTAGCGCAGGAGCTTTGGTATTCGCACTGGTGGACCATCAGATCGGAATAGTCGATCTCGATGGGGATGCTCGTGCCATCGCGCTGCACGGCGTTGAACAGGGTGCCGCTGATGTCCATGTTCAGCGTGTCGCCGAATTCGTAGGGTTTAGAAGCGCCGCCGGATTCGACACCGGTGGCCAGGTCGCGCGTATCGTGACGGCCGAAACTGGATTTGCCCAGCGAGGCGAGAAGATCTTTCAGCGTTTTGAAGCCGAGGAAGTCGAGGGCTTTGTCGGTGATTTCGAAACGGGCTTCGACGTTCGGTCCGGGCTGGCCGGCTTGGCCTCCGGGAGTTTGCGACGGCGGCGGAGTGACTTGCGGCTGCTGACCGGGGCGCGAGATGTAGCCTTCACTCTCCATGCGCTGGATGATCTGATCGATGACGTCGCTCAATTCCTGATTGCTGGAGAGTTCAGGATTTTTGAGCATCTGCTCCATCAATTCCGGGGGGAGCAGGTCGCCTTCCTGCAGGGCGCGCAGAATCGCTTCGCGCAGCTCTTCCATCATTTTTTCGCGGGAGCGTTCGGGATCCATTTCGTAGATCCCGTACTGGTTTTCGAAGCCGCTCTGCAGCAGGAAGTCGGAAAGCCGGCTCATCAATTCTTGCAGGTCGATATCTTCGGAGGCGTCAGGAGCGTATTTCGAATACTTGGTGAATTTCATGGGAACCCCGGGTCTGAATGCGACCCAACCGCCATGGCCACTACACGAACTGTATCCAGCCGTCCGCTAAACTTGAAACCGAGCGACTAGTTGAACTGACGGCGCGGCGTGCGGCCGCCGGAAGGCTCGCGCGGTTCGCGCGGCTCCGAGGACTTGCGCGCATCGGCGTAATACCCGCGCTCTTCGGTACGGCTGATTCGCTTGTGCGCCCAGAGTCCTTCCAGAATAAATTCGGCCGCACTGGTGACGACGGCCGCATCATCTTTCCGGCTGACATCCAGAACGCTCAAGTTATCGAAGAGGCCTTGGATTTTACTGAGTTGGGCCAAGACTTCGGCGCTGGAGGCGTTGACCGGGACCTTGAGTTCGCCGCCGAGTTCGAACCATTGAATGACCGGCTGCATGTTCGCGCCGGTGAAATATTGCGCGTAGGTCTTGCCGACTGCTGCGCGGATCAATTCACGAGCGATATTGTCCGCTCCGCGCAGTTCGCCTTCGTATTCGAGTTCGAATTTGCCGGTCATGGAAGGAATGGCGGCGTAAACGTCCGAGACCCGGGCGACGATGGCGGAATCGCGGCTGCGGATGGCGCGCTGTTCGGCGCTGCTCATGACATTTTCGAGGGCGCTGATGGGCAGACGCTGGCTGACGCCAGAGCGGCGGTCGACGCGTTTGTCTTCGCGGGCCTGGAATGCGACTTCCTCGACGACTTCGCGGATGTATTGAGGCAGCTCGACGCGTTTTTTGCTGTCTCGCTTGGTCCAGGCTTCCTGGGAAGTGATGGACATTCCTTCGGCGACGGTGGCCGGGTAGTGCGTGCGAATTTCGGAGCCAATGCGGTCTTTCAGCGGCGTGACGATTTTGCCGCGGGCAGTGTAGTCCTCGGGATTGGCGGTGAAGACCATCAAGACGTCGAGAGCCAAGCGCACCGGGTAACCCTTAATCTGGATGTCGCCCTCTTGCATGATGTTGAACAGGCCGACTTGGATTTTTCCGGCGAGGTCGGGGAGTTCGTTGATGCCGAAAATTCCGCGATTGGCGCGAGGCAGAAGACCGTAGTGAATGGTCAATTCGTCGGAAAGATTTTTGCCGCTGCGGGCGGCTTTGATGGGATCGACGTCACCGATCATATCCGCGATGGTCACATCGGGAGTGGCCAGCTTTTCCACGTAGCGTTGTTCGCGGGCGAGCCAGCCGATTGGAGTGGCATCGCCGTCGGCCGCGATGCGGTCGCGGCAGGCGCGGCAGAGAGGCAGGTAGGGATTATCGTGAATTTCGCAGCCGTCGATGTAAGGAATGCTGTCGTCCATGAAACCGACGAGGCCGCGCAGAATTCGCGATTTCGCCTGGCCGCGCAGACCGAGCAGGATGAAATGGTGGCGAGAGAGCACCGCATTGATGATCTGCGGCAGCACGGTGTCTTCGTAGCCGTGGACGCCGTGGAACAGGGTCTCGCCCGTTTCCATCTTGCAGAGCAGATTTTCGCGCAACTCTTGCCGGACGGTTCTCTTGGCGATTCTTTCTTCCGACCACTGGCTCCGGCGAAGGTCGCCGAGAGTTTTCGGCAGTGAATTCATGAGGGCCCCACGTACTTCGTACGACGTCACGCGCGATGCGTCGTGCGTCTTCG
Source organism: uncultured Acidobacteriota bacterium (assembly GCA_963847695.1). Classification (GTDB taxonomy): domain Bacteria; phylum Acidobacteriota; class Terriglobia; order Acidiferrales; family UBA7541; genus Palsa-295. Next base: position 47,862 of record CAWKAX010000031.1, on the reverse strand, counting down.
GACATTATAAGACAAGGGAGGCTGCGGCGATACTTTCGTTTCGGGAGCGAAAAAATGCGCTGGGGCTAGTTGAATCCGTGGCCGTGACCGTTGCTGGCGATCGAGTGACGCGCGCGTTGTTGTTGGGTCAAGCGGGGGACAAGTTCGGTCATCCAGCGGATCAGAAAATCCTGGCGTTCCGGTTCGGAACGCATCTCGAGGAGATTCTGGCGGTCTTCGAGATTCAGCGGCAAGCGAGCGGCCATGCGATACGAGAGGTCGCCGATTTTCTCGTTGGCGGTGGTGACCCAGGGCTGATCGTACAGCAGCGAGTGACATTCCTGGAAAACGCCGAGCAGCGCGCTTTCTTTGGCTTGCAGCTCGCTTTTCGAGACTGGCGTGATGTCTTCGGCGAGATATTCGACGACGGCCTCGCGATATTCGCGCTCTTCGAGCAATTCGACCACGCGGAAGACAGAGCGGCCTTCGGTGAGAATTTCGAGGCGGCCGTCGGGATACTCTTTCAGGCGCTGGGTGATGGCGGCGGTGCAGCCGACGGTAGCGACGCCGCTTTCAGTGGCGAGGATGATGCCGAATTCGAGTTCTTCGCCAAGGCAACGGCGAACCATGACGCGATAGCGATGCTCGAAAATATGTAGCGGGAGGCGAGTGCCTGGAAAGAGAACCACATTCAGAGGAAAGAGTGGGATGCGGATTGGTTTCATGGCCTGGTGATGACCTTGTTTACTGCTCCACTTTTTTGACCGCTCCCGCGCATTGGTGCGTTAGCGCATCAGCGCGAGTAAGGACTGCATTTCGTCGCGAGCATGCTGGTCGCCCGCGTTTTGCGCTACCAGAATTCCTTCGGACAAAAGTTTGCGCGCGCGTTCGTTTTGGCCGATGCGCGACAGGTGCTGGCCGAACTGGAAGTAGCCTGCGACGTATTTCGGATTCGATTCGAGTAGTTTCTGAAAATGTTCGGTGGCCGCTTCGTCGTCGCCCACTTTGGTGCATTCGAGGGCCAAGCCGTAGCGGGCGAAGGCGTCTTCGGGCTTTTCGGCGACGAACTGCTCGAGGACTTCGCGGCGAGTTTTCTGGGTTGGCGGCATGCGGATGCTGTCCATTATAGCGAGGCCGGCTGGCTAGGCCAAGTGCGTGGCTGGGTCCGGGCGGTCGAGGAAGTGTTTTACGGCTCCCGCGGTTTTGAAGGCGCCATCGATGCAGTTGCCTAGGGACGGTCCGTCGAGATAGTTGCCGGCGAAGAAAATTCCAGGGTTTTGGGTTTCGGAGGCGCGGATGGTGCGGACGAGTTGCATATGGCCGATGTTGTATTGGGGGATGGCGCGGGAATAGGACCAGACTTTGGTGCGGATTGGGCCGCCGCGGATTCCGAGAAGGGCGGCGTTGTCTTGGTCGACGATGGTCGAGACTTCGGGTGCGGTGAGTTTGGTGATTTCGAGATCGGTCGCGCCGCCGATGAAGCTGGTCATGACCACGGTGCCTTCGGGGCCGCGGCCGGGGAAGAGTGAAGAATTCCAGACGGTGCCGAGGGTGCGGATTTTTTCTTTGCGGGGGATGAGAAAGCCGAAACCGAAGAGTGGGTCCGCGATTTGATCTCGGCGATAGGCGGCGGAGACGACGACGACCGGGGCGTAGGCGATTGCTGATAGTGACTGCGCGGTGGGCTGAGAGATTGGCCGCAATAATTCCGCGGCGACGTAGGCTGGGGTAGCAACGACGACGGCAGGAGACTGTTCTTGCCTGGACACGCCTCGTCGCGTGGTTTGCACGTTGAATGGCGATTGCATTTTCGTGGAAGTTCGCGCGATGGCCGATGCGGTGGTTTCGGTTTGAAAGGCGCCGGCGAGTTTGGCGGCGAGGGCCAGAGGCAGCTCGCCTACGCCTTTTTGAAAATTGCACAGCGCCGGTCTGGTGATTTTCTCCGGGGGTTTTGGGCGCGACTTGATGGCGCCGCGGACTACGCTGCCGTATTCGCTTTCCCATTGCGCGAGTGAGGGGAAAGAGGCGCGGAGGCTGAGCTGTTCGGGGTCGCCGGCGTAGACGCCGGAAACGAAGGGTGCGACGAGGTAGTCGAGAATTTCGGAGCCGAATTTGCGGCGGACGAAAGCGGCGATCGATTCATCTTCGGCGGGCGATTTCGAGGTGCGCGCTGCTTCCGAGATTAGATTGAAGCGGGAGCGGGGGCCGAGGAAAGACGAAGTCAGGAGGGCCGGCGGCGACATCGGTACAGGTCTTAGGCGTTTCCCGCGGACGATGTAGCGCAAAGCTTTTGGATTGGCAATTTGCAGGTCTGGCTGGAGACCGAGTTCGCGAACCAGGGCGAGGACCGATTCGGTGCCTTGAAAACTTTGCGGGCCGGATTCGAAGAGAAAGCCGTCAGACGAAGCCGTGTCGATCACGCCGCCGGGATGGCTTGCGCTTTCTATTACCGTGACGGCGACGCCGAGTTGCTGCAGGCGATAGGCACAGGCTAGGCCGGAGATTCCGCCGCCAATCACGATCACGCGTTGACGAGGATCGGCCATGATGGGACTAGAGCGTTTTGGAGAACAGCGGGCGCTGGTCCATTTGTTGTTCGCGGAGGTAGCGGTCGAAGACCATGGCGACGTTGCGAATGAAAATGCGGCCGAGGGACGTGACTCTTATTTGGTCCGGCTCGAGATGGACCAAGCCGGCGTCGCGCGATTCTTTCAGACTTTCGAGTTCGGGCGCGAAGTATTCATCGAACGTGATGGCGTATTGTTTTTCTATTTCGTGTTTGGGGATCACGGTGTGGCAGAGGAGGCGGCTGATCACGTCGCGGCGGAGAATATCGTCGGAAGAAAGGCGGTAGCCGCGGGCGGTGGCGATGCCGCGTTGGGCGGCCGTGTCCTGATAGTCGGCGACTTCTTTGCGGTTCTGGGCGTAGGCGCCGGCGACAGAACTGATCGAGCTGACTCCCATGCCGTAGAGGTCGGCGCCGGCTTTGGTGGTGTAACCCTGAAAATTTCGGTGGAGCGTGCGATTTTTTTGGGCGATGGCGAGTTCGTCGGCGGGAAGCGCGAAGTGGTCCATGCCGATGTAGGCGTAACCGGCGCCGAGAAAATGCTGGAGGCCGGCGCGGAAGATGCGGAATTTTTCCATGCCTTCGGGGAGATGCATTTCGAAGGCGCCTTGTTGTTTTTTCAGCCAGGGGACATGGGCGTAGCTGAACATGGCGACTCGGTCGGGCGCGAGGGTGAGCGTTTTATCGATGGTGTCGGCGAAGGTGGCGGCGGTTTGGTGCGGGAGGCCGTAGATCAGGTCGACGTTCAAGCTTTCGAAGCCGAGTTCGCGGGCGGCCAGGATCAGGTCGCGCGTCATTTCGTAGGGCTGCACGCGATGGATGGCTTGCTGAACTTTGGGCTCGAAGTCCTGGATACCCATGCTGAGGCGATTGAAGCCCAGGCGGCGAAGCGATTCCAGATGGGCGCGGGTGGTGACGCGGGGGTCGATTTCGATTCCGATTTCGGCGTCGGGTGCGAAGGTGAATCGTTCGTGGGCGAAGGTGAAGAGATCTTCGAGCTGGGCTGGGTTTAGGTAGGTGGGTGTGCCGCCGCCCCAGTGGAACTGGATTACTTTGCGGTCGCTCTGGACGCGGGCGGCTACGTGTTCGATTTCTTTTTTCAGGGCGGCGAGGTAGGGGATGGCTACGCTTTTATTTTTTTGGATGCTGACGTTACAGGCGCAAAAGAGGCAGAGGTTTTCGCAAAACGGAAGATGCATGTAGAGCGAGACGGGGTTTCGCGCTTCGTTGGCGCGCTCGTAATATTTTTCCAGGTCGTCGGGGCCGAAATCGTCTTTCCAGACTGGGGCGGTGGGATAGCTGGTGTAGCGAGGGCCGGGGCGATTGTATTTTTCCAGGACGGCGTCGGTGATTTGGCCGATTTCGAGAGTGTCTGGAGAGTTGAGCGAATTGGCGATTTTGTCCGGCACTTTGGTTCCGTGGTTATTGCTTTCCGTTTTGGCTTGTCGCGATTTTTGCGGCTTGGCCAGCGTGGACGAAAGCCTGGGCGTTGCGCACGGGAGTGCTGGGTAGAATCCCGTGGCCTAGATTCAGGATGTGGCCAAAACCTTTGGTGGCGGCCACTGCCGCTTGGGCCGCTTCGCGGACTTGTGATTCGCTGCCGCTTTTCAGTATCTCGGGATCGACGTTGCCTTGCAGCGCGACGTTGGGTCCGAGTGTTTTGCGAGTTTCAATTAAGTCGGTGCGCCAGTCGACGCTGATTACGTTTGCGCCGGACTTCCCGAGATGCCGGACCAAGTGTTTGGAGCCTTTGGCGTAGAGAATTTTCGGGACGTTTTCGTAGCCGACTAGATCGTAGACCATTTGAGTGGCTGGAAGTTCGTGCATGGAATATTCGTCGGCGGTCAATTCGCCGGCCCAGGTGTCGAAGAGTTGAATGACCGAGGCGCCGGCTTCGATTTGAGATTTCAGATACGCGGCGGTGGCGTGGGCGATTTTTTCGAGCAATTCGCCTACTAGAGCCGGCTCGGACGCGAGCAGGGCTTTCGCGGTCGAGATGTCGCCGCGCGTGCAGCCTTCGATCATGTAGCAGGCCAGGGTCCAAGGGGCGGCGGCGAAACCAATTACTGGGACCGTGGGGCCGGCTTCCTTGCAGATGGCGCGAATGGCGTCGCCGACGAAACGGGTGTCGCGGTTGGGATCGAAGTCGCGCAGCTTGCGGACGGCGGCGGCGTCACGAATGGGATTTGAAAGGACCGGGCCGGAATCAGGGACGTCGAGCGGCTGGCCCATGGCTTCGGCGACTATCAGGATGTCGGAGAAGACGATGATGGCGTCGACGCCGACGATGCGGAAAGGCTGCAGCGAGACTTCGGCGGCTACGTCGGGCGTTTTGCAGATTTGCAGGAAGGTGTGGGTCTTGCGGACTTCCTGATATTCGGGGAGGTAGCGGCCGGCTTGGCGCATGATCCAGACGGGGACGCGTTCTACCGGTTGGCAGCGGCAAGCGCGCAGGAAAAGTTCCTTGCGATTGAGCGCGGGTGCGGTGGTGGCTCGATTTTCGATGGCGCTGGATTCGGGCGACATGTTCTATGCCATGATAGCAGAAGGGTATTTGAAGCGCGCTGGTGGCGCTGGCGGCTTGGGTTCGGCGCTATAATCGAGCATAAGCTGGGATCGGGTTACCGAGGCACGGTTGATGCATCACTTGGGCTACTGGAGTTTGGCGTTCTACGCGGCGAGCTTCGCTTATTACGCGTGGAATCTGTACGTTCCGAACCTGTGGGTGGGGCGGACCGCGTCGCTGCTGCTGGCGCTGGGGATTTTGATTCAGTATTTTTATTTGTATCAGCGTTCGGTGATGTCGCACACGGTTCCGTACGATGATTTGTACGGGTCGATGTCGCTGTTTGCGTGGCTGCTGGGGTTGACTTATTTGGGATTGGAAATGCTGCACCGGCAGCGGTCGGTGGGCGCGTTTGTTACTTTGCTGCTGATTGTGTGGATTGCGGCGCTGCGTTTGCTGACGCCGGGTTCGTTGCCGGCGGTGACGGTACCGCGGGGGCCGCTGTTCGCCTTTCACGTGACGTTAAATACTTGGGCTTATGCAGCGTTTGCATTGTCGTTTGTCTTGAGCCTGATTTATTTGATTCAGGATCGCCTGTTGCGTTCGCGGCGATTGGGCGCGGCATTCTGGCGGTTTCCGGCTTTGGATGTGCTGGATCGCATGGCACGCAGCAGCGTTTACGTGGGATTGCTGGCGCTGGTGGCTGGCGTGGCGATGGGATTGGTTTGGCAGCACCGGCTGAGCGGCGGATATTCGCTGGGCGATCCCAAGGTACTGATCACCGTGGCGATTCTGGCGGTGTATCTGGCGTATTTGTGGCTGGCGCGGAATGCGAGTTGGCGCGGGGCGCGGGCGGCTCTGCTGTGCGCGATGAATTTCGTGGTGGTGCTATTTAGCTACACGTTTGTAAACCTTTATCTCACCCGTTTTCATCGATTCCTATAGATGCCCTCGGTCGAACAAACTCGCGCAAACCCCCTTCGTATTAAGGTGGCGATTATTGGCTGCAATCATCTGACAGCGCCGGTCGAACTGCGCGAACGAATCGTTTTTTCCACCCAGCAGGCTTTGCAGGCCGCGGACGAATTGCGGCACCAGGGGATTTTGGAAGAGGCAGTGGTGCTTTCGACCTGCAATCGCAGCGAGTTGTATGGAGTGCCTGGGGAAGCTTCGCCGGGCGCGACGGAAGCGATGGAGGAATATTTCAGGTCGTTTCACCGGATTCCGCGCGGGGAATTGCACGGGCGCTTTTACCGCTGGAGCGGGCCGGAAGCGGTGCGGCATTTGTATCGAGTGGCGGCGGGGCTGGATTCGATGTTGCTGGGCGAAGCGGAAATTTTGGGGCAACTGCGCAGCGCTTATAATCAGGCGCTCGACCACGGAGCGACTGGGCCGGTTTTGAATCGCATGTTTCAAGGCGCGCTCGAAGTTGGGAAGCGGGTGCGCAGCGAGACTGAAGTGGGCGCGCGGCCGATGTCCGTCGCGCTGGCCGGGGTGAAATTGGCCGAGCGCGTGTTCGGAAATTTGAAGGGGCACTCCGCGTTGATTTTGGGTGCGGGGGCGGTGGCCGAGCAGGTGGTCGAACACATGCGCTCGCGGGGAATTGGAAATTTGCGAGTGGTGAATCGCTCGTTCGATCGTGCGGCGGAACTGGCGCAGCGGGTGGGCGGTGAGGCGATTGCGTGGGAATCGCTGGAGTCGGCGCTAGGTACGCCGGACATTCTGGTGACGTCGGTTACGGCTGCCGGGCCGGTATTGACGCGGGCGATTCTGGAGCGGGCGCTCGAGGCGCGTTCGGGTCGGCCGATGTTTGTGATTGATTTGGCGGTTCCACGGAACGTGGCTGGCGATGCTGCGGGGCTTTACAACCTTTACCTCTATAACATCGACGATCTGGGCGAGGTGGTGACGCAGAATAAGAAAGCGCGCGAATCGGAAATACCGCGGGTCGAAGCGATGATTTCGGAGCACATCGACAAGTTCGAGGCTTGGCGCGGGGCCCTCGAAGCGGGTTCGATTGTCAGCGATTTGCGCGATCAGTTTCATCAACAACGCGAGGCTTTGATTCGCGAACAGTTGAAAGATATGGATGAAGTGTCGCCGCAGGAACGCGACCGCATCGCGCACATCACCGAGCAGCTGATCGAGCGTTTGCTGGCGCAGCCGGAACAGAAGATGAAGCACGGGCGCGGGATGCGCGGGCGACTGGCGGGGCTGGAAGCGATGCGTCATTTGTTCGGTTTGGATGACGAGAAGAAATGACGCCGCTGCGGATTGGGACGCGGGGCAGCGCGCTCGCGCTGTGGCAAGCGAATCACGTGCGAGAGGCCATCGATAATTGCTGCGGCCTTTCGGCGGAGATTGTGGTAGTGAAGACTTCGGGAGATCAATTTGCGGCGGCGCCGGTAGAGCAGATTGGCGTCATCGGAATTTTTACCAAGGAACTCGAGGACGCGCTGCTCGACGGGCGGGCGGATCTGGCAGTACATAGCATGAAAGACGTGCCGACGGATATTTCGCCAGTGTGCAAGATTTCAACCGTGTTCAAGAGGGAAGACCCGCGTGACGCTTTGGTTTCGCACGGTGGGGAACGACTGGAGAAATTGCCGAGTGGGGCGCGGATTGGTACCAGCAGTCTGCGGCGGGCTGCGCAGTTGCGGCAGTTCCGGCCGGATCTGCAGATTATTGAGATTCGCGGGAACGTCGATACGCGTTTGCGCAAGGTGGCGGAAGGCGAGTACGACGCGATCGTTCTGGCTAAGGCCGGGATCGACCGGTTGGGTTATACGTCGCGCATCACAGAAATTCTGGCTCCGGAAATTGTGCTTCCGGCAGTCGGGCAGGGAGCCTTGGGGGTGGAATTTCTGGAGTCGCGCGAGAACGATTTAGCTGCCGTGGAAAAACTGGTCGATGCCGAGACCATGTGGGCGGTTCAGGCGGAGCGAGCGTTATTGAAGAAGGTGCAGGGCGGTTGCCGGTTGCCGCTGGGAGCTTGGGCGAGATTTGAGGCGGCCCACATGGTGATCGATGCGTGCGTGCTGGCGGCGGATGGTTCGGAGAGTATCCGGCGACGCGCGAACGCGGTGGTGAAATCGACCCGCGAGGCGGAAGCACTTGGGGATCGCGTCGCGGACGAACTGCTGGGCGCGGGCGCCGAGCGGCTGTTGCAACTTGCGGGGCGATCCGTTGGGCAAGCCTAGCCGTCCGCTGCAGGGCAAAACGGTGGTGATCACCCGGGCTCCCGAGCAATCGCGCGAACTTTCGGAGGCGCTGGAGTCGTTGGGGGCGCAGGTTTTCTCACTCCCGATGATCAGTTTTGCTGCGCCGGAGGATTCCGCGCCGCTCGATGCGGCGCTGGCGCGGCTTGGTGAATTTGATTGGGTGGTTTTCACCAGCCAAAACGCCGTACGTTATTTTTTTCAGCGAGGCTGCCGGCTGGGTTCCTCGCGAGCCACCTATCCCCGGCTGCATTTCGCGGCGGTTGGCGCCGCGACGGCGCAGGCGGCGAGAAATCTGGATATTCGTATCGATCTGGTGGCCAAGACGGAAACGGGCGAAGGGCTGGCGGCTGAGTTGAAACATGAGATAGCGGGCGGCACGGGTTTTATTGCCGCGCAGCGACCGCGCCGACGAGCGGTTGCCGGTAGCATTGCGGAGTGTGGGCGCCGAGGTTACGGAAGTTGTGGCGTACCGGACGGTGGCGCCTGATTCGTTTGATTCTGGGGTGGTGAGTACCGTGAGGGAAGGTTCGGCAGGCGTTATCGTATTTGCCAGCCCGTCGGCGGTGGATAATTTTGTGGCTGTAATCGGAAGCGAAGAGGTGAAGCGTCTGGCGGGGAAGACGCAGTTGGCGGCAATTGGGCCGACGACGTCTGCGGCGATTCGCGCGGCGGGCTTGCCCGTTGGTATTGAGGCGGATGAGTCGTCGGCAGCGGGAATGGCCGGCGCGATTGCGGGGTTCTACGAGAAGTTTCCAGTGACAGCGAGGAATTCATGAGTTTTCCGATTCACCGGCCGCGTCGATTGCGGCGCAATGAAGCGATTCGCGGACTGGTGCGCGAGACGAAACTTTCCGTGAGTAGCCTGGTGTATCCGATGTTTGCTTGCCCGGGAGTGAAGGTGCGCACCGAAGTTAGTTCAATGCCGGGGATTTATCAGCAATCGGTGGATCAGATTGTGGAGGACTGCCGCGAAGTCGCGGACCTCGGCATACCTGCTGTTTTGCTTTTTGGGCTTCCCGAAAAGAAGGACGAGTTGGGAAGTGAAGCGGCGGACCCGCACGGTGCGGTGCAGCGCGCGGTGGAAGCGATTCGCAAAGCGAAATTGAATTTGCTGGTGATCACTGATGTTTGCTTGTGCGAATACACCAGCCACGGGCATTGCGGAGTGGTGCACGGAACGGAAATACTGAATGATCCGAGCCTGACGATTCTGGCGGATGCGGCGCTTTCGCAGGCCCGCGCTGGAGCGGAGATTGTGGCGCCTTCGGACATGATGGACGGGCGGGTGGCGGCGATTCGCACGATTCTGGACAAGAATAATTTTGAGGACGTGGCGATCATGTCCTACGCGGCAAAATACTGCTCTGGTTTTTACGGGCCTTTCCGGGAAGCGGCGGGTTCGGCGCCGCAGTTTGGTGACCGGCGGAGTTATCAGATGGATCCAGGGAACGCGCGGGAAGCGTTGCGCGAAGTGGCGACCGATCTGGAAGAAGGCGCGGACATTATTATGGTGAAGCCGGCGATGCCGTACCTGGACGTTATTCAGAAAGTGCGCGAACGGTTTGATGTGCCGGTGGCGGCTTACAACGTAAGCGGCGAATATTCGATGGTGAAAGCCGCGGCGCGGAACGGGTGGATTGAGGAGCAGCGCGTGGTGCTGGAGATTTTGACCGGCATCCGGCGCGCTGGCGCGGAAATTATTTTGACGTATCACGCGAAAGACGCGGCGCGTTGGCTGCGGAAGGCGTAATTGTGGTGCGCGGAAATCGAGGGTAAGACGAATGGCGAGCGGCACTTCAAAAGGCCCGGACGAAAGATCGGATTGCGACGCGCGTCCGCGATCGGCTGAAATATTTGCGCGCGGCGAGAAGACTCTGGTGGGCGGAGTCGACAGCCCGGTGCGCGCGTTTCGTGCGGTGGGAGGGACGCCGCTGGTTATCGATCATGCCGCGGGGACGAGCCTCTTCGATGTGGATGGGCGGGAATACCTGGATTACGTTTGCTCGTGGGGCGCGCTGATTTTGGGGCACGCGCATCCGGAGGTGGTGGCTGCGGTGGCGGATCAGGCGGCGAAGGGAACGAGCTATGGAATGACGTCGCCGCTCGAGGTCGAGCTGGGGGAGTTGATCGTGGCGGCGGTGCCGTCAGTGGAGATGGTGCGGTTTGTGAGTTCGGGGACCGAGGCGGCGATGTCGGCGGTGCGTTTGGCGCGGGCGTTTACCGGGCGCGACATGGTCATCAAATTTGAAGGTTGTTATCACGGGCACTCGGACGGATTTCTTTCGGAGGCGGGTTCGGGGCTGGCGACTTTGGGAATCGCGGCGTGTCCGGGAGTGCCGGAGGCGTTTGCGCGGCTAACTTTGAATACGCCGTACAACGATCTGGCTGGCGTGGAAGATTTATTCCGGAAGAATCCGGGTGCGATTGCGGCGGTGATTGTGGAGCCGGTCGCGGCGAATATGGGGGTGGTGGCGCCGGAGCCGGGATTTTTGGAAGGCTTGCGCGCGATTACGAAACGGGAAGGCGCGCTGCTGATTTTCGATGAAGTGATCACTGGTTTTCGTGTGGCTTACGGCGGGGCGCAGCAGGTTTATGGGATCACGCCGGATTTGACGGTGATGGGCAAGATTATCGGCGGCGGTTTGCCGGTGGCGGCGTACGGAGGAAGGCGGGAAATCATGCAGCGTGTGGCGCCGTTGGGGCCGGTGTATCAGGCTGGGACTTTGGCGGGGAATCCTTTGGCGATGCGGGCGGGTCTGGCGATGCTGCCGAAATTGAAGGCGGCTGGATTTTATGAGGATTTGAATCGCAAGACGGCGCGGTTGGGGGACGGGTTGCGGGCGGCTTTGCGACAGGCTGGAATTCCTGGGGTAGTGAATGTTGCGGGGTCTTTGCTGACGATGTTTTTTACGGCTAACCCGGTGCGCAACTATAGCGACGCGAAGAAATCGGATACGAAACGGTTTGGGGAATTCTTTCAGAGAATGCTGAGCCGCGGGATATTTCTTCCGCCGTCGCAGTATGAAGCGCTGTTCGTTTCGGCGGCTCACACCGAGGCGGACATCGACGCGACGATTGGTGCGGCGCGCGAGAGCCTCGCGGCGCTGGAATCGAGTTAGGATTTTGTCACTTGCTTTCGCCGGCCTTTCACTGCCGCCTGCAATCACCGTGGTTCTGGTATAAAGAAAAAGCGAAAATTCTGCGAAGCGAATAACGTTCGAAAACGCGTCCTGGTTGGCTTTCGCCTCGGTCTTCGCTGGCCTTGGAATGCCGCTCGAAGGAAACGCTTTTCCTCGTAAACCCATGCGCGGGCCACGTTGTATGCGCCGAATTTTGGCGATTCAGAGCTAAATCCCATGGATCTAGGGCTTAGGCGGGTTAGGACGGATGGTACTGCCTTTGCTTCTTCTACTTCGCCGTTAGGCGACGACGAGGAGACCCCCTTCCATGGTTCTTGCGGTTGCGGCCCTATTGCTACAACTTCACGCGGTTCCGGCGACGGTTACCAATGCCACCACTGTTCCTGCGGCGCCCGCGCCGGAATACGTTACTTCCAACACCGACACGTCTTCTTCGCGGATGAATGTCGCCTCGGTAAAATTGGTCAGCGCGGACTCGAAGTCCGCGACGGTGCGCCCGGTTTCGTTCGAGAATGCGCAGAATGGGCAGACGCTTTCGACGATTCATCTGCCGGATCCGAATGTGTCGAGAGAGAACCGGATCGAGCGCGCCATTGAAACTCCTTCGCGAAAGCAGTGGCTGGCTTTGGCTTTTGTCGAGCACGGTGCGGCGGGATTCGATGCGTACTCAACGAGGATTGCGGTGGGACATGGCGCGGTCGAAGAAGATCCCTTGATGCGGCCGTTTGCACATTCGCCGGCGATTTATGCTTCGACCCAGGTTGGTCCGGTGCTGTTTGATTTGTTGGCGCGGCGGATGCAGCGCAGCGAGTATCCCTTGATTCGCAAAGTTTGGTGGATGCCACAGACTTTGAGTGCCGGGGTTTCGATATTTTCCGGCGTGCACAATTTGAACGTGGCTAGCAGCCTGCAGAATGCGTCCGCAGCGGGGCGGCGGCGCTAGGTTTTAGGTTTCAGGGCCGGCGTTCAGTCGCCGGCGCCGCTTCGGCTCAGTTCTACTTTGTAGGCGCCAAGGCCGCGGCTGCGGCGCTGGCTGAAGCGCCTGACATTCTCTTCTTGACCCACTCCGCTCCGCGTTGTCCCACTTCTACCGCGCCACCGATGTCTGAAACCGGGCTGATCGAATCCGTATTGGCGAAATAAATCCGGTCGAGAGGCTGGCTGGCTACTGGCCTGATCTTCGTGAAATTCCCCGGCACCGGCATGAACATGGGATGGCCGCGACGATAGAGATGGACCTCGATCGGCTCGGCGGAAGCGAATTCCGGCTGCAACTTTCGGAAGTCGACGAGTACTTTCGCGGCGAGTTGCTGGCACTCGGGAATTTGCAGCAGGATGTGGCGCTGGGATTCTGGGATCGGCGTGTAGAAAGTCAGGATGTTGTTCTTCTGCACGTAGCCCGGTTGTTTCTGCAGAACCCAATCGGCGACGATGAAGTCGCTGAAGGAATTTCCGGGGGACCAGGTGTCATAGGCGCGATTGTAGACAGGGCGATCGAAAATCATATTGATGACCGGGTAGGGGCAGTAGCGGTAGGCAAGCATGGCTTCCTGCTGCGCGTCGGGAAGTTCTTTGACCAGGCGCGCGGTGATGAATTTGGGCGTGGCCATGATTACGAATTTGGCGGCGACGGTGCGGAGTTCGCCCGCAGCGATGTAGGTGATGTTCACTTCCGATTTACCGGGGACGACGGAGACGATGGTGGCGTCGGCGATCATACGTTCGCCGTGCGTAGACTGCAGAGTGGCGGAGAGTTTCGCGGTGAGCGCGCCATTGCCGCCGGGAAGCGTGCGGCGCACGTCTTCGTTGGCGACCAGGTAGCCGAAATCGTCGGCCACGATGTAGAGGGACGTGTTGTCGGAATCGGCTCCCCAGTTCGATGGGCCGTAGGCGTCGTACCACTGCTTGATCTCCGGGGTGTAGTCCTTCAGGTATTGAGACAGCGAGATGCTGTCGAGGTGGGCGACGTCTTTCTCGGCGTCGAGTTTCTGGATATCGGTGCGGAACTTCTTAAAGCTTTCGCGGACGGAGGCGGAGTAGGGCAACTGGTCGAGTCCGGCGCGCCAGAGATCGGGAATCCATTTGCCTTCCATGATGGAAGGGTCTGGATTGTTGATGGGCAAAAGCGTGAGGCCGAGATGCTCGGCGAGTTGTTGGCTGGCCGAGCCTTTCAGGTCGAAGGCCGAGCCGGTGGCGAAGCCCTGGTCGTGATATTCCTCGCGATAAGCGTTGCCTCCCCAGTGCGGTTCTTTTTCCAGCAGCAGAAAATCCTGGTCGCGCGAGGCGTAGGCGGCGCTGAGTCCACTGGCGCCCCCGCCGATGATGACCAGGCCGTAGCGCTTGGTTATGGGCTGCTCAGCGAATGATTTTCCGTCGCGGACCTGGTGGCAGATTTGGAAATGATCGCCGTCAACATCGGCGGGAGCGGGGAAGGGTGCGGCTGCGCTCGGTTCGCCAGCTGCCAGCGCGAAATTGAAAGGGCATCCCGACGCCGCGACGGAGCCGGAGACGACGAACTTCAGAAAATCCCTGCGCGTGTCGGTCATGCGATTTCTCCTTCGCCGGTGACAGGTAATGGTTCGGATGAGCGGGCGTCCGCGCCTTGCGACCGGGTGCGCAGGCGGTACCAGATCAGGATGGTGAAAATGGAAAAGAGCAGCATGAGAGTAGAGATCGCGTTGATTTCGGGAGTGATGCCGCGGCGGAGGCGGGACCAGATTTCGAGCGGGAGCGTGTTGTCGCGTCCGATAAGGAAAAAGCTGACGGCGATTTCATCGAGCGAAAGAGTAAAGATTAAAAGGCCCGCGGCCACGAGCGAAACGCGGAGGTTCGGCAGGGTGATTTTCCAGAAGGTGGCCCAGGGGCTGGCGCCCAGGTCGAGAGAAGCTTCTTCCTGCGCGCGTTCGAGTTTCTGCAGGCCGGCGAAAAGTTCGGTGGTGGCGACGGAGATCAGCGCGGTGCCGTGGCCGATGATGATGGTGGTCAGGCTGAGGTGCTGACCAAGGGCGACAAAAAACATCAGTAGAGAAAGTCCAGTGATGATCCCGGGGAGAATGAGCGGCAGGAGAACCAGACGGCGGAAGAGAGTTTTGCCGGGGAAGTCGGCACGATCGAGCGCAAGGGCGGCAGGGAGGCCGAGGCCTAGCGCGATGGCGACTGCGGCGGCGGCGACCCGCAAGCTGTTGAAGACGGAATCCCAGAGCGCGCCGTCTTTGAAAAGTTGGCCGTACCAGGCGAACGTCCAACTGGATGGCGGGAAGCCTCCGGTGCCGGAACCGCTGAAGGAATAGGCGACCAGGACGACGATGGGAAAGTAGAGAAACGCGTAGACCAGGCAGGTGTAGGCGGTGAGGAACGGAGCGCGTCCGGTTGCGGATGTAGAGGTGGAGTTCATGCGCCCTTCAACCTTTTTTCGAGGCGTTCGGTGGCGAAGAGCAACGTCATCACAATGACCATCATGCAGAAGGCGATTGCTGCGCCGAGGGGCCAGTTGTAAGCGGCGCCGAAGAGGCCGGCGACGATATTCGAGATCATGATGCCGCTGGAGCCGCCGACAAGTAGAGGCGCGAGAAAGTCTCCGAGGCTGAGGACGAAAGCGAAGGTGGCTCCGGCGATGACGCCCGGGAGCGAGAGCGGAAGAATCACTTTACGAAAAGTAGCCCAGGGTGAGGCGCCCAGGTCGTGGGAGGCTTCGACGAGATTTCTGGGGATGTGTTCGAGCGAGGCGTAGATCGGGAGAATCACGAACGGCGTGTAGATGTGAGTCAGAACTAGGACGACAGCAAACGGGCTGTAGAGCAGGAATGGTAGAGGCACGAGAGTGATCTGGTTTCCTGCGGCGAGATGGGCATTCGCGTAGTTTTGAATCCAAAGTAAGACATCCGTGGCGTGAGTGAAATGGAGCAGTCCGTTCAGGACGCCGTCGTTGCCCAGGATTGTTTTCCAGGCGTAGCCGCGAACGAGATAGCTGGCCCAGAGTGGGATGATGACGAGTTGGTAGAGGAGTTCTTTGCGTTTGGTCGCGTAGAACGAGAGGTAATACGCGAGCGGGTAGCCGAGCAGCAGCGCGAGGATGGTTACGGAGGCGGCGATGCGCATCGAGCGGAAAAGGACGGTGCGGTACAGCGGATTGTGGGCCAGCTCGCCGTAATTTTGCAGGTTCCAGTTGTGAAGGATGGTTTGGATGGAGGAGACGGACCAGAAGCTGTAGCAAAAAAGGATTGCGTAGGGGATGAGCAGAAAGCCGGTGACCCAGACGATGGGCGGGATGGCTACGGCCGCTTTGTAAGCGCGCGAGTACATGATTAGTCGTCACCCGATTCGCGAACGCGGACCGCGTCGTTGGCTTGGAATTCGAATTCGCGTTCGCCGGAGAGCGGACCGGGGTTGGCGATGCGAGCGCGAAGCTTCAAGCCGCGGCCGCAATCGATTTCGACGATGTCCATGGCGCCGCCGAAGGCCTGGCTGTGGATGGTTCCGCGAAAGCGTGCGTTGGACACATCGTGCGTTGGGGTGAAGCCTTCGGCATTAAGGACGAGCCGGATACATTCGGGGCGCAACGAATAGCTGGCTTTGCCGGAGGGGCCGAAGGTGCGCCAGACGACTGGACCCGCGCTGGCTATTCCGTCCTCGACCTCGGCGCGCAATAAATTGGTCTGGCCGATGAATTGGGCGGAGTAGGCGGTTGCAGGCTCGCCGTAAATCGCGCGAGGCCCGGCGATTTGTTCGAGACGCCCGGCACGGAGCAAGGCCACGCGATCGGAAAGGGCGAGGGCCTCTTCCTGGTCGTGAGTGACGAAAATGAAAGTGATGCCGACTTCGCGTTGCAGAGATTTCAGTTCGATTTGCATTTGACGCCGCAGGTTCGCGTCGAGTGCTGAAAGAGGTTCGTCGAGAAGCAGGACGCGCGGGCGATTTACCAGGGCGCGGGCTAAGGCCACCCGTTGCTGCTGGCCGCCGCTCAGGCGCGCGGGGGCTTGCTGCGCGAACTCTGACATTTTCACCATGGCGAGTGCTTGCGAAACGCGGCTCGGGGATTTCTTGCTTGGGAGTCTTCTTGGCGTGCAGGCCGTACGCGACGTTTTCGGACACCGAGAGATGCGGAAATATTGCGTAGCTCTGAAAGACGGTGTTGACCTGGCGCTTGTGCGCGGGGATTTGGTCCAGGCGCATGCCATCCATCCAGATTTCTCCACCATCGAGATTTTCGAAACCGGCGATCAGGCGCAGCAGAGTGGTTTTGCCCGAGCCGCTTTCGCCGAGGATGGTCAGAAATTCGCCGGAGGCGATATCCAGCGTGATGCCGCGCAAGACCGGGCGCGGTCCAAAGCGCTTGAGAACGTTGCGGACGGACAGCAGCGCGGAATTCGAGGACGAAGAATCCGGCGTGGCCGTGGGGGCACGGTTGGCCATCGTTATTGCGCCGCCTTAATTTCGTTCCAGACTTCGTTGTACTTGTCGCGACGCGGATAATTCTGCCAAAAGTAAATGTGAGTCATGTACTCGTCGACATTGTCGAGGTGCAGGGACTTGCGCTGAGCGTCGGTGAGCAGCGGCGCGGCCTGGGAGTTAGCGGGATCGTAGCCGGTGACGTCGACGACCTGTTTCTGGGTTTGGGCTTCGATCATGTACTCGAGGAACTGGGTGGCTAGTTCTTTATTCTGGCTGGCCGAAGTGATCATCAGGTGGTCGATCCAGCCGGTGGTGTTTTCTTTGGGGATGGTCTCGCCGATGGGAAAGTTGCGCTGGCGGAGTTGATTGGTCATCAGCGGCCAGCCCATCGCAGCGACCACTTCGTGATTTTCGAAGAGGTTGGTCAGTTCGCCGCCAGTCGACCAGAATTTGCGGATGTTGGGCTTGAGTTCGATCAGCTTCGTTTTAACCTGGTCGAGTTCGGCGTCGCTGAGGTTGTAGATGTGATTGGGGTCAGGCTGATCGTAGCCGAGTACCTGGGCGGCCATGCAGATGGAGGAAAGGTCGTCCCACAGCGAGATTTTTGATTTCAGGTTCGGCGCCCAGAGGTCGGCCCATGAAGTTGGAGCTTTGGGGAAAAAGCTGGTGTCGTAGAGCAGGGGATTGGGGCCCCAGACGAATGGAACGCCGTAGACGTGGCCATTGGCGCGCACGAGCGGCATGTCGCGGAGTTTCTGGCTGAGTTGCGGGTACGAGGGCAATTTGGAAAGATCGAGAGGGGCGGCGAGTCCAGCGGTGGTGATCATGGTAGCCACGTCGCTCGAAGGCGAAATGACGTCGTAATTGGCGGCGCTGCCACCGCGGAGCTTGGCGACGAGTTCGTCGCTGGAGCCCATGTAGGCGGCTTGCACTTTGCAGTGATGCGACTCCTCGAATCCATGGACGAACGAAGGGTCGGCATAGCCTTCCCACACCAGCAGACTGAGAGTGGGAGTTTTGGTCCCGCAGCCGAAAAGCAAAACTGCAACTGCGAATACGCCGGTCGCAAGCAAAGCCTTTCTCACACTGCCTCCACTGTATCGGTCGTTCTTACTCATCGGCATGCCCGGAAATCAGTTCGAGCTCGTTCGCCGTCAAAATGTCGGCGGCGTATTGATCCACAGCACTAACGCCTCACGCTTTCCTGGGTTCTTCCAGCGGTGTTCGTTGCTGCTCTCGAAATAAAAACTGTCGCCCTCATTCAGCCGCAGGACTTCGCCTTCCGCGATGGAAAGTTCCAGCGAGCCGCGGAGGATGAAGAGAAACTCCTCTCCTTCGTGCGCGTAGGATTCGCCGCTCCCGGCGGATGGAGCGATGCGGAACAGGTGAGGCTCCATCATGGTATTGCCCCAGGAGAGCAATTCCATGCGCACGCCCGGGCCGGCATCGAGGATTTTGCGCTCGGCCGGGGTGACGCGTCCGGGGTTGGCTTCGGACGGATTGAACAAAGAAAGAATTTTGATTTGATAAAAGCGGGCCAACCGACGCAGAGTAGCCACCGACGCAGTCATCTGGTCGCGTTCAATCGCACTGAGGAAGCCGATGGAGACATCGACGGCGCTGGCCACCTGGCTGAGCGAGTAATTTTTTTGGAGGCGCAGGCGGCGCAAGCGGCGGCCAATCGAATTCTCGGCTAGCGAAGAGGATTTAGCGGAAAGCAGCCCTTGGCTCTTCAGCAAATGAACGATGGCGGGAGCGTTCATGCGGCGGGCGCGGCGAAGAAACTGGGCGCGTTTCAGGACGCGCACATCGCGCGGCGAGTAGAGGCGGTATTTGCTGGCGGTGCGCTTGGGGGAAACGAGGCCGAGGTTCTCCCAGCCGCGCAGAATGGAGGGGGAAACGCCGACGATTTGGGCGACGTCACTGATGCGCAGGTAGGCGCGCGACTGAGAACTTCGCGCTGATGTCTTGCGGGTGCTGGGCAAAACAGTTTCCTCTTGACAACTTAGGGGGCATCGCCTAACTTTCGCAGATTATAGTAAGGTTTTTTCGCAAGCTGCAACCAAAAAAGTCAAAGCTGAGCGTCTGGGGGGAGTGGGCAGCGCCAGCTTTTGTAAAAGGAGCGGCTATGAAGCGGACGGGGTGGTTCGTGGTGTACCTATTGGCGTTTGCGCTGCTGGGTTGTAGCGGCGCAGCCTGGGGCCAGACGAACGGCGAGATTCGCGGCATTGTGAACGACCCATCGGGCGCGACGGTACCCAACGCGACCATTACCGCAACGCTAACTGGCAATGCCTCCGCCCGCACGGTGACTTCCGATAAGGATGGCGCGTTCACCATCCCGGAGTTGGAGGTTGGCAGCTACGACGTGAGCGCGGAAGCCACCGGTTTTAAGAAATTTGTGGCCAAGGATGTGGTGGTAACCATCGGCCACGTGAATTTCGTGACGGTCACGCTGCAGGTCGGCGGTGCTGCGGATACCGTTACGGTCGAGGCCAACGCGGTGCAGGTCGAAACCACCAGCTCGCAGCTGGGCGCGGTGATGACCGAGACCGCGATTGTCGACTTGCCGATGAACACCAGGAATGCCTACAGCTTGCTGCAACTGCAACCCGGCGTGCAATCCCAACTCGGTAACGACCTTTTCTTTGGCAGCGATAACGCCGGAGCGGTGTCAGTGAACGGCGGCCGCGGCCGAGCCAACAACTATATGGTGAACGGAGGCGACGGAAACGATATTTTCGTCAACGCTCCCGCGATTCAACCCTCCCCCGATGCGATTGAAGAATTTCGTGTTTTGACCAACACGTTCGATGCGGAGTACGGGCGCAACTCCGGTTCGGTGGTGAACGTCGTCACCAAATCCGGAACGAACGCTATGCACGGCGATTTTTATGAATTCCTTCGCAACAACGCGCTGAATACCAGGGGTTACTTCGATCCATTCCTGCTCGATTACAAGCAGAATCAGTTCGGAGCGACTCTTGGAGCGCCGATCAAAAAGGACAAGACTTTCTTCTTCGTTTCTTACGAAGGGAACCGGCTAGTCCAGGGTATTTCATCCGGCACGGTGGTGCTGCCCAGCGTCGCTGAAACGCAAGGTGATTTCTCTAATGGCTTTTTGCCTGGCGACCCAAATTTTGTTCCGTTCGCCGGCGGGACGGACGCGAATTTTGCAAACGTGCTCAATAGCCGGCCGGGTTGCACGGCGGCTATTACAGGCGGCGGCGGCATCGCGCCCACGGCCGGCGCGGCATATTCAAGTATTTTCCCCGCTGACAAAGTTCCCACTTCTTGTTTTGATCCCACGGCTGCCGGCGTTTACCAGCAATATGTCTCACCGTTCCAATCGCAGGCTGACGCCAGTGGCAATTTGATTTCCAGTGGTAACCGGCATTTGCGCACCGACCAATTCACGGTGCGTTTCGATCACAGCATCACGGCCAACCAGAAATTCACGGCTTACTATTATTTCGAGGACGACGGCCGTACCGATCCCTTTTCCACCTTTCAGGCCGCGGGCGCTAACCTTCCGGAATTCCCGGTGTTGTTCAAGACTCGCGACCAGCAATGGAATCTAGGTCACACCTGGACAATTGGATCGAATGCGGTCAACGAGTTTCGCTTCAATTATTTCCGCGAGTCGCAGGAGAGCCAGAACCATCCGGTCCATACCTTTGACAGTGTTCAGGATTCCTGCGTGGTCATCCCTGCCGCAAATTGCTTCACCGACCCGACCAATCCCTCGATCGGGATTACGACCGACCTTCCCGGCCGCGTGGGGCTTCCGTTTATCAACGTTTCCGGCGGGTTCGCGATCGGAAACAACTTTGAAGGCGAGCTGCCGCAAACCGGAAACACTTTCCAATGGGTGGACAATTACACACGAACGATAGGCAAGCACACGGTCAAAATCGGAGCAGACATTCGTCGCCAACGGTTCGACCAATTTCTGTATTTTGAAGTAAGCGGAAACTACTCTTTTATCAATCAGGCGAACGGGGATCAGATCGCGGGCAACGACGCCTATCCGAACTACTTCCTGGGCGCTGCCGACTCCTATCAGCAGGGATCGGCCCAAGGCGAAAATGTTCGTAACTCGGCGCTGTATCTATTCGCGCAGGATAGCTACAAGGTTACCAATTCGCTTACGCTGAACTACGGCCTGCGATGGGAACTCAATACTCCCTACTATGACCGGGGAAACCGAATCCAGACCTTCCGCCCGGGTCAGGCCACGACGCAATACCCGTGTTACCTTTCCACCGCGAACGCCGCCAATTTGGGATTACAGCCTGGCGATTGCGGTCAGGGGACCACGAACGGAAACAATGCTGTATTTCCCCTCGGGTTGGTGTTTCCGGGTGATGCCGGAGTCCCGCGCGGATTGACCACGACCTATTACAAGGCGTTCGCTCCGCGCATCGGCATCGCTTGGAGCCCCGGAGCCACCGACGGATTGATCGCCAAAATCACCGGCGGCCCGGGAAAGCTGAGCGTTCGGGCCGGCTTCGGAATTTTCTATAACCCAATCGAACAGCTGGTACTGGAACAGTTCAGCGCGGAACCGCCTTTCGGTGGCAGCACGTTCCTTTCGCAAACCCAATTCAACACGCCATTTGAATTCCAGAGCGGCGGATCCGCGCCAAATCCGTTCATGGGCGTGATCAATCAAACCCCGAAGACGCCCTGCGCCGTGGACGCTGGGAGTCCCGGGCCTGCAGGGTGCGTGGACTGGTCAACGTTCCGGCCCCTTTTGCTTTTCGGGGAATTCCAACCGCATTTGAAGTCGCAGTACTCGGAGCAATACAACCTGACGATTGAACGCCAACTGACGAAGGACATGCTCTTCCGCATTTCCTACGTTGGAACACAGGCGCACCACCTGCTGGCGTCGCGTGATTTGGACGCCGGGAACGCTCAGACCTGCGCGGAAATAGGCCAGATCTACAACAACGATCCGACCGGGACGCTTAACGGTTTGGGCTGCGGTCCAGTTGGCGCGGATGGTGAATATCAGATTCCCACGACCTATAGCGACGGATCGCCGGTGATTATCCCGGCCTACAACGCTCCCACGCAGCCGTTTAAAGTGCCCGCATCCACCTGCTCAGGATTGCCCTTACCCTACAATGCCGGCTCCGGCGGAAATTGCATTCCGGCGGGCACCAATCTCGCTACCAGCAACGTCGCTCCCAACGGCATCACGTTTGTAGGTACGCGGCCGTTCTCGTCGCCGAATTGTCAGCCGCTTTCAGCCGGAGCC
This sequence comes from uncultured Acidobacteriota bacterium, assembly GCA_963847695.1. GTDB lineage: Bacteria > Acidobacteriota > Terriglobia > Acidiferrales > UBA7541 > Palsa-295. The sequence goes on along the minus strand of CAWKAX010000031.1, from coordinate 25,793 downwards.
GTAGGTTGTCCGTCCGACGGCGTGCCGGTTTTCAGCAACATCTTTGCTGAAGATACGATCGCGAATTCCAACTACAACGCTTTGCAGGTTTCGGTAGAAAAGAGCTACACACATGGCCTGCTGTTCCAGGCGTCATACACCTACAGCAAGGCCATCGATCAAGGGGCTTCGTTCGAGCAGCAACTCAACCCACTCAACTTCAACGCAACGCGCGGGCTCTCACTCTTGAGCGCGAAGAACCGCTTTGTGTTTAGTCCGGTGTGGGACCTGCCGATTCCGAAGCAAGAAGGAGTGGCGGGCAAATTTGCGAATGGTTGGCAGGTATCGGCGATCATTACGTACCAGAGTGGATTCCCCATACGAATTGAAGATCAAAACGACGGAGAACTGCAGAGCAGCTTTTTCTTCGAGGACGCCAACACTCCGACGGAGACCGCGCCAGTACAGTTCTTGAATCCCAAGAAAAACGGCGGAGTTTACTTTAATCCCAACAATTTCACCGATCCGACCTCGCCGACGAACCCGTCTCCGCTGGGCCAGTTCGGAAACACCCCGCACTCGCTGTGCTGCGGGCCGGCGATCAGCAACACCGACTTCGTAGTCACCAAGAAGACGCCGATCAACGAAAGATGGAACACCGAGTTCCGTGCGGAATTCTACAATTTGTTCAACCATACCCAATTGTCGAACCCGGATGGCAATTTCACCGATGGTATTCCGCCGAACGGCACTTTCGGTCAGATCTTGACGACGAGAGAAGGGCCGCGCGTTCTGCAGTTTGGTTTGAAGTTTTTGTTCTGAGATTTGCTTTTGAAGACCAAGGCGAGGGCGCCTCGAAGCGGAGGCCCCTCGCTTTGTTGCGTAGCGCAAAATTTCAAGGATCCAGGGGCCAAGTAGATATGAAAATCGTGGTGCTGGGGGCAGGTTTGATGGGCCGGGCGGTGGTGCACGACCTGGCCAGCGCGAGGGAAGTAGACTCGATTGTGGTGGCGGATTTCGACAGCGCGCGCGCGGCGGAAGTGGCCGGAAAGTATGGCCGCGGCAAAGGGCGCGGGGCGACGGCGGACGTTCGCGACGTCCCGCGAACGGCGAAACTTCTCCGTGGCTGCCATCTAGTGGTGAATTGCACGCAGTACAATTGGAATTTGGATGTGATGCGCGCGGCGCTGGCCGCCAAAGTCCATTACCTGGATTTGGGCGGGCTGTACCACATGACCAAGAAGCAGTTCGCGTTGAACAAGGATTTCCGGCGGATTGGAAAGTTGGCCATACCGGGCATGGGCGGGGCTCCGGGAATTACCAACGTGATGGTTCGGGCTTTGGCCGACAAGCTGGACCGCGTGGATTCGATTCGGGTGTACAACGCCGGGGCTGACGAGCAGAAGTACGATTCTCCCATCGCGTATTCGTTTTCGATTGCGACGATTCTGGACGAGCTGACCATGCCGCCGATTCACTTTGTGGGCGGGAAGTACGTGGAGAAGGCGATGCTTTCCGAGCCGGAGACCGGTACGTTTCCCGCTCCGATCGGGAAGATTACCTTGCGGCATTCGATTCATTCCGAGCTGGGCACGCTGGCGGAAAGTTTCCGCAAGAAGGGCGTGCGGGAAGTGTTTTTCAAAATTAATTACGACCCGAAGCTGGTGGATCTGGTGCGGAATCTGGTGGACGCTGGATTTACGAGCAAGGAGCCCATGGCGGTGAATGGCGTGCGGGTGGCTCCACGGTCGATGCTTTTGGCACTGCTGCAAAAGAAGGCTCCGGCTAAGACCGCCGCTGGACGTTGAGGCGCTGCGAGTGGTGGTCGCCGGCAGTGCGCGAAAAAACGGCAAGAAAACGCCAGTCGGGTTGGCCATGGAGATGTGGGCAGACCACACGCCGCGTCCGCAGCTATCGGCTGTGGCGCGCGATACTGGCTTTCCGGCGGCAATTGCCGCGGTGATGCATGGACGCGGTGAAATTCCGGGTGTGGGCGTGCAGGCGCCGGAGAACGTGGTGCCGCCCGAACCTTTTTTCCGGGAGTTGAAGAAGCGTGGTTTCACGTTCCGCAAGTGGAATGTGAAATCATAGTACGTTGAGTCGTAAGTCGAGTAGTAGGTCGAGCTAAATCTCAGGGCCGTGCGTCGGCCACAGTACCAGCATTTGGAGGAAGTTATGCATGAAGGACTGCAGCACGAGATCGCCACATACGAGAAGCGCACGCCGAAATCGAAAGCGGCGCACACGCGAGCGGAAGTCTCGGCTCCCGTTGGGAGTCGCCAGCAATTACCGCGCCTACGATCCGTATCCGATTTTTGTGCGCGACGGCAAAGGCGGGCACATCCATGACATCGACGGCAACCAGTACCTCGATTTCAATCTTTGTTTCGGCGCATTGATGGCAGGGCACTGCCATCCGGCCGTGGTGAAAGCGGTGCAGGGCAAGCTCGCGAGCGGAACGATGTTCGGCATGCCGCACGATCTGGAATGGGAATTGGCGGAAGAAATCTGTAAACGGTTTCCGGTGGAGATGGTGCGGTTCAGCAACAGCGGCACGGAATGCACGATGCACGCGGTGCGCTTGGCACGTGCGGCGACCGGTCGCGACAAGATTATCAAGATGGAAGGCGGGTATCACGGTTTGCACGACTCCGTATTGGTTTCGCTGAAGCCGAAGGCGACGGAAGTGGGGGACGAAAAGTTTCCGAACTCGGTGCCGGGCGGCGGTGGAGTGCCGAAGGCGACGGTGGCGAATACTTTGATCGCTCAGTTCAATGATGTCGCCGGCGTGGAGCGTTTGTTTGCCAAGTATCCCGGCGAAATCGCGGCGGTGATCGTGGAGCCGATCATGATGAATGTCGGGATTTTGATGCCAAACGAGGGCTATCACAAGGCGTTGCGCGAAATCACCCGGAAGAACGGCGCTCTGCTGATTTTCGACGAAGTGAAGACCGGCGCCAAGCTGGCTTATGGCGGCGCGTGCGAATACTTCGACATCAAGCCGGACATCGTTTGCCTGGCGAAATCGATTGGCGGCGGGTTTTCGCTGGCGGCTTTCGGTTCGACGCGCGAAGTGATGGGATTGATCTCCGACCACAAAGTTTTTCACGGCGGCACGTACAACACGAACCCGGTGGCGATGGCGGCGGGCGTGGCGACGTTCAAAGAAGTGCTGACGCGCGATACTTACACGCATGTGACCAAGCTGAACAAGAAGCTGGTGGAGGGCTACAACCGCGAATTGAAGAGCAGCGGACTCGAGGCCTACGTGGTCAGCGCTGGTGCGAATGGTGCGCTGATGTTCTTCGATAAACCGATTCAGAATTATCGCGACTGGCTGAAGGCGGACACGGAATTGTGGCGGCATTACTGGTTCGCGATGGTCAACCGCGGCGTGATGGCTCAACCGTATTGGTGGGACGAGCAGTGGACGATTTCCGTCGCGCACACTGAGGCGGATATCGACAAGCACATCGCGACGTTTGCGGAAGTGGCGCCGGCGTTGGCCAAGGCGCAGAAGGAGCCGCACGTGGCGGCTGTTTCCGCGCACTAAAGTAGGCAGTCCTTTGAAGTCAGCGCACGGCTGGGCCGCTCGCGTTCGAGCGGCCCAGGTGCGTCCTCGGAATCGCTTAAGTCTTGGGAGATCGCTTGGCCGAACCAATCACATCGAACGCGGAGACGATTCATTTAAAGCGTTCGCTGGGCCGATGGGATTTGATCGCGCTGTTCGTGGTCGCCGTTTTCAATCTGAATGTGGTGCCGAGCATTGCGGCGAATGGCGGCGTGACGGTTTGGCTCTGGCTGATTTCTTTAGTTTTGTTTTTCTGGCCTCAAGGGATCGCGGTGATCGAACTGGCGCATCGTTATCCTGGCGAGGGCGGCGTCTATTTATGGGCCAAGGAAGTGTTTGGCGACTTTCACGGTTTTCTCTCGGGTTGGTGCTACTGGACCAACAACATGATGTACGTGCCGACGGTGATGCTTTATTTCGTGGGCGTTTCGGTTTTTGTGCTGGGGCCCGGGCACGCGGCGCTTGCGGATAATAAAGTTTTTACCGTGGTTGCTTCGGTCGGTCTGATGGCGCTGCTGGTGATTCTGAACATCATCGGGCTGGGCGTGGGGAAGTGGATCAACAACCTGGGAGGCATCGGCACCGGGGTTGCAGCGGCGGTATTGATCGGGTTGGGCGTTATCGTGTTCGCGCGTTTCGGCACCACCGTCACCGCAGCTGATTTTCAGATTCCGCCGAATCCGCGCTTCGTATTGAATTCGTTTGGCGTGATTTGCTTCGGGTTGGTGGGTCTGGAACTTGCGTCGGTGATGGGCGACGAGATTAAAGATCCGCAAAAAACTTTGCCCGGAGCGGTGGCCTGGGGCGGAGTTCTTTCCGGCGTCATGTACATCGCGACCACGCTGACTTTGCTGATCGCGGTGAGCAAGAGTGACATCAACGTGCTGCAGGGAATCGTGCAGGCGGTGAGTCACATGGCGGGCCGCGTACACGCCGATTGGATCGTGGCTCCGTTTGCGCTGATGCTGAGCATTTCGATCGCCGGAATTGGTTCGGCGTGGCTGGCGGGTTCGGCGCGGATTCCGTTTGTGGCCGGGCTCGATTCGTATATGCCGAGCTGGCTAGGGAAGACGCATCCGCGTTTTGCGACGCCGTATGCCGCGCTGATCGTGCAGGGCGTGGTGTCCATGATTCTGGTTTTGGTCAACTCCGTGGGCTCCGGGGTGCAGGAAACGTTTCAGCGGCTGCTCTCGCTGGCGGTGGTGCTGCAGCTGGTGCCGTTCCTGTACATGTTCGGCGCGTTGCTTAAAATTGCGGCCAGCCCGCGTTTTGAGCGGGGAATTTACGGGAAGACCGCGTTGCTGCTGAGTGGCACGAGTGGGCTGATTACTACGGTCCTCGGTATCGTGTTGGCGTTTTTTCCCGCGCAGCAGATTAAGTCGGTCCTTTCGTATGAGACGTGGATGTTTGGCGGCACGCTGTTTTTCATTGGGCTGGCTGTGTTCTTTTTCTATGTCTACGGCAGCCGCAAGGTACCGGTAGCGGTGGGTGCGGCGAAGTAGATTTCTGCGAGGGCAATTATGGCGACGAAGGTAAAAGCAAAACATTCCAATGGCGCGAAGAGTTCCGCGAGCGCGAAGAAATACAAGATGTACATCAACGGCGAGTTCGTGGAGGGCCATCGCCGCATATATTTTTCGGTAGTGGACCCATCCACCGAGCAAGTCATCGCTGAGGTTCCGGACGCTGACGAGAAGGACGTCGATCGTGCAGTCGCTGCGGCGCGAAAGGCGTTCGATTCGGGGCCTTGGCCGCAGACGACGGCTCAGGAGCGCGGGCGAATTCTTTTTCGTCTGGCGGAGCGGATAAAAAAGGAAGCGGCGCATCTGGCTGAAATCGAATGTCGCAATTCGGGCAAGCCGATTGTTGAAGCTGAATACGACATCGCGGACGTAGTGACTTGTTTTGAGTATTACGCCGGAATGGCCACCAAAGTTTTGGGTCATGTGAATCCGGTGCCGGATAACGCGCTAAGTCTTTCAATGCGCGAGCCGATAGGGGTCGCCGCGCAAATTATTCCGTGGAATTATCCGCTGCTGATGGCGGCTTGGAAGCTGGCTCCGGCGATTGCTGCGGGGTGTACTTGCGTTTTGAAACCGGCGGAGCAGACGCCATTGACCGTTCTTGAATTCGCGTCATATCTGACCGACGCCGGCTTGCCTCCTGGAGTGGTGAATATCGTCACCGGATTTGGGGAGAGTGTAGGTGCGCCGCTGGTGAAGCATCCGGACGTTGATAAGGTCGCGTTCACGGGCAGCGGGGAAGTGGGCAAAGCGATTGTGAAGGCGGCCGCAGACACTTTGAAGCGGGTGACGCTGGAGCTCGGCGGGAAATCTCCGAATATCTTTTTCGCCGACGCAGATTTTGAGTCGGCAATCGATGGGGCGCTATTTGGCGTGTTCATCAATCAGGGAGAGGTTTGTTCGGCGGGCAGCCGGATTTTGGTAGAAAAGAAAATTTACCCGAAGTTCGTCGAGGCCATGGCGGCGAAGGCCAAAGCGATCAAACTCGGTCCCCCGATGGAACGGGATACGAAGATGGGCCCCTTGGTCAGCAAGGAGCAGTTTGAGCGCGTGCGCGCCTATCAGGAAATCGGCAAGAAGGAAGCGAAGGTAGCGGCGGGAGGGAATCGGGTGGCGAAAGAATCCGTCGGGTATTTTGTGGAGCCGACGATTTTCTACGACGTGGATAACAACGCGCGGATCGCGCGCGAAGAGATATTTGGCCCGGTGGCGACGGTTATTTCTTTCAACGATGAAGCGGACGCGATTCGGATCGCGAACGATACGAAGTTTGGCTTGGCGGCGGCGGTGTGGTCCCGCGACATTTTCAAGGCGTTCCGGGTAGTGAAGGCGCTGCGCGCGGGGATTGTTTGGGTCAATCACATGCAGCCGACGTACGTGGAAGCGCCGTGGGGCGGATACAAACAATCGGGATTTGGGCGTGAGCTGGGGCCGAACGGAATCGACGAGTACCTGGAAACGAAGCAAGTTCACATCAATCTGAATGAACAGCCGATCGGATGGTACTGACATGGCATCCATTCAACTGAAGACTGCAGTCCCCGGACCAAAATCGCAGGAGCTGATGCGCCGCCGGGAAGCGGCCGTGCCGCGAGGCGTAGGGCACGCGACTCCCATTTTTGCCGCGCGCGCCGAGGGCGCGGTGCTGGAAGACGTCGACGGGAATCGCTACCTCGATTTCGCCGGTGGGATTGGCGTTCTGAACGTCGGTCATCGCGCTCCGCGAGTGGTGGACGCGATTCGCAAACAGCTCGATGAGTTTATTCACACCTGCTTCAGCGTGGCACCGTATTCCAAATATGTGGAGCTGGCCGAGAAGCTGAATTCTTTGACGCCGGGAAAGTTCGCGAAAAAGACGCTGTTGGTGAATAGCGGTGCGGAGGCCATAGAGAATTCGATCAAGATTGCGCGGGCCTACACGAAGCGTCCGGCGGTTATTTGTTTTGAAGACGCGTTTCATGGACGCACTTTGCTGACGATGTCGTTGACCAGCAAGACGCATCCGTACAAGGCGGGGTTTGAGCCCTTTGCGACGGAAATTTATCGAATTCCTTATGCGTATTGCTACCGCTGTTCGTACGGGTTGCAGTACCCCTCCTGCGGGACGTTCTGTGCGCATCATCTCGAAGATGCTTTCAAGCGCGCGGTTGCCTCGGAATCCGTGGCAGCAGTAGTCGTCGAACCGGTCTTGGGCGAGGGCGGTTTCGTGGCGCCTCCTAAGGAATTCTTTCCGATCATTCAAGAAATATGCGCGCGCCATAAAATCCTGCTGATTGCGGACGAAGTGCAGACTGGATTCGGTCGAACTGGCGCGATTTTTGCGAGCGAGCGCTACGGGATCACGCCGGATATTCTGGTGAGTGCGAAATCGCTGGGGGCGGGGATGCCGCTGGCTGCGGTGACTGGGCGAGCGGAAGTGATGGACGCCGCGGGTGTGGGCGGCCTGGGCGGGACGTACAGTGGAAATCCGTTGTCGTGCGCTGCTGCGCTCGCTGCTATTGAAACCATGGAGAAAGAGGGTTTGGCTGCGCGCGCGAGTGCGATCGGCAAGATGTTCCTGGATCGGGCGAATGGCTGGGCCAAGCGCTGGGCCTTGATCGGAGATGTGCGAGGCCTCGGGGCGATGTGCGCCATCGAATTAGTTCGCTCTCGCGACAAAAAGGAACCGGCCAAAGAAGAAACCGAGCAGATTCTGCGCTACTGCCACAGCCACGGGCTGATTCTGATTTCGGCGGGAAGCTATGGCAACGTGCTGCGGCTGCTGGTCCCTTTGATTATTACGGACGAGCAGTTGGCCGAAGGGCTGAACGTCTTAGAGGCGGCCATCGCCAGCGTCGCAGAAGCGAAGGTCGAGGCTACAGTTCGGAATTGAGGCTACTTGGTTGTGGCTGGCGCGAGTTTGGCCGGGAATAGCATCGACGTCGCGACGGTCGCGGCCAGAATTACCGCGATAACCGCCAACGACTGCGGCGCGGAAACTTTTACCCACTCGCTTAGGATCATTTTCCCGCCTACAAAGAAGAGAATCGCTGCCAGGCCCTGATGCAAGAAACGAAATCGCGGTAAAAGTCCAGCCAGCGCGAAATACAGTGCGCGCAAACCCAAGATGGCGAAGGCGTTCGAGGAATACACGATGAACGTATTCCGGGTGATGGCCAGCACGGCCGGAACGGAGTCGACCGCGAAAACGATATCCATCGCTTCGACCGCGACCAGAGCCATGAAGAGCGGAGTCGCACTCAGGCGGCCACTTTGTTTTACAAAAAAATGCGAGGCTGCAGGGTCGTCGGAGTAGGGTAGGAACCGGCGGGTCAGACGCACCAGCCAATTCTGATTTGGCTGGGTGGTTCGGGTCGCGGGCCAGACCATTCGGATACTGGTGAAAAGCAGAATGGCTCCAAAAACGTAGATGACCGAGTGGAAATATTGCAGCAGCTCAACACCCGCGACCACAAACAGAGCGCGCATCACCAGAGCGCCGATAACCCCGTAGAAAAGAACGCGATGTTGCGATTTTGCAGGAATCTTGAAGGACTCGAAAATGATTAAGAACAGGAAAATGTTGTCAAGGCTGAGGGATTTTTCGACCAGATAACCGGTCAGAAATTCCAGAGCCGCCTGGTGGCCCTGCGAGTAGTAGACCCAGACGTTGAAGACGAGCGAAACCGTGATCCATCCGAGGCTTTCGAGCAGCGCTTCCTTGAGCTGGATGGTGTGAGCTTTGCGGTGAAAGACTCCAAGATCGATCACCAGAGCGGCGACGACCGTCACGAGGAAAACAATCCAAAGATGGACAGGGGTTCCGAGCATCGAGAGCGCTGAAAGCGTGGCGACGAGTCTAACCGCAGCGGCGGGGAGAAAAAAGCACGTTATCGCACACGATTGGAGTTAGTAGTTGCGAGGCCTTCCGGGATGGCTGATAATCACGGTCTGGGGTCGTTTTACAGCCGTTTAGGCGGCTTTTCTTGATCAATTGCCCTCACTGCACGACGGTCAATCCCGATTTCGCGGAATCCTGCTCACGCTGCGGGACGCCCATGCCTATGGGCGAATCCGAAACGATTCAGATGGTGGATGCGACCGTTATTGCCCCGGGAAGTGATTTCGGGCCGCGATACCGGATTGAGGCGCTGCTTGGTCAGGGCGGGATGGGCCGGGTTTATAAGGCCTACGACAAGGATCTGGACCGAACTGTAGCGATTAAAGTGGTGAGGGAAGGCGCCATCGGGCAATCCGATGCGCTCAAGCGGTTCAAGCAGGAATTGGTTCTGGCCAGCAAGATCTCCCACAAAAATATTTTGCGCATTCACGATATGGGCGATGTGGGCGGTCTGCGTTTCATTTCCATGGCCTACGTCGAAGGCCAAGACCTGCAGCACGTCATTCGCGACAACCCGAAGATGCCGATGGAGCGGGTGCTGAAATTTACGCAGCAGATCGCGGAGGCCTTGGCGGCGGCTCACGCCGAGGGCGTTGTTCATCGCGACTTGAAGCCGCAAAACTTGCTGGTCGATAAAAATGACCAGATTTTCGTCTGCGATTTTGGGCTGGCGAAATCGTTTGAGGAAGGCGCGATTGGGATGACCCGGACCGGAGCGTTCCTGGGAACGCCTCGCTATATGTCGCCCGAGCAGGTGGAAGGCAAGCCGGCCGATGGACGCGCCGATCTTTACGCGCTGGGCCTGATCATCTACGAAATGACAACGGGCGATGTCCCGTTCACCGGCGAATCGACGCTGAAAGTGATGTACCAGCGCATTCAGGAAAAGCCGAAAAGCCCCAAGCTGCTGAATCCGGACCTGCCGAATTGGCTAGTGCGCTTGATCATGCGCTGCCTGGAACGCGAACCGGATGCGCGTTACCAGAATGCTTACGAAATTCTGGCCGACTTGCAGGGCTCCAATTCGATGAACATGTCGCGGTCGGGCATGTCACGCAGCGGGATTTCGCGGTCAGGCTCGCAGAGCGTCATCATTCAGATTCCTGAATTTGCCAATCGAAAGTGGGTGTGGGCGGTCGGTGGTGTGGTTCTGCTTTTGATTTTGGTTTTTGCCATTCCGCCGATACGCCATCTTATTCCGGGGTTGGGGAAAGGTGGTGGCTCCGGCGCCAGCGATACGTCCAGCGCGTCCGGGATTCCCCCGATTTCGAGTGGGCGATTCGTGGCTATTTTGCCGCTGCAGATTCTAGGGGATCAGAATCAGCTCGGATATCTGGCGCAGGGGATTGAAGAAGCGCTCTCGGCGAAATTGTTCCAGTTGAAGGGCGTGCGGGTTACTTCCGCGGATGCGGCGAGCAAAGTGGATCAGAAGCAACCGCTGCAGAAAATGGCGCGCAGCCTGGGCGCGAACATGCTGATTCAGGGCATGGTGCAGGGCAATGGCGACAAAATACGCATCATTCTAAATTTGGAGGATGTGGCAAGCGGCAAGCGCGTCTGGAGCCAGCAATTTGATGGCGTTCCGGCTGACCTGTTTACTCTGGAAGATTCGATTTACGCGCAGGTGGTCACCGCCATGGATATCAATCCGACCAACGAGGAAACCGCCAACGCTTCGCTGCGACCGACGCAGAACGTGGCCGCATACGACCTATACTTGCGCGGCAGGAGTTCGCTCCGCGGCCACGACGAGAAGAGTGTTCAGGCCTCGCTTGATTTCTTCGACCAAGCGCTGAGACAGGATCCCAAGTTCGCTTTGGCCTACACCGGAATTGCCGACGCGAGCTTGAGGATGTACGGATCGACCAAGGAAAGCTTCTGGACGCAAAAGGCGCTGGGCGCAGCCCAGGAAGCGGAACAGCTGAACGGGAATCTTCCAGAAGTGCACTCCACTTTGGGCAGCGTTTACAATACGACTGGAAAGTATTCTGAAGCGATCGCGGAGCTGCAGCGCGCCATCACTCTGGCTCCGAATTCCGACGAATCCTATCGGCGGCTGGGTGATACGTATCTGGCCAGCGGCAACGCCCAGCAGGCGATTGCAAATTTTCAAAAAGCCGTCGAGCTGAATCCATATTTCTGGGTCAACCAGGACGAGCTTGGCAATGCTTATTTCCAGGGCAGCAATTATCCGAAGGCTTTGGAAGCGTTCAAGCAAGTGACGGTTCTTGAGCCGGACATCGACGCCGGTTACGAGAACGTCGGAAACGTGTTACTGACCCAAGGAAAATACGAAGAATGTATCCCCTATTTCCAGAAGGCACTGCAAATCGAGCCAATTTCTTCGACCTACTCGAACCTGGGAACTGCCTACTTTTTCTTGAAACAGTACCCGAATGCGGCAGGAATGTTTGAGAAGGCGGTGGCGCTGACTCCGAATGACACCCAGACGATGGTCAACCTGGCGGATGCGTACCGCTGGTCGGACCAGGCGGATAAGGCGCGTGCTACTTATGAAAAGGCGATTGCGCTCGGATTCAAAGAATTGCAGACCAATCCCCAGAACGCCGACGTGATGGCCCAGATCGCGCTTTCCTACGCTAAGTCTGGGAATATCCAGCAGGCGGACGAGTTCATTCGTAAGGCGCGGACCGTCGATAAGGACAGCACCCAGTATATTTATGACCAAGCGCTGATTAATACGATTGCTAAGCGATTTCCCGAAGCTCTAAAGTCACTTCAAGACGCCCTGGCGAAGGGCATTCCCGCCGAGTTCGCCGCGGGAGACCCTGAACTCGGACCGTTGCAGAAAGAGGCTGAGTTTCAAAAGCTGATGCAGAAATACGGGGCGAAGAAGTAGTAATGAAAACTCCTGGCCATACGATGGCACCGCGAACCTAATCGGTTCGAACATTCACTCTATCCCACCCGTCGGTACGCGTAGCCTAAATGCGGACGGTAGTCCCAGGTGCATCCGCTCGGGCCGGATTCTCCGGATCGGGCTGAGTCCGATTTGCGAGCAAAAAAAAACGGCGTCCCGGTGGGACGCCGTGGAAAGCGATTGCTAAACGGTGGTCGACTTAAGACTGCATCGCGCCGTAACGCTTCCGGCTGAAAGCGGCCAGCGCCAACATCCCACCGAGGAAGAGAACTACTGTACTCGGTTCCGGCGCGTTGAGCGTTGCGGTTGCTCCGTCCGCGAAGCCGATTCCCTGGACGGTGAACTCATTGCCCGGGGTGATGGAGCCATCGCACTCTCCGCCGGCGTTGCCGTTGTTCTCGCAGGGACCAGGACCGCCCATAAACAAGAACAATTCCGTGACTGTTCCGGTGTTCACGCTGTAGCAATTGGTGAAAATGTCGGAAAAGCAGTTGTAGAAGTTACCGACTACACCCGGAAACGTAATTTCAAAGTTGGTGATAGCCGCCGTGCCCCCGACATCGAAAGTCGTCGTGGTGTTCAGATCGATGGTTACTGTCGAACCCTGCTCAATACATACCACCGTCGGATCTGCTGCTTGCGCGTCGGCGCAGGAGGGATCGACGCCGCCGGTCGGCTTGTTGATCTTCACCGTCGGGTCGCCGCCGTCAGCGTGGGCCACGGCAGCAGTCATTCCCAGCGACAAAATCAGGGCCGCCGTTCCAAATAGTCTCGAAAACTTCATTCGCGCACCTCCGCGCATTTATAACTACTATGTGCACTGCACGTTGCCTACCGTTTGCCGGTCCTGCCCAAAAACCTAAGAGCTTTGTTTGCAGCTACTTGAAGTGACTTGCTTCAAGCTCGAATTTCTCAATATGCAACACTTTGCATAAGTTCGGCCCAACTCGTTCTCTTGCCCGGCTTTACCTGCACTGCCTCTTGGTCCGCCACAAAACGAAACACCGGCAAGCTTCGACGCGTAGAACTCACCCCGAACGCGCGGGAGTATATCCCAAGTGTCTCAAAATTAGCCACAAGAAATTTTCGGCGGCTGTTCGCCTGACCGGTTGCCCGCGGCCGGCTGGTTTGAGGCAATGCAACGTGATGTTGCCGCACAAGCGCCGGAGGGTGTAGATTCCGGAGCGCTTTATGGAGGGGAGAGATGATCTCGAAACAGAGTGCGCGTTTCTGGGTGTTTGCCGCAGCTATTCTGCTGCTGGCGATTCCAGGGCTGGCGCAACGGGCGCGGCGAGGGACGGTGCGCTCCATGCAGGCCAGTTTTGACAAGGGCGTACAGCATCCCGACACGGCGACGATTACCGGCGCCGCTACGATTACTTGCGTCGCGACGGTCTCCGACATACCGACCGCGCCACCGCCCATTTGCAATATTGCAGCGCCCGGATTCAACGGAAACTTGGAGAAAGGCAAAGCTGCCTCGCTGACTGGTGCCGGGACGATCACATTGAAGTGCCTCGGGCAGGGTTGGGCGCGCTGCAACGCGCGGGTCGACATTCCTCCGCCCAGCTAATCAGTTCGAAGGTCGCTCCGCCGTGTCCTTATTTAGCGTCCGACGGCTCGCTTGGCGCGCCGTCGGCGTTGTAGGCCGTCACGCGGTAATGGCCGCCGAACAGAGTGGCGTGAGGATCGGGCCAGGGGTCTTCGCTATCCGTGACACAACGGTCACAAATCTTTTTCCATGCCGTTGATCCGGGGTCCTGCCTTTCGATTGAGTAGTTCACCGCGCCGGCGGAGCCACGCCAGACGATCAGCCCACCAATCACGATGGAAGTGATGATCGGCTTGGGCGGAATCATATGTTTCGGCACGGCGGTTCCGGCCATGGCGTACGCGTGGGCGCGCAGCTGTTGGGTGCGCGAGGCCATGTCGTCCGCAGAGTTCACCAACGTTTTCACACCAGGGTAGTAAAGTGCCCACCACTGACCGCTCTCGCCGTGTTCGGCGTAAGTCGGATCGTGCGCATCTGCCGGGATCAACTGAAAGCCGAAATTATCGAGATGGGCCTGCAGCGCCCAGAAATCGTCGCCGGAAACGTTGGGATCCTTAGCTAGCGTGTCGAGGACGTTTTGCAAATCGTTGCGGGTCTTCCAGTCGGTACGATCCCATCCGAATTCATTGACGATGTAACCTTTGCCGTGGCCGGTGATTGCGGCTGCATCCCGCGTGAAACTTGCGGCGGTGGTAACTTCGCCGGTGCCGAGCAGCGCGTCCCAGTGCGGGTAATATTCGAACGTCACCAAGTCTAGCGATTTGTTATCGAGGTCTTTGGGATAGGCGCGGAAAATTCCGGTGGTATCGAGATAGAGGTGACGGGAATCCTGCTGCTTGATGTGTTGGCCGATAGTCTCCGACCAGTCGGAGACTTGGCTTAGCGCTCCCGGGCCGCCCCCCATGAGCAGGGCGATCAGTCCGCACATATTGCAATTTTCCCAGGCCAGAATCGTCGGATCATCTTTATAGCGAATGCCGGTGAGAGGGTTGACGTGGTTCAGAACTGCGTCGATATGTTTTTCGTAGGATGCGATCACTGTCGGATCCGTGAAAAAATCCTGGGGATTCTGTTTCTTGTTCCAGGCCAAGTATTGGCCGATTCCGCCGGCAGTGCAGGTTGCGCAGTCGCCGATCAGGGTGACGATGATGCGCATGCCGTGGCGGCGGGCGGTCAGCAGGGCGTAGTCGGAGGCCTGGAACGCGCTGTCGTTGAATTTGCCCAATTCCGGCTCGATGCACAGCGGACAGCCTACGGTGTCGCCCATGGTCTGCGAACGCACTACGCGCGCGCCCATCTCGGCGGCGGTGTCGAAGGCGTCGTCAATTTCGAATCGGCTGGGGTAGCGTGGGCCGATGGGATCATGCGGGCCATATCCTTCGAGACCCAGCCATTCGATATTTGGGCCGCTGTAGCGAAAGGTGCTTCCGGCTAGGGTTAGCTTGGTTCCGTCGCGCTGCACGAAGTCGTCGGGATGCAACACCTGGGCCGATGTGGGGCGAAGTCCAACGACGGCGGCCACGATGAGTGCGAGCAAGAAAAATAGTAGCCGATGATTTGAAAGATTCCGGCGTTGTGCGTTCATTCGATCCCCCGTGTGCGGTGCATGCATTCGCAACGTATTATCGGCAGAGCGGACGACTGTGGCAACCGCGAAGGCTAGGAATGTGAAACGCGTGATGGAATTACGGAACGAGTCGAAGTTTTCGGTGGAGCATCTAAATTTACCGAAGCCGACGCCGGCAACTGGGGGTATGCGTGGAGATTGGGATCGACAGTTTTGCAGCCGCGATTTCCGACCCCGCTACCGGCTTAACGCTTAGCCCGGCAGAGCGACTACGTGACCTGCTGGCCGAAATGGAACTGGCGGATCAAGTTGGCTTGGACGTCTTCGGGATTGGCGAGCACCATCGCGCCGAATTTCTGGATTCGGCTCCGGCGATTATTCTGGCGGCCGCGGCGGCGCGGACCAAGAAAATCCGGCTGACCAGCGCGGTCACGGTGTTGAGCGCGGCGGATCCGGTGCGCGTGTTTCAGGAGTTCGCGACGCTTGATCTCATTTCTGGCGGCCGGGCCGAGATCGTGGCCGGCCGGGGTTCTTTCGTTGAATCGTATCCTTTATTCGGGCTGGAGCTTGAGGACTACGATTCGCTTTTTGCGGAGAAGCTTGAGCTGCTGCTGGAGATTCGGGAAAACACAAATGTGCATTGGTCGGGCAAGCATCGCGCGGCCCTGACCGGGCAAGGGATTTATCCGCGGCCTTTGCAGAATCCGTTGCCGATTTGGGTGGGAGTCGGCGGCACGCCAGCTTCGTTCGTGCGTGCGGGAGTTCTGGGATTGCCGCTAATGGTGGCGATCATCGGAGGGCAACCTGCTCGTTTCCGGCCATTGGTTGATCTGTACCGCGAAGCTGGAAGGCGCGCGGGGCACGCTCCGGAGAAACTGAGGGTGGGACTGCATTTGATCGGATTTCTCGCGGATACCACCGAAAAGGCTGCTGACGATTTCTTTCCCGGGTACGCGCATACCTTCACGGAAATCGGCAAGGAGCGCGGCTGGTCGCCTACCACCCGCGAGCAGTTCGATGCGACGCGCGGGCCTACGGGCGCGTTGATTGTCGGTGACGCAAAAACTGTGGCGGAGAAAATTCTGTATATAAATGAGGCGCTGGGCGGGATTTCGCGAATTACATTTCAGATGGGCGTATCAACCGTGGTGCACGAAAAAATGAAGCGAGCGATCGAAATTCTAGGGAAAGAGGTCGCGCCCATCGTGCGAAAGAAACTTTCCTGACGAACGGTGGTGCGTTTGGGTGCGGGCACCCCGGCCGATTAGCCGACGTTTAGTAGTTCTTCGTAGAAGCCGCCGATCTGCCGCGCGCGGTTCACGAAATGAATCTCGAGTATCCAGAAGCGCTCTTGGCCATTCGCGTCGGGGTCGCGCATACGCATGGGATTGCCCGGGTGCACGTACAGGGAAACTTTGTCGCCTGGAATTCGCTCGTGCGGAAATTGGCCGATCAGGTGACCGGCGATCGCGCCTCCGAATTCCCATCCATATTTGCGGGCTAGCTCTTCTGTGTGGTGAAAGAGTTCGGCGGCGGTGACGTCCTGGTGCTCTTCAAAATATTTCTTTCCATCGGCGAAACCCTTCTCAGTGTCGTTACGGAGTTTTAGCTTAGCCGGATCTGAGCCCACCACAAAAGTCCTGCCGAAATCCGCCTCCCAAGTTTCGAAAACCGGTCCGAGATCGAGAAACACGATGTCGTCATTCGAGACGATCAGATCTGGTGGATTTTCATCGTAGGGAGCCAGGGTGTTGCTTCCGGCGCGGACAATGCGTTTGTGCCAGTAGGTCGAGATCCCGAACATCTGTTCGGCCAGGTCGTAAATGTCCTGATTGATTTCAGTTTCGCGAACGCCGGGGCGAATGATGCCTTTGCTTTCGACGGCTTTGAATAGCTGGTCCGCTTTTATCTGAGCCTGCAACAGTTCGGCGCCGCGATTGTTTTCGATGGTATCCACGGGCCGAGAATAACACGCCAACGTGCCGGTCAAAAAGACCTCGTAAGCAACGCGAGTTGCACTAGAATGGCGCGGTCTGACGGAATGGCACAGGTTCTATCCGACGGAGTCGAGTATGCGGAAGGGAAGTCCGGTCATCAGCTTTCTAGTCAGGTACCGTTCCGAGCTGCTGATGTGCGGGCTCATCGCCGACATCATCGCGTCGCCGGCGGCGGATTATCATCCTTTGGCCGGGCCCGCACTGGCCCTGTTGATTGTGCTCGGGCTTTTAGCGGCCTCCAGTTACATGGCGCGCCGGCGAACCGTTCGCCTGGTGGTTTGGCCGATCGTAGTTATCTGGTTTGTGGCGCGAGCGCTCGAAGCTTTTGGGGATGCGGGGCGCTGGTATACCCACCTCGCTCCGATTGCCGGGCTCGCGCTTTCGGTCTCAATTCTGTGGGCCATATTCGAGCGCTTCAACTCAGTTCCACGCGTTCCCACCAACGCCATCGCCGAAGCCTTCATCAGCTATTTGATCATCGCCATTGCGTTCTCGCAGCTGTACTGGATTCTGAGCCGCTTCATTGCGAATCCTTTCAATCAGGTGATCGCGGAAAATCACAGCGGCACGCTGCTCTATTTCAGCATGATCACTCTGAGCAGCGTTGGCTACGGCGGTATTATCCCGATCAATCCTTACGTGCGGCTGATCGCCGCGCTGGAAAGCATGACCGGGATTTTTTACATTGCGGTGGTCGTGGCCCGACTCGTTTCCGCGTACCGTCCTATTCCCGTGGGTGCGGACCACGATTCGAAGGTGCTGCCGTCTACTGAGAGTTAAAATGTGACCAAAAGCTGCCGGAGATTTGTCCCAAGGAGAGTGTGAGGTGGAAAACCAAGGCCCGGAAATACCGTCATCCAAGAAAATCGCTCGCCGCACAATTCTAAAATCAGTGCTCGCCGGAGCCGCCGCCGGCGCCTTCCCGTTTGCGCTACCGGCCGCCGACCAATATCCGGTGATCGCCGGTTCCATCAATCCGCGCTGGTACGGGTTCAATCTCCTGGAATATTTTTCGACCGATACGGACTGGATGAAGTATTTCCCGTACAAGAACGACGGCCAGTTCAAAGAAGACGATTTTAAGTGGATTCACGAGTGGGGTTTTAACTGGGTGCGGCTACCGATGGACTACCGTTTTTGGACCGACCCGAATGACTTGATGAAGATCAACGACAAGAACGTTGAGCCGATCGATCGCGCTATCAAGCTGGGCCAGAAGAATAAGGTCCACGTGAATGTCAGCCTGCATCGGGCGCCGGGCGAATGCATTCTGGACGTGATGGATGAAAAAGTCACCGGCATCCATATCACCAAGGAAAAGACCAGCGTATATAAGGACCAAGCCACGCTCGACGCTTTCGCCCACCAGTGGGCTTACTTCGCGAAACGGTACAAAGGAATTTCGAACGAGCAGCTGAGTTTCAACCTGATCAACGAACCGCTGGACCTAGATACCGCCAAGCTTGGACTGGACCAATCCGCGCGTCCCAGTGCTGTCGATTACGTCCGCGTGGTTCGCGCCACCATCGCGGCAATTCGAGCCGAGGATCCGAATCGCCTGATCGTCACCGATGGCTACAACGTTGGGCGCGATGCGATCCCGGAGTTGTACGACGCCAAAATCATCCAGAGCTGCCACGATTATTTTCCGGTGCAGCTCACTCATTACCACAATCCGTGGGCGCGGCCCTACGGCGACAACATTCCACTGCCGACGTGGCCGTTGAAGGATGCAAATGGGGCGGTCATCGTCGACAAGGAAACCTTGGTGAAACAGCTCGCGCCGTGGGCCGAACCGAACAAGCAGGGCGTTCCGATTCATTTTGGCGAAATGGGTTGCGACCACAACACGCCGCCGGATGTGGTCAACGCCTGGTTCAACGATTCGCTGGACGTGATCAATGGACTCCATGCTGGCTGGGCTTTGTGGAATTTTCGCGGGCCGTTCGGGATTGTCGATACCGGCCGCGCCGGGACGGATTTCAAGGATTGGCACGGGCATCAGCTGGATTACAAGCTGCTGAAGGTGCTGCAGAGCAAGATGTCGTCTTAGTGCCTGACGAAAAGCCGGGGCTGAATCGGGGGCGTTATTTGTTTTGCAGGAGTTTTTCGGCCTGCAACGCGCCCTCCGGCGTGTCTTCGTGTTTGAAATAAACGTAGACCGGGCCGTCGCCGGCCAGCTTCCCGACTTTTTTCCGGGCTGCTTTCAGGTCATTGGCGGGTTTGCGCAATCGCAGATAGCTGAAATCGGCTGTGCGCACGTCGGGCGTCTCGAGACCTTCGCTTTCGGCCAGGCATAGAGCGGCTCCGGCCTTCTTCAGTGATTCGTAGACTTCGTCGTTGAACCATGATTCGTGGCGAAATTCGAAGGCCGTGCGCAAAAACTTCGGCAATTTCCCAAGAAATTCGCGCAGACGATCGGGGTCGCATTTGAAATTCGGCGGGAGCTGAAACAGAACCGGTCCGAGCTTTTTCGCCTCGCGCAACGGTTCCAGCGAAGTCAGAAATTTCTCCAGCGCTTCTTCCGCTCCGCGCAGCCTTTTAATGTGGGTGATGGTCTGGTGGGCCTTGATTGCGAACTGAAAATCGCTTCCGGTTGCCGCAATCCAGCCCTGGAGAAGTGAAGGACTGGCCAAGCGCCGGAACGTGTAGTTGACCTCGACCGAATTCAGCCGGGTGGCGTAATGCGGCAGGAAATTCTTGGAGGGGAGATTAGAGGGATAAAACCCCGGCTTCCAGGTGGCATAGGCCCAGCCCGAAGTGCCGGCAAAAACGGTATTTGCTTGCTTGGCCATAATAGAAAGCGGCTAATCCTCGCCGAGAGCGTCCAGAAAAGTGGACGACGGCACAAAAAATAAGCTACCGGTGGCTGGACGGCTGTAGTCCAGCAGGCGATCGTAATTGCCCGGCGGCTTGCCCACGAACATATTCTGCAACATCGTCTCGGTGATTCGCGGCGTGCGGGCTGTAGCCGATGAAGTAGGTGCCGAATTCTCCGTGGCCCGGCCGCCCGAAAGGCATGTTGTCGCGGAGAATCTTCAACTCTTTGCCGTTTTCCTCGATCGAAGTCAGGGCGTTGTGCGCGTAGGCCGGCTTGTCGGCGTCCTTCAGTTCAATGTCCGAAAGCTTTTTGCGGCCGATGATCTTCTCCTGCATTTCGACAGGCAGGGAATTCCAGGCTTTCATATCGTGCATATATTTCTGCACGATGACGTAACTGCCGCCGGAGAAGCCCGGATCTTCGTCCCCAACCACGGCGGCGGTGCGCGCGGCGTCGCCTCGCGGATTTTCGGTGCCGTCGACGAAGCCGATTACGTCGCGATCGTCGAAATAACGGAAGGCTTGGACTTCATCGGCAACCGAAACGAACTCGCCGATGTTATCCATAATTTGGGCGGCTAATTCGAAACACAGATCGTGGCGCTTGGCGCGGATATGAAACAAAATGTCGCCCGGCGTGGACACCGCATGGCGCCCGCCTGAAATGATTTCTTTGAACGGATGAAGCTCCGCCGGCCGCGGCGTGCCGAAAAGCCTATCCCACGCATCCGACCCGAATCCAACGACGCAGGTCAGGCCCGCTTCGACATTGCGAAATTCGACCGCGCGTATCAGGCCGGCCAAATCGCCGCAGAACGAGCGCAGCGCATCCCGATTGTCTTGATCCGGACGAATGCACACCACCAGAAAGATGGCCGCACGAGTCAGCGGGCCGACCACCGGCTGGGGCAGAACGATTTCGTTTAGTTCTTTGGGTGTGTCCATGACCAACACCTCACACTTTGCCCGCGGAAGAATACGACGACTTTATTCCTAAGGCGCGCGTTTTTTCGCGACTCACCCATGGCTGCCCGATTGGGCTTTTCGGCACAACGTCAAGTGAGCCGCGCAAGGACTAGGGAATTGTGGGTTGAGCTGTGGGTCGGAAAATTCCCTAGCGTGCGGAGCAACCTGAAATTGCCGTCAAGGTCGTGCGGGTAAATTAATGCCAAAGGTCCATTTCCAAACATCGCCGTGCCTGACATACACCGACGAACCCCAAACAGATCCAATCGTCTGCCCGTAGCACGTGCCCACCGCACTGGCCTTAAATGTCAGGATGCCGACCGTCGGCGAGAGCATCGTGGCTGCTGCATAGGTGAGGCTGATGCTTTTCACGTCGCAATAGGTACCGGACCAGTCCCGTATTGCATCGGTTTTCGTTGCGAAATAGACACCAAAAATATTGATGAAGGAAATATCCTGAGCCGTCAGGTCCGTTAGTTGTTTAGCATCGTGCGTCCGCCAAGCCTCCCAGACATCCTTCTCGGCCGCGAGCAAGGCGCCGGTGCCGGCGCCGGCACCGGCCTCGCTATTGGACGGTTGACTATTTTCCCGATGGAGCGCCTGCTGCCCGTCACTCGACTTCGCAGCAGTCGCTTTTGGATCCACAATCGCAGCTCGAGCGTGAAAGGCGGCCTTCCATTTGCCGCCCTCGCGAACATATATCGACGCTGCCCGGCTATTGGCCGGGAGCGGTTGTCCATCACACTCCCCGTCGAGAGTCACCTGATAGGTGATAAGTGCTGCGTCGCTAGCCAGCGAGCTCAGGTGCTCGCCGGTCAGAGTGTAGCTTTTAATCTCACATGTCGTGCCGGTGTATTCCTTGGTGGCTGATGCCTTATCGAGTTTGCCAAACGAACCCCATCCGACAAACGTATCGGAAAGAAATGTAGCCCAGAATTTCAGGTCCTTGGACTTCCACGCTTCGTAGGCACCCTTTTCGAGGGTAATCAGTTCAACTTTTGTAGGCTCGGCCTGAGTGGCCCGTTCACGTGCGTCAGCGGCGTTTGCGTTGGCCGCGAATACAATTCCTCCGCATATTGCGAAGATGAAAACCGCCGCCGCAAGTAAACGGAATCGCAAAATCTTGGCCATCATCGCCTCAAGTGAATCGCAAATTGAATTCGAACCCCACACCGTACCACAGCAGGACCGCGACGTTTCTGAATTTGGCGGTAATTGAGGAAGCGTGTATATGGTGGCTGGAAAGCGTAGCGACGCGAAGGAAAGGGAACCAATCTGCAAAAAATGGCGGGGACGACGGGACTCGAACCCGCGACCTCTGCCGTGACAGGGCAGCGTTCTAACCAACTGAACTACGTCCCCCGCGTGGGGTGAAACAGGTTTGAAGCTTGGCGGGCGGTTACGGATTTGAACCGAGAACCTTCCCGTTGTCTGCGCGAACCAAGAAACTATAACACAGCATCGAAATGTTGATAAGGGTTCCGCAAGCCGAACTGATTGGCAGCACGCGGTTAGATTTTGAGGATGGCGTTGGAGAAGATCTAGCGCTCCAGAAGACCTGACTTTCTCGCGTGCTCGAGAAGTCCCAATTCATCGTCCGGATTTTCTTTCTGGGTTTTCAGTTCCGCGTAGAGCTCGCGGGCTTTGCGTATGGCGGTCTCGTTCTCGCGGCCTGGCACGGTATCGGCGTGGCCGGCCACGTGCGACATGAGAATGGCAGCGGCCAGGAAGATCAGCTCGTCGTTTTCCACGTCGGACGCTCCTCTACTCAGATTCTGAGGGTCTCGCCTTCGGCAAATTCAACCACGGTCGACTCGTTCGGGGGTGGGTGGTGGGCGGTCAGGGATTTGAACCCCGGACCTTCCCGGTGTAAGCGGGACGCTCTAACCGCTGAGCTAACCGCCCCATTTGACCCCGCCATCGTATCAGAAAGCTTCAAGATCGGGTAACCCGAGCCTCGTTTTTCGCGATTATTTGACCCCGCGGTGTGCCGCGTTCGGCACCATCTTCATCCTTGTCGCTCGATCTTCCACGCTGAAGAGTTTCGGTCTTTTTTACGATAGTGGATACGAAGAGAAAGTGAAGATAAGTCGTTACTATTCATATACCTGTACGGAAGTACAGGTGCCGAAAAGTGGCTGTCCGATGGTTCAGGTTTTGGGCTGCGTATCGGCTGTTAGCTGATTCACTACGAGCGCCGCACCCCGCGCATTTTGTCACAGGGTGACATGTTACGCTCGCTCATCGAGTGGTTCTAGTACCACTCCCGGACAATCATGTCTTCACGGCTTGGCGAGATTCTAGTCAAAGACAGCCTGATCACCGCAGATCAGCTTAAGCAGGCGCTCGAGCACCAGAAGAAGAGCGGCGGCCGCTTAGGAACCTGCCTGGTGAAGCTTGGGCTCGTGAACGACGACGACATCACCGCCGTGCTCTCGCGGCAGTATGGCGTGCCCTCCATCAACCTGAAATTCTACGAAGTCGATCCGGCGGTGATCAAACTGGTGCCGCAGGAAACTGCAGTTCGCTACCAGATCGTTCCGCTCTCGCGCGTGGGTTCGACTTTAACCATCGCGATGACCGACCCCACCAATGTTTTCGCCATGGACGATATCAAGTTCATGACCGGCTTCAACGTGGAGCCAGTGGTCGCGTCCGAGACGGCGATCAGCGAAGCGATTCATAAGTTCTACGGCGATGTCGAAAGCGTCGGCGAACTCGACAAGGTGATGAAAGACCTGGCCGGCGAGGAAGCCTCGCTGGAACTTTCCGCCGAAGACGCCGAGATGGATCTGGCCACGCTGGAGAAGGCCGCCGAAGAGGCGCCGATTATCAAGCTGGTCAACTTGATTTTGACCGACGCGGTCAAGCGCGGCGCGAGCGACATTCACGTGGAGCCATACGAAAAGGAATACCGAGTCCGCTTCCGCATTGACGGTATTTTGCAAAACGTGATGGCGCCGCCCTTGAAGCTGAAGGACGCGATCACCAGCCGCATCAAGATCATGGCCAAGCTGGACATCAGCGAAAAGCGCCTGCCCCAAGACGGCCGCATCATGATCAAGTATTTGAAAGATGGGAAGAAAAAAGAGCTCGACTTCCGTGTTTCCACCGTCCCGACGCTCTTCGGCGAAAAAGTCGTTATGCGTTTGCTGGACAAGGAAAACCTGCGCCTGGACATGACCAAGCTGGGTTTCGAACAGGAATCGCTGACCAAGTTCGAGCGCCAGATTTTGAAACCGTACGGCATGGTGCTGGTCACCGGGCCAACCGGTTCCGGTAAGACCAACACACTTTACTCATCGGTCGCGCGTTTGAATACCCACGAGACCAACATTATGACTGCCGAGGACCCAGTCGAATTCCAGTTGCCTGGAATCAACCAGGTGCAGATGAAGGAACAGATTGGCTTGAACTTCGCATCGGCTTTGCGCGCTTTCTTGCGGCAAGACCCGAACATCATTCTGGTCGGTGAAATTCGAGACTTTGAAACCGCTGAAATCGCGGTTAAAGCCGCGTTAACCGGCCACTTGGTGCTTTCCACGCTGCATACCAATGATGCGCCGTCGACCATCAGCCGATTGATGAACATGGGTATTGAGCCTTTCCTGGTCGCGACTTCGGTGAACTTGATTTGCGCGCAGCGCCTGGTGCGCCGGATCTGCGTGGGGTGCAAGGAACCGCTGCAAATCACGCCTGAAGCGCTGGTCGAAGCGGGATACACGCCGGACGAAGCGCAGGTGACGACGGTACAGCACGGCCGTGGCTGCAGCACCTGCAACAACACCGGCTACAAAGGCCGCGTCGGTCTTTACGAGGTTATGGAAATCACGGACGACCTGCGCGAGTTGATTCTGGTGGGTGCCTCGGCGCTCGAATTGAAGAAGAAGGCAATCGAGGCCGGAATGATTACGCTGCGGCGCAGCGGCCTGACCAAATGCGCGCTGGGGCAAACGACATTAGAAGAAGTGGTACGCGAGACAGTTCTGTAAGCGGAGGAAAAGATGGCTGGCATCACACTGAGCGAACTCCTGAAGAAGATGATCGAGATGTCCGGGAGCGACTTGCACCTTTCGACCAACAGCGCGCCGCGCGTGCGCGTTCACGGAAAATTGCGGCCCTTGGACATGCCTCCGCTGACCGCGGCGGATACCAAGGCGCTGGCTTATAGCGTCTTGACCGACGTGCAGAAGCACCGCCTCGAAGAAAACCTCGAGCTCGACTTCTCGTTCGGATTGAAGAGCCTAGCTCGCTTCCGCGGCAACATTTTCCATCAACGCGGGGCGGTGGCCGCTGTGTTCCGTACCATTCCGTGGGAAATCAAATCGTTCGACGCCCTGGGACTGCCTCCTGTGGTGCGCGGGCTGTGCGACAAGCCGCGCGGACTGGTGCTGGTGACCGGGCCGACCGGCTCGGGCAAATCGACGACGCTGGCCGCCATGCTCGACAAGATCAACAACGAGCATGAAGAGCACATGATCACCATCGAGGACCCGATCGAATTCCTGCACAACCACAAAAAGTGCCTAGTCAACCAGCGCGAAGTCCATTCGGACACGCACTCGTTCTCGAATTCGCTGCGCGCCGCGTTGCGCGAAGATCCCGACGTGGTGCTCATCGGCGAAATGCGCGACCTGGAAACCATCGAATCGGCGCTGCGCATCGCGGAAACTGGCCACTTGACCTTTGCCACCTTGCACACCAATTCGGCCATTTCCACCATCAACCGTATCGTCGACGTTTTTCCCGCTCACCAGCAGCCCCAGGTACGCGCTCAGCTTTCCATGGTGCTCGAAGGAATTCTTTGCCAATCGCTGCTGCCGAAGCCTGACGGCAAGGGCCGCGCGATGGTGATGGAAATCCTGATTCCGACCGCCGCCATTCGCAACCTGATTCGCGAAGACAAAATTCACCAGGTGTATTCGGCCATGCAGACCGGGACCGGGTCATCCGGCATGCAAACATTCAACCAGAGTCTCGCCAACGCTTTCTTCCAGAAGCAAATCACCATGGAAGTCGCCATGGCGCGCTCTTCACATCCAGATGAGTTGCAAGAT
>CAWKAX010000030.1:0-157044 GCA_963847695.1 uncultured Acidobacteriota bacterium | reverse complement strand
AGCCGATCAACCATAAGCACCTTTAAATTGTTCGAGATGTTTCCCGATGTAGAAGCCGCTAGGAAGTACCTTGAAGCGCGGCTGTGGCCCGAAGGAGCGGTTTGCCCGAAGCACAAGGGCAAGGATCGCATCACGGCACGAAAGGACGGCTTTTACCGTTGCAATGCGTGCAAACTCGATTTTACGGTAAGGACTGGGACAATCTTTGAACGGTCACACGTTCCGCTTCACAAATGGGTTTACGCCATGTATTTGTTGGTTACGGCTCGGAAGGGGATTTCGTCAATGCAATTGGCTAAAGAAATTGGGATTACCCAAAAGTCCGCATGGTTTGTACTTCACGTCTCCGCGAAGCCTGTGGCAACGATCCTACGATCTTGAAGGGCATCGTAGAGATGGACGAAGTTTACTTGGGCGGTAAAGAAGCCAATAAGCACATGAACCTCAGACTTCGCGGAGATCAGGGTGTTCCTGAAAAAATCACCGTTGTAGCAATGCGCGAAAAAGACGGCAGAACCAAAGCCAAGATTGCTCAATCGAACGGTACTCGCGCATTGGAGCAACTCGCCTTTGACAACATCGAACTAGGCTCTACCGTTCACACCGACGAATGGCGCGGGTACAAACAGCCTGAAAAGAATTACACCCATCGTACCGTTCGTCATGCTGACGGCGAGTACTCCCGGAATGGAGTTAGCACGAATGCGGTCGAAAGCGTGTTCGCTGTTCTCCGGCGCGGATTGCATGGCGTCTATCACAAGGCTAGTCCGAAGCACATGCATCGGTACGTTGACGAATTCACATGGCGTTTGAATGAAGGCAATGTGAAACGTCATTCGCTGGACCGCTTGGATAGCCTAGTCGATTGCGTCACTGGCAAACAAATCTCGTACAAGAAATTGACCGAGGAGAAAGAGGGGCTGGACAGCACGCCTACAACTTTCTAGACTCAACCGATGAAAACAACGCTAGAGATCATGAACGCTGTCACAGACGTAGTGCTTGCATACAGACCGATTAGGAAAAAGAAAAAACGGCAAGGGCGTAAAAAGAAGGTAAGACATGAAAAATAATCCACTACCGCGACTCGATAAAGATTCCGAAATTTATAAATCCCTTTTGTCGTTTTGCCGATTGAGTCACGGCGATGTATGGACAGACCCGGTTAGTGGCCATAAAGTCGGGTGTTTAGACGCATCGAAATCTTCTGACGTAAAAAAGATCATTGGCGATACCAAAGCTGCGTTGGCAGTCCACGACCCGCCTTATAACCTAATCGCATTCGAGGAGCAGTCCGTACAGGAGTTCATCTCTTGGAGTAAGTTGTGGGTTCAAAACACCATTGATTATCTTGCTGAAAACGCATCTCTGTATATCTGGTTAGGGGCAGATCAAAAAGAACGGTTTTCAGCCGTTGCCGGATTTCATGATTATGATGCGTTCGTTCGAACCTCAAGCTACGCGCAGCTTCATTACCATGCGCAACCAGCGGGGTTATGGGACGCAAAAGAATTGGATGGCCGTGCGTCAGGAATTGCTCTATTACACCAAAGGAAAAGCGGGATTCAATATTGATGCAGAGTATACAGACATCCCCAAAATCCTGCGCGGGTACTGCCTAGAAAAAAGTAGGCGATAAAGTCATGACGGAAAAATATGGAGCGTAGCAATTCCGAAAATATCCGCGCCGGAAATGTCTGGGTTGATATTCAGCAGGTATTCTATCGCATGGATGGAAAATGTCAGCGGTTGCTACGCCCAAAAGCCCATGAAGTGTATCGATAGAATCGTTCAGGCTTCATCAAACGAGGGTGAAACGGTTCTGGACTTCTTTTCACACTCAGGCACAACTCTTCTGTTTGTGAAAAGACAAAGCGCCGATGCGTCACGATAGATATCGACCCCGTATTCTGTGAAATTACCATTCGAAGGTTGGAACATTATCGAAAAACGGGCAGACCCGGCTGGCAAAACGGACACGCTTTTGAGGAACAATTTCACATCGCGTCAGAACCCACAAATGAAAGGATTCCCGTTCCCGACATCCAAGATAGTCTTTTTTAGTTTATGGAACAGCTTACACAGGCGCTTGAGAAGTTAATCGCTCTTTACCCATTGAAGAGAGTTTCGATGCAAGCTAGAGAAGCTGGTTTCTGTTTATCCCTTTAATGATTTTGAGTACATAATTTCTACGCTTCTCGGAAGAGATTTGCTGTCTTTAGATGATTACTACGAATTGCGGGACGATTATCTAGATCGCAATTCGTTTTTGTACATATTTGAAATCAGTGGCCCTCGTACATTCGGCGAAACATGGGCGCAAGGCCATTTGAAGGAATTAGTCCCAAAATTGCATAAACCATCTAGAAAGCTCGATGCTAAGTATTCCGGCGAATACGACTTTTACCTTGATGGAAAGATCAGAATTGAAGCCGTTGATCGCGGGTCGTGCTGACAGTGACGAGCCGCTATACGTCAAGGCTCTTGCTTCTGACTCAAAAAAGAACTTTTGGATGAATTTTCAGCAAGTGAAGTGTGCTTGTTGTGATGTATTTGTCTGGGTTGCCGTCTGGCGCGATAAAATTCGATATTGGGTTCTATCCTCTCACGAACTTCAAAACCACCCCGACTATTCAGTCGGTCAACATCGTGGAAATACGGGGGAAGGTCAACTTCACGTCCGGCAGGATAACATCAAGGATTTTGACCGTTTCGAGGCCCCGTCAAACAAACTCGCCGAAGCAATCAGAGCCGCCTATAAACGAGAATTGAAAGGGAGTCAAGTATATAATTCCCGAAATTTCCGGCGGCACTTAGGCTCGACGCTCAGCCAGTCAAACCGCCCTCGATCGCTGCCGGAGCCTCGCGCAACGTGAAGCCACTGACGCCCGCGGCCATCATCTGTGACGCCAAGCCTAGAATCCGCGCCGCGGCTGTTTGTGGGCTGAGGCCGTGGCGATGAATGTTGGAGATGAGGTTACGGTCCGCGTCGGAGTGCGAAGCATTTGGGCTATACGCCATGTAGGCCGAGAGGCTCTCCGCGGTGGCGAGCCCAGGACGTTCGCCGATAAGCAGCGCGGTGACGCGAGGCCGGATAAGTTCGCCGATGGCATTCAAAATTCCCACCCGACAGTGTTTGATGATAATGATTGTGCCGATCGACCAGTTTCGCTCTACGGCTCCGGCACAAAGCAGCGGAAGCAGCGCTGGCACCTGAGCTGCGACGGCGGGCACGGACAGGCCATCGCCGATGGTGAGCTGGAAATCCGCTTCATGTTTGCAACCCCGAAGAACTTCCGCCCGGGAAGCGTCGTCGAAGCGCCGCCCGAGATCAGGTCGCACGAGATATTCTTCTTTGGATTTTGCCTCGGTTGAAACTTCGAAGAGCTTCCATTTCTCTACAAACGCGGCCCCGAAAATCTCGATGGTGTTCATTTCGGTGCGCACCGCGTCCCGAGCGGCAGCGTGATCTGCTCGTAATTCCAATTGGGTTTCGGTGCGGTACGCCGCGCCCGCGCGACCAACCAAAATACGGGCCGGGGTTCGTGCCCGGACGTTTCGAATTAATTCCGACAGATCATCGGAGGTGCGCAGGGCGTCGTTCGGGTCGTCCCTCATCAGGCCATTCCTTCGATTGAGGCTTCCAGCCGTCTGAACAAGTCTCGCCGCGAGCTTGAATCGAGGGCGGCGGGTTCACCTTGTTGGAAGACGCCTGAACTTTCCAACCACGCCAGAAATTCGGGAGCGGGCCGCAAGCCGAAGAGCCTGCGTACGGCCAAGGCGTCGTGATAGCTGGTCGATTGATAGTTGAGCATCACATCGTCGGAGCACGGGACGCCCATGAAGTAGTTGCAGCCGGCCGCCGCCAGCAGCACCAGCAGATTGTCGGCCGAGTTTTGATCGGCCGCGGCGTGATTGGTGTAGCAGACGTCGCAGCCCATCGGCAGGCCCAGCAGCTTGCCCATGAAATGATCTTCCAGGCCGGCGCGAATGATCTGGCGCTCGTCGTAGAGATATTCCGGACCGATGAAGCCGACCACGCTGTTGACCAGAAACGGATCGAAGGCGCGGGCGACGCCGTAGGCTCGAGCCTCGAGCGTGAGCTGATCGACGCCGTGATGCGCCTCGGCCGACAGGGCGCTCCCCTGGCCCGTTTCGAAGTACATGACCTGTCGCCGACCCAGGCAACGTCGCGGCTGCGGTGATGCTCGAGCACTTGTTCGCGGCCTTCGCGCAGCAGTCGCCAGGCTGATGCCGAAGCTGCGCGTTCGCCGCTTCGGTGCCGGCGATCGATTGAAACAGTAGATCGACCGGCGCCCCGCGTTCCATGCAGGCGAGCTGCGTGGTGATGTGCGCCAGGCAGCAGGCTCTGCGTCGGGATGCCGAAGGTTTCGATCAGGCGGTCGAGCGCGCGCAGGATTGCCGCCGACCGTCTCGACCGAATCGGCGGCCGGATTGACGCCGATGACTGCGTCGCCGCAGCCGTAGAGCAGTCCTTCGACGGCCGACAGCAGGATTCCGCCGATATCGTCAGCTGGGTGATTGGGCTGGACGCGAATGCCCAGCACGCCGCGCTCGCCCATGGTGTTGCGGCACGGGTCACGTTGCGAATTTTCGCGGCCGCCAGAACCAGATCCTTGTTGCTCATGATCTTGGCTACGGCGGCGGCAATTTCGGGGACGAGCGCTTGCTGGATTTGCTTCAGCTGTCTTCGGTGGTGGCGTCGTCCAGAATCTATTCGCGGAATTCGCCGACGGTCAGGCTTTGGATGGAGTGGAAACCATTTTGATCGTAGGTTTCGAAAATTAGCCGCGAAACTTCGTCGTGTTCCGGGTCGATCAGCGGATGACTAACGATCTCGGCGAGCGGCAGGTCGGCGAGCTGGCGTTTCGCGGCGACTCGTTCGCGCTCCGATCGCGCGGCGATTCCAGCCAGCTGGTCGCCGGACTTTTCCTCATTCGCTTTCGCCATCAGCTCGCGGAGATCGGCAAAGGCGAATCGTTCAGGCATGGCACACGATATTTGTTCGATGAGATTTCACTCTGACACCGGAAAGTAGCATCAATGCGCAGCCGAGGGAAGCAAAGGAGCCGGGACGCGAAGCCGGGCACGCCTGCTGTTGCCGCGCAAACCCGCTCCGGTGTAGATTCCGGGAACCGATGGGGGGAGACGCGAAGATGATCTCGAATCAGGTTCGACGCTTCTGCATTCTCGGCTTTGCTGCGGTGCTGGTGGCGGTTCCGAGTCTAGCCCAGAGAGCCAAGCGGGGAACGGTGCGCTCGATGCAGGCCAGTTTTGACAAGGGCGTGCAGCATCCGGACACGGCGACGATCACTGGCCCCGCCACGATCACCTGCGTCGCGACGGTTTCGGACGTGCCGACCGCGCCCCCGCCGATCTGTAACGTGGCAGCGCCCGGATTCAGCGGAAATTTGGAGAAGGGCAAAGCCGCATCGTTGACCGGAGCCGGCACTATAACGCTGAAGTGCCTGGGCCAGGGATGGGCCCGATGCAACGCACGCGTCGATATCCCGCCGCCAAGCTAGAAGGAATCGCTGCCTCTCGAGAAAGCTCTAGCGCGGATCCGACGGCTCGCTCGGCGCACCGTCGGCGTTGTACGCTATAACGCGATAGTGCCCGCCGAAGAGCGTGGCGTGAGGATCCGGCCACGGGTCTTCGCTATCGGTGACGCAGCGGTCGCAAATTGCTTTCCATTCCGTTGATCCCGGATCCTGCCTTTCGATCGAGTAGTTCATCGCGCCCGCAGATCCCCGCCACACGATCAGTCCTCCGATAACGACTGAAGTGATGGCCGGCTTGGGCGGAACCATGTGTTTTGGCACTGCGGTTCCGGCCATCGCGTAAGCGTGAGCGCGAAGCTGTTGGGTGCGCGCCGCCATATCGTCCGCCGAGTTCACCAGCGTTTTCACGCCGGGATAATAAAGCGCCCACCATTGGCCGCTTTCGCCGTGTTCGGCGTAAGTGGGATCGTGCGCGTCTGCGGGGATCAGCTGGAATCCGAAATTGTCGAGATGCGCCTGCAGCGCCCAGAAATCATCGCCGGAAACGTTGGGATCTTTAGCTAGCGTGTCGAGGATGGTTTGGAGATCGTCGCGCGTTTTCCAGTCGGTGCGGTCCCAACCGAATTCGTTCACGATGTATCCCTTGCCATGTCCGGTGATCGCTGCGGCATCGCGCGTAAAGCTGGCCGCGGTCGTTACTTCGCCAGTGCCCAGTAGCTTGTCCCAGTGGGGGTAATACTCGAACGTGACCAAGTCTTCCGACTTGTTGTCGAGGACCTTGGGGTAGGCACGAAAGATTCCGGTGGTGTCTAGATATAGATGATGCGAGTCCTGCTGCTTGATGTGTTGGCCGACGGCTTCCGACCAGTCAGAGACTTGGCTCAGAGCGTTTGGTCCGCCACCCATGAGTAGCGCGATCAGCCCGCACATGTTGCAATTTTCCCAAGCCAGGATTGTCGGATCGTCTTTATAGCGAATGCCAGTGAGCGGGTTGACGTGATTCAGAACCACGTCGACGTGTTTTTCGTACGCAGCGATCATCGTGGGATCAGTGAAAAAATCCTGGGGATTCTGTTTTTTGTTCCAGGCGAGATATTGGCCTATTCCGCCGGCGGTGCAGGTGGCGCAGTCGCCAATCAGGGTGACGATGATGCGCATGCCATGACGGCGCGCGGTCAGCAGGGCGTAATCCGAAGCCTGAAACGCGCTGTCGTTGAATTTGCCTAGTTCCGGCTCGATGCACAGCGGGCAGCCTACGGTGTCGCCCATGGTCTGCGAACGCACTACGCGCGCCCCCATTTCGGCGGCGGTGTCGAAGGCATCGTCAATTTCGAATCGGCTGGGGTAGCGCGGGCCGATTGGATCGTGCGGGCCGTATCCTTCCAGGCCGAGCCATTCGATGTTCGGCCCGCTGTAGCGAAACGTGCTGCCTGCCAGCGTTAATTTGGTGCCGTCGCGCTGTACGAAGTCGTCCGGATGAACGGCCTGTGCCGACGCTCGCTGAGGCCACGCGAATGCGACGACGAGCAAGATGAAAAATAGCAGCTGATGATTTGCTGGATTGCGGCGCCGTGCGTTCATCATGTCTCCCGATGCGGCGTTGGCCGGTCGCAACGTATTATCGGCAGAGTGGTCGGGTCTGGCAACCGCGAAGCTGAAAAATCAAACGCGCACGACGCATTCGTGTGATGAACCGAACTGGGGAGTTGGGCATCTAAACTCCACCGAAGTCGATAAGCAGGGAACTGGGGGCAATTGTGGAGATTGGCATCGATAGTTTTGCTGCGGCGATTTCGGATCCGGCTACGGGCTTAACGCTTAGCCCGGCGGAGCGATTGCGAGACCTGCTGGCCGAAATGGAACTGGCGGATCAGGTCGGGCTGGATGTGTTCGGGATTGGCGAGCACCATCGTGCGGAATTTTTGGATTCGGCGCCGGCGATTATTCTGGCGGCGGCAGCTGCGCGGACCAAGAAAATCCGGCTGACCAGCGCGGTAACGGTGTTGAGCGCGGCGGATCCGGTGCGCGTGTTTCAGGAATTCGCGACGCTCGATCTGATTTCTGGCGGCCGAGCGGAGATCGTGGCCGGCCGCGGGTCTTTCGTTGAATCGTATCCTTTATTCGGGCTGGAGCTTGAGGACTACGACTCGCTCTTCGCGGAAAAGCTCGAGCTGCTGCTGGCGATTCGGGAAAACACCAATGTGCACTGGTCGGGCAAGCATCGCGCGGCGTTGACCGGGCAAGGGATTTATCCGCGGCCTCTGCAGAATCCGCTGCCGATTTGGGTGGGTGTCGGCGGCACTCCCGCGTCATTTGTGCGCGCCGGCGTTTTGGGATTGCCGTTGATGGTCGCGATCATCGGCGGGCAGCCGGCTCGCTTTCGTCCGCTGGTCGATTTGTATCGCGAAGCGGGAAGGCGCGCGGGCCATGGTGCGGAGAAGCTCAAGGTAGGCCTGCATTCCATCGGTTTTCTTGCGGACACCACCGAAAAGGCGGCTGACGATTTCTTTCCCGGCTATGCCCATACTTTCACTGAAATCGGCAAGGAGCGCGGCTGGTCTCCGACCACCCGCGCGCAATTCGACGCCACGCGTGGGCCTACCGGGGCCTTGATCATTGGCGACGCAAAAATGGTGGCGGAAAAGATTCTGTATATCAACGAGGCGCTTGGAGGAATCTCGCGAATCACTTTTCAGATGGGTGTTTCGACCGTGGCGCACGAAAAAATGAAGCGCGCGATTGAAATCTTGGGAAACGACGTTGCGCCGCTCGTCAGGAAAAAGCTTTCTTGACGACGCTGACGCCCGATGTAGCCGCGGAACAACTAGCCGACGTTGAGAAGTTCCTCGTAGAACCCGCCAATTTGTCGCGCGCGGTCCACGAAATGAATCTCAAGAATCCAGAAGCGCTCACGGCCATCGGCGTCCGGATCGCGCATGCGCATCGGATTGTTCGGGTGCACGTATAGGGAAACTTTGTCACCCGGAATGCGCTCGTGTGGGAATTGCCCAATCAGGTGGCCTGCGATCGGCCCTCCAAATTCCCATCCGTACTTGCGCGCTAGATCTTCGGCGTGGTGGAAGAACTCGGCGGCGGTGATGTCCCGGTGCTCTTCGAAGTATCTCTTTCCGTCGGCGAAGGCCTTACCGATGTCATCGCGAAGTTTTAGCTTTACCGGATCCGAACCCACTACAAAAGTCCTGCCGAAATCCGCTTCCCACGTTTCAAAAACCGGGCCGAGATCGAGAAAGACGATGTCGTCGTTCGTCACCATCAGATCGGGAGGATTCTCATCGTAGGGCTTAAGCGTATTGACCCCGGCGCGGACAATTCGTTTGTGCCAGTAGGTCGAAATCCCGAACATCTGTTCGGCCAGGTCGTAAATATCCTGATTGATTTCGGTTTCGCGCACGCCGGGGCGAATAATGCCTTTGCTTTCGACCCCTTTGAATAGCTGGTCTGCTTTTACCTGCGCCTGCAGCAGTTCGGCGCCACGATTTTTCTCGATGGTATCCATGGGCCGAGAATAACACGCGTACTCGCCGCTCAAAAAGCGCTACGAACCGCTGCCAGTTGCACTAGAATGACGCGGTCGTAAGCGATGTAAAGAGTTTCATTCGACGGAGCCGAGCATGCGGAAGGGAAATCCGGTCATCGGTTTTCTGGTCAAGTACCGCTCCGAGCTTCTGATGTGTCTGCTGGTCGCCGACATCATCGCCTCGCCGGCGGCGGATTACCATCCGCTCGCGGGAGCCGCGCTGGCGCTGCTCATCGTGGTGGGGCTTTTGGCAGCCAGCACTTACATGGCACGCCAGAGAACGGTCCGGCTGGTGGTCTGGCCCATCGTGGCGGTCTGGTTCGTCGCGCGCGGTTTCGAAGCCTTTGGCGATGCCGGCCGGTGGTACACCCATCTGGCTCCGATTGCCGGCCTGGCGCTCTCGGTGTCGATTCTCTGGGCCATTTTCGAGCGTTACAACTCCATCCCGCGCGTCCCGACCAACGCCATCGCCGAGGCCTTCATCTGCTATTTGACCATCGCAATCGCATTTTCGCAGTTGTACTGGATCTTGAGCCGCTTCATTGCGAATCCTTTCAATCAGATCATCCCTGAAAATCACAGCGGTACGCTGCTGTATTTCAGCATGATCACACTTAGCAGCGTGGGCTACGGCGGAATTATCCCGGTCAATCCCTACGTACGGCTGATTGCCGCGCTTGAAAGCATGACCGGGATTTTCTATATTGCAGTCGTCGTAGCCAGGCTTGTTTCCGCCTACCGTCCCACTCCAGTGGGTGCTGACCACGAGCCCAAGCCGTTTCCGTCTGCTGAGAATTAACCGCAAGCAAAGCCACAGGTGTTCAAGGTTCGTTCCGAGGAGACCACGACGTGATGAACCAAGGCCCGGAAATACCGTCATCCGAAAAAATCGGTCGTCGCACAATTCTGAAGACTCTAGTCGCGGGAGCTGTGGCGGGCTCGTTCGGCCTGCCCGCCCTTTCCGCTTCGGGTTCCCAGTTTCCGCTGATAGCGGGTTCGATCAATCCGCGTTGGTACGGATTCAATTTGCTCGAATATTTCTCGACCGATACCGACTGGATGAAATATTTCCCGTACAAGAACGACGGCCAGTTCAAGGAAGACGATTTCAAGTGGATTCACGAGTGGGGCTTCAACTGGGTCCGGCTGCCGATGGATTACCGCTTTTGGACCGACCCGAATGACTTGATGAAGATCAATGACAAGAATGTGGAGCCGATCGATCGCGCCATCAAGCTGGGGCAAAAAAATAAGGTTCACGTGAATATCAGCCTGCACCGCGCGCCTGGCGAGTGCATTCTCGACGTGATGGATGAAAAAGTAACCGGCATCCATATCACCAAAGAAAAGACCAGCGTTTACAAAGACCAGGCCACCCTCGATGCTTTCGCGCATCAATGGGCCTACTTCGCCAGGCGTTACAAAGGAATTTCGAACGATGATTTGAGCTTTAATTTGGTGAACGAGCCTTTGGATTTGAGTTCCGCCAAGCTAGGCTTGGACCAAAACGCGAAGCCCAGCGCCGCCGATTATGTTCGCGTAGTTCGTGCCACCATCGCCGCGATACGAGCCGAAGATCCCAATCGCACGATCGTTACCGACGGCTACAACGTCGGGCGCGACCCGATTCCGGAGCTGTACGACACCAAAATTATTCAAAGCTGCCACGATTATTTTCCGGTGCAGCTCACGCACTATCACAATCCGTGGGCGCGGCCCTACGGAGAAAACATTCCGCTTCCAACCTGGCCGTTGAAGGACGCGAGCGGAGCGGTCATTGTCGACAAGGAATCTTTGGTAAAGCAGCTCGCGCCGTGGGCCGATCCGAACAAGGCGGGCGTTCCGATTCATTTTGGCGAAATGGGTTGCGACCACAATACGCCGCCCGATGTGGTCAACGCCTGGTTCGACGCTTCACTGGATGTGATCAATGGCCTGCATTCCGGATGGGCGTTGTGGAATTTTCGCGGGCCGTTTGGGATTGTCGATACCGGCCGCGCCGGGACGGACTTCAAGAATTGGCACGGACATCAACTGGATCAAAAGCTGCTGAAGGTGCTGCAAAGCAAAATGTCGTCCTAAGGCGGTGCGGTGACGTAAGCCGAGGACAGAATTGACGGGTTATTTTTGTTGCAGGAGTTTTTCGGCCTGCAACGCGCCTTCGGGCGTGTCTTCGTGTTTGAAGTAAACGTACACCGGGCCGTCGGCCGCGAGTTTTCCTACTTTTTTATGCGCGGCCTTCAGGCTGTTAGTGTCTTTGCGCAAACGCAGGTAATGAAAATCCGCGGTCCGGACTTCGGGAGTTCGCAGTTCCTCGCTTTCGGCCAGACACAAGGCAGCATTGGACTTCTTTAGCGCCTCGTAAACTACCTCGTTGAACCACGATTCGTGGCGGAATTCGAAAGCCACGCGCAGCGATTTCGGAACGATAGCCAGAAAATCACGCAGCCGCGCCGGGTCGCACTTGAAATTCGGTGGAAGCTGAAACAGGACGGGGCCTAGCTTTTTTGCTTCGCGTAGCGGCTTGAGCGATGCTACGAACTTATCCACCGCCTCCTGCGCGTCGCGCAAGCGCTTAATATGGGTGATGGTTTGATGCGCCTTGATTGCGAATTGGAAATCGGGACCGGTCGCCGCGATCCAGCCTTGTAGCAACGCAGGACTGGCAAGGCGCCGAAACGTGTAATTCACTTCGACTGAATTCAAGCGCGTGGCGTAATACTCCAGAAATTTCTTCGACGGTAGCTTAGCCGGATAGAACCCCGGCTTCCACGTAGCGTAAGCCCAGCCCGAAGTCCCAGCGAACAAATTGTTCGTCGCGCTCTTTACGGATTTCGCATCCATGCGGCTAATCTCCGCCTAAGCCATCGAGAAATGTTGAGGACGGGACAAAGAACAAGCTGCCGGTAGCCGGACGGCTGTAATCCAGCAGGCGATCGTAATTGCCCGGCGGGCGGCCGACGAACATATTCTGCAACATGGTCTCGGTGATGCGCGGCGTGCGGCTATATCCGATGAAGTAGGTGCCAAATTCTCCGTGACCCGGGCCGGCCGAAAGGCATGTTGTCCGCGGAGAATCTTGAGCTCTTTGCCGTTCTCCTCGATCGAAGTCAGCGCGTTGTGGGCGTAAGCAGGTTTGTCAGCGTCCTTCAGTTCGATGTCGGAAAGTTTCTTCCGGCCGATGATCTTCTCCTGTGTTTCGACGGGCAGGGCATTCCAGGCTTTCATATCGTGCAAGTATTTTTGCACGATTACGTAGCTGCCGCCGATGAAGCCCGGATCTTCGTCGCCAACCACCGCCGCCGTACGAGCGGCGTCGCCTCGCGGATTCTCGGTGCCGTCGACGAAGCCGATCACGTCGCGATCATCGAAGTAGCGGAAGGCCTGGACCTCGTCGGCGACTGAAACCATTTCGCCGATGGTGTCCATGATGTGCGCCGCCAATTCGAAACACAGGTCATGGCGCTTGGCCCGAATATGAAACAGGATATCGCCAGGCGTGGACACCGCATGGCGCCCGCCGGAAATAATTTCGAGAAAGGGATGTAGTTCGGCGGGCCGCGGCGCGCCGAAAAGCTTATCCCAGGCATTCGAGCCGAAGCCGACCACGCAGGTCAGTCCTGCTTCCACGTTTCGAAATTCCACGGCGCGAATCAGTCCGGCGAGATCTCCGAAAAAGGATCGTAACGCCTCGCGATTATCTTGATCCGGACGAATACAGAGGACCAGAAAGATTGCCGCGCGAGTAAGCGGACCGACTACAGGTTGGGGAAGAACGATCTCGTTCAGTTCTTTAGGGCTGTCCATGGCAGAGCTCCGTACGTGTGATGCCCGCGCACAAAATAGCGGCAATTTTTCTAGCACAAACTATCACAAAGGCGAGAGAAATTTCGCACGCTCGCTTGCTGGGTGACTGCGCTTCATGTAAATGTTGTTTCCCACCGTGGTTCGCTGGCTCATCGATAAAGCGCTGCCGCGGATTCAGGCGCACACTTAGAGAAGCTGTTCAGAAGCTAACGTCTCGGCACTTCAATACATGGCACGCAAAATCTCACGGCACCGAGAACGCGATGGCCGCCCGGTCCAGCCCACGCTAATCGTTTCGAGACCGTCGGTTAAGCAGCGTCTTGTTGGTTCGACTTTGAGTCCTACCCGGCTCCTCGTGCTCTTTGCCCGAATCCGCGACAACATTATTCCTACAGATCAATCGCCTTCCAGCGGGAACAGCTCGGGCCAGATTGCATTTATTTTCTTACTTGCCGTGATTTCGAACTTGGTTCTGGCCGCTGTTTTGCCGCCTATCACGCAATGGGGAACGGAAGTCACTCGAATCGCGGCCTCAATCGCCAACGGGAACGGCTTCAGTTCTCCGTTTCGGGAACCGACCGGACCGTCGGCGTGGATTCCCCCCGTGTATCCTTACTTGCTCGCCGGAATCTTCCGAGGGTTCGGGACTTTTACCGCTGCGGCTTACTGGGTAGTCGTTCTGTTGAATATCACCCTGCATGCGTTCGCCTGTGTCTTGCTGTTCGTGCTCTCCGGAGAGATTTTTGGTCCACGCGTCGGGTGGTATTCGGGATGTGCGCTGGCCGGGTTCCCCTTACTTTTCTTTCCGCTAGCGCTGCTGCATGTGTTGGGTGGGCCGTCTGGGCAAGGACTCTTCATTCCGCCTAATCTGATTTGGTATACGCATTTCTCGGAATTGGCGATCCTTCTGCTAATTTGGTTAACGCTTCATCCTCCGAACTCGATTATTCGTGGAGCAATATGGGGATTGATTGTTCTAACGAACCCAACGGTATTGGCCCTCGCCCCGGCATTCTTCGCGTGGAGTTTGTGGCGCAAAGAAAGCTGGCGTGCGCTGGGTTTGTCGTGCTTTC
Organism: uncultured Acidobacteriota bacterium; assembly: GCA_963847695.1. GTDB lineage: Bacteria > Acidobacteriota > Terriglobia > Acidiferrales > UBA7541 > Palsa-295. The sequence continues at coordinate 143,104 of CAWKAX010000030.1, read as the reverse complement.
TCGCGGCGCTGTGCGTAGCGCCATGGCTAGTCCGCAACTACCTCGTATTCCATCAAACCGTTTTTATTCGGGACAATCTTGGTGTCGAGCTTAGGGTTGGCAATCAGCCTGGTTATCGGGGCCGGTGGGACGCGCAGCTTCACCCGGATCGGAGCGATGTAGAATTGCTACGCTTGGCGAGCGTGGGCGAAGTTGACTACGCGAAGGGGGCCGGACAGGAAGCCTTCCGGATCATTCGTTCCGATCCGCGGGAATTTCTACAGAACACCGCTCTGCGGGTTGTGTATTGGTGGATCGGAAACCCGCTGCAGTCGCATCGGCTAGGAAGATTTCGCTACATCAAGTATTTGCCGCAAATCATTTTTTCAGTATTGTCCATCTGGGGAGTGGTGCAAGCACTGCGCAACAAGAATCGGCCCGCCCTTCTGTTTGTGGCCGTTCTGGTCTTTTATCCCTTGATCTATTACGTCACGCATACCTTTGAAGGCTTTTTCTATCAGTATCCGATTCAGCCCGAGATGCTGGCGCTCGCTGCTTCCGCGCTAATCCGAGACCGTCAACCCTCGAACACCTTGACTTGTGCAACAAGCGCAAGCATCAAACTGTAGCCCCGACCACGGGTTGTACGGCAAACAGCACATTGCAATACGATCCAAAACCCGAAGTCGACTTATCGTGGAGCGCGCGGCGGGGACACAATCTCTAGAAAAACGCGCCTTAAGGTCATATCAGACAAACCATACGTGAGAGTTTCGGTGTCGCGATAGACAACTTTTGGAAGATATGGCGGGGACGACGGGACTCGAACCCGCGACCTCTGCCGTGACAGGGCAGCGTTCTAACCAACTGAACTACGTCCCCCGCGTGGGGTGAAACAGGTTTGAAGCTTGGCGGGCGGTTACGGATTTGAGCCGAGGACCTTCCCGTTGTCTGCGCGAACCAAGAAACTATAACACAGCACGGAAGTGTTGATAAGTCTCGCGCTACAAGAGCCCGGATTTTCTGGCGTGCTCCTGCAAGCCCAGTTCGTCGTCCGGATTGTCTTTTTCCGTTTTCAACTCGGCGTACAACTCCCGTGCTTTGCGGATAGCTGTTTCGTTCTCGCGGCCTGGCACCGTGTCACTGTGGCCGGCCACGTGGGACATGAGAATCGCCGCGGCCAGGAAGATCAACTCGTCGTTTTCCACGTCAGACGCTCCTCGACCTCAGGAATTTGGGAATCTCGTCTGGCAAATCCCGCTACGGGCCGATTTGTTCGGGGGTGGGTGGTGGGCGGTCAGGGATTTGAACCCCGGACCTTCCCGGTGTAAGCGGGACGCTCTAACCGCTGAGCTAACCGCCCCATTTGACCCCGCCATCGTAACAGAAACCGCCAAAATCCGGTAATTCAGGGCCCGTTTTTCCTGGATATTTGTGCTTCGTCACCTCGAGCCGGCTCCGTACGGCCTCGTTTTGAAAATTTCCACGCTTAAGATTTTCCGTCTTTTTTCCGATACTGGATACGAAGAGAAAGTGAAGATAAGTCGTTACTATTCATATACCTGTACGAAGGTACAGGTGCCAGAAAGTGGCTGTCCGATGGTGCAGGTTTTGGGCTGCGTATCGGCTGTTAGCTGATTCACTACGAGCGCACCACCCCGCGCATTTTGTCACAGGGTGACATGCTACGCTCGCTCATCGAGTGGTTCTAGTACCACTCCCGGACAATCATGTCTTCACGGCTTGGCGAGATTCTAGTCAAAGACAGCCTGATCACCGCAGATCAGCTCAAGCAGGCGCTCGAACACCAGAAGAAGAGCGGCGGCCGCTTGGGAACCTGCCTGGTGAAGCTTGGCCTCGTGAACGACGATGACATCACCGCCGTGCTCTCCCGGCAGTATGGTGTGCCTTCGATCAACCTGAAATTCTACGAAGTCGATCCGGCGGTCATCAAGCTGGTGCCGCAGGAAACTGCCGTCCGCTACCAGATCGTGCCGCTCTCGCGCGTGGGTTCGACCTTGACCATCGCGATGACCGACCCCACCAACGTTTTCGCCATGGACGATATCAAGTTCATGACCGGCTTCAACGTGGAGCCGGTGGTGGCGTCCGAGACGGCGATCAGCGAAGCGATTCACAAGTTCTACGGCGACGTCGAAAGCGTCGGCGAACTCGACAAGGTGATGAAGGACCTGGCCGGCGAGGAAGCCGTCGCTGGAACTTTCCGCCGAAGAAGCGGAGATGGACCTGGCCACGCTGGAGAAAGCCGCCGAAGAAGCGCCGATCATCAAGCTGGTCAACTTGATTTTGACCGACGCGGTGAAGCGCGGCGCGAGCGACATTCACGTGGAGCCGTACGAGAAGGAATACCGCGTCCGCTTCCGCATTGACGGCATTCTGCAGAACGTGATGGCGCCGCCCTTGAAGCTGAAGGACGCGATCACCAGCCGCATCAAGATCATGGCCAAGCTGGACATCAGCGAAAAGCGGCTGCCGCAAGACGGCCGCATCATGATCAAGTATCTGAAAGACGGGAAGAAGAAAGAACTCGATTTCCGCGTTTCCACCGTCCCGACGCTGTTCGGCGAAAAAATCGTTATGCGTTTGCTGGACAAAGAAAACCTGCGCCTGGACATGACCAAGCTGGGTTTCGAGCAGGAATCGCTGACCAAGTTCGAGCGGCAGATTCTGAAGCCGTACGGCATGGTGCTGGTCACCGGGCCGACGGGTTCCGGAAAGACCAACACGCTGTACTCCTCGGTCGCGCGTTTGAACACGCCACGACACCAACATTATGACGGCCGAAGACCCAGTCGAATTCCAGTTGCCTGGAATCAACCAGGTGCAGATGAAGGAACAGATCGGGCTGAACTTCGCGGCGGCCCTGCGCGCTTTCTTGCGGCAAGACCCGAACATCATTCTGGTCGGCGAAATTCGAGACTTTGAAACGGCGGAAATCGCGGTTAAAGCCGCGCTCACCGGCCACCTGGTGCTTTCCACGCTGCACACCAACGACGCGCCGTCGACGATCAGCCGATTGATGAACATGGGCATTGAGCCGTTCCTGGTGGCGACTTCGGTGAACCTGATTTGCGCGCAGCGCCTGGTGCGCCGGATCTGCGTGGGCTGCAAGGAGCCGCTGCAAATCACGCCGCAGGCGCTGGTCGAAGCGGGATACACGCCGGAAGAAGCGCAGACGACGACGGTTCAGCACGGCCGGGCTGCAGCACCTGCAACAACACCGGCTACAAAGGCCGCGTCGGTCTTTACGAGGTTATGGAAATCAACGACGAACTGCGCGAATTGATTCTGGTGGGCGCCTCGGCGCTCGAATTGAAGAAGAAAGCAATCGAGCACGGAATGATTACGCTGCGCCGCAGCGGCCTGACCAAATGCGCGCTGGGGCAAACGACATTAGAAGAAGTGGTACGCGAGACAGTTCTGTAAGCGGAGGAAAAGATGGCTGGCATCACACTAAGCGAACTCCTGAAGAAGATGATCGAGATGGCCGGGAGCGACTTGCACCTTTCGACCAACAGCGCGCCGCGCGTGCGCGTTCACGGAAAACTGCGGCCGCTTGGACATGCCGCCGCTGACCGCGGCGGATACCAAGGCGCTGGCCTATAGCGTCTTGACCGACGTGCAGAAGCACCGGCTCGAAGAAAACCTCGAGCTCGACTTCTCGTTCGGATTGAAGAGCCTGGCTCGCTTCCGCGGCAACATTTTCCATCAACGCGGCGCGGTGGCCGCTGTGTTCCGTACCATTCCGTGGGAAATCAAATCGTTCGACGCCCTGGGACTGCCGCCTGTGGTGCGCGGGCTGTGCGACAAGCCGCGCGGACTGGTGCTGGTGACCGGGCCGACCGGCTCGGGCAAATCGACGACGCTGGCCGCCATGCTCGACAAGATCAACAACGAGCATGAAGAGCACATGATCACGATCGAGGACCCGATCGAATTCCTGCACAACCATAAAAAGTGCCTGGTCAACCAGCGCGAAGTCCATTCGGACACGCACTCGTTCTCGAATTCGCTGCGCGCCGCGTTGCGCGAAGATCCCGACGTGGTGCTCATCGGCGAAATGCGCGACCTGGAAACCATCGAATCGGCGCTGCGCATCGCGGAAACTGGCCACTTGACCTTTGCCACCTTGCACACCAATTCGGCCATTTCCACCATCAACCGTATCGTCGACGTTTTTCCCGCTCACCAGCAGCCCCAGGTACGCGCTCAGCTTTCCATGGTGCTCGAAGGAATTCTTTGCCAATCGCTGCTGCCGAAGCCTGACGGCAAGGGCCGCGCGATGGTGATGGAAATCCTGATTCCGACCGCCGCCATTCGCAACCTGATTCGCGAAGACAAAATTCACCAGGTGTATTCGGCCATGCAGACCGGGACCGGGTCATCCGGCATGCAAACATTCAACCAGAGTCTCGCCAACGCTTTCTTCCAGAAGCAAATCACCATGGAAGTCGCCATGGCGCGCTCTTCACATCCAGATGAGTTGCAAGATTTAATCAATCGAGGGGTGACTTCGGCGCCCGCAGGTAGCGCCAAAGTGCCAGTCCGGCGCTAAGCGCTGAAGGAACAGGAGGGAACAGATCATGCCGGTATTCACATATCGCGGAACCAATAAGACGGGTGACACCGTCGCGGGAGAACGCACCGCAGCGAGCAAGGCCGAACTCTCAGCCGCGCTGCGCCGCGAGCAGATCAGCGTCAGCAAGCTGTCCGAGAAAGGGAAGGAGTTCAACATTCCCTCGTTCGGCGGCAGCGGCGTCAGCTCCAAGGAACTGGCCATCTTTACGCGACAGTTCTCGGTCATGATCGACGCCGGTTTGCCGCTGGTGCAGTGCCTGGAAATTCTAGCGGGCCAGCAGGACAACAAAACCTTTCAAAAGGTTTTGAACGGCACCCGGGCTTCGGTCGAGGGCGGGTCCACGCTCTCCGTTGCCATGAAGCAGTACGACAAGGTCTTCGACCCGTTGTACTACAACATGGTCGAAGCCGGCGAGACCGGCGGTATTCTCGACACCATTTTGCAGCGGCTGTCGAGCTACATCGAAAAGAACGTCAAATTGAAACGCGCGGTGCAGTCGGCGGCCATCTATCCGGTCGCGGTCATCTCCATCGCCGTCGGCGTCATCATCCTGCTGTTGTGGAAGGTGGTGCCGATTTTCACCACGCTGTTCGCCGGCTTGGGCGTCGACCTGCCGTTGCCGACGCGCATCGTTATTATGATGAGCAATTTCATCGGCAGCATTTACGGCCTGGTGATTGCGGCTTGCGCGGTGGGCTCGGTCTTCGCCGTCAAATTCTGGTACGGCACGCCCTCCGGACGCATGGCCCTGGACACGATCGTTCTCAAGGTTCCGCTGGTCGGCCCCTTGCTGCGCAAGATCGCCGTGGCGCGCTTTACGCGTACGCTCGGCACGCTGATCTCGAGCGGCGTACCCATCCTGGAAGGCTTGGACATCACCGCGCGCACCTCGGGAAACGCGGTCGTTGAGAAGGCCATCAACGCCACCCGCAAGGCGGTCGAAGCCGGCCGTTCGTTGGTCGATCCACTCAAGGAAACCGGAGTATTTCCCGGGCATGGTGACCCAGATGATCGGCGTCGGCGAACAGACCGGCGCGATGGACGCCATGCTTCAGAAAATCGCTGACTTTTACGAAGACGAAGTCGACGCGGCGGTGAAAGACCTTTTGACCGCCATGGAACCGATCATGATCGTGGTCTTGGGCGTGGTCGTCGGCGGCATCGTCATTTCGATGTACCTGCCGTTGTTCTCGCTGATCGGCAAACTCGCAGGCCACTAGAAATCTCGGCTCTGGGCCGGCTCGCGGAATTCGGAAACGAATACACCGCGAGCCCGGACCGGGCCAGATCGAAGCCTTCCATGCCGCATACGAATCGAAGCTCGCGTGAACGCGATCAGGAATCGGCCGTAGCGCCCGCCCTGGCTCCCAACGTCGCCATTGGCGAGTGGTTGCCGTGGCTGGGGCGCGTCCGTTTCCTAGCGATCACGTTTTTGGTGGGCATCATCATCGCCGCGCGTCATCTGACGCCCGCGGCGGTATCGCTGCGTTCTTTCGTCCAGCTTTTGGTGGTGTGGTACACCCTGGCGATTTTTTACGTCATTCTGCAGCGTTGGATTCCCAATGCGCGCTGGCACGCGCCGCTGCAAATCACCTGCGACCTGCTGATGATCACCGGGGTGGTCTACACCACCGGCGGGCAGGACAGCTATTTCGTCTCGCTGTACTTGCTGGCAATTCTAATGGCCAGCGTACTGCTGTCGCGCCGCGGAATTTTTGTGGTCATGGCCGCAAGCATGGCACTGCTTGGCGGGGTCATCGAACTGAGCTACTACGGCGTGATCCCGCGAACTTCCGCAGCCGCCCCGGACCTGAGCGCGCTCGATTCCTGGCTGGCGATTAATTGCTTCGCGTTTCTGGCGGTAGCTTATCTCGGCAGCCTGCTGGCACAGACCTTGCGGCGCAAAGCTCTGGAACTGGCCGAAAAGAACGAAGAGCTCCGCGACCTACAAGCGTTTAACCAGGACATCATCGAGTCCATGCGCGGTGGCTTGCTGACCACCGACCTGCAAGGAACCATTCTGGTGCTGAATCGCGCCGGAGCCGAAATCACTGGCTCGGGACTCGGTCTGATGCGTGGCGACAAGGTGCAGGATCGCCTGCCGGGTTTCTGGCCGGTGGAAGTAGACGAACAGGGCAATCCGCTGGCCAGCCGGAAAGAGATCGAATTCAAGATTCCGGGCGGCGGGACGCGTTACCTGGGCCTTTCGGTGTCGCCTTTGCGCACCTCGCAAAACCAGAGCACTGGATTCGTTTATAACTTCCAGGATTTGACCGAACTGAAGCGACTGGAAAGAGAAGTGGTCACCAAGGAACGCATGGCGGCCTTGGGACGATTGTCCGCGGCGATCGCGCACGAAATTCGCCAGCCGCTCACGGCCATGACCGGCGCGTTGAAGGAACTGGCGCGTCTGGCGCCGCTGGATGACGACGACAAGAAGCTAGTGCACATCGTCAGCCGCGAATCGCAGCGGCTCAATCAAATCATTACCGATTTTTTGAATTACTCGCGGGAGAAAACCTATTCCTTCACCGAAATGGACGTGGTCCCGGTGATCGAGGAAACGCTTTTGGTTTTGGAACGCGACGCGGTGGCGCGCGGCAAATTTAAAATCGTCCGCAACTTCGCGGTGCGCACCCTTCGTGCTCGCGCCGACCGCGATGCACTGAAGCAGGTCTTTTGGAACCTGTGCAACAACGCTTTGCGGGCCATGCCCGAAGGCGGCACGCTGGCGGTATCGCTCGATGCGGACGATTCCTGGGTGCGCATTTCGATCCGCGACACCGGCGTCGGCATTGACGCGGCGCAGGCCTCGCGTATTTTTGAGCCGTTTCAATCCGGATTTACCGGTGGCACCGGACTCGGCCTGGCCATTGTTTATCAAATCTTGCAGGCGCATCGCGGCCGGGTTCGGGTCGAAACCGAAAAGGGATCGGGCGCCGAGTTTATCGTCGAAATTCCGCGTGCCGCGAAGGTTCAGGCTCGGCCGCAGGCCAACCGCACCTTGCTGGTGCCCGAATCGATGCACTCCGTGGAAAATCTGCGCACAGTGGGAAAGGTCTAGCCATGGCCCACCTGCTGGTTGTCGACGACGAACCCTCCATCAGCGAATTGCTGGAAATCAGCTTCCGCAAAGAGGGCCACAAAGTCGAAGTGGCTTCGAACGGGCAGGCGGCCAAGCGCCGACTGGCCAGCCAGGTTTTCGACATTGTGATTTCCGACATCTGCATGCCGGATATGGACGGAGTCGAACTGCTGCAATACTCGAAAGAAGTTTCGCCGGCGACGACCTTTATCCTTATCACGGGGGTGCCGACCGTCGATACCGCCATCGATGCGGTAAATTTTGGTGCCGACCGTTACGTCATCAAGGGCGATCGGCTACTGGATGAATTGCGGCCCGCGGTCCGTCGCATCGCGGAAGCGCAAGCATTGAAGAAAGAAGCCGGAGAACTTCGCCGGCAGTTGCGCAAATTTACCGGCTTCGACCACATCATCGGCGCCAGCACTAAGATGCGCGATTTGTTCGAACTGATCGAGACCATCGCGCCGCAGTCGAGCCGCGTATTGATCACCGGCGAAAGTGGAACCGGAAAAGAACTAGTCGCCCGCGCCATCCACGAAAATAGCGCCCGCGCGAAAGCGCCTTTCGTCACCATCAATTGCGGGGCTTTCCCTGAAACTCTGCTCGAATCCGAATTGTTCGGCTACTTGCGCGGGTCATTCACCGGCGCCAACGAAAATCGCCGAGGACTGTTCCAGGCTGCCGACGGCGGCACGCTGTTCATGGACGAAATCGGCAATATGAGCCTGACCATGCAGGTGAAGCTGTATCGCGTGCTGCAGGAAGGCAAGATTCGGCCGCTGGGCAGTACCGAAGAAACGAGCGTGGACGTGCGGGTGATTGCGGCGACGAATAAAGACTTCGCCAAGGAAATCGCTGAAGGCCGTTTTCGTGAAGACCTTTATTACCGCCTCAGCGTGATTCCAATTCATTTGCCGGCGCTGCGCGAACGCCGCGAAGACATTCCTTTGCTAGTGCGCTCGTTCCTGGACCGCTACACCAAGTCTATGGGCAAGAAAATTGATGGAATCGATCCCGAAGCCATGCGCCGCCTGGAAGTTTACGACTGGCCGGGCAACGTTCGGGAGCTCGAGAACACCATCGAACGCGCGGTGGCCCTGGAAGGCTCGGGACGCGTGACCGCCGATGGCCTGCCGGCGCGCATTCGCGACCATTTTCAGGAAACCGTGGCCAAACAATCCGGAAACGGTAACGGCCACGCGAACGGCAATGGCAACGGCCACCCTGCCGGGCCGGTGCTGCCGGAGCAGGGCCTGGACCTGGAGAAGTACATTCAGGACCTGGAGCGGTCTTTTCTGCTGGCCGCGATGGAACGCTCCGGTGGAGTTCGAACCCGGGCTGCCGATACGTTAAAGATGACCTACCGTTCGTTCCGGCATTACGCCAAGAAATACGGGATCTGAGGCTCACCAAGGCCGCCGGATTCAGTCAATTTGAAGTGACACGATATGGCAACCTTTCGAGTTCCGGCAGGGTTGCTGGCCAAGAACGAAGGCGGCACTAAGGCTCGACATCCCGGTAAGTAGTTGAATTATAATGAAATAGAAGGTTGATACGAGGTAGTAACGCAGCAGAAGGCATCTTGGCAGTAGGCTTGCAATACAGGAAGGCGTACCCCGCCAGGGCGTACGAGAGAAATTAGGAACACGAGCTCTAAGGAGAATATAGAAATGAAGAAGAACCAGAAGGGTTTCTCACTCATCGAGTTGCTGATCGTCGTCGCGATCATTTTGATCATTGCGGCTATCGCAATTCCGAACTTGCTCCGCGCCCGTATCGCAGCGAACGAAGCGTCGGCGGTGGGTTCGACCCGCACGATCGTTACGACCAACACCCAGTTCTACACCACGTATGGCCAGGGTTTTGCACCAGCCATCGCGAACCTGGGCGGCGCAACGCCTTGCGCGGCTGCTTATGCCAATGCCTGCTTGATCGATCCGATTCTGACCACCGGCGCGAAGAGCGGCTACAACTTTGTGGACGTTCCGAACACTGGAGCGGGCACGGTGGTAGCTCCGTACACGGCGTTTGAAGTTAACGCCACCCCGCAGAACGTTGGCTCCAGCGGCCAGCGCGCTTTCTGTGCGGATCAGAGCGGCGTCATCCACTACAACCTGACTGGCGTTGCCGTCGGTACCGGCGCGGGAAGCTGCGCGGCGGTAGCGTTGGTGCTCCAGTAGTTGTGATTCGTCTCTCCGAAAGGGAGGAAGCTCTGCTTCCTCCCTTTTTTTTTAGCTGAGCAGCGTATCGGGCAGCAAAACACGTCGAACTGAAACGTTGAAATAAGCAGATGAATCTCCGGGAGAAACAGAAATGAAGAAGAACCAGAAAGGCTTTTCACTCATCGAGCTACTGATCGTGGTGGCCATCATCCTGATCATTGCGGCTATCGCAATTCCGAACTTGCTCCGCGCCCGTATCGCAGCGAACGAAGCGTCGGCGGTGGGTTCGACCCGCACGATCGTTACGACCAACACTCAGTTCTACACCACGTATGGCCAGGGCTTTGCACCAGCCATCGCGAACCTGGGCGGCGCAACGCCTTGCGCGGCTGCTTATGCCAACTCCTGCTTGATCGATCCGATTCTGACCACCGGCGCGAAGAGCGGCTACAACTTTGCGGACGTTCCGAACACCGGAGCGGGCACGGTGGTAGCTCCGTACACGGGGTTTGAAGTTAACGCCACCCCGCAGAACGTTGGCTCCAGCGGCCAGCGCGCTTTCTGTGCGGATCAGAGCGGCGTCATCCACTACAACCTGACTGGTGTTGCCGTCGGTACCGGGAAGGGAACCTGCGCAGCAGTGGCGCTGGTGCTTCAATAAGCACCGGCGTCGTATTTTTCAGAAGGCAGTTGCGGAACTGAACTAGTGTTACCAGTAACGGACTGGCGCGGCCATGCTCAAGTCAAAACACAATCGAAATCAGGTTCACCGGCGCAACAGCGCGCGAGGGTTCTCGCTCCTTGAACTCTTGATTGTGGTCGCGATCATTCTGATCATTGCGGCGATTGCCATCCCGAATTTCCTGCAAGCCAAGATTTCGGCCAATCAGGCGGCGGCGGTCGAAACCGTGCGCACCATCACCACCGCTTCTGAAGTGTATTCCACCACCTGGGGCAATGGATTTCCCCCAGCTCTCTCGGCATTAGGCGGCGTTGTTCCGGCCACCTGCAACGCTTCCGTGCTCATCGACAATTTGATTGCCACGGCTCCCAACACCAAGAGCGGATACACCTTCGGCTACTCGCCGGAAGGAATAGCCGTTACCAGCCCGCCACCAGGCTGCACCGCGGGCTACACGGCCAACTTCGTGACGGCGGTTCCGTTGAGCGTTTGGTCCGGCACCGACAGCTATTGTGCCGACGAACCAGGCGTGATTCATTACAACGTGCTGGGCACGGCAATCGCGAGCCCGGCAGCTTGCGACGCGCTTCCGGCCATCCAGTAAGAATTTCTTCTACTCATCTCCCAAGGTACTTACGTCTGCTACCGAAATGCTGCGCCGTGGCGTTCTCCATTCCTTGATAAACTGCTAGGCATGTTCTCGGCGCTGCTCGCGCTCTTTTTATTTATTGCCGCCCGGCCCGCGCCCGATACAACCCGCGACGCCGCAGCCGTGGTGCGCGCGTTGGAAGCGCGTTATCACCACGCCTCGACGCTCAGAGCCACCTTCTTCCAGCAATACACGGACGGCACGGGCGGAGGCTCGGCGGAATCGGGCATCGTATATTTTTCGAAGCCGGGACGCATGCGCTGGGAGTATCAGTCGCCCGAGGAGAAGCTCTTCATCGTGGACGGCACCAACGTGTGGTTTTACATTCCGGCGGATCACACCGCCAGCCGCGCGAGAATCGGGAAAAGCACTGACTGGCGCACACCGCTGGCGTTTCTGACCGGCAAATCCGACCTGAGCCATCTATGCAAGACGCTGGAGCTGGTACCCCCGAAGCCGGACTCGGACCCTTCGGAGGCGCCGAGCGCAGCGGGCAATTCGGTTTTGCGCTGTGCTCCGCGCGCCCAAGCCAGCGATACCGGCGACGAAATTCGCGATGTGCTGCTCGAATCGGATTCGACCGCGCATTTGGTGCGGGTGCTGATCCGCCAGCCCGGAAATCTGACCACCGAATTTCGCTTTGGCGGCTGGGAAGAAGGTCTGCCGATTGCCGAGACGAAATTTCATTTCGCCCCCCCGCCGGGAGTTTCGATTGTGGATGAGGCGGACCTCGCAGGCTCCATCCACTAAAGGGAGTAGCAACATTAGGAAGGCTTTAGGCCAGCCGCGGACGCCCCCATTCTTCGATATGGTAGACTTTTAACAAGACTTCCCCTGGGGAGGTCCGTCTAACCATCGTGGCCGAGTACATCTGCAAAGTCGGGGACACGAACGGCCGCATCTTCCAACATTTGGAGACGGCGCAATCGGAGGGAGAGGTTCGCCAGAAGCTCTCCGACCGCGGACTGCACGTCTTTTCGATCAAGGGCAACATCAACATTTTTTCGCAGTTTGGCCGGGCGCGTTCCCGCAAGCTGAACCTGAACGATTTCCTGATTTTCAACCAGCAGTTCAATACCCTGATCAAAGCCGGCCTGCCGATTCTGCGCGCGCTGGACCTGCTGGCCGAACGCGCCGCGGCGCATAAGCCTGCGTCCCATGCTGCAGGATGTTCGCCAGCGAGTGCGCGAAGGCGCGCTGCTTTCCGAAGCGCTGGCCGCGCAGGGAATTTTTCCTCCGGTCTACGTCACCGCGATTACTGCCGGTGAGCGCAGCGGAAATCTTTCCGGCGTGCTGGAACAATATATTTCCTATTTGCGGGTCAGCACCGGATTCAAGAAGGCGCTGGTTACCGCACTGATTTATCCCACCATTTTGATCGTCGCGGTAATCGTCACGCTGACTTACTTGATGACCTTCGCCATGCCACAGTTCGCGAAGCTCTATTCGGATTTGGGAATTCAGCTGCCGCCGATCACCCAATTCATGCTGGATATCGCCGTGCCGCTGCGAACTTACTTCCTGTTCTTCGCCATCGGCATCGCGGCGATCGTCACCGTGCTTTACATTTGGACTCGGACCGACCAGGGCGCGCTGGCCATCGACCGGCTGAAGCCGAAAGTTCCGGTGATGGGCGACATTTGGCTGAAGGGTCAAATCGCTCAGTTCGTACGCACGCTTTCGACGTTGCTGGCCGGTGGCACACCGCTGGTATCGGGCCTCGAAACTTCGGCGCAAGCCATCGATAGCCGGCTGATCGCTACTTCGGTGCAATCGGCTGCTTCGCGCGTGAGGGAAGGGCGCACGCTGCATGAGAGTCTGGCTGAAACGCACCTGGTGCCGGACTTGGCCCTCGAAATGATCGAAGTGGGAGAAGCCTCGGGCGCCTTGGCCGCCATGTTGACCAGCGTCGCCGAATTCTACGAAGAAGAGGTCAGTACCCGGCTGACTCGCACGCTAATCTGGGTTTCGCCGGCGATTTTGGTGGTCATGGCCGTTGTGGTAGGCTTCATTTTGATATCGCTGTATCTGCCGCTGTTCTCCCTTCAAGTGGGCTCCGGGGGTTAGAAATCTATGGCCACATCCACCAACAACCCGGCTGTGCCGGTAATTCCGGCCGTTGCCAGCGACGTGGAACGCGATCAGGCCAAGAAGCTGGCCGAGCGTTACCGCTGCGGATTTGTGGATCTGCGTGAACAGCGCATCGACCCGGAATTGTTTCGCAGCATTCCCGCCGAACTGATGTTCCGCTACAAATTCGTGCCGATGGAAGCCCGCGACAACGCCTTGATGGTCGCCATGGCCGATCCCAGCCAGCTGCACCTGACCGACGAGCTGGCGCTACTGCTGGGCAAGAAACTGCAAATTAAAGTCGCGACCGCTTCGCAGATTGACGATTTGCTCAAGCGCACCGAGCAATCCCAGCGCGTTCTGGACCAAGCCACCGAAGGCTTCACGCTGCAGGTGGTTCACGACGACGAAGACAGCGACGAAAACATTTCCATGGACAAGCTCACGCGCGATTCCGGCGTCAGCCCCGTGGTTCGCCTGGTCGATACCGTCATCTTCACCGCGCTGGAGCGCCGCGCGAGTGACATTCACATCGAGACTCGCAGCACCGAAGTGGTGGTGAAGTACCGCATCGACGGCGTGCTGCAATACGCCATGCAGCCGCTGGCCAAGGAATGGCACGCCACCATTCTTTCGCGCATTAAGGTCATGAGCGAACTCGACATCGCCGAGCGCCGGGTGCCGCAGGACGGCCGCTTCCGCGTCCGCTACAAGGGCCGTTTCGTCGACTTTCGCGTTTCGATCATGCCGTCGGTCCATGGCGAAGACGCCGTGCTGCGCGTCCTGGATAAAGAAACTCTCAGCGAAAAATTTCGCAACCTGACGCTCGACGTGGTCGGCTTCGATGGCCCGGACAAAGTCCGTTTCCGCCGTTACATTCAGGAGCCGTACGGCATGGTGCTGGTCACCGGCCCTACTGGTTCCGGAAAGACGACTACGCTGTACGCCGCGATCAACGAAATCAAGAACGACGAAGACAAAATCATCACCATCGAGGATCCGGTCGAATACCAAGTCCGCGGCATCACCCAGATTCCGGTGAACGAAAAGAAAGGCCTGACCTTCGCGCGCGGTTTGCGTTCCATCCTGCGCCACGACCCGGACAAAATCATGGTCGGCGAAATACGCGACCAGGAAACGGCGCAGATCGCCATCAACTCTGCGCTGACCGGCCACTTGGTTTTCACCACCGTTCACGCCAACAACGTGACCGACGTGATCGGCCGCTTCATCAACATGGGCGTCGAGCCTTATAACTTCGTTTCCGCCTTGAACTGCATCATGGCCCAGCGGCTGGTTCGCGTGATTTGCGAGAGCTGCAAAAAACAGGTTCACTATTCGCCGGAAGTGCTGAAAGAATCGGCTCTCGATCCTGCTGAGTGGGCGGATGTGCCTTTCTACGAAGGCGTCGGCTGCTTGGAATGTTCTGGCAGCGGATACCGCGGCCGCTCGGCGATCACCGAGCTACTCGACCTCTCCGATCACATCCGCGAGATGATTATCAACCGCCGGCCTACATCTGAGATCAAGCGCGTAGCTCGCGAAGAAGGCATGTCTTTCCTGCGCGATTCAGGCTTGGCCAAAATTCGGGCGGGCGTCACCACTCTGCGCGAAATCAACAAGGTAACGTTCCTTGACTAGCGCGGCCTCCACCCAGTTTTTCAACCTGGGGCCAATCCGCCGCCTGGATCGCTGGCTGAACGCCATGCCGCATCCCTCGTTGGTCGCTGAGATTTCTTCGACCCACGTTGCCGCGGCGCAGTGGTCGAAAGTCGGTGGGCATCTGGAAGCCTATGCCGTCGAGCCGCTGCCAGTGGGCGCGGTGATGGCTTCGCCGGTAGACGCGAACGTCATTCAGCCCGAAGCGGTGCGTACCGCGCTGCGCAAGGTATTCAACCGCGTGCCTCCGCGCGGAGCGCCTATGGCGCTGCTGATTCCCGATCCAGTGGTTCGCGTTTTTATTCTTCCGTTTGAAACTTTACCGCGCAGCGCCGATGAAGCGTTGCCCTTGCTGCGCTGGCGGTTGAAGAAAAGCGTGCCGTTTGATGTCGACGAAACCGTGGTTTCCTGGATGCGCCAGACCGGGAAAGAAGGCGCGCTTGAAGTGGTGACGGCGGTCGCGCGGCAGAGAATCGTGCGCGAATACGAAGACTTGGTCGAGCCGCTGGATGTGAAATCGCGGGTCATCCTAAGCTCGACGCTATCCACTTTGCCGCTGCTCGCCGAGTCGGGCTCGACTCTGCTGGTGCGCATGAGTGGAAGAACGATGACGACCGTCATCGTGCGCGACAGCAACCTTTCGATTTATCGCTCGACCGAGATGGCCGGCGATCCGGCCGCGCTCGATGTGCAGTCCATGCTCGATGAAATTTTCCCGGCGGTAGCGTTCTATCAGGACACTTGGGGAAATTCGCCGGACCGCGCCCGCATCACCGGATTTGGCGCGCGCGAAGAAGTCTTTCGCCGGGCGCTGGCCGAAGAATTAAAATGTCCGGTGGGATCTCTGGCGGATGCGGAGCAGGCCACGCCGTTGGAAGCCAGCGCGCGGGACTTGTTGCAGCACGATCTGGACCCTCTGGTAGGTTGGATGCTGAATGAAGGCTAGTCGTCGCGCGACTGAACTGAGCGACAAGATGCTGCGCGCGTCGAAAATTCGATCATGAAATTACGACTCAATTTATCCACTACTCCGATCGAGAATAAGCGGCCGTTTGCCGCGGCGACCGCCGCGCTGGGCGCTATCGGCCTGCTGATTTTCTTGCTGATGGCCCACGCCGCCTACACGTCGTGGCGCGCCAATCGAGATTTGCGCGCTGACATTTCCCACTGGGAATCCGAAATTCGAACCAACCGCCAGAAACAGGCCGCTCTCGATGCCTATTTCCAGACTCCGACGTCGAAAGAAGTCCTCGACCGCGCCGCCTTTCTGAATTCGCTGATCGGCCAGCGCAGCTTTCCCTGGACCAAGATTTTCATGGACCTGGAAAAGACCCTGCCGCCGGGCGTGCGGGTCATCAAGATATCGCCGAAGCTGGATAACGGGCACGCCAGCGTGGATTTGACCGTAGGCGCCCAAACCGAAGAAGGCAAAATTCAATTTCTGCAGGCGCTGGAAAAATCCAAAGTGTTTTCGGATATTCGGGTGAAGACCGACCGCAACGAAGACCAGCCCGGCCTGCCCGACCGCATCACGCTCGACCTGACCGCCTGGTACGCCACGATCTGACTATGACCATGCCCTGGCGCATCTTGAAAAAGTGGATCATCGGCGCGCTGGTGGTGCTGCTGCTCGCCGACATCGGCCTGGTGTACCTTAGCTGGCAGAACACGCGCGAGGGCGAGCAATCGATGCGCGCCGAGCGCGACCGGCTGAAGCTGCTCGCCGCGCAGTTGAAAGGCGACGTCGATCGCGGTGAACGCATCCGCAATTCGATGGGCGGCGTGACCAAGGAATACGACAGCTTCTACCGCACCGATTTCGAAAGCACCGCCGATGGCTACTCCAAAATCGAAGCCGACCTGGGCGGGCTGGCCTCGAAATCCGGCGTGAAAAGTTCCGGTGTGGCCTTCGAGCAAAAGGAAGTGAAAGGCCGCGGCGTGCAGCAGATCGGCATCAGCGATACGGTGGAAGGCGACTATCCCTCGATTTTGAAATTCATCAACGGGCTGGAACAATCGAAATATTTTTATCTGTTGAGCGATTTGAAGCTCGATTCCACGACCACCACTCAATCGGGCAGCGCGGTCGCTCCTGGCTCGATCATCCGGTTGCATCTGGAATTGCGGACGTATTTCAGGTCTTGAGAAATGTCTAAACGGGTCCAAAACTACGTGCTCGGTGCGCTGATACTGGTGCTGGCGTACTTCACCTATTCGTTCGTGTTTCCCAGCGATCCCGGGGCCAGGCTGCCTGGAGTTCTGGCTTCTGAAACAAAGTTCACCCCCATTAATGTTGACGAACCGCAATTACGCATCGACTTAATTGAAAAGCTGAAGAGAGACGAGTACGAAGGCACTCATCGCAATATTTTTTCGTTCGGCCCGCCGCCTCCGCCGCCGATGACCAAAGAGCAGCAAGAACGTCTCGAACATCCGAAGTACGGTCCGGAGAAGCCTCCGCCACCGCCGCCGGTCAATGTTGGGGCGACGCTCTTTGGCTTCGCTTCCATGCCGCAAAGCGGGAAGCGCGTGGCGTTTTTTCTGGATGGCGACGACGTGCTGGTGGTCACTGAAGGCGCGGTTTTCCTGAATCGGTTTCGTCTGGATAAAATTGGCAATGACTCGGCCGACGTCGAGGAAATTTCTTCGCAGCGTCACGTGACCGTGCAGATGGTAGCCCCGGCCAATGGCAATAGTCCCGGCGGCGGCGACGCTATGCAGCCGAATCCAGGACCCGGATTGTGATCGATCGTGTTCTCAAATTCGTCCGGCGTTTCCCGGTGCCCGCGCGTCGCTCGCGCCCACGCGCGCGGAGGCAAGAATCCGGATTCGCTCTTTTGTTTGCTCTGGGCCTGATGGCTGTGATGCTGGCGTTGACCGCGGTGGTGCTCGAATTCGGCGCCACCCAGGCGCGACGCGCGCGTGAAGAAGAAACGGTTTGGCGCGGAAAGCAATACGTGCGCGCCATTCGCCTCTACTACCACAAGACCGGCCGTTATCCACAGACGCTCGACGACCTGACCAAGGGCCTGCCCGAACTTCACTTTTTGCGCCAGGCTTACAAAAATCCGATGGATCCGTCCGAAGGCGCGTGGCGATTTATTTACGTCAACCAGGCTGGACAGATTATTGGCAGCACCAGGTTTGCTACCTTGCAGCAAATGGCTCTGCTGGATTTGAATGGCGGGGCCATGCCGGCGAACCAGCAGATTCCCGGGCAGCCGGGCGTGCCGGTATCGGCCCTGTCCAATTCGGGAGGAAATTCAGACCCGTCTCAAAACCCGGCGCAGAATCCCGGAACGGGCGGCGCGTCGGGAAGTGGCACGGCCCCCGGCGGTCAGGCGGGCCAGGATCCGAATTCACCCAACAACGGCCAAGCGCCGACGCAGGATCCCTCGCAAACGAATCCCAGCCAAACGACGCCCCCTTCCAGCACAAATCCCGGTGGGACGAATCCGGGTGGTGGCATTTTCGGAGGCTCCGGCGGAATCCTCGGCGGCCAGGCTCCCACTTCAACCACATCGCAGCAGACCGGTACTCTGGGACAAACCAATCTGGCGGCACTCGCGGCGATGAAGCCGACCGGCCCGGTCGATGGTCCGGTGCTCGGCGCGTTTCTGACCGGCGTGGCTTGCACCGGAGATGTGAAGTCTCAGAGGGTCTACCACGGCGGGAAAAAATATATTAACTGGGAGTTTATCTGGAATCCGCTGGAAGACGCCGCGGCCGCGCAACAGCAGCAAGCGCAGTCCGGCCAAGGCGGAATTCTCGGTGGCACGCTTCCCGGCGCAACTGGAGCGGCCGGCAGCACGGCCAATCCCGGCGGCAGTTCGACTTTCGGCGGCTCGAATAATGGCAGTTCGTTCGGCCCGAATCCGGGCGGGCAGCAGCCTTCGCAGCCGCAGACGCCTCCGCAATAAACGATCCTCAACTCGCGTCAATTCGCGCGTCGGTCCAAAATGCCTTTTTCAATTCTTGGGAATCGCCGGCTTGTCCTGTGCCAGCTTGGTGGTGATGGTCTGCACGTATTTCTGTGTTTCAGGGAAGGGCGGAATGCCACCGAAGCGCGTGACTGCTTCGGGGCCGGCGTTGTAGGCGGCCAGCGCCAGCGAAACGTTTCCGCTGTAGCGCGCCAACAGCGTTTTCAAATAATGGGTGCCGGCGTCGATGTTTTCCGCCGGATCGAAAATATTCGTGACTGAGAATTTCGCGGCGGTCGAAGGCAAGAGCTGCATTAATCCCAGCGCCTGCTTGCGCGATGTCGCGTGTGGATTGAAATTCGATTCGGCGGCGATCACATGGGTGATCAGGTGTTCGTCCACGCCGTGCTTCTCCGCTGCTGCACGAATCAAGTTGCTGTAGGGGCCTTTTGCCGCGGTGAAAGCTGGCGGCAGCGCGGTGAATTGATCTTCCGGCTCGATCGAAACCACGTCCGCGGCGGCCACGTTCACCGTTCCGCCCGTCACCGTCAGCCGGATCTGATCGCCCGCTTGCTCGTAACCGGTAATGTGCAGGCGCACGCCGGTCTTCAAGACGGCATAATCCGCGCGCACGCTTGCGGAGCAGGCCAATCCGCCAACCATGGCGAAAATGAATAGAATCGGGCGCTTCATCGCTAAGCCCATTATACCGTTTCGGCTGCGCCATCCAGCGCGTATGTGCGTATAGCGTCAGCTAGGCCGGCCTGATCGTTCGTTCCGGTCACTGCCCAGCCGCGTTCCTTCAAACCGGCAACGCTGTTGCCCATCACTACCGGCCTTCCGGCAAACTCGAGCATCTCCAGATCGTTCCAGTTGTCGCCGATGGCCATAACGCTCTCGCGGTCGATGCCGCGAAGTTCCGCCCAGCGCCGCAGCGCGGAACCTTTGCTGACGTCGCCCCGCAACACGTCCAATACAGATAGATTGCGCTCGAGGTATTCGGTGAGCGAGAGCGCGAAATCATGTTTCGCCGCGATCTTTTCCAGTTTCTCCATCGCGTCGCGCATCGGCCGGCAGTTGCCGGTGTACATCACTTGAATGGGGTCTTCATCGTTCTTCAGGCAATCGGTCAGCGGTGAGCAGATTCCGATGTGTTCGCGATTTCGGCGGAAATATCCGCCGCGAAACGGATCGTCCCAGTCCACTTTTTCCAGGATGACGCGGTGGCCTTCGTTGCGGTCGAAAACGACCCCGGCGAAATCGCGATACTCCGGCGTTGCATCCAGAATTTCGCGGGCCGTGGCGCGTGGCAGCATGGAACGCATCAGCGTCGCGCCGTCCTTCGATTTGGCCAGCGCGCCATTATTGACCAGTAGGTCGATGTCGCAGGGTATCGAGCGGGCGATAGGCAGCGCGAAATCGAACCGCCGCCCGGTGACCATGGCGATTTCAATACCGCGGTTTGCTGCTTCCAGAATAGCCCGCAGATTTTCTTCCGGCACCTGCGACTTGCTGTCCAGCAACGTGCCGTCGATATCCATTGCGATGAGTTTAATTGCCACCTTCATATTCTACCCTACGAACGGAAGCTGCCCGGTCGCGAGCGTCGACGCGCGTGGTATTCTCGCGAAGGTCCACTGACCGCAAAGGAAGCTGGCGTGACCGAGAGGCTCTACTACCGCGATTCGTTTCTGAAGGAATTCGAGGCCAACGTTCTTTCCTGCGAGCGCGAAGGCGATCGCTGGAAAGTGATCCTCGACCGCACGGCGTTTTACCCGTCTTCGGGAGGCCAGCCTCACGATACGGGAAAACTCGGCAACGCCCAGGTTCTCGAAGTCGTCGAGGAGTTGCACGGTCCGAGCGACGCGCAAAAGTCTGCCGCCGACGGAATTGTTCACTACACCTCCGCTGAACTTCCGGCGGGGCCGGTCGCCGGAAAAATAGATTGGCAGCGGCGCATCGACCACATGCAGCAGCACACCGCGCAGCATCTGCTTTCTGCGGCCTTCATCGAGCTGTTTGGCTTTCA
Organism: uncultured Acidobacteriota bacterium; assembly: GCA_963847695.1. Lineage (GTDB taxonomy): Bacteria > Acidobacteriota > Terriglobia > Acidiferrales > UBA7541 > Palsa-295. The sequence continues at coordinate 122,269 of CAWKAX010000030.1, read as the reverse complement.
AACCAAATCATTTCACCTGGGTACCGTGACCTCGACCATCGACATCGAGGCGCCTGCCGTTCAGCCGAAGCACCTTGAAGCCGCCGAGCGCCGCACTAACGAAGTTATTCTCGAGGACCGCGAAGTCGTGGTGCGTTTTGGCACGGCTCAGGAGCTGGCCGACGCTGGAATCCGCAAGACCGTCGAACGCGAAGGTCCGCTGCGCGCCATCGATATCGCCGAGTTTGACCGCCAGCCTTGCGGCGGCACGCACCTGGCGCGCACCGGCCAGGCCGGCCTGCTGCTGATCCGCAAGCTCGAACGCCGCCGCGAGCTTTGGCGAATTGAGTACGTCGCGGGCTACCGCGCGTTGGAGTCAGCGCGCTCGGATTTCGCCACGCTCACTCAGGCGGCCGCCGTGCTTACCTGCGCGCTTCACGAAGTTCCGGCCGGCATCACCAAATGGCAGGACGAGCGTCGTGCGGCGCAAAGCGGCGCCAAGAAAATCGAAGACCGTCTGGCGCAGCTCGAGGCTCGCGATCTGCTCGCACATCTAGGCGGAGCGTCGACAGGTGAGCAGGCGGCGAAAAGCCCAGCTTTGATCGCCACCGTGCTGGATGATGCCAGCGCCGCGTATCTTGGAATTCTCGCAGCGAAGCTGGTCGCCGAATCGAACGTCGTCGCTTTGCTGGCCAGCCGCGTGGCCGGCCACGTGGTCTTCGCCCAAACGCCCGATGCGCTGCCGGCAACCGTCGATCTAGGCGCGTTGCTCCGCGAAAGCATCAAAGAATTTGGCGGCAAAGGGGGAGGGAATCGCAACTTCGCGCAGGGCAGTCTGCCGAATCCCGCCGACGCTGCAAAGGCCATCGAACGTGCCAGGAGCCTGCTTCCGCCGAACTAGCGGCAGGTTCCGCGATTGCGCCTGCGTGGTCCGCATAGTAAATTATTGAGTGGGCCACGCTATATCGAACGCGACGCGCAATCGTCGTTCGGATTTTTCCTGAGGGTCTCGCGCGAATGGAATCGTTTCTCAATTTTCTGTGGGTCGTGCTGGCCCTGGCTGCGCTGTATCTATGGCGCGTACGCTGGGCGAGACAGCCGCGCGAGACCGACCATGCTCCTTGGCGCCAGTGGACTGCCTTTGTCTGCGCCTTGATCCTTCTTTTCTTCTTTGTATCGATTACCGACGATTTGCACTCCGAACTGGTGATTTACGAGGAATCCTCCGCCAGCCCCCGGCACGCGAGTTGTGCCGCGTGCCCGCATCACGCACCTGCAGCGCACTCCACCGGCACAGTGCTGGCGATACTTGGTGGTCCTGATTTGGTCCCAACGTTTTCCAGCACCCGCTTGCTCGTTACGGGGCCTGATCTTCAAATCACGAGAAAGATTCCGAAGTCACTTGCCGGACGCGCCCCACCTGATTTTTCCATATAATCCGAAGGGCGGATTTGCAGCGGTCTCGTCGCGTCGTTTTTCGTCATGCCGACGCCCGAGCAACCAGCAACGCCCGATTCCGTTCCTACACTCTTTGCGACGCTTGATATTCACGGTTTCCGTAACTCTTTTGTGAGGGTCTCGATGAAAGGCTTGGCCAAATTTGGCGCGGCCCGGTGTGCCCAGTGCTTGTTCTTCGCGGCGTTCGTTGTGGCTGGCTGCGGAGGCGGCAAGGGCGGCGAAAAAGACACCGCGGCGGAGGCTCCGCCGCCGGTGCAGGTGGAAAATGCCGGCGACCCAAGTCATGTAACGGTCGATCATCCGGAGCAGTTTCCTCTGGTCACCGCGGGCGAATATAAATCCGCCGCGGAACTGACGGCTACGGGGGTTGTGACGCCGGATATCTCGCGTACCGTGCCGGTTATTTCCATCGCTTCCGGTCGCGTGGTCGATATTCGCGCGCGCCTGGGCGACGCGGTGAACAAGGGCCAAGTCCTGTTGCGCGTGCAGAGCAGCGACATTTCCGGCGCCTTCTCCGATTATCAGAAGGCCGTCGCGGATGAACTGCTGGCCAACAAGCAATACGACCGCGCCAAAGGTCTCTACGATCACGGCGCCATTTCCCTGAACGATTTTCAGATTGCCGAAGACGCCGAAAACAAAGCCAAGGTTGACGTCGAAACCGCCAAGCAGAAGCTGCATGTTTTTGGCAGCTCGGTCGATCATCCATCGGGAATTGTCGATATCGTTGCGCCCATTTCCGGAGTGATCACCGACCAGCAGGTAACCAACGCGTCGGGCGTGCAGGGCCTTTCCGCCGCAAATCCTTTCACCATTTCAGATTTGTCCAAGGTCTGGATTGTTTGCGATGTCTATGAAAACGACGTGGCGGAGGTGCATCTCGGCGACACCGCCGACGTGCGCTTGAACGCTTACCCCGACCAAGCGATCAAAGGGAAGGTCAGCAACATCGGAGCAGTGCTCGATCCGACTCTGCGCAGCGCCAAAGTTCGAATTGAGGTGAAAAACGACGGCGAGATGCGTCCTGGAATGTTCGCCACCGCGACGTTCAAGGGTCAGAAGAAAGAATTGTACGCAACCGTGCCGGCCTCCGCGATCCTGCATCTGCACGATCGCGATTGGGTCTACATCCCGGATGGCGGAAAGAAATTCCGCCGCATTCCGGTTGTTGCCGGGGCCAGCTTGCCGGATAAAACTCAGGAAATTAAATCGGGCTTGAAGCCGGGCGATCAGGTCGTCCGCGATGCCCTGGTCCTGCAAAACACGGTGGAGCAATAGTGCAGTTGCGCCGACCAACGATAGCGGTGAACCGATGCGCGGCCTGATCGATTTCGCGCTCAACAACCGCTTCATGGTGATCGCGCTGGCGATCCTGCTGCTCGTCTGGGGCGCGATTTCCTTCCACAATCTGCCGGTCGAAGCCTACCCGGACGTGGCCAACAATTACGTCCAGATCATCACCCAGTGGCCCGGGCGCGCCGCCGAAGAAGTGGAACAGCAGGTCACTACTCCCATCGAAATTCAGATGAACGGCCTACCGCATCTCGCTCATCTGCGTTCGCAATCACTTTTTGGCCTTTCCAGTGTGATGCTGATTTTTGACGACTCTTCGGACAACGATTGGAATCGCGCGAAGGTTTTGGAGCGGCTATCCCAAGTCACGCTGCCGAATGGCTTGCAGCCACAGATGGGCACGGATTGGAGTCCGGTCGGCCAGATTTACTGGTACACGCTGAAAAGCACCAATCCCAAATACGATTTGATGGAATTGAAGTCCCTCGAAGACTGGACGCTGGAGAAGCAATTTAAATCCGTTCCCAATGTCGTCGACGTTTCCAGTTTTGGCGGGATCACCCGCGAATATCAGGTGCGCCTGGACCCGAACGCCCTCGTCTCGCACGGCCTCAGCATCGCCCAGGTCGAACAGCAACTCGCCAATAACAATGCCAACGCTGGCGGCAGCTTCGTCGAATCCGGCTTGCAGCAAATCAACGTGCGCGTGCTGGGGCTTTACACCAACGTCGAGGATATCGAACAGACTCCGATCACCGCCAAAAATGGCACCGTGCTGCGGCTGAAAGATATCGCGACCGTTACACAAGGCTCGAAGATTCGGTTAGGCCAAATCGGTAAAGCCATCCACACCGAAGACGGAAAGGTGATCAACGACGATGACGTGGTGGAAGGCATCGTCCTATTGCGTAAAGGCGCCAACGCCGATGAGGCGCTGGCCGCCATTCACGCCAAGGTGGATGAACTGAACGATCATATTCTTCCACCCGGCGTGAAAATTGTGCCGTTCCTGGATCGCAGCAACCTGCTGCATGTGACCACGCATACGGTGCTGGAGAATTTGACTGTCGGCGTGCTGCTGGTTTCCGTAATTTTGTTTTTCTTTTTGGGAAATTCTCGCGGCGCATTCATCGTCGCGCTGACCATTCCGTTTTCGTTGCTCTTTGCTTCGATTTGCCTGGATCTCAACAAAATTCCAGCAAACCTGCTTTCCTTGGGCGCGCTCGATTTCGGCATGGTGGTGGACGGCACCGTGGTCATCATCGAAAACATTGTGCGCCACTTCAACACCGCCGCAACCTCGCACAAGACGCCGATGGAGCATATCCGCGACGCGGTGATGGAAGTGCTGCGCCCGGTCTTTTACGCGCGCGCCATCATCATTGCTGCTTATCTCCCGATTTTCACGTTGCAGAGCGTCGAAGGCCGCCTGTTCAAGCCCATGGCCTGGACCGTTTCGTTTGCGCTGTTGGGGGCTTTGATTTTCGCCATCGTCATCGCGCCGGTGCTGGCGCTGATGGTCTTCAGCCACGGAGTAAAGGAATGGCCGAATCCGGTAATGAAGTTCCTTACCGTGAAATATCGCTCCGCAGTTCGCTGGGCCATCGAGCATCGGCTGATCACCATCGGAGTCGGCGCGCTTGCGGTCGTCGGAGCCGTCTTCTTGATGGTCAGCGGTTTCATCGGGTCGGAATTCTTGCCGCATCTTGATGAAGGCGCAGTCTGGGTACGCGGCACGCTGGCGCCCAGCACCGGACCTTCGGAAGGCGTGCGGGTCGCCAACCAGGCCCGCGTCACGTTGGCTTCCTTTCCTGAAGTCACCGTGGTCACCAGCCAGGTCGGCCGGCCCGACGACGGCACCGATGCCACCGGCTTCTTCAATACCGAATATTTTGTTGACCTGAAGCCCAAAAAAGAATGGCGGCCGGTTTTTCACGAGGACAAAGACGCGCTCATCGCTGCCATGGATCGCGAACTCAGCAAAATGCCCGGCGTTCTGTGGAATTTTTCGCAGCCGATCTCCGACAACATGGAAGAAGCGGTCAGCGGCGTGAAAGGCGAACTGGCGATCAAGCTTTACGGTGACGATCTGCAAGTACTGGAAGAAAAGGGCGACGAGATCGTGAACGTGATGCGCAGCGTTCCCGGCGTCGAGGATCTAGGTCTCTTCCGCGTCCTGGGCCAGCCCAATTTGAATATCTCGATCGATCGAAAAGTGGCCGCGCGCTACGGAATCAATGTTTCAGACGTGCAGGATGCGGTCGAAACCGCCGTCGGTGGCAAAGCCATCAGCCAGATTTTGCAAGGCGAGCAGCGCTACGATTTGGTGGTGCGCTACCAGGAGCCGTATCGCGACACTCGCGAAGCCATCGAAAATATTCGCCTTCTCGCGCCGTCTGGCGAACGCGTTTCACTGGCGCAGCTCGCCAAGGTGGACGTGAAAGACGGCGCATCGGCCATCTCACGCGAAGAAAATTCACGTTACGTCGCCATCAAGTACAGCGTGCGCGGCCGCGACCTAGGCAGCGCGGTCGAAGAGGCGATGAAGCTGGTTCACGAGCGGGTCAAGCTGCCGGTCGGCTATCACATCGACTGGGCCGGCGAATACGAAAGCCAGAAAAGATCACAAAAGCGGTTGATGATCGTGGTGCCCATCACGCTACTGGTGATCTTCATCATTCTCTACACCATGTTCGGCTCGGCAAAATGGGCCGGCTTGATTCTGGCCAACGTGGCGGTTGCGCCGATTGGCGGTTTGCTCGCCTTGCTCGCCACCGGAACTCACCTCAGCGTTTCTTCCGGCATTGGATTTCTGGCGCTCTTTGGAGTGTCGGTCGAAACCGGCGTAATCATGCTCGAATACATCAATCAGCTGCGCGTGCGTGGGCACTCGATTGAAGATTCCGCGATTGAAGGCGCCGTTTTGCGTCTGCGCCCGATCTTGATGACCATGCTGGTTGCGACGCTCGGACTTCTTCCCGCCGCTGTTTCGCGTGCGATTGGTTCGGATTCGCAGCGGCCGTTTGCCATCGTCATCGTGGGTGGGTTGATTTCCGCGCTGGTTATGGGCATTTTCCTGCTCCCGACTATGTATGTTTGGATTGCACGCGACGGAGACAAATTGCCAGAGCTGGAAGAAACGTTCGAATCGTAATCTCGGCCGGACCCTGCCTTCGGCCCGTTCCTTTCGCCCGGCTGAAATTCTTTTCAATGCAGCCTGCGCTCGTCTTCCTATAGAATCGCCGAAACAACCGCGCATCCGGCCACGGCCCCGGGGATCCGCTCATGAAAAAAGAAGAAGTCCGCGCTCGCATCGAAGACGTCGGAATCATTCCCGCAGTTCGCCTCTCGTCCGCCGAGGATGCGCTGTTCGCGGCGGAAGCTGTCTCCCGCGGCGGAATTTCGCTGGTCGAAATCACCATGACCGTTCCCGGCGCGATCGACGTCATCTCTCACTTGGTGAAGCATGCGCCGAAAATGGTCGTCGGCGCCGGAGATGTGTTTGACTCCGACGTCGCGCGTGAATGCATTGATGCCGGCGCCATGTTCCTCACCAGCCCGGGCTTCGACGTTCGTATCGTGGAATTCGCGCTTGGTGCTTCAGTAGTGGTGCTGCCAGGTGCGCTCACACCGACGGAAGTCACCCGCGCCTGGAAAGCTGGCGCCGACATGGTGAAGGTTTTCCCCTGCGCGCTGATTGGCGGCGAAAATTACATCCGCGCACTAAAAGCGCCATTTCCCGATTTGCCATTAATCGCTTCCGGCGGCGTGAATCAGCACAACGCCGCGAATTTCATCCATGCCGGCGCGTCCGCGCTGGGCATCGGCGGGGAACTGATTCCTAAGGAAGCCATCCGCCTGCGCCAGGCCGACCGCATCTTCACTTTGGCCCACCGCTTCGTGAAATTCGTGCAGACCGCGCGCAGCCAGATGCCCCACCGCAAACCCGAAATCGTCCGCAACGCTTGAGTTTTCGCAAATCGCAGGCTGGGCCATCTAGAAATGGTCCCGCGGAACTGGTTTGGATGCTTCTCGCGTGTTTGCTAGAATATATCTCGCAGTGGGCGTGTAGCTCAGCTGGGAGAGCGCGTCGTTCGCAACGACGAGGTCGCAGGTTCGATCCCTGTCACGTCCACCATCGCATTTCCTCCCCGCGTCAGTATTCTGAAGCGCCTGAGCGACCGCTATCCTTTTAACGCTGCTAGCAATGCTGTGCCGTTCGGCGTGCCCAGACCGGTGCAGGCGTCCCAGCCTGGACCTGCGTTGTAACTTCCGTTGCTTCCGCTGGTGATGTCGCGAAATGTTGCTTCCGCCTTCGCCGAATACAGAAGCGTGTTGACGAATCCAACGTTCGCTCCAAGCGCTTCATTGATTCTCGCGAATAATCCAGCCCACAGCGGCGCAACCGCACTGGTGCCGCCGATCACTGTGGTCTGGCCATCGACTACTACGTTGTAGCCCGTCTCTGGATCTGCGTTTCCGGCTACGTCCGGAACGCCGCGGCCGACAAACGCGTTCGGGGCCTTCGGGACTTTTGCACCAGACTGAAAAGGGGGCAACGCGAAGACTTCGCTGACTCCGCCGCCAGTCGCGCCTTCGCCCGCGGAGAGTTCGTCCCACGCCACTTCGCTGCCCACTTTTCCGCTGGTGATGCTCAGTTTCGTTCCGCCGCAACCCACCACAAACGGGCTGGCAGCGGGGAAGTCGACCGTCGCCGTGTTATCGCTGCCGCCATCGGAAGATCCGTTATCACCCGAGGCGACCAGTACGGTAACGCCCATGGTCGAAGCGTCTTGGCACGCCGAGTTCAATGCGTCGCGCGCCTGCTCCGTCCAGGAATTTTCCGGACCGCCCCAGCTGATCGAAATGATCGAGGGCTTCAGCGTGGCATCATGCACGGCGGTGGTCACCGCGTCGATAAATCCCTGGTCGGTGTTCGGCGCAAAATAAGCGGCGATGGTCGCGGCTGGCGCGATGGCTCCGGCGACCTCGATGTCCAGTTCCACTTCGCCGTCCGCACCGGAGGGGTCTCCGGTTGGTGAATTCGCGCCGCCATCCACGGGGACGGCGGTCACCTTCGGCGTCGTAATACCCAAATTCTTGAAAAACGTGCCCAGGTCGGAGGCGTTGTACCCGCCGCCGAGTTCGATCACTGCGATGCATTGTCCTTTGCCGGTGGCGCCCGCCGGAAAGGAATACGCCGCAGCGACGTCCAGCGGAGAAAAGGAAACGTCCGCCGCATTCGGCCGCACGCCCGGCCGCGCCTTTCGAATCCGAAAATGCGCGCGTGCCTGCGGGCGGTTATCCAACCCGAAAACTCCCTCGACCACATCTTTCATGCTCGCGGGAAGGGTCAGCACTCCGGTTCTGCAGCGATACTCAACCGCGCTGTGCCGATATCGACGAAGAGCTACTCCGAACGCGTGAGCGAACGCTTCGACGGTTCCGCCGAGTTTCACCGTGCGCGCAGCTTTCTCCTCACTAAGCACCTTCAGCCCGTATTCTTTTGCGAATTCGCGGACCTTGGTGATGTCCGCATCCGACGCTCCGTGCAGGCCCGCGAATTCTTCGCGCGTCAAATATTTTCGTTCGCGCGGCAACTGCGCGGCCATCTGGTCTGTTGCGGCGGTAAAAGCCTCCGGCTTCGACCCTCGGCGCAGCAAGACGCTCACTTCGATCTGCTGCTTCGGATCGGCCGGCCCTACGTCCTGCCCGCCAGGCAGTGCGCGCCGTGAACTGCCTTTTAATTCCACGCGATCTTGTGGTTTGGCCATAAATGCCTCCAGGAAAGCCGGATGAAAATAAGGGCGGGAGAAAATTATAACGCGATTTCAGCGGCCACGGATTTCCGAGGCACGGATGTTTCCACCGCGCGCCGATACCCGCGAGCGCAGGCTCGCATGCGCGCACAGCTTAGAACGTTTTGTAGACGATATCTGGCGGCGGCGTATTCAGCAGCAGAACCACCGCGAGTGCGATCACCAGCAGCGCCGTAGCGAAAGAAGTTCTCACATACCGGGATTGCAGCAGCGGCCGACCCCCGAATTGATAAGACGACATCCAGTCTCGCGACGCTTCCCACGCCGCCAGTCCGGCCGAGGCCACCAGGAAAATCACCAGCCAAGCCATAGTGATCACCGCAGGGCCCATTGCGCGCATGATGGAGTTCAGGTGCGCAGCGCTCGACCAAAACCACACCAAAGTGAATGCACTCCAGGTGAACGTGAGGCCGCGCGCCAGCGCATTGTAAAAACCATTTCGACCCAGCTGCTGATAGCCGTCACGATCCATGCGCGTCATCAAGGCCTGATAAATCTTGGTGACGCTCATTCCCAGCCCCAGCAGGAATCCAAAGATCAGGAACATGAAAGTTTGCCCGTGCCAAACGCCCACCAAAAAGAACGTCACGAAATAAGCCACCGCGGCCAGAAAGGGCTCCGCGCTGGGCGCCGGCCAGCGTTTGACGAAACGCACCATCAGCGGTGTGTAGACGTAGATGCTGATCCAGGTCGAAAGCGTGATGTGCCAGCGGCTCCAAAATACGATGTAATTCTCGGAAGCGAACGGCCGATTGAAATTCTCCGGCAACCGCAACCGCAGGAATCGTGCAATGCCAATCACGATGTCGATATATCCCGAGAAATTGCAGTAGAGATAAAAAGGATACACGCCGGCGACCGCTACGCCCGCGCAGACTCGCGGCCAGAAGGAATGTGCGGCGTACAGGGAGTTCAACGCCGTCCCCTGCGCCATGGAAAGCAACAGCGACAGCACGTTGACTTTGAAGAAGCCCCGAATGATTCGTTCCAGAGCCTCGGCGCTGGTAGCCAACCCCAATTCCAGCGGCTCCTCCGCCAATTGCATCGACGCGAACTCTTTGTAGCGCTGGATCGGCCCGGCGACCAGAGTCGTGAAGTTCAGCGTGTAATTCAGGTAGGAGACCAGGCTAATCCGGCGGGGAAGCGTCGAATACTGCGAACGGGAATCGATGATCAAATGCAGGACGCGGAACAAAATGTACGAAAGCCCCAGCGTCAAGTACGGATGCTGCAAAAATAACGACGCCGGCACGAACGCATATTTCTTCAGCCAGATAAACGTGCCGAGCGCCACGATCACGACCGGCGCGAAAAGAAAAGTCGCCCCGGCCTGCATCAACCGCAAGGCCACAAACCCAAGCAACACAAAAGTTACGAAAGGAACGAACGCCCGAATATCATTCGAAAAAAAAGCAAGAAAGCCGACGCTGGCCAGCAACAGTACACCCTGCCGCCAGGCTAGCTTCCGGCTCAAATTGAAAAGAATCGCCGCCGCGCACGCGTAGGCGAGAAACTGCAACGAGGCAGTCCCCAGTTTAGTTCCTCCGTTCGGCGTTCTCGTGCGGGGAGCACTTCGAGAAGGCCGGAATCGTCCCATCCTGCAGCTTGCGTGAAATCGCTCGGGCCATGACCGCCTGGCCCTCGGCAGCCACGTGGCCGTCGACCACGTAATACATATTTTGCGCGTCGGGAATCTTGCTAAACGCACCGGTCAGATCCACGTAAGCAGCGCCGTGCTGCGTCGCAATCTCGTCAATGCGTTGACCGAACGCGAAAGGATCCACGTTGGGCGGCGGGGGGCGTGTGCTCAGCAACGCCGCTTCCGCCCGCGAAGGTACGGCAGCCACCACCAGTGGAATGCCAGCCTTTCGCAGCTCGTCCGCCATGCCGCCGATCAGAACATCCATCTCTGCAAATCGTTTCTGCCACGCAGCCGTAAACGGTTGACGCAAGAAATCGGCCTTGTCTCCGTACAGCAGATAAACCCGCAGAAAAGTTTCCTTGTTCTCAAACAAGAAATACTGCGCGACCAGCACCGAGCGGCCCTTAATCACCTCTTCTTGAAATCGCTTCATCGGACTTCGCGCCAGTGTCACCGCCGGAGAGCCGTTGGTCCGCGCAGGAGCGTCGCGTTCGGCGAGCGCCTTCGGGTCGATCTGCTTTTCCAGGTCGAAGGGCGCCACCAGATATAGCACCACGTCCGGCTTCAGTCCGATCACCTCCGGAATTCTGCGGTAGGTATCGATCGGGCTGACGTTGAGCACGCCTAAGTTCTGGATGTCGACGGTTCGGTCGCATGTCCGGTTCAGATCGCTGGCCAGCCGCCCAAAATAAGTTTGTTCGTAGGGCACGTACAGCCCCTGCGCGACCGACGAACCGATGATCGCAATTCGCGCGGACCCCGGCGGCTTGGTGGCGCAGGATGTTTGTCCGCGGTACCCGCAATCGTTGTATTGGTAGGTGGTCCACGGTCCCTCGGCGTTCTTCACCCGCGCGCTGCAGTTGGGCTTAAAACGCGTCCCATTCACCGCGTCGTCAATCTCGCACGAATTGAATTTCTGTTCGGGCCAGATCCATCGCGTCAAGCCTTCGGCCACGCTAAACAGAATCACAATGGTAAGCACGCTGATTAGAGGGAGGAGAACGTAATCATGTTTCGGAAGGTCTGCTGCGGGAAGGGACTTGGTATCCGTTGCCGAACTGTCGCGGTCGGTCATTCGAATACCGCACATCTTGAGCGAAGTTGACCGTTACATGCAAGTATCTTATCCTGCGCGAGACGGGCGGGCGGCTGCGAATCGTGGCCCGAACCAAGACAAAGCCTAGTGTTCGAAGACCTCCTCAGTTGAGGTCGCTTCAGCAGTCGCTTGGCCAGCAACCATGGAAGGCTCCGGCGCCTGCGATTCCAGCAGGTCGGCCAGCATCAGCCGCAGGTTTCCTTCGTTGGTGGCGTAAGCGAGGCCCGTTTCCATATCCAGTTCGTTCCGGCGTATCAGCTTCTCGATTTCATCATCGAAGCATTGCATGCCTTCGGAGCTGCCGTCGCGCATCGCGTCCAGCAGCGACTTTCCTTCGCTCTCGCCTTTGCTCACGTAATCGCGCGTGCGTAGAGTCGACTTCAGCACCTCAAACGCTGCCACCCGGCCGCTGCCGTCTCTCTTGGGTATCAGCCGTTGCGAAACGATAAATCGAAATACCTTGGCTAATCGCGCGCGCACCGATTGTTGATCCGGAGCAGGGAAGACGCCGATGATGCGCTCGATCGTTTTCGAAGCGTCAATCGTATGCAGGGTCGAGTAGACCAAGTGCCCGGTCTCAGCAGCCTCGAGCGCCACTTCGATCGTGTCCTTATCCCGCATTTCGCCAACCAGGATCAGCTTGGGAGCCTGCCGCAAAGCCGCGCGCAGCGCCAAGGGAAACGTCGGCGTATCGGTGTAAAGTTCGCGCTGATGAATCGTGGCTCGTTTGTGCGGATGCAGAAATTCGATCGGGTCTTCGATGGTGATGATGTGGCAGGCCTTCTCTTCATTGATCTTGTTTACGAAAGCCGCCAGCGTCGAAGACTTTCCGCTCCCGGTGGGTCCGGTGACCAGTACGATACCTGGACGTACCTCCGCCGCTTCCGCCAGCTGCGGCGGCAGCTTCAGCGACGCAAAGCTGGGAATTTCGGTCGCGATCACCCGCATGACGATGGCGCAGGTTCCGCGCTGGGTGAAAATGTTCACCCGGAACCGCGAGACTTTGGGCAGGCTGTAGGAAATGTCGCAGGAACCTTCCTGCTTCAATTTGTCGACGGCCAGCGAATTGCGTCCGATCAGGTCGGCGGCGATGCGCGCCGTATCTTCCGCAGTCAGAACCCCGACGCCTTTGATCTTCAACTGCACCAATTGCCCGTGTACTTCCACCTGCGGGGCGCGTCCCGGCGAAAAGATCAGGTCGCTGGTCTTGGGCGCCGCCTGCAGCATGGACGCAATAATATTCGGCGTGGGCGCGATGGCGATGGGTTCGGCGGCTGGGGTGGGCCTGATTTCGCCCTTAGGGAGATCCATGGTGTCCTCTACCGCGAAGTCCGGGAGGAGGCCGGGCGACCTTCGGGCAGCCTCTATTATGAGGCCCTCGGTCCACCGTATGACGGTGGCAAGCCCCGCCTGTCGCCAAAGCATTAGCCTGTACTTCAGCACCTACTTCAGCACGTGCTTCCGCCTCTGCAGGCCGCGCGCAGCCGTATTGCCTAGATACTCTTACCCTACAGCCTTAGCGGGTTCCGTACTGTTCCAGGGCGGACTTCTCCTATCCTACAGAGGGCGAAAATGGCCGGTTCTGACTCCAAAAACGGAGGTTATCCCACGCCAGGTATCGGCGGGGGTGTGCGCGAAGGGGCCAATCCGCGCGAAACCGTTCTGCTTAGCGATCTCCCTGATTCGCCCGCGGCGCCGATTCCTGAAACCGCTACGGCTGGTTCCGGAGATTTGAATCTCGGCACCAATACCCTGGCTGCTCTCGGCCAACGCTACGAAATCCTTGGTTCCGCTGGAAACGGCAGCATGGGCAACGTCTACAAAGCCCGCGACCGCGAAACGGGGGAGACCGTCGCACTGAAGCTCCTGAAGCCGGAGATCGCCTCCGACCAGGCGATGATGGACCGCTTCAAAAACGAACTGCTCTTCGCCCGCAAAATCACCCACAAGAATGTCTGCCGAGTGTACGAGTTTAATCGCTTGGCCGGTATCGCCTACACTTCAATGGAATTTGTCGAAGGCGAAAGCCTGCGCTCGGTTCTCAATCGTTTCGGCGCGCTCACCCGGAAAAAAGCCACCGACCTGGCGCTGCAGATTTGTTCCGGGCTCAAAGAAGCTCACGCGCAGGGGATCGTTCATCGCGACCTGAAGCCCGAAAACGTGATGATCGATACCAACGGAAATCTGAAGATCATGGATTTCGGCATCGCGCGTTCGATGGAAGCGGTCAGCCGCCACACCGGAACCATGGTCGGCACGCCCGCTTACATGGCTCCTGAGCAGGTTTCCGGCAGCCCGGTCGATTACCGGACTGACATCTACTCGCTCGGCTTGATGCTCTACGAAATGTTCACCGGCAGGCCGGCTTTCACCGCCGAAAATGCGATCGCCGTGGCACTCAAGCAAATGCGCGAAGCGCCTCCACCGCCGCATGACATCGATCCAAACATTCCGGTACACATCGAACGCGCGATTCTGAAGTGCCTCGAAAAAAATCCGGACAATCGCTTTCAAAGCGTCGCCGAGCTTGAATCCGCGGTCCAGCAATTTAACGGGCCGGCCCTTGCGGCTACGTCCGAGCCGCTCGCGGCTGTTCCGCAAAATCGCGTGGCTGTCCAGATTTTGCCGCCGCCGGTTCGGCTGCCGGCTACACAAGCGCCGACTTCGACCGGGGCACGTCCGTTGGTCGGGATTCTCGTCGGCTTGTTTCTCGTGGCCGTAGCACTGGTGGGATTGCGCATATTCGCGATCGCCAAAATTGCGAAGACCATTCCGCCGCCGCCCGCGGCGTCGTTGCCCGTGCCTCCCGCTTTTGCCTACGAGATTCCCGCGCCCGTTACCGAATCTGGGGACTCGGCCGGGGTGTCAACTCCTCCGGCCGATGCTGTAACGGAAAAGTCGGCACCAACACCTGCGGCGCCAGCCGCAAAGTCGAAGCCCGCCGCACCACCGGAAGTTTTTCCGCGCATGGAAACCGGCCCGCGCCGCAATCATCCCGACCCCAGCAAATGGATCGCGGCCGAACGCGCGCGCGAGGAAAAAGCCAAACATTCCGGATCATCAGCTGCGACCGACGACAAAGTCTTCCTCCGAACCGGCCATTATTTCGTCGAACAGGAAGCGCAGGACCAGCTTAAGAAAATTCACGCATTGGGCTTGCCTGGAAAATTAAAGGTTTGGCACCGGGCAAAAGGAAACATCTACCTCGTGCTGTGTGGCCCTTTGGCGGCGAACGGGGCACAGGCCGTAACGGCTCAGCTCCACAGCGATGGTTTCAAAGATGTAGAAAAAGTATCCGCGGCGTCCATGCAGTAGCGCCGTAACCGCTTCAATTTGACTGTGCTTGGGAAGCCGGACAGGACAAGGTGGCTCGAATGGAATTTGGCGCGCGTAGCGACTCCGGTCGCGTTCGCGAAAATAACGAAGACAGCTTCCGCCTCGCACCGGAGATGGGTTTGTTCGTCCTTTCCGACGGTATGGGCGGCCTGCAGGCCGGCGAAGTGGCTAGCAAGCTGGCCGTCGACACCGTTGTCGCTCACTGCACCCAAGCGGAAGCCGACCCGTCGCTCGCCAATTTTGGCAAACACATCGAAGGAGTTTCGGAGACCTCCAACCGCCTGGCGAGTGCGGTCCGTCTGGCCAACACCGAAATCTACGAGCACGCCAAAAATCAGGGCAATAAGGCCACCATGGGCGCCACCATCGTGGTCATGCGCTTCGTCGAGGACCGCGTGTGCATCGCGCACGTGGGCGATAGCCGCGCATATCTTCTGCGCGCTGGCAGTTTCGACCAGCTCACCGACGATCATTCCTTCGTCGCCGAACAGGTCCGCCGCGGCATGCTCACGCCTGAAGAAGCCAGCCGCAGCAAAATGCACAACGTGCTCACCCGCGCGCTGGGCATCGACCCGCAGGTCGATGTCGACGTGACCGAAGAGCTGCTGCAGGATGGCGACGTTTACCTGGTCTGCTCCGACGGACTCTTTCGCGAGCTGACCCATGACCAAATCACTGGTGTCCTCGAAGAGACCGACGATCCTCAGCGCGCCGCCAGCCGCCTGGTCGATCTGGCTAACGAAGCGGGCGGCGGCGACAACATCACGGTGATTGTGCTACGCAATTCGCCGAAATCTTCGAAGACGTTCGCCAAGATCGGCCGATGGTTCAAGGGTCCCGAAGAAGGCAAAGAATCGGAATGACAATCGTGCAAGGGAGGGCGTTCCCATGTCCAAGTTGGTTCTGAAATTCGAATCTTCCGTGCTGCAGGAAGTCGCCGTCGGCCAGAAAGAAGTCAGCATCGGTCGCTCGCCCGACAACGGTATCGTCATCGATAATCCGGCGGTGTCGAATTACCACGCCCGCGTATTTACTGAAGAAGGCCGCCTGATGCTGCAGGATTTCGGCAGCCTGAACGGCACTTTCGTCAATGGCCAGCGGGTGAAGATGATCATGCTGAAGCCCGGCGATTCGATTGCCATCGGCAAGCACACGATCGTAGTCACTGATTCAGTCGAAGTCCGCGCGCGTTCGCTCGATTACGCCGAAGCTAAGGCTCACGCGCCCAAGATCAACGAGACCGTGATGCTCGATACCAAAGACCGCCGCGAATTTCTGGAGAAGGTCGCGGCCGTTGGCGAGAGCGCCCAACCTGCTCCGGGCCGCCTGAAGATTCCTACTCTGGTCGTGCGCAACGGTAACACCGATCGGCACGAGTATCCGCTAAATGACAAGCTGACCGTCGTGGGCAAATCGGCGATGGCCACCGTAAAGCTGCAAGGCTGGTTCAAGCCCAAAGCCGCGGCACAGATCAATCGCAAGGAAGACAATTCCTATTACATTGGCGCCGCGGACAAGACGCCGAGCGTCAACGGCGAAAAAATCACGCACCCCACCAAACTTGCTTCGGGGGATTTGATCGAAGTCGCCGGCGTTGAACTCGAGTTCGTGGTTCGCGACTGAACTTATTGGGGGTCGTTAGGGCCAGTGAGTACCGGCAGCGGCGCCGCCGCTTGCGGTACTGCCGCGCGATAGTCTTCCCCGAGTAGGGCCGCAATCGTCGCTGCGATTTGGCTCTGCGTCACTCGCGGCACGCTAGACATCTCGCCCTTCGCCGGAGTATCCGGCCCCATCACCGCGATCCAGATATTTTCCGCGCCGGCCACGTTGTAGTCGTGATCTCGCCATTGTTTCAAGCCGCTGCCGCGCCCGTGGTCCGTGGTGATGATGAACGTGACCTGATCGCGATACGCCGGATTGGCCTGCATCAGCTCCCACAGTTCCTTGATGTGCTGGTCGTCCTGGTGGGCGGCTTCAAGCACCAAATCATATTTGCCTTCGTGCGCCCAATCGTCTGTGCCGCCGTATCCCACAAAAAGCGCCTTGGGGCTGTGCCCGCCGCCCAAGTAGTCCATTAAATCGGCGTGGGTGAAAGAATCAAATACGTCGTCGTCTTCCACACGGGTTGTAGTCTGGTACAGAGTTTTCAGCCGCTGCTCCCGCTCATTCAGCTGCGCCGCCCACGGCAAGTTCCACCCCGCGCGAATGAACAATCCGCTCCTACCGTTACGGAAGATATCGTTGAAAGCGTTCCAGGTCGCGAACACCGCCACCTGATCGTGAAACGCCGGCCGTCCATTGAGATACTCGAACACAGTCATATTCGGATTTGGCCCGTATTCGTTGCTGTTGATCCGCTTGTCGGGATATCCGGTCGACATCTCGTTGTAACCTGGATACGAAAACTTAAATCCGTTGGTTACCTGCGCCACGCTGCCCTTCGTCTGATTTCCGTAAATCTGCCCCCGTTTCGCGACGACGCCCCACAAGAAGGGCATCATGGCCTCGCGCCGCTCTTCTGGGGTCGGCCGCCAGAATTCCTTCTTCAGTTCGGCTTCGTCCTGCGCCCCGCCATACTTCGCGTTCAGTAAATCGCCCGCCGCACCTTGAAACACTTCCTGCCAGCGGAACCCGTCCATGACGATCAGCACCACTGCCTTGGTCTTCAGCGCGCGGGAAGCCGTCTGCGCGTTGAGCACGGCGGTTCGGCGCGTGCTGGTCATCGTCACCGCCACGAACAAGACGCACGCAAACGCGGCCAAGCGAATTCCGATAGTTTAGTGCACGATACCTCCTGGAGAAGGCGCATCGTAACCCACCAGACGAGCTTACCGGTTACAGTTTATTGATGTGCGTCTGAATTACTGCGGCGGGAAGGCCTATACCGATTTCGATTCGGAGGCGATCAGGTTCTTCGAGCAAGTAAGCGCTAGTCGGTATAACGGGGAACTCCACCACAAACGTGGCGCCGCCTTCCGGGCGGTTGAAGCACCGAATATGGCCGCCATGGTCCTGCAAAATTCCATAGCAGATGCTGAGCCCGAGGCCGGTACCCTTGCCCACCGGCTTGGTGGTGAAAAATGGATCGAATACTTGCTGTGGCGACTTGATGCCCGGGCCCGTATCGGAGAAATCGATCAGGATCCGTTCATCGTCGCGCCTCGATGTAATTGTGAGCTTGCCGCCGCCGACGTCTTCCAGTGCGTCCACGGCGTTGCTGATCAAATTGAAAAATACCTGTAAAATCTGATTCGCATCCCCGCGCACGGTCGGGAGTTCGGCCTCTGCATGGGTGATCACTTCGATGTGGTCGCTACGCAGATCTAGATTGCTCAAATGCAGCGCTGAGGCAATCACCAGGTTCAAATCCAACGCCGCCTTTTCGCTCGGCACCCGCCGCGCAAAACTCAGCAGATTCGTCACTAGCGTCTTGATCCGCCGCGAAAGCGTCCGAATCTTCGTGGCGATGACGCGTTGCCGCTCACCCAACGAAGGATCGTCCACCAGCAAATCTGAATATCCTAAAATTCCAGTCAGCGGATTATTAATCTCGTGCGCCGCTCCTGCTGCCAGTTGGCCCAGTGAAACCAGCTTTTCTGCCTGGACCATCTGCGCCTGAAAGTGTTTCAGATTTTCCAGCGAATGCCGCGAAGCATCCAGCAGCCGCATGCGGTCTTCATCCACTAGCCGCTGGCGCAGCGCAATCAGCAAAGCCACCAGCAACAACGCCACCTGGGTCACGCCAATCCGGAAATCGCGAACATACGAGACGTTCTTGGCCAGCCACAAACTCCACAGCGCCATCAGCGGAATCGAAAACACCGCAGTCATCGCCAATATCGCCGGCCACTGCTGTTCCTCGTGATGCGACGCCGACACCGTTTCTCGCTCCGGCTTCAGCCGATAGGCCACGATCCCCGCCGTTCCAAACCACACGAAAGACGCCACCAGCGGCAAGTCGAACGCGCTGCCGGTGTAATAGTCGAGCCGGTCGATCGCCCGGTTGGTGATGTACGAACCCACCGCATAGAGCAGCGACGCCGCGAACAAGTGCGAGTACACCTCGCGCCATCCGCCCTTGGTTCGCCGCATCAGAATCGCAAAGCCGCTGGCCAGAATAATATTTTCCACCGCAGCCAGATGGTCGTAGCTCCAGCCATAGCGCAGCACGTCCGGAGCGATGTACTGCCAGGGAATGACCACGAAGAGGTACAGATACACCCACCACACCAGCAGCAGCGAAAAATCCAGATAACCGGTATGGACGTTGAGGTCGTCGCGGCGGTCGTGGGGCCGCAGCGCCAGCGCCCCGATCATCGGCACCGGATGCAAAAACAGAATTACGTCGCCGATAAAGGGATTGGGAACGTCCTTGCGCAGCACCACTTCAAAATAGGTCCAGATGGATTGGCCGACGAGCCAGGCTGCGCAGCCCAGGCCGAGCAGAATCCAGAAGAGCCGCGTGCGCTTTTCCGCCACCAGCGAATTGGCAAAGAGCCCGACGCAGGCGAACAGCGCTACCAGGCATTGCGCCACGTCTCCGAATTCCGTCAATTTCGGGCTGTTGTGCTGAGTCAGCGCAGCCAGGGTGTAGCCGCCCACCAAAACGACCCAGGCGCAAATGAGGATCCACGAAGCGCGCGATACTGTTCGCGGACTTCGAGACAGTCCATTCGTATATGAACTTGAGGTGCCCATGCTCTGGCGTACGGGTTTGCCTAGGCCCTAGAATACGTGCGAACGGAAAGACAACTGGAGTGTTTGAAACCGTAGGTGCTTTGGAATGCAATAGTTACTGTTTCGCTGAGTACTTTTGAGGGAGAACAGCGCCGATCCCCAACTTTGAGGACCGGCGCAACAGAGCAAGGTGGTTTATGGGCGGCTGGTCTGGCCCGCTTCGCGTTCGGCCAGGATCTTCTCTGCGTTCTGGTAAAGCGCGCGCGCCTGCGGAATCGCCTCGATGGCCTTTTCCAGCTGCGGATCGTCCTGCAATTCCACTTTGTAGCCGTCGTTCAAGCCGAAATACGAGGTAAAGACCTCGCGCTTGATCTGCCACTTCAGCCACGCCAGGTTGGACTGGATGTCGGCGTCGGTGTATTTGATTTTCTGTTGGTCCAGATACTTGCGCAGTTCCTGGATCACCTGGTCCGTCACCGCAAAGTCCTTAGTCACGTCCGGCTTTTCGCCCAGGTAGAAACGGGTGAAGTCGCCCACGCCCTGCTGCTGCGGATAGAAAATTCCGCGGCGATAGAGGAGTTGCTGAAAGTCATCTGCTTTAGGCGCGGCCACCACGACGTCTGGGGTGATGCCGCCACCGCCGAACACCTGCCGCCCGCTGTCAGTCAGCTTCACTTCCGGCTTCACCGGCGGCTGCGGATTGTAGTGGTAGTCGTACAGCGAAACATTGTTGTAATCGCGCTGAATCAATCGTCCGCTCGGCGTGTAGTAGCGCGCCGTGGTCAGCAGCAGCGCGGTATCTTCGCTCAGCGGGAACTGGGTCTGCACCAGGCCCTTCCCGAAGCTCGTCTCACCCACGATCAATCCACGATCGTGGTCCTGAATCGCGCCCGAGACGATTTCCGACGCCGACGCGCTCTGCCCGTTTACCAGCACTACGATGGGTACCGCATTGCCCTGGTTGCCGCGAACCGCCACATAGCGCCGCTCCTGCGAAGCGCGCCCGCGGTGCGAAACCACGATCTCGTTCTTGTCTAGGAACATATCGGCCATGCCCACGGCCTGGTTCAACAAACCGCCGCCGTTGTTGCGCAGGTCGATAATCAGTCCATCGAGTTTCGTTCCGTCCAGTTGCCGCAGGGCCTCGGACAAATCGCTGTCGGTCGTCTCGTTAAAAGTGCTGACCCGCACGTAACCGATGCCGGGTTTCACCATCGTGAAAAATTCGACGCCGGGGCGGGGAATCTCGTCGCGGGTCACGGTCACTTCGATCGGCTTTTCCCAACCTTCGCGTCCGAGAGAAATATGAACCACGGTCCCTTTCGCGCCCTTCAGCATGTCCGCAACTTCGGTGGTAGTCAGCCCGTCGCAAGACTTGCCGTCAACCTTCTGAATGATGTCGCCGGGGCGAATCCCAGCTTTGTACGCCGGCGAACCAACGAACGGCGCCAACACCACCGTCTGGTTCTCGCGTTGCTGCACGGTCATGCCTACGCCGTAATATTTTCCCTGCTGTTCTTCCTTGAAGAGGGCGTACTGCTTGGGATCGAAGAAGTTGGAGTGTGGATCGAGCGTCCGGAGCATGCCCGGGATGGCGCCATCGTAGATCAGCTTGTCGGTATCTACCGGCTCGGCGTAGTTCCGCTCCACCACGGATAGTACGTGGGTGAAGCTCTTGACCGAATCCTGCGTGTCGTTCTGGCCGGCCGCCGTCGCGCGCACCGACGGGCCATAGAGCCCGCCCAGCACGGCGGAAACCGCTAAAACCACCACCAACACCGCGATACCGCGCCCGGAAGACCCCTTAGCGTCCATTATTCCTCGCTTCGCCTAAGACGTAGCAAACCTAATTGTAGCACACGCCGCTTGGGGATTGGACGCACCGAAACGCCAGAAGTTGGCCGCTTTTCTCTACTTTACGGACCCTCTATGTTGAATGGCGCCGTTTTCTGGATACCTTCACCGATCCGGCCCGATGCGCTTAGAATTTGGCGCCCGCCTCGCCGCTGAAACTCCTCGGCCCGTTCATCGATGGTATGATTTAGCCAGCGGGCGTCCTCTCAGGCATCCGGCGATAGTTTCCTGGCGTAGGCGTACAAGGTGAGTCGTTAGCGACCTCAATGTTCAGCGTTCCACATCTCGTAGTCATTTTTGTCGTTGCCCTGATCGTGTTTGGCCCGGAAAAGCTTCCGGACCTGGCGCGCAACCTCGGCAAAGTGATGGGCGAATTCCGCCGCGCTACCGGAGATCTACGCTCCACATTTGAGAATCACATGCGCGACCTCGAACGCGAAGCGGATCTGCGCAAAGCGCGCGAAACGCAAGCCGCCGCTCAGGCGGGCGCGTCGGCACAACCTGAAAACCTAATGATCGGTGGTTCGCCAGCCGCACTGCCGCTATCGACTCCCGAATCGAGCGACGCCATGGAGCCCGCTAGCGCGCCCAAAGACCCCTCGCCCGAGCCGTCGGCTGACCTCGCGCCTCCCGCCGGGACGGTGCAGTCCGCGCGCCCCAACGCCGCCGCGTTCCATACCGCCGCCTCTGTAGCGCCGCAGCAACTCGACTTCGATTCGCAGCAGCATTCGCAGTCTACGGATATTGCTTCTACCGAAACCGAATCAACCATCGATGGCCGAACCCGCCCAGCTTGAAACTCCGGCAGTGACCAGCGAGCCCGAAGAAACCGGGGCGCGCATGTCGTTCTTCGACCATTTGGTCGATCTGCGTAAACGTCTGATTAATTCGGCCGTGGCCATCGCCATCGGCGCAGGGATTGGTCTCGCGCTCTCCAAACACTTCATCGCGTTCATCGTGCAGCCCATGCAGGTAGCCCTCCGTAACAATCATATGGAGGACCGCCTTTATTTCACCAGCCCGGCCGGCTATATGGGACTGGTGATCAATCTAGGCCTCTACCTCGGCATCGTCCTGGCCATGCCTTTCGTGCTCTACCAGATTTGGCTCTTCGTCGCGCCTGGACTGTACAAGCACGAACGCAACGCCGTGGCCGGCTTTATTTTTTCTTCGATGGTTTTGTTTTTGGCCGGCATCGCTTTCGGGTATTACGTGATGCTGCCGCAGACCCTCGGTTTTCTGATCCGCTTCGCCACCGACGGCCCGGTCAAGCCGCTGATCAGCATCAACGAATATTTCGATTTGATTCTGATCGTCTTGGTCGGCCTCGGCGTGATTTTCGAATTGCCGGTGCTAATCTTCATTCTTTCGCTGTTCGGCATCGTCACTCCGAAATTTCTGCTGAAGAATTTCCGTTACGCCATGCTGATCATCACCGTCGTGGCCGCGGTGGTCACGCCCACTCCCGACGCCACCACCATGCTGGTTTTCATGGCGCCAATGATTGTGCTTTACTTCCTGGGCGTGCTCGTTTCTTATGTCGTGCTGCGGCGCAAAGAAGCTGCGTCTGCGAATGTGGAGGCTTAACCTGTTGCCGGCCCGCTCGAAAACTTTGTGGATGTTCACCGGAATTGCCCTGGTCTGTTGCGCCATCGCCTGCGGCAATGCGACGCAACCGACCTCGGCATCTTCGCCGCAAAGTCAGTCCGGCGCCGCGCCCGCTGCACCCACGCCCGCCCAAAATTCGGAACCCGCACCACCCGCCGATCAAACCGGCGGATTCGATGGCGCCAAAGCCTTTGACCACGTAGCCAAAATCGTCAGCTTCGGCCCGCGCCCCCCCGCGTCCGAAGGTATTCATCAAGTGCAGGCTTACCTGATTGCTCAGCTCAACAGCTACGGTTGCCAGGTCGACCAGGACGATTTCAACGCCAGCACGCCCACCGGCAACGTCGCCATGAAAAATATAATCGCCAAAGCACCTGGCACCGGGCAGGGAATTATTTTGCTGATGACCCATTACGATTCGCTCGGGAGCGTGAAAGATTTCGTCGGTGCCGAAGACAGCGCGTCTTCCACTGGCATGATGCTCGAGCTCGCTCGGCTCCTCTGCGCCAAGAAAGGCCCGAACTCGGTGTGGATGGCTTTCGTCGATGGCGAAGAAGCTTTTGTGAATTGGGATGTGGATAACGACCACACCTACGGCAGCCGTGAACTCGCGGCGCGCATGGCCATCTCCGGTGATCTGAAACGCGTGAAGGCCCTGATTCTCACTGACATGATTGGGCAGCACGGCCTCATCCTGCCGAAAGAATCCGACTCCACCAAGTGGCTAGCGGACCTGGTTTGGAAAACCGCGGCGCGCCTCGGCTACAAAGACATCTTCGTCGATCGCGAAGTCGGCCGTATCGATGACGATCACCAGTCGTTCCTTTCGCGAGGCACGCCCTCGCTGGACATCATCGATCTCAACGATTACATTTCCGCTGGCTACTGGCACACGCCGCAGGATTCGCTGGATAAAATCAGTCCGCGCAACGTGGCCATCGTCGGTTACGTCATGCTGGAATCGGTCGGCGAGCTGCAGAAGAAATTTCACTAAGCCGGTCGCGGCATTTGCTGTGTGCCGTTTGGTCGCTCCCGAAACTGTCAGTCTGAAACGCGATTCATGTCCACCATTCGCATCCCATCTTCGACCGGCACCTACAGCGTCCACTGCAGCGCCAACGCGCTTCGCGGCGCGAGCGGCGTGCTGGCCAAGTTGCCGGACGTAACCGGCGTATTCATCCTTTCCTCGCCCACGGTTTGGATGGACTGGGGCCGCAAGATATTGCGCTCGCTTTCCGCTCACAAACCGCTCTGCGTAATTCTTTTCGACGATCAAGAATCGTCTAAAGACCTGCAAGCCATCCAGTCCATCGCCCGCCAACTGATTTTATCGGGAGCCGATCGCCGCGCGGTCCTGGTGACCGTCGGCGGCGGCGTGGTCGGCGACGTCGCCGGATTCGCTGCTGCAACCTATCTTCGCGGCGTGCGGCTCATTCATATTCCCACCACGCTGGTCGCCCAGGTCGATAGCTCCATTGGCGGAAAAACCGGCGTGAACCTGGTCGAAGGCAAGAATTTGGTCGGCTCGTTTTATTCGCCGAAAGCGGTGATCACCGATCCCGCCACACTGCTCACCTTGCCGCACCGCGAATATCGCTCCGGCCTCTACGAAGTCATCAAGTATGGCCTCATCGCCGATCCGGAACTGTTTTCGTTCCTCGAAAAGCGCATGCTCGCTCTGCTTCGGCGCGATCCTGAAGCTCTGGCCTGGGTTATCACGCGCTGTATTCGCATCAAGGCACATGTGGTGTCCAAAGATGAGCGGGAGGGCGGTCTTCGCGAGATACTGAACTACGGGCACACGCTTGGGCACGCCTTGGAATCGGCCACGCGCTATCGTCGTTTTCGTCACGGAGAAGCAATCGCCTGGGGCATGATCGCCGCCGCGCTTTTCGGCGTGGCCACTAATCGCTTCAAGGAATCGGACGCGACGCGCTTGATTCGGCTGATCGCATCAGTAGGCCCGCTGCCGGCCATTTCGGGCATTCGCGCAGCGCAATTAAAAACGATTTTGGCCGGAGACAAGAAAACGCGCGGCGGCCGCGTGCGCTGGGTTTTACCCCGAGCCATCGGCAAAGTTGAATGGGGCGTTGAGCTTCCTTGGGCTCTTGTTTCGCGCACGTTCACAGCGCTGCCGGGTTTTGGCGACGGCAGCAAGTAATCCAGTTTCACTGCAACCATGACGACGTTTACCGAAAATCCGCCCCGGCTCCCTGGGACTCGACCCGCCGGGACTCACACGGAACGCGAAGCCTCCAAGCGCGTGCAGCAGATGTTCAGCCGCATCGCTCCGCGCTACGATCTACTGAACCATCTACTTTCCTTTTCGCTCGACCGCGTCTGGCGCCGCCGCACCGCGCGCAAATACCGCCGCACCTTGCGCCGGACCGACGCGCGTATCCTCGATCTTTGTTGTGGTACCGGCGACCTAACCTTCGCCCTTGAACGCGTGCGCATGCGCGAGCTCCGCGACGCCACGGCTTATCGCACGCCTCTTTTCGGCAGCGACTTCGCCCAGCCCATGCTTGACCGCGCCCAGAAAAAAGCTCGCGCGCATCATCGTTCTGCCACTTTCACCACGGCCGACGCGATGAATCTTCCTTTCGCGGATTCGACCTTCGACCTGATCACCACGGCCTTCGGCTTTCGCAATCTGGTGAATTACGAAGGCGGCTTGCGCGAATTCGCGCGCGTGTTGAAGCCCGGAGGGGAACTGGCTATTCTGGAATTTTCCGAGCCGGGAGTCGGCCCGACCGCTGCGCTCTTTCGCTTCTACTTCAAGCAGATTCTGCCGCGCATCGGCGCTGCGATTTCAGGCAGCAAGGAAGCCTATCGGTATTTGCCGGGTTCGGTGGATCGCTTTCCCACCAGCGCCGAGCTAGCCGCCATCATGCGTAAAGTGGGTTTCACGAATCTGACAATCGCGCGTTGGAATTTTGGGAGTGTTTTGCTGCACGCGGGCAGTCTGCCCGGGAAAAAAGAAGAAATTAGACCGTAATCTAGTTTTCGAGGCCCAACACTCGAATCTTGCTCAGCAAAGTCTTGTACGAAACACCCAGCCTTTCCGCGGCCCGCGTCTTGTTCCACTTCGATTCCTGCAGCGCGTTCTGAATCTTGAACCGCTCCACGTGCGTCACCGCCCGCTGGGAGACTTCGTCCAGCGGCCCCTCCCACAAAAACGCTTCTTCCAGCATTCCCTCCGGCAATTGCGCGGCGGAAGGCCGCGCTTCAGGCAGTTGCAAAGCGCTTTCCGCGATCTCGCTGCCGTTGGAAAGAATCGCCGCCCGCTCGATCGCGTTTTGCAGTTCGCGTACGTTTCCCGGCCAGGAATAGGTTAAAAGCCGCGCCTTCGTATTCTTTCCTAGCTGCAAATCCGGCTTGCGGAACTCGCGGCGGAACTTCTCCAGGAAATATTCAGCCAGCAGCAGTACATCGTCCCCGCGGTCTCGCAGGGGAGGCACCGTAATGGGCACGGCCGAAATTCGAAAAAACAAATCTTCGCGGAACGACTTATCCGCCACTGCTGCCCGCAAATCCTTGTTGGTCGCCGTCAGGATCCGCACGTTGACTTCAATTTCCTGCGTTCCGCCAACGCGCTCGAAACGCTTCTCCTCCAGCACCCGCAGCAATTTGCTCTGCGTAGCTAAAGGCAACTCTCCGATTTCATCCAGGAAGAGCGTGCCGCGGTGCGCCAGTTCCATCTTGCCGATCTTGCGAGCGCCAGCGCCGGTATAGGCACCGCGTTCGTGCCCGAACAATTCGTTCTCCACCAATCCTTCCGGAATCGCCGCGCAATTCAACGCGACAAACGGAGCGTTGCCCCGCGAACTCAAATGATGGATGGCCCGCGCAAATACTTCCTTGCCCGTTCCGCTTTCGCCCAAGAGCAGCACGGTCGATTCGGTCACCGCTACCCGCTGGGTCATCTGGCTCGCATCCTTCATCGTAGGATGCTCTCCGACGATCCGAGGAAATCCATAGCGCACCGCGTACTCTTCGCGCAGCAGCAAATTCTCCCGCAGCAATTCCTGTTGTTGCGCTGCGCGGTTCAGCAGCAGATACAGATGGTCCAGGTCCACCGGCTTTTGAATGAAGTCGAAAGCCCCTTCCTTCATCGCCGTCACTGCTTCTTCCACCGATCCATAGGCCGTCATCAGAATCACCGGCAAAGTCGATTCCACTTTGCGCGATTCACGCAAAACATCCAGGCCTGAACTTCCGGGGAGTTTTAAATCGGAAAGGACCATCTGATAACGCCGGCTGCGTACTTTGTCGATCGCGCTGTTTCCGTCCGGCGCTTCGTCCACCGTGTAACCGGCGCGTTCCAGAGCCTTGCGCAGCATCGCTCGCAGCTCGGCTTTATCTTCGACCAGTAGGACCGGTTCCATCGCTCAATCGTTCAGCGCGACCAGCCGATGTCGCCGCCAGCCCTGCGCAATTGATCTTCTTCGTCCGAAATCGCCTGATTGTCCGCTGCAATCTTTGCCTTCGCCGCGTCGATCTTCGCCGTCTTCTCGTTGATGTCGCTGCGGGTTAGGTTTTGCTGCAGCGCTTTGTTCGGGTCGTTGTAGTACTGCACGTCCAGCACGCCCAGCTCCCGCTGCATAATGTCCAACGCGTCCTGATCCTGCTGCAACTTTTTCCTCAGCTTGGCAAAAATATCGCGCCAAGTCTTCTCGTCATTTGGTCCCGGCCCAGCGGCTGGCCCCGCCGCACCGCCGGAAGTCGCTCCGGCTCCGGTGTCGGCGTTGGAACCGTCCGCGTTGGCTGAGCCTTCGCTCGTGGGCCCAATCGCTGAAACTCCACCCTGCGTGGGAATATTGTCGTTATCGAAGACCTTTGCTTGAGCCTGATCCTTCTTTGCCTCGCGCGCGCGCCGTGCTGCAGCGGCCAGCGAATCCCCAGCCGGCTGCGAACCGATCTGCGCCGGGGGCACCGGCGGCGGGGGAGGCGTCGTCGACGGTGGCGTGTCGTTAGGATCCTTCACCTTGTCTTGGTTCACCGGCGGCTGTTGAGGCTGGTCCGGGCGTTGCGCCGAGACCACGACGGGCGCGGACAAAACCGCCAGCAACCCCAAACCAATCAGAGTACGACGCATAAAGTTACCTCCCGGGAAGGATCTGCCCGCCTGCTCTACCTGCCGCCCTGCCTTACCTAAAGTTTAGATGCGTGCCGAACGCGAGGCAATCGGCGATGGGGTGGGGTCCTGCCGCAAAGGTAACCATAGCAGGAACTCCGCCCCGCCGCCCGTGCGGTTCCGCGCCTCAATGCTGCCGCCGTGCTGTAGTGCCACTTTTTGCACTACAGCCAATCCCAAACCGGTGCCTTCCGATTTGGTAGTAAAAAACGGCAGGAAGATTTTCTGCAGATCGGCCTCTGGAATTCCCGCGCCGTTGTCCGCCACGCAGATTCGCTGCCATTTCTTTCCGCCCAATTCCTCGATCGTCCCAGACATGTTCACCTGCGCCTGCTCGGTGACACCCTCGGAAGCCTGAGCTCCATTGCGCGCCAAGTTCAGCAGAGCCTGCCGCAAAAGCGCCTCATCACCCGGCAAATCCTCGAACGATCCTTCCCAGGTCACGCGGCACTTCGGCAGCGTTTCGCGCACCTCTTCCGCCACTTTTTCGACGACCGTCTGCATGGGCACTGTCTCGTAGCAGATTTCGAGCGGTTTCGCGAACCGCAGGAACTCCGTCACCACATGAGTCAGCGCCCGGGTCTGATCCAATATCCGTTCCGATGACTCATGCACGTCGCCCGCCGGCATTTCGTTGCGGATCATCTGCGCGTAACCCGAAATCGTCGCCAGCGAATTCTTGAACTCGTGCGCGATGCCCGCCGACATTTCTCCCAGCGCCGCCAGGTTTTCTTTCCAGCGCATCTGCTTCTGCAACGCGGTCAATTCGGTCAGGTCGCTCATCAGGCACAGCGCCCCGCTGATTTTCAATTCCGCCGCTGCCGGTGGTATACCTTCACTCGTCAGCCGCACCGGCGCCCGCACCGTCCGATAAATCGGAGAGATTGTCACGCCCAGATGCCGCACCTCGCCTTCCGAAGTCATATGCTCGATTTCGCCGCGCTGAAAAGTCTTTCCGTCACGGATGCAGGCCGTCATCATGTGCGTCAGATCCGAATCCGGCCCCAGGATTTCTTTGTACGACCGGTAGCGCAAGCTGCGAATGTTCAAAGCTTCCTCGGCCGCGGGATTCGTCGTGGTAATCGCGCCGCTGGCGCTAATCAGCAAAAGCCCGGTGGGCATGTTGCGCGTCACTTCTTCGGTCAGACGCTCCGATTCCTGCGCGCGTTCCTGGGCCAACAAATGCAGCCGCGCCAATTCCTTTTCCTGCGCCCGCAGTTTCTCGATTACGCCCTGCATCGACGCGGTCATGAACGCAGAGGGATTTTCCATGTCGGCCCGCGCCTCAGCCCAGTCTTCGCCGGAACCGTCCTTTTGACTGTGCGTGAATTTGCGCAGGGTGTAGACCAACAACACGATTGCTGCGATCAGAATCACCAGGAGCGCGATGGAAATCTGCACGTTGGCCGCCGGCACCGGGATCGGATGCTTGATCGGCGGCACGGTCGGAGCGATCATCGCGAAAATATTCATCTCGTCAGCGCACCAGTAGCAGCGATTGGTACCAGTCGACCAGCGGAGTCCCAAAAAAAACCACCAGCAGAGCGCCCGCCCCTAAAAAAGTTCCGAAAGGCAATTCGTAATCCGCGTCCTTGCGTCGAGCCAGAATTACCGCGACTCCTAACAAGCTGCCCAACACCGATCCCGCCAGTATCGTCAGCAGCGTGCGTTTCGCGCCCAGAAAAGCCCCGGCCATCAGCATCATTTTCACATCGCCCAAGCCCATGCCTTCGCGCCCGCGCAAACGGAAATACGCTTCGGACACCAGCCACAGCAGGCCGCTGCCCACCGCCGCGCCGACCAGTGCATCCACCAGGGACAGCACTGGCACCGGAGGAGGGAACTGAAACAGGTGATTCGAGAGCCACGCCGCCGTCCCGTCTTCGGGCCGCACGAAGAAACTGAAAGCCAATCCCATTCCAAGTCCGGTGTAGTTGACCACGTCCGGCAAAATTCGCTCGCGTATATCGGTGAAAATCAGCACGATTAAAATCGCTGAGAACGCCGCCCACTTTAGCGTCTCCACGGAGATTCCAAAAGCGTAGTAACACGCGAAGAAGAGAACGCCGGTCAGAAACTCCACGAGCGGATACATCGGCGAAATCCTGGTCTTACAGCCCCGGCATTTCCCGCCCAGAATCAGATAACTCAGCACCGGAATATTGTCGTACGGGCGAATCGCCGCGCCGCATTTCGGGCACGCCGAAGCCGGCATTACGATCGATTTTCCACCGGGAATCCGCAAGATGCAGACGTTCAGGAAGCTGCCAATAATCAGCCCAAAGAGGAATACAAACACACCGATAACGGGCGCGGGGAGCACATGTTAAGTCTGCCTCAGCCGCTCCAAAGCCTCAAGCCAGGCTTCGTCCGACGTGCCCGACTGCTAACGCGCAGAGGCGGCGAAACAGCACGCGCAAGCCGATTTGAATCTCCATCCGTCGCTACGCTATATTCGATTGTTTACATTCCATGTCCTGGCTCGAACAGAAAGTCCTCGCTTACGAACAGATGCGCTTCGCGCAGGAGCAGAATCGTCGCGTCCTGCCATTCGAATGGGGCTTGGAACACGTCGGCGGCTCCGCCACCGATCCCAACCCGCGAGCCTGGCTCGACCGCTTCATCGGCCGCGCCCTGACCCACAGCGACGACTATTTCGCCGCTACGCCTGCCGATGATTACAAACTCGAAGACGACGTCCTGACTTTCACCAGCGAAATCGAATCGCCCTGGCCCGAGAATAATCTCGTTCACGCCCAGGTTTTTCCCGCGCGTCGCCACGGACCGGCGGTGGTCGTCCTCGCGCAATGGAATGCGCGCTGGGAAGAACAGCAAAATGTCTGCCGCTGGCTGAATGTTCTGGGCATCACCGCCGTAAAAATCAGCCTGCCGTATCACGACCGCCGCGCCATCCCCGGCCATCCGCGCGCCGATCACCTTGTCAGCGCCAATATCGGACTCACCCTGCAAGCCAATCGTCAGGCGGTTCTGGACGTCCGCCGCACGCTGCGCTGGCTCGAATCTCAGGGATACGACCGACTGGGTATCATGGGCACGAGCGTCGGCTCGTGCCTCGCGTTTCTCACGCTGGCCCACGAACCCGCTCTTCGCGCCGGAGCATTTCTCCACGTCTCTACGTATTTCGGCGATGTTGTCGCCGCCGGCTTGACCACCTCAAATGTTTGGGAAGCTTTGCACCGCGATTTTTCGCTCGAAGAGGTCCGCCACTTCTGGTCGCCGATCAGCCCGTATCCTTACATCCCGCGCCTTATCGGCGGCCGCAAAAAAGTTCTGGCCATCAGCGGACGTTATGACCCGACCTTTCCTCACGACCTTACCCAGGAATTTCTCGACGCCATGCGGAGCGAGGATATTCCTCTCGAGACGCTATCGTTACCCTGCGGCCACTATTCGATGGGAGTCGCGCCGTTCAGCTACGCCGTCGGGTACCGCTTCGGAACATTCCTCTTCCAATCACTGGCCTAGCTCCCGCGCAGGTCGTTTCTCGTCGAAACACACCACCAGTCGCTCGGCAAAATTGTCCAAGTTTTTTCGTTAGCGGTCGATAGAACAACTGCAGCGATTCGCTAAGGCAGGTTTATTCCAAAAGCCGTCCGTAAGCATTGTGCGCGATTTGCCGCTCTACCTTCGCAATATCAGGAGCCAATGAACGATCCGCAGCCACCATCGCTGAAACCTCCCGTACGGATTCGTAGGCTTTATGCGCTTCCGGGCCCGTGCGCAGTGGTGCGAGCAGATCGATTCCTTGGGCGGCCGAAAGCAGCTCGATCGCCAGAACATTCCGCAGATTCGTCAACATCGGAGCGATTCGCCGCGCCCCACCCATCCCCATCGACACATAGTCTTCCTGATTCGCCGAAGTCGGAATCGAATCCACCGAATGTGGCGTCGACTGGGTCTTCATTTCGCTGGCTAGAGCTGCTGCCGCCACCTGCAGAATCATAAACCCCGAATTCAGTCCCGCATCTTTCACCAAAAACGCCGGCAGCAGACTCGTCTGCGGATTGGTCATTTGCTCGATGCGCCGCTCTGATATTCCGGCCAGAGTCGCCAGCCCCACCGCCAACTGATCCGCGGCCATGGCCAAGGGCTGGCCGTGAAAATTTCCGCCGCTGATCACTTCGCCCGCGCCGCCTCCCGCCTCGCTCGCAAACACCAGCGGATTGTCCGTCGCGCTGTTCAATTCCACTTCCAGTGTCGCGCGCACATCCGCCAGTGCGTCGCGCACCGCGCCATGTACCTGCGGAGTGCAGCGCAGGCTGTAGGCGTCCTGCACCCGCTTGTCTTTGTCCGCCGGACGATGACTTTCTCGGATTTCGCTGCCCTTATTTAGCTTGCGCAAATTCCGCGCGGTGGTCGCATGCCCCGCATACGGCCGCACCTTGGCGATCCGCTCGTCAAACGCCGCCGGGCTTCCACGCAGCGCGTCCAAGGACAACGCCGCCGCCACGTCCGCCGTATTCACTGCGATTTCCGCTTCGCGCAGGGACAGCGAAAGCAACGCCAGCATCGCCTGCGTCCCATTCAGCAGCGCCAGGCCTTCTTTCGCTTCGAGCGCCAGCGGCGTAATTCCCGCGGCCTTCATTGCTTCGCCGCCTGGAATGCGCCGGCCCTGAAAAATCGCTTCGCCTTCGCCGATAGCTACCTGGGCCAGATGCGCCAGGGGCGCCAAATCTCCGGACGCGCCTACCGATCCCTGCGAAGGAATCACCGGCAGCACGCTCTTGTTCAGCATTTCGCACAGCGTTTCCGCCACCACCGGTCGTACGCCCGAAAATCCCTTGGCAATGGCATTGGCCCGCAGCGCCAACATCGCTCGCGTTTCCGGCTCGTTCAGCGGCGCACCCACTCCGCACGCATGACTGCGCACCAGATTGACCTGTAGCTCGCCGATTTGCTCTCGCGAAATCCGCACAGAAGCCATTTTCCCGAAGCCGGTGTTCACCCCGTAGACGGCCGCATCGGATTGAATTAGTCGTTCGATCACTTTTCGCGAAGCCGTCATGCGTTCGCGAGCCGCCGCTGAAATCTCAACCTTCGCGTGTTCGTGCACGATCTGGTACAACCCCTCGAAACTCAAATGCTCGCCGTCGATAACAATCGTCTTCATGATCTATGAGCCGCCGTGGTCGCCGCGCCAGCATGTTTTTCAGCAGGGAAGTATTTTCGATATTTTTCTGGCAGCGACTTCGGCCGTCCCAGCTTGTCGCAAAATACGTGCATCGTTTCCCCAGTCGCCAATAAGTCACCGCTGGCCGCGTGAATCACTTCGTATCCAAATTTCACCGTGCGCCGTTGCGAAGCCAGCACCCGCGTCCGAATCGTCAGTACATCGTCAAATCGCGCCGGCTTCTTAAACCGGCAGTGCGCGTCCGCCACCACGATGAAACTATCGTCCTCAAGTTCCATTTGCTTGTACTCAAATCCCAGGTGCCGGCAGAAATCCACCCGGCCCACCTCGAACCAGATGAAATAATTTCCGTGGTAAACCACGCCCATCTGATCGGTTTCCGCGTAACGGACCCGTATTTGCGATTCGGAGAAATCAGTCATGAGTGAAAAATTGTAGCAGAGCCGCGGCTAGAGGGTCGCAGACGTCCCCGTCGCGCGGACCCTACCGACCCGTCCATTTCGGCGTGCGCTTCTCCAGAAACGACGCGATTCCTTCTTTAAAATCCGCAGTACTTCGAATTTGCGCGTTAGCCTGAATCGCGGTTTCAATCTCGCGCTGAACGTCGCTGTCATCGTAATGGAGCAAAAGCTTTTTGGTATGCGACAGACTCGTCGGGCTCGAAGCCAAAAAGCCCTCCGCCACTTCGTGCGCCCGTTCCATCAATTTCTCAGCGGCCACCACTTCCGTCACCAATCCCAGGCGATAAGCCTCCGCCGCGTCGAAGACCCGCCCGGTCAGGCACAATTCCCGCGCGCGTTTCTCGCCAAGTTGTCGCCGTAAGATCACCGAGACCAGCGCCGGAATAAATCCGATGCGCACTTCGGTATAGCCAAACTTCGCTTCCGGTACCGCCAGAGTGATATCCGTAAACGTCGCCAACCCGCATCCGCCCGCGATCGCCGCTCCATTCACTGCCGCGATCAGCGGCTTGCCAAAGGTGTACACCCGTTGGAACAGTCGCGCCATTTGCCGCGAATCGCCTAGATTTTCTTCAGGAGTCTGGCCCGCCAAACTCTGCAGCATGTCCAAATCCATGCCGGAACAGAACGCTTTGCCCGTGCCGGTAAGAATCACGACTCGCACCGAGGCGTCCGATTCCGCATCCGCCAGCGCAGCCAGCAAATCCTCGATCATTTCGCCGCTGATCGCGTTGCGCCGCTCCGGACGATTCAACGTAATCGTCCGCACTCCAGCTGCAAGCGCGCAGGCCAGCGTCGAGTACCCCGGGCTCGTTCGTTTGCTCATCGCGTGACCACGCTAATTGGGCCGCCCAGTTTCCGCCGAAGACGACGCCTGAGCCGCATCCATATGCAGCCCCGCGTATTTCTCCCGCAACTCTTCCGTCATCGCGCAAGCCACCGCCAACGATTTCGTATCGATGCCGGTCGAAACCCCTCGCGCGGCCAACGTCGTCAAAATCGCCTCGGTCGGAATATTTCCGACCAGCTCATCCGCCGCGAACGGGCAACCGCCCATTCCGGTCAACGCTCCGTCGAATCGACGGCAACCCGCTTCATAAGCGGCCAGCACCTTTTCCGGTGCCCGCTCCGGACGGCTGTGCAGATGCACGCCAATCTCGACCCCGGCCACACACCCCTTCACTGCGTGGTAAAGTTCCGCGACTTCCTCCGGCGTTGCGCTGCCCACCGTATCCGCCAGCGAAACCGTCCGCACTCCCAGATCTTTCAGCCAGACCAGCGCGTCCTCCACGATCTCCGCGCCCCACGGCTCATCGTACGGATTTCCAAACGCCATCGAGATGTACACCACTAATTTCTTCCCGGCGGCCTTCGTATCCTTCTGCAGCTTCTCTACCAACTCGCGTGATTCTTGCTTCGACATATTCGCGTTCGCCCGCCGGAAATATGCGGAGATCGAATAGGGATACCCGACGGTCGTCACGCCCGGGGCAGCTAGCGCCCTCTCCAGTCCCTGCTCGTTCACTACGATTCCGATAATTTCCGGCGCCCGTCCGGAAGGCGTCTTCACTTGGCTCACCTGCTTCATCACCGCTTCGCTGTCCGCCATTTGCGGCACGTGCTTCGGCGAAACAAAACTCACCGCGTCAATATGCTCGAATCCCAGCGAAATCAAACGGTTCAGATACTGCACTTTTTCTTCGGTTGGAATGTTGACCCGCAATCCCTGCCACGCGTCGCGCGGGCACTCCACAATCGTGACTTCGTTCGCCATAATCTCCTAAAACCAGGGGCTCTTGTAGATATGAAAAGCATACCAGAGTAGAAAAACCGACAACATCACCGAAACCGCCATCAACGCCACATAAAAGACTGAGATCTCATGGTCCGTGGCCTTGATCAACGTCAAAACCGTCCCCACAATAATTCCGACGACGCCGACGTACTCCGACACCTGATAGATAAACCACAGCGCCGAGCTTCCCATTCCACCGGTCGCAATGGCCATCGAGCTGAAAACTGCGAACAACGACGGAAGACACAACAGCAGCGTCGCAATGACGTACCCGCCGCCGCCGCTCGCCTGTTTTTTCATCGCTGGTGAAGTGTATCTAGGTCTGCAGCACTCCGGTCCGGAACGGAGCCACGTCCGGGTTCAGCGCTGCCGCTTCGAGCGCTTCGATCAGCGCCTCACGCGTTTTAGCCGGGTCGATGATCGCATCCACCCACAACCGTGCCGCAGCATAGCGCGGATCGGTCTGCGATTCGTACGTTTTTCGCGTGGTCTCGTAGAGTTCCTTCTTTTCGCTGTCGCTCAGTTTCTTGCCCTGCCGCTCGAGCTGCTTGATCTTCACTTCGACGAGTGTGCCGGCCGCTGCATCCCCGCTCATCACCGCATAGCGCGCCGTGGGCCACGCAAATATAAACCGCGGATCGTAGGCCTTGCCGCACATCGCGTAATGTCCAGCGCCGAAGCTGCCGCCGCAAATCACCGCGATCTTCGGCACCACGCTGTTAGCCACGGCGTTCACCATTTTTGCGCCCGCGCGAATGATCCCGCTCCATTCCGCTTCTTTACCCACCATGAATCCGTTCACGTCGTGCAGGAACACCAGTGGGATCCGGTTCTGGTTGCAGTCCAAAATAAATCGCGCGGCTTTATCCGCCGCCTCGGTATAAATCACGCCACCAAATTCGATCCGCTTCTCGTCCGTACCCGGCGCGACCGTGCTGATTTGTTTTTTCTGGTTGGCGACGATGCCCACAGCCCAACCGCCGATCCGCGCGTACCCGCAAATCAGTGTCTGCCCGAATTCCGCGCGATATTCCTCGAAGTGGCTGCTGTCGACCACCCGCGCAATAATTTCCCGCATGTCGTACTGCTTGCCGGGACTCGCAGAAAAAACTCCGTAGATGCTGTCTTCCGGATACGCCGGCGGTTCGGACTTCTTGTGGCTGAACGCCGGGGTTGCCGGAGGGCCAATCTTGTCCACCAAAGAACGCAATCGTTTGATCGCCGCGGCGTCGTCCGGCTCCCGAAAATCGATCGTCCCGCTGATCTGCGCATGCATCTGCGCCCCGCCCAAGTCTTCCGCCGAAGTTTTCTGGCCGATAGCCGCCTGCACCAGCGCCGGGCCTGCCAGAAACAGGCCGCTGCCCTCGGTCATCAAAATCTTGTCGCACATTACTGGCAGATACGCCCCGCCCGCTACGCACATGCCCATGATCGCGGTGATCTGCGGGATGCCCATCGCGCTCATCACCGCGTTGTTGCGGAACACTCGCCCAAAATCGTCGGTATCCGGGAACACATCTTCCTGCAGCGGCAAAAAAATCCCTGAGGAGTCGACGAGATAAATCGTTGGAATATGATTTTCGATCGCGATGTTCTGCGCCCGAATCACTTTCTTGGCGGTCATCGGAAAAAACGCGCCGGCCTTCACCGTCGCGTCGCTGGCTATGATCATCACCTGCCGACCGGAAACCCGACCCAAGCCGGTGACCGTTCCAGCCGATGGGGCCCCGCCCCACTCCTCGTACATCCCGAAAGCCGCAAACGCGCCCAATTCAAAAAATTGCGTTTTGCTGTCGATCAGCTTGGCGATACGCTCGCGCGCCGTCAGACGCCCTTTTTTGTGCTGGGCCTCGATCGCTTTCGCGCCGCCGCCCTGGCCGATTGTTTCTTCGTCGTTCTTGATTTCGGTCACGCGCTCGACCATCAGCCGCGTGTTCTTCTCAAATTCCGCGCTCTTGGCGTCGACTCGCGATTCGATCTTCGTTCCGCTCACGCTGTTTGT
Source organism: uncultured Acidobacteriota bacterium (assembly GCA_963847695.1). Classification (GTDB taxonomy): domain Bacteria; phylum Acidobacteriota; class Terriglobia; order Acidiferrales; family UBA7541; genus Palsa-295. The sequence goes on along the minus strand of CAWKAX010000030.1, from coordinate 84,960 downwards.
CTCCGAAATTCCGGTGTGACTGCCGGAGGTTTGATCCCCGCCACAGTTCGTCTGGCGGGGAATTCTATCACGCTGGAATGTTTTGACTTGTGCCGTTCCTGCGGCTAGAATTTGGCCAGTTCACCCTTCCCGGGCGAACCACTTCTTTTTTGGGGGCGCCAATGCACACCATTTTCTCTTCACGGGAAAAGTCCGCCCCGAGCCCGCTACTTTAGTTCCATCCGCCGGCCCGTATCGCGTCTTTTTCCGTTGTTAATCAGTATTTCGCGCACACGAACTGTTCTCGCGACGGAATGCGCGCACGGATTATCCGTGTCGCATTCAGCACGCGAAGGTCAGGCATCGGAAGGGCGGGGCTTCAGCCCCGCCGTAAGCGCCACGATCAATAAGGGGCTTTAGCCCCTGAAGCCAGAGGTTCAAACCTCTCAGCGCGCTTAGAAAAGCGCACCACCAAAAAGGAGCCTCAAATGCAGTTTATGGATTTAGATCTAGCCCGACGCATAGAATTCGCAGAAGCCGCCGCCTGCCGCGAATGTGCCGAAGCCTTTCACACCCAGCACCCAGAATTTCCCGTCGCCGTCGAAGAAATCGGCGGAGCCGTCGCTTGTTTCGCCGGAGCCGAATCTCCCGTCACCCAAGCCATCGGCTTTGGCCTGAACGGAAATGTCCAAGATCAAGACTTCGACCGGTTGGGAGAATTTTTCCATAGTCGCAACGCCCCCGCCGCCGCGGAAATCTGTCCGCTCGTCGAAATGTCCCTGTACGAAAAATTCGCCTCGCGTGGCTATCGGCTGCTTGAAGTCTCGAACGTGCTGGTCCAAGCCATCACCAAGGAAAGTGCCGCTCCGGCCAAAGACTCGGCCGCATTCACAATCCGACCAGCACAACCCGACGAAGCCAAGCTTTGGACCCTCACCGTCGCACAGGGTTTCGCCGAACATTTCCCAGTAACACCGGAAATGCTCGACGTGATGGAAGGTTTTTTCCTCGGCAAGAATTCTCGCCCGTTTCTCGCCTTGGTGAACGGCGAAGCCGCCGGCGGCGCAGCCATGACCATTCACGATGGCGTCTGCGGCCTCTTCGGCGCCAGCACCCTTCCCGATTTTAGAGGGCGGGGCATCCAGACGGCTCTGCTCGCCGCTCGCATCTCGGTCGCCGCCAACGAAGGCTGCGATCTCGCGGTTAGCATCGCCCAACCCGGGAGCATCTCCCATCGCAATATCGAACGCAGCGGTTTCCGCGTCGCCTACACTCGCACTAAATTGATCCGGCCGCTGGAGACGAAAGCCTAAAGGGAACTAAGAATAGAGGAGGGGATCAGCTAAGCAGTGTGAGGAGTAACCGGAATGCGCCCGCGGATGAAATCAACAATCGCTTGCGTAGTCGTTCCAGGCAAAAACACTTCGGCGATCCCCGCTTTCTTCAGAGCTGGAATATCGGCTTCGGGAATGATCCCGCCGATCAGCACCGTCACGTCGGTCATGCCTTTCTCGCGCAACAGTTCCATCAGCCGCGGACACAAAGTATTGTGCGCACCGGACAAAATCGAAAGCCCAATCACATCCACGTCTTCCTGCACCGCCGCCGAAGCGATCATCTCCGGCGTCTGCCGCAATCCGGTATAAATCACTTCCATTCCGGCGTCCCGCAACGCCCGAGCGATAATCTTTGCCCCGCGGTCGTGCCCATCCAGCCCCGGCTTCGCGATCAGCACTCGAATTTTCTTGTCAGCCATAAATTTGTCTTATTCAGAATACTCTAATGCGACTGCTTTCGCTGCTAGCGCAATCAGACGCAAATGCTTAATACCGCATATCGGTAACAAAGTCATCGATCGCCGCGTTGAATTTCTCCGGATCATCGACGAACAGCGCATGGCCGTCGCCCTCATAGACTTCCATCTGGGAGCCGGGAATTGCTTTCTGCATCTCCACTATCCGGTCGAAGTACGGGCTCTTCGCCGCGCATACCAATGTCGGCTTATCGATCTTCGGCAAAATCCCGCGATAGTCCGCGGCGTAGCGTCCCACCAGCAGCGCCACCGCGTCACTGGTAGGCACCGTCAATGCCGACGCAATCACGCGCTGAAGATACTCCTCACTCTGCGGCTTGTGAAATTGTATCTTTCGCACGAAATAATCGGTGGTGTTCTTCCGGTCTTCCAGCACGCCCTTTAATACACCGAAATCCATCTCCAGGTCACCCGGCTGCTGCCCGCCGGCGAGTTCATCGACCAGCACCAGCCCGGCCACGTCGCCGGTTCCAAACTGATCCACATACGAAAGCGTTTCCACCACGGCCATGGACCACCCGACGATCACCACCGGCGCCAAATGCAACTGCTCGATCACCGACCGAATGTCGCGAGCCATCTGCGCCGGATAAAGTCCCTCTGACGTCCGGGTCGAATCTCCCTGCGACCGCGGATCCATGGCCACCACATGATATTTCGGCGCCAGCGCGTCGATCTGCTTCTGCCAAATCCACGCCGGCATCGTCCATCCCGGCACAAACAATAACGAAGGCGCCGGCTTCGCCGCGTACAGCGCGATATTTCCCTTGGTCGCCTTGGTGTCAGACGGCAGGGGATTGCCCACTTCCGCGGCTGGCCGACTTCGCCAGCTTTCCCGGCCTCGATGTAATGAATCTTCACGCCATCCGAAGCCGTAACAAATCCGCTGCGCTCTTTCGCCGCAGCCTTATCGCTGCCCGACGCGGTGCTGCCACTGGCCAATAAACCGGCCACAATCAACATCGCGCCTACAATTCGTTCAAATCTCATGAGAGCCGCACCGTCACCCGGAGTTCTCGCATATCCACATTTGATTTTAGCGCGCATTACAGGAAGGAAAAACTGAACGCCACTAGGTGATCGCTACTTCCGTGTAGACCCCAAACGTCTCGCGCATCGCGTCGCAGATCTCGCCCAAGGTTGCGTACGCCTTCACCGCATCATAAATGAACGGCATCAAATTTGCCGTCCCCGCCGTCGCTTTGCGCAAAGCATTCAGCCGTCGAGCTACTTCGTCGCTCGACCGCTCCGCGCGCAGCTTCTTCAGCTTCTCGGATTGCCGGCGCGTAATCGTCTCGTCGATCTGCAGCAACTCGATCCCTTTCTCCTGCGCCACATAATCATTCACGCCCACAATAATCTTTTCTTTCGCGTCCACCGCGATCTGATAATTGTAAGAAGCCTCCGCGATTTCCCTCTGCGGATATCCGCGCTCGATCGCGTTCACCATCCCGCCCACCGCATCAATCTTCTCGATGTAATCCCATCCGCCGCGTTCGATCTCGTTGGTCAAGGTCTCCACAAAATACGATCCGCCGAGCGGATCCGCCGTATTCGTGACTCCACTTTCGTGCGCGATAATCTGTTGTGTCCGCAGCGCCAAAGTCGCCGCAAACTCCGTCGGCAAAGCCCACGCCTCATCCAAAGAATTGGTATGCAGCGAATTCGTCCCGCCCAGCACCGCCGCCAGCGCCTGCAAAGCCGTTCGCACCACGTTGTTATAAGGCTGCTGGGCCGTCAACGAACATCCCGCCGTCTGGGTGTGGAAACGCAAAGCCCACGAACGCGGGTTCTTCGCCCCGAACCGCTCCTTCATCGTCTTGTACCAAATCCGCCGCGCCGCCCGGTATTTCGCGATCTCCTCAAAGAAATCGCTGTGCGCGTTGAAGAAGAACGACAACCTCGGCGCAAAATCGTCCACCTGCATCCCGCGCTGGATCGCCCAATCTACATATTCGATTCCGTCGCGCAAGGTGAACGCCAATTCCTGAATCGCGGTCGATCCCGCCTCTCGAATGTGATATCCGCTGATCGAGATCGGATTGAATTTCGGCGTATGCTTCGCGCCGAATTCCAGCGTGTCTACCACCAGCCGCATCGAGGGTTCCGGCGGGTAGATGTACTCCTTCTGCGCGATGTATTCCTTCAGAATGTCGTTCTGCAGCGTCCCCGAAATCTTTTTCCAGTCCGCGCCCTGCTTTTCCGCCACCGCGAGATACATGGCCCAGATAATCGCCGCAGGTGAATTAATCGTCATCGACGTGGTCACGTCCGCCAGCGGAATCTGGTCGAACAAAACTTCCATGTCCTCGAGCGAACTGATCGCCACGCCGCATTTGCCCACTTCGCCTTCGGAAAGCGCGTGATCCGCGTCGTAACCCATCAGCGTGGGCAAATCGAACGCCACCGACAAACCCGTCTGCCCTTGGCCCAACAAATATCGAAATCGCGCGTTGGTGTCTTCCGCCGTGCCGAACCCGGCGAATTGCCGCATGGTCCAAAGTTTCCCGCGGTACATCGTCGGATGGATTCCACGCGTGTAAGGAGGCTCGCCAGGAAATCCAAGATCGCGTTCAGGTTGAAAATCAGGCAGGTCCGCTTCAGTGTACAAACGCCGAATTGGATAACTCGAAACCGTGGTGAACTCGACCGGGCGTTCCGGAGATTTCTTCAGCGTCGGCTCCAGCGTGTCTTTCTCCCACGCCAGTTCCGCCTTGGAAGGCTTTCGCCCGGCCACGAGCGTGGCCAAGCCGGATTTTTGAGGAGGCGCTGCTGAAAGGGAACCCGTTGCCGAGGGAAGTTCTTCCGAAATCTTTTTGGACATTGCGAGCACTCCGTCGCGCGTACGCCTCGCGCGTCAGCGTTCATTTTAGGCCGTTCGCACACCCGCAGCAATACGCGCTTGTTCGGATGCTTCCTCAAGCACGCCGCCTAAAGCGTCCAATTTGGCTTATTTAGCCCCGGCGATCGGGGTGCGGTCCGGGGTACCTGGTATCAAGGGCGCGCGACCTACATCGCCACCGCGCAAAACGTCGGCCACCGTGATGTGCGCCACTTCCAACGTCCGCCCCATGGCCTGATTGAAATTCACCAGCGCTTCAGCCAAGTTGGCCTGCGCCCGCAACGCCGTCCCCTGCGCCGCCGTCAAATCGCGCGAACGCAATACGACGTTGTAGCTCGTCGAAGATCCCAGCTGATACTTCTTCTGCTCCGCATCCAGCGTCTGCTGCGCCAAAGTGCGCGCTTTCTCCGCCGCCGCCACCTGCGCCCGATCCTGCTGCAACGCAATCAACGCGTTGCGGACGTTGATCACGATCGTGTTCTCGGTCTGGCGGTACTGCACCGTCTGCTGCCGCTGGTCCAGCTGCGCCCGCGCGCTGTCGGCCTGCGCCGAACGGTTCCGTACCGGCAACGTCAAGTTCAACCCCACCGCGTACGTCGGAAATTCATTTTGAAATACGTTTTTCAGCGCGTCGCTTAGACCGCCACGCCCAACCGTCGTGGTCGTCAGCGGCACGCTCGCAAACGCCGGCTGCCCGCCAATCAGGATCTGATTTCCCGCCGCATCCACCAGCGGGGAAGACGTGTCCGGCAAAAACGTGTTGCCCACCTGCGCGGTGGTCAATTGGTTTCCATTCAAGCCCTGCGAAGTGTATTGAACGTAGGCGTCCAGCGTCGGCAGCAACGCATTCTGCGTGGCCTTCACTTCGATCCCGGCGTTTTTCAGGTTCAAATCCGCCTGGAACAATTCCGGCCGCTTCTTCCACGCTTCCTGCACCGCATCCTGCAGCGCAATGTTCTCCACGATGTCGGGTACCGCGATCGGCGTGGTCGGCACGATCTCGATGCCTGCCACGTCTTTCGCCAGCAAGTTCTTGGCGATGTCGTTCAGCAAAACCGTTTCCTGCTGCAATCTGTTGGTCTGCGCCACGATCAGGTTCTGCTGGTCGGTGGCCAATTGCGATTCCGCCGTCAATACGTCGAGCGGCGCCATGGTCCCGATTTCCAACTGCTTCTTGTTGTCACCGTACAATTTTTGCGAAACTCCTACCGCCGCTTCCTGCACTTTTACGTTTTCCCGGTCGTAGACCAGTTCCCAGTAATCATTCGCCGTCTGGGTCACTGTCGCGATTACCTGCTGCGCAAATTGCGAATTCGCGACCTTGATGTTGTTTCGCGCTTCGATGATGTATCGCGTGTTGGGCAGAATGCCGAAGCCATTGAGCAGCGGCTGCGACAGAGTCGCCGTCATTACCGGCGTAATCGCCGGATTGAAAAACAAATCCGGTTCATTCGAAGTATTTCGCGCGGTGTTGAACACCACCGACAAATTCGTCCCGGTGTGGAATCCCTGGGTGTACCCCAAATTGACGAACGCGGTATTCGCATTCACCACCGGCACCGAATTCGTTCCGGTGCCCGCCGTGAAGGGGTTATTCACCGGGAGGTTGGCGTGCTGCCAGCCGAAATCCGCGGTGATGATCGGGTCAAACGACACCGAAGGCGAAGTCCCCAGCACCACCTGCTGGGTGTTGCCAAATTGCGGAACGCCGCCGGCCTTAGCCTTCAACAATTGCGTTTGTTGAATCCACGGTACAAATCTTTCGATGTTGATGTTCAGGTTATTTTCCAGCGCCAGGGAAATTGCGTCGTCCAGGCTCAACATCAGTTTGCCGTCTTGAATCAGCTGGTCGATGCGCGTGGAATTCGTGAGCATCGGCTCGGCCACGTGTGCCGGCCGGTAGGGATCGATGAGATTGGGGATAAAAAACTTCTCGCGCGAATAATCCGGCCCGGCCCCTAGGCGCAAGTCGCGCACGGTGTCGGCCCCGGCTGGAGCGCCAGTCTGCGCCTGCGGTGCGCTCGGCGGCTGCACCCCTGCCGGATTCTGGCTCGCGGGAGTGTTCTGCTGTTGCGCCGCCGGTTCCTGGCTCGCTTGCTGTTGGGCCTGCTGGCCTTCCTGCGCCTGCGCGTAGACCGGCGCGACAATCAATGACGCCGCTGCCAACAAAGCAGCCGTGAACTCGATCAACCTTCCCCTCATCGTCTTTTCTCTCCCCAAAAACTAGCAGACTGCCGCATCTGGCCGAACGCGAACGCAATCGTCCTACCTACTCAAACGCACCAGCATGCCCATTTGTTTCAAAAGTATATTCCATTGCAAGGCGCTGGCCACGCTCGGATTGCTGGATTTAGACGGCTAAACGGGAAAACGTGAGCGTCCACCGTTCATATTCGGACACTCGCGTACGCATGCGAACATCTAGCGAACGGAGTTTAGCATCGCCCAAACCCTTCCCACAATCGAGCCTTTCATCATCACTCCCGGCGAACCGCTATCCCGCGTTGACACTCGCTCCCGCAGGCTCTAACATGCCCGCGTCCTCGCCCATGATCGCCACACTCCAATCCACGGGTGTCCGCCGTATTTTCAACGCTCGAGCGTGCTCGATTCGCGTCTGCGCCGGAGCCGCCGCGCTTTTTGCGGTTTGTCTGCTCGCCGCCGTTAATGTGACCGCACAGGCCCCTTCTTCCTTACCCAAGCCTACCGGCTACGTCAGCGATTTCGCCAACGCCCTCAGCCCCGCTGCCCGCGCGCAGCTCGAAGCGCTCTGCACCGAAGTCGACCAGAAAACCAAGGCCCAGATCGCCGTGGTCACCGTTCGCTCGCTCGACGGCCTGGAACCCGAGGATTACACCCAACAACTCGCCAGCAAATGGGGCGTCGGCCCCAAGCAGGCCAATCGCGGTGTGATGATTCTCTGGTCGCCCGGCGATCGCAAATACTTCACCTTGGTCGGCTACGGCCTCGAGCCTATTCTCCCCGACGGTAAAGTTGGTGGCTTCGGCAGGGAAGCAGTCCCACTTTTCAGATCCGGTAGTAACGATGCCGCGATCCTCCTGCTTACGCGCCGAGTTGCGGACGTCATCGCCCAGGATTCTGGCGTAACTCTCAGCGGCCAAGCGCTTCCGCCTGCGCGACGCGTGGTCCAGGATGACGACTCAACTTCCGGCGGCATCGGCGCTCTCGTGCTTTTGGGTGTTTTCATCTTTTTCATTTTCTTGATGGCCAAGCGCGGCGGTGGCGGTTCCGGCCGCGGCGGAGGCAGCGGCTGGTGGGTCGGACCCATGATCGCCAGCACAATGGGGCGCGGTGGCTGGGGTGGCGGCGGCTTCGGCGGTGGCGGGGGAGGCGGTGGTGGTGGTTTCGGCGGATTTGGCGGCGGTTCTTTCGGTGGCGGCGGCGCCGGAGGCGGATACTAAGCTCGTCTGCGTGCAGTACCTAGCCGCGCGCTCTGAATTTTCGTAGTGACAAAGTAACTTTCAGCCTTGGGAAGGTCCAGTAATGGAAGCAAAGCTAAACGATTACGTAAAGCGGCTGAAAGAATCCGGCGGCAAGAACCTGAAAGCCGTCGTCCTCTACGGCTCAGCCGTCACCGGCGAATTTCGCGCCGGCCATTCAGACCTCAACACTCTGGTCATCGTCGAACGCGCGACTTCCGAAGCGCTGGAGAATCTGCATCCCGCCGCCGAGTGGTGGACCAAGCAAGGCAATCATCCGCCTCTAGTCTTCACTCTCGACGAATTGCACCGCTCCGCCGACGTCTTCGCCATCGAGCTGCTCGACATGAAGCAAAGCCATCGCATCCTCTACGGCGACGATTTTCTGGTCAACCTTGACGTCCCGCTGCGCCAGCATCGCCTGCAGGTCGAACGTGAACTGCGCACCAACTGGCTTCGCCTGCGGCAAACCGTGCTCACCGCGCCGCTCAGTCATCGCGCACATCTGGCCATCATGTCCCAGTCCGTTTCGGCCTTCTGCGCGCTGTTCCGCCACGCTCTTTTCGCGCTCGGCCAACCGATGCCGGCCACCAAACGCGAGGCCGTCGCCGCTCTCGCCACTTTCACCGGCGCGAATCCCGCCGGCTTTCACGCCATCCTCGACCTGCGCGAAGGCACCAAGCAAAAAGGGCAGATCGACGTCGAAGGCAGCCTGAATTCCTACGTGGAGTTCGTCGAGATCGCCACAGGGGAAGTGGATCGTCGTCTGGATGTGATGTAGAAAATATTTCGGCGAATCGACATTGCGTATTCGTTTTATAGCTTCACGGTATCTGGATTTTGTTCGTTGCGGCTGGGTCTCGCGTGACTATAATGCGGCCCTCGGAGGCTTTCGATGAAATGGGGATTAGGTTGTCTCGCTATCGTGGTAATTGCGGCGGTCCTTCTGGCTTTCGTTGTGGGTGGCGGATACATCAGCGCCCGCAACCAGATGGTCACCCTCAATGAACAGATCAAATCGAATTGGGCGCAGGTCGACAACGTGTTGCAACGCCGAGCCGATCTGATCCCCAACCTCGTCGCCACCGTGAAGGGTTTCGCCGCGCACGAAGAAACCGTCTTCGGCGATATCGCCAACGCCCGCGCCGCACTGCTCGGCGCCAAGACTCCCGGCGACAAAATTGCCGCCAACGGCCAACTCGACGGCGCACTCGGACGCTTGCTGGCCATCAGCGAGAATTATCCGCAGTTGAAATCCAACGAGAATTTCCTGCGCTTGCAGGACGAACTTGCCGGCACCGAAAATCGTATCGCCGTCGCGCGCAAGAGCTACAACGATTCGATCCAGAACTACAACACCTACATTGGTCAGTTTCCACAGAGTTTTTACGCGAAATGGGCGGGCTTCCAACGCAACAACGATTATTTCTCAGCCTCTCCGGCCGCGCGCGAAGTTCCTAAGGTCGCCTTTCCAGACGCGAAGCCGTAACGACAGCACACATTCACAGCGCGGAATTCAAAACTAAGTTTTCTTGGGGGGCAGCCCAGGCGGTCCAGGCGTTGTCCCCGGTGTGCCCGCGGCAGGCGCGCCTCCCGGCGTCGGCAGTTTTCCTGGCACCGGACCGGTAGTCCGCTTCCGTTCCGTTGACGATCCCCAGTCTTCCGGAGGAAACGCGATTCTCCAAAACAGCGGTGAAGGCTCCATAAATTCCAAACCTACGTCAGACCGGTCCTGGCTGCGATCGCTGATAAAAACCACCTTGCACGGCAATTCCTCAGCCGTCTTCGGATGAATCAACGAAACTTGTTGGCCCCGGGCCAGCCGAGTTGCCAATGAAATCAGGCAGCCGTGCGCGTTCACCGTCGTGGTCCGCCCGGCCTCTTCGAATTTTTGGGTTCCGCTCATCCCGCGCACCAGAATCGGTATCGCAATGTGCACGCGCTGCGTTCGCCGGATTTCCGGATACGATACGCGTCCCGTCGGATTGACCAGCGGATCCTTGATGTTTGCCATTTACAGTCCCTTCGCCCCAGCCCTTGTTCACAGCGCCTCCGCATTCCGGCGCAAATACCCATCTATTTTGAAGCAATCGACCCGCGCCTCGTAAACTTTATGTGCAGCCCTTTATGTGTCAGGCACTATCCGCTCGGCGCGCCGGCTAACTGCCTTCGCGCACTTCGCATCCGCGCCTTGACCACCCGCTATCCCCGCGCTACGCTATCTGCAGTTTTGCACTCGTGTCCTGGAGGGTTTCGCGTCCGCGAATCGAATGAAACAAACCGTCCGATTAGCTGGTGGCATCAACGAACTCTTCGGTACCCTCGACGAAAACCTGAAACTCTTCGAGTCTTCTCTGCACGTCAAAACTCATCTGCGCGACCATGACCTGGAAATCGAAGGCCAGCAGCCTCAGGTCGAACGCGCCGCCCAAATTCTTGGCGAGTACAACCAGCGCATCCTCGACGGCCGCGTCCCAAATTCTCAGGAAGTGAAATCTTTGCTGCGCATCGCTACCGGAGACACCAACGCCCCCGCCCGCGGCGCCTTTTCCCCCACCCATACGCGTGCCCTCGGCAAGAAAACCGTCGTCCCCAAAAGCGCCCACCAGAAGCACTACATGGAAGTCCTCGAGACCTACGATATGGTCTTCGCCATCGGCCCGGCCGGTACCGGCAAAACTTACCTCGCCGTGGCTATGGCCGTCACTGCGTTGCTCTCCAAGCAAGTCAGCCGCATCATTCTCGCGCGCCCCGCCGTCGAAGCCGGCGAGCGCCTCGGCTTCCTCCCGGGAACTCTACAGGAAAAAGTCGACCCCTACATGCGTCCGCTGTACGACGCGTTGCACGACCTGCTCGAAGCCGACAAGCTCGAAAATTTTATGCTGAAGGGTATCGTCGAAGTCGCGCCGCTGGCCTTCATGCGCGGCCGCACCCTCAACGATTCCTTCGTCATTCTCGACGAAGCCCAGAACACCACCAGCGAACAGATGAAAATGTTTCTCACCCGCCTCGGCTTCAATTCCAAGGCCGTGATTACCGGCGACATCACCCAAATCGACCTCCCCGATTCGCGCCGTTCCGGCCTGATCGAAGCCATCGAAGTCGTCGGCAACGTGGAGGGCATCGCTATGGTTCACTTCGATGAACGCGACGTCGTGCGCCACTCGCTCGTGCAGCGCATCATCAAAGCCTATGATGAGCACGCCGCCGCTCATCCCGCTCACAATAGCCGCTTCGCAACCTCCGCGAATCCGCGCGATCGTAATCATCAGTCCTGATCCGCTAGCCATGATTGTGAATCGCCAGCGTCGCGTTCGCATTCCAGTACAGGATTTGAACCGCTTCCTCGCTGCGGTGCAGAAACGTTTGCGCGTGCCCACCGGCGCCCTTACCGTCGCGCTCGTTTCCGACCTCGAAATGAAACGCTGGAATCGCGCCTACCGCGGCAAGAATCGTCCTACCGATGTTTTATCCTTCTCGCTTGAAAACGCGCCGAGAACTGCGACCAAGCCCGCCCAACATTCGTCGTCTTCGAATCGCGCAAAAGCGAAGGAACTGTATCTTGGAGACATCGCCATCGCTCCCGCTGTCGCCCAAAAAAACGCCCGCCGCTTCGGCCGCACTTTCGTCGCCGAAATGCGTATCCTGATTCTTCATGGAATCCTGCACTTGATGGGCTACGATCACGAAACCGATCAGGGCCAGATGGACCGCCGCGAAGGTCTTCTCCGTCGCGACCTGGGGCTGCTCTAGCACATGCCAGTCTTTCTCTATACTGTCGGCGTCCTGGCTCTTACCATCGGCCTCGTCGTCTTCTCCTACCTCGACCGCGTCTACCGCGAACTCGGCCGCGTCCACACCGGCCGCGTCCACCGTCACCTCGAAACCTTCGAAAGCGAAATCGAGCCGCGCTTCCACATGGAGCATCGCCGCGCCGCCCTCGCTTTCAGCCTGCTCACCCGCTTTTGGCTAGTCCTCGTCGCCGCCCTCACCGCGCGCGGCGTGCTCTTCTTCGTTCCCGGCAGTTGGGAAGCCGCCATCGAAATGATCGTCTTCCTCGGCACCGAAGTTTTGGTGGCGATGGTGTTCATTCCAGCCCTGCTGCTCGCACGCGGTCCGGGCAACTGGGTTCTGCCTTTCGTTCCGGTCGTCCGCGCGTTTGTGTTTCTCATTTGGCCCATTCAGGCCGTGCTTGAACTGCTTATCTCCGTTCTGCACTTATCCGAAGACGGAGAAGCCACCACTCCCGCCGCCGATCAGCAGCAAGCCATCGAAGCGTTCGTCGACGCCGCCACCGAAGAGGGAATCATCGAGCAGGACGAAGCCCGCCTGATCGAATCCGTCGTCGAATTCGGCGACAAGCGCGTGCGCGACGTGATGACTCCGCGCCCCGACGTCGTCGCCATCCGCGATTCCGCCACCCTCGAAGAACTCGGCGAACTCGTAGTCAAAACCAAATTCTCCCGCCTGCCCGTTTACGGCAAATCGCTCGACGACATCACCGGCATCGTCATGGCGCGCGATATGCTCGCCGTCTCCGACCGCGAAGCCGGCCATCGTTACGTCCGCGAATTGATGCGCCCGGCCTTCTTCGTACCCGAAACCAAATTCGGCGCCGAGCTGTTGCAGGATATGCAGCGCAAAAGCCAGCAAATGGCCATGGTCATTGACGAATACGGCCTGATGGCCGGGGTCGTCACTATTGAAGATCTCGTCGAAGAAATCGTCGGCGAAATCGGCGAAGAAGATCGCGCCCCCTCGCCCGACGTCGTCCGCGACGCTACCGGCGCCCTGGTCATTCGCGGCAGCGTGCAACTCGACAAGCTCAGCGAACTTTTCGGCGTCAAGCTCGACGCCGGCATGCAACACTCCGCCGCCACTACCATCGCCGGCCTGCTGAACGGCTTAGTTGGCCACGTTCCCAAGGCCGGCGAAATCATCGACGCCGATGGCCTCCGCTTCGAAGTCATCGAAGCCAACCAACGCAAAGTGCTCCGCGTCCGCGCCCGTCCCATCGCCGCCAACTCCTCGCAATCGCAATAGCCGTCACAAAAATTCATCGAGCCCGTCACGTCGCGCGACAAACCCTCCGTGTTCTCACGCCTTTCTCTCGCTGGCCTCTGTGGTGAATTCTTTTGACTTGCTCCGCGGCGCACCCGCCATCCTTCCGCATCCCCATCCGTTCGCGTACAATTGAATCTTCCATGCCCTTCAAATCCGGCTTCGTCGCCATCGTAGGCCGTCCCAACGCCGGCAAATCCACCCTCGTCAATACTCTCGTCGGCCAGAAAGTCGCCATCGTCTCCCCCAAGCCGCAAACCACTCGCAATCGCATCCAAGGCATTCTCAACCGCGAAGACGCTCAGATCGTCCTCGTCGACACTCCCGGCATTCACCGCCCCGAAAACGTTCTCAGCCGCATGATGATGGACGAACTCCAGCACGCCCTCGACGGCATCGACATCCTCTGCCTCATCGTCGATTCCACGGTCGACTTCGGCGCCGGCGACCGCTTCGCCATCGAATGGGTCCAGCGCTTCCGCGGCCCGGTCTACCTGCTCCTCAACAAAGTTGATCGCATCAACAAGGCTCTGCTCCTGCCGATGATCGAGCGCTACAACAAAGAGTTCGCCTTCGCCGAAACTTTCCCCATCTCCGCCAGCTCCGGCGCCGGCTGCCTCGACCTCGTAAATTCTTGGCTCACCCGCTTGCCCGAAAATCCACCGATGTTTCCGCCCGATCAGTTCACCGATCAGCCTGAACGTTTTCTCGCCGCCGAAATCGTCCGTGAAAAAGCCATCTTCGCCGTGCATGACGAAGTTCCGCACGCCATCGCCGTCATGGTCGACACCTACGAGGAAACGCCGAAGATCCTGAAAATTCGCGCCACGATTTACGTTGAACGCGACGGACAGAAAGGCATCCTGATCGGCAAGGGCGGGGAAGTCATCAAGAAGATTGGCACCGCGGCTCGCAAAGAACTCGAAAAAATTCTGGGTACCAAGATTTTTCTCGAGCTTTTCGTCAACGTGCAAGCCAACTGGCGCCAAAACTCAAACATCGTTCGCCAACTCGACTGGCACCGCCAACTCGAAGACCTTGGCAAGCGCCAGGAATTTGCATCCACCGAAGCCGAAGACGACTAAAGAGGATCAGCGCGCTGGCCGAAACCGCGTGACGAACCTACGTCTTTACCGGCGAAATCCCCAACGACCGCAGCTTCCGGTACAAATGGCTCCGCTCCAGCCCCAAAGACTGCGCCGCCTTCGTCATATTCCAGCGATTTTCTTCCAGCTTGCGCAGCACAAACTCCCGCTCGTAGGCCGACCGCGCCTCGTGCAAGCTCTCATATGGCCTCTGCGGACTCTTCGAAGCCCCGCGAAATAATTCCGGCGGCAAATGATGCGCGTCGATCTGCGGCGAAGGGCAAACAATCACCAGCCGCTCGACCAAATTTTTCAGTTCGCGCACATTCCCCGGCCACGGATAGGTCCGTAAAACCTCCATCGCCGACGCGCTGAATTCCTTGGCCTTCTTCCCGTATTCCTCGCAGAACGTCGCCAAAAACGCCGCGGCCAAAATCGGGATATCCTCAGTCCGCTCCCGCAGCGCCGGCACATAAAACGGAATCACGTTCAGCCGGTAAAACAAATCCTCCCGAAAGGCCCCGCGCCCAATCTCATCCTCCAGCTTCTTGTTCGTCGCGGCGATAATCCGTACATCCACATCGGTAGTCTGGTTCGACCCCAGCGGCTCGACGCGCAACTCCTCAATCACCCGCAGCACCTTGGATTGCGTCTTCAAACTCATGTCCCCGACTTCATCGAGGAACAACGTTCCGCGGTCCGCTTTCTGAAATTTTCCGATTTTGTCTTCGCTGGCCCCAGTAAAACTCCCCTTGCGATGCCCGAACATCTCCGACTCGATCAGTTCTTCCGGAATCGCCGCGCAGTTCACTTCTACAAATTGCATCTCGCCTCGCAAACTGCTTGCATGCAGCGCCCGCGCAACCAATTCTTTGCCCGTCCCGCTCTCTCCGTAAATCAACACGCGCCCGTTGGTCGGCGCGGTCAAAGCGATCTGCTGCCGCAGCGCCTTCATCGGTACGCTGCCACCCAGAATCTGGGTGTGCTCCTCCAACTCCTCCCGCAGCCGCTGGTTTTCCGTATCCAGCCGCAAATATTCCAGCGCGTTCCGCACTACCACCACAGTCTTTTCCAGCGACAAGGGCTTCTCGATGAAATCAAAAGCGCCGAGCTTGGTCGCCCGCACCGCCGTCTCGATATTTCCGTGGCCCGAAATCATGATGACCATCGGAGCGTCATCGTGCGTCCGCATCCGCTCGAGTGTGTCCAGTCCGTCCAGCTTTTTCAGCCAAACGTCGAGCAATACCAGCTCGAACCTGCGCTCCTCCAGAATTTCGAGGCACGCCTCGCCCGAATCCACCGCCGCTACGTCGTACCCTTCGTCGCGCAGCAGCGCTCCCAGCGATTCTCGGATCCCTGCTTCGTCGTCAACAATCAGTATCGATGCCGGCATGATTTGCTTCCGAAATCCTTCCAGAAAAGGTCTGGCAAAAGCTCTGTGGCGTACGTACCGATTCCCAACCTAATCTCGCTTCGACATTGCCTAGTCCGCGCTACACGCCAGGCGCCGCGGGGTTGCCGGCGGACGACCCAGCAGGCGTTGACGCCACTACTGCTTCCGCCGCCGGAAAGCGAATCACGAAAGTTGTCCCAGTCGGCAGGTTGTCTTCCACCCGAATCGTCCCGTTATGCTCAGCAATAATCCGACTCGCAATGGCCAATCCCAACCCCGTCCCGCGTTCCTTAGTCGAAAAATGCGGCAGGAACAATCGCTCCTTATCTTCCGGCGAAATCCCATGCCCGCTATCCGCAATGATGATCTCCACCGCATCGCCCTCAGCTTCCGCCCGCGTCGCCACCCGCAAACGCCGAATCGAAGATCCCTCCATCGACTCCGCCGCGTTATCGATCAAATTCGCCAGCACCCGCCGCAGCAACTCGCGGTCCGCCTTAACCGCAGGCAAGGTCTCAGCCAATTCCGTCTTCACCGCAATCGATTCGAGCCGTCCCTGGAACAAATGCAGCGCGCTAGCCACAATCGAATTCACGTCTTCCCGCGCCAGCCGCGCAGTAGGGAATCGCGCAAACTGCGAAAACGCCTCGACCAATGACTCCAGCGTATGCACTTCGCGCTCGATCAACCCCGCGCACTCCGCCACCAACTTTTCCAGATCTCCCGAAATGTGATCCGGCTTTCGCGCACGGGTCCGTTCCAGATGCCGCAGCAGCCGCTGCGCTGAAAGCTGAATCGGCGTCAGCGGATTCTTGATCTCGTGCGCGATGCGCTGCGCCACTTCCTGCCAAGCCGCCGCCTTCTGCGCCCGCAACAAATCCGTCAAGTCGTCGATAACGATCACAAATCCCGGATTCGACTTCCGCGGCCCCAGCGAACTCACCGTCACTGCCGCCCGCACCAGCCGCCCAGACGTCGCAATCTCAATTTCCCGCGAAGCCCCGCCCATGCGCAACGATCGCCGCATTAAATGTAAGACCGAACGCGCTGCGTCCTCGCCTAGCAAGTCGGTCAACGTCCGCGCCTCTCGCGCGTAATCTCCCAAAATCGCTGTCACCGCCGAATTAACCCGCGACACTTCTCCCGCCGAATTCAGCGAAATAACTCCGGTAGGAATGTTCTCGAGAATCGCCTCCATCAATTTCCGGCGCCGCTCGCGCTCTTCGATGGCCTGCTCCAAACTCTGCGTAAACTCGTTGATCTGCCGGCGCCCCTCGCCCAGCTGCTCAGTCATGCGATTAAACGACCGCACCAAAGTCCCCAACTCATCCTGCGCCTGCACCGTAATCCGATGGTCGAAGTTTCCTCGCGAAATCTCCCGCGTAGCCTCGGCCAATCCTTGAATCGGCACCGTCACCTGCTTGGACAAAAACAGCGCGGACCACATGGTCACGAACATCAAAATCAGCGTGACGACCATCAGAGCCAGAAGAATCTCGCGTTTATACGCCCGCAAATTCTGCTTCTGCTGCGCATACGTTTTGGTTTCCGCCTCGACTTCCGAATAGCGATCTAGATAATCGTCAGGAAGCGCGCGGCCCACGTAAAATCGGCCGTCTGGCAGCGGAGCGCTCCCGGCCAGGTACAGCTGCTTTCCGACTTTCCAGATTTCCGGACCGTCCGACGGATTTTCTAACAGCACCGGCGCGATAGGGTCGAGCTTCACCCCCGCTGGAGCTCCGCCCGCTGCCTCAGATTTTTGGTACGCCACTCCGGACGCTACACCCGCCGTTGGCTGAATCCACGAAGCATCGGTTGACCACACCAATTGCGTATTGCTCTGATCCGGCTTGCCCCTCTCAACCGCATTCGCGGCGATTCCATTCAGCCGCGTGACGATGTCGTCCCGCATGTCGTCGACCAGGTCGTGGCTCTCCTGGTTCGCGATTTCCAACGGTTTGGGAAACCACGAAATCAGCGCGCGATTCACAATGGCGTAGCTGAAGAAGAACAGAAAAATCACCGGCAGCGAAGATATCGCCAGCGTCACCAGAACCATCTTCACTTTGAAACGCGAGCCAATTTGCCCGCTGCGTCGCTCCGCCCAAAGCCGTAGCAGCGAACGCGCCAGGATTAACGTGAGGACTAGCAGTGCGGCGGCGAAAATCGTGGAAAGTGCGAAGAAAACAGCGAAGGTGCTGCCTTCTTCAGGTCGTAATGGGAAATTCAGCGAACCCAGCGTGAATACCGCTGCTGAGAGCAGCGCCAAGACCACGCCGCCCGCGATTAGCCAAAACTGGCGCCTCTTCTTCGAGCGCTGTGCGTTCATGGAACAAACACCGCACGGTCGAGAAGTGTGCCTTTCGCCCTCGAAACACACTTCCAGTTATCGATGATTTGCGACAAAACGAGGGCGCATAGCATGGAAATTCGACCTTAACGGCCTACTTTACCCATGTCAAGCGAAGTGTTGCGTAGTTGCCACACCATTGTGGTTATCGATACCGAGCACCGTAGGCCTACCCGTTCTTGCGCTGAAACTCCTTCATGAACGATGTCAACGTCTCCACCGAAGCCTTCGGCACGGCGTTGTAAATCGAAGCCCGCATCCCACCCACCGACCGATGTCCCGCCAAACCAATCAATTTGGCTTCGGCCGACTCACCAGCGAACTTCTTCTCCACGGCTTCGTCGCCGCCGGCAATCCGGAACGTCACATTCATCTTCGAGCGCGAATCCTTCTCAATCGGTCCGCTGTAATACCCGTTGCTCGAATCGATCGCGTCGTACAGCAGCTTCGCCTTGGCGTCATTCGCCTTTTCCACCGCCGCCGCGCCGCCCTCCGCTTCAATCCAGTCCAGCACCAATCCCATGATGTAAACCGCAAACGTTGGCGGCGTGTGGTATAGCGACTTCTCCTTAATATGCGTCCGGTATTGCAGTACGGTAGGCAGATTCTTATCTGCCCGCTCTGCCAGATCCTTCCGCACAATCACCACCGTCGCTCCCGAAGGTCCCAAATTCTTCTGCGCCCCCGCGAAAATGCACCCGAACTTGTTCACGTCAATTGGCTTCGACAAAATGTCCGAGGACATGTCCGCCACGAGCGGCATTCCGCCCGTTTCGGGCAAGGAGTGCCATTGCGAGCCCTCGATCGTATTGTTCGTGCACATGTAAACATACGAAGCGTCGCCCGAAAGCTGAATCTCCTTCGCCCGCGGCACCCGCGTGAACTTCTCCGGCTCGGTCGAAGCCGCCAGCCGGTAGGGAATCCCTTTCTTCAATTCCGAGATCGCTTTCCCGGTCCACATCCCGGTGTGCAGCACATCAATCGGCTTGCCCGCCACGCACAGGTTCATCGGCGCCATGGTGAATTGCGCGCTGCCTCCGCCCTGCACGAAAATCACGCCGTAATCGTCCGAAATCCCCATCAGCTTCCGCAGTTTCGCCTCCGCCCGCGCGATGATGTCCTCGAATTCCTTGGAGCGGTGGCTCATCTCCATCACCGACATGCCCGTCCCGCGGTAGTCGGTCAGTTCCTCGCGAATGCGTTCCAGTACGGCCAAGGGCAGCGCCCCGGGACCGGCGTTAAAATTTGCCGCGCGATTCGTGCCGCGCTCCGAAATCGTCGTTTGAGTCAATTAGAGTCCCTCTCTCCGCTGGTTTTGGGTTCTATTACTGCGTCGTATAACTCCGCACGAGGCATAAAGAATAGCAGAACCCGCCGAAGCCTGCGAATCCGTACTCTTACTCGATCCGTCCGCATATTCGCCGTTATTCGAATAGGCACGAAGCGTGGAAGTTCGGCTGGTCAGAATTTTTCTCCGTGGCATTATCGCTTCAACGCAGTCGCCGCTTGGGGGAAACTGTGAGACAAGTGAAACTTTTCGCTCGGTATAGCGTGCCCCTGGTTTGGGGAATCATGGGCTTGTTCGCCGGTTGCGTGGCTACTTACTTTGGCCTCGCGTTTATTTGGACCCGCCTTATCATTCGTCCCGAAGCGGTGACGCCCGCCGACGGCCTGACCGTTATTCTGCTTTCCGTGATTTCTGGTGTTTTCATCGGCTCCGCTTCGTTGTACGCTTCTGCGCAAACACATTGGCAGGGAGCTAGGCAGCATAGCTAAAACGTAGCGTAGTAGCAGTGGACCAGTGGACTTGAGTCGTACAGTGCCGGGGTTTCATCTTTGAAAATCCTGATCTGTGGCGAATGTCCCGATCCTCTCACCACCGTAGCGCAGTCGCTGAACCGTCTGCGCCTGGACCAAATGCGCTCCGAACTCTCCCAGCGTACTCCGGTCGCCACAGCGCCATCCCCTGACTCTCAATCATCCAGCCCGGAAGCGTCTTCTCCTTCCGCAGCTGCGCCTGTCTCCTGACTTCTCGATTTTCGATCCATCCGCACAGCCTTGACACTCCGCGCAAGCTGCCATTAAACTGAAAAGCTCGTTTTCACTGCGGAGCTCAACTGAATGCTTCTGTCTCGGGATTATGTCGGTTACATGGCCAAGGAAGTGGTCAAGCGCCTGGTGGCCGGTAAGATGATTGAAGTCAAGAATCTGGAAAACGTCACCACCCAGGTTCGTCAGGTTATGGCTGAGGAAGTTACCATCGAAGACCGCATCAACGAAGAAGTCCGCGAAATTCTGGCCAAGTACGCCGACGAAATGCGAACGTCCGGCGCTTCCTATCAGGAAATGTACAAAAAAGTGAAAGGCCAGCTGGCTCGCGAAAGGAAACTGATCCTCCGCTAATGCGACTCAGCCGCGAAAAAACCGTTCGACTCTCTCACCGCGTTCTCGATTTTTTGGTCGGCAGCCCCGACGTCGATTTCGTCGAAGACCGCGACACCATCCGCCACGAAATCGTCAACATCTTCACTTCGCTCTTAAAGCTCGAAGAGCAGGTCGATACCGAAGTCCGCGCCAAGATCGCCTCCCAGAAAAAGGAAATCCTGGAAGGCTCCGAAGAGTGGGACATCACCTATCGCAAGTATTACGACGAAGGCCTCAAGCGCATGGGCGTCGAACAAGCCCCCCGCCGCGAGGAAACGCGTTCCCACAGGTAGTTTCCCGCGATAAACGCTATTGAATAAAAAACGCCCGGCCTAAGCCGGGCGTTTTGCTTTTCATAGGTTCTTGCCAAAGCCTCTACGGGTTATTCGGGTCCGTCCGCTTCTGCAATGTCGGACGGTCCGGATCCGCACCTGGATCCGCGCCTCCCGAAGTCGACGGCGCATTCGGATCATTCGTTCCGGTCTTCTTGCGCAGCTTCGGTGCGTTCGGATTCTTGTCGTTGACCTTCACGTTCATCTCGATCAACTGCAGCCGCTTCTTCACCACGTCGAATTCCGAAGTAGTCACAATGTACTCGTCGCGCTGCGGCAAGATCGTCGCAATTTCCTTCTGAGACGCTTCGATCCGGTCCGGCGTCGGCGGGTGCGTCGAGAAAAATTTCGGGATCGTCCCCGGCTGCTTCTTTTCGTCCGCCGCTACCTTCTCGAAAAACGCCACGAACGCGTTCGGGTCGTAACCGGCCTTGTACATATATTGCAGGCCCAGATAATCGGCCTCGCGTTCATCAACTCGCGTGAATTGCAGGAACGCCATCGGTATCGCGAACTGCATGCCCTGATAAATCGCGTATCCGGCCAGCGTGTACGGAATGAAAATCATCGCCGGAATCATGGCCAGCTGCGTAATCTCGCTCTTGGTCGCTTGCTTAGTGCCGTGGCGCGCGCACACATGCGCGATTTCATGCGCCATTACCCCGGCCAGCTCGGACTCCTCATCCGCGTGCAGAATCAGGCCGCTGTTCACATAGAAAAATCCGCCGGGTAGTGCGAATGCGTTTACCACGTCCGAATCGATCACTTTAATCGTGAAGGGAACCTGTGCGTCAGAATTGCGCACCAGATTTTGACCCACCCGGTTTACGTATTCATTCACCACTGGGTCGTTGATGAATTTCGCCTGGCGCTCGATTTCCGCCGATAGCTGCTTGCCCAGCGCAATTTCGTGTTCCAGCGAGTAGAAATTCAATCCGTGCCCGACGTTCCGGTTGCCAATCGCGTTGACGTCCTGTTTGGTCCCGGCCTTCACATTCGGGTCGTTAGAAGCCGCCCCAGTCGCTTGATCCGCCTGCTGCACGTCGCCGGAGCCAGATCCGGACTGCTGCTGGTCGCCGGACGCGTTCCCGCCCGATTGCGATCCTTGCTGGGTATTTTGGACTGGAGGCGGTGACGAACTCTGCGGATTGTTCTGTTGCGAGGAGGAGCTCGACGCCGGCGCATTCGTCTGCTGTTGCGCGTTCGCCACGCCCGAGGAGGACGTGATCAGCGACGCCGCGACGATCATCGCGCCCAATTGTGCCGCCAAATTCATTCTCATCGGTACCTCCGGCGGATACTGACGGGGATTATACACCCCAAAACAGCTATACCCGCACCTCTGCCACTCTGCCTATGATGTCAGGTCACGCAAATTAGTTTCCTTTGCGGGGCGCTGCTGGAGCCCCGCTTAGCCCTGGGCGCCGCTCCAAGCCGTTACAGCCCAGAATCCTATCGCGGACCTCGTATTGACCTCTCTCCCGATTCTGTCTACATTTGTAAAGTGCCTGCCCGCAAAATCCAAGTTGGCCAAGTCTGGAAGAAAGAATCGACCGGCGAACAGTATTTGATTACAAAGGTCTACTCCGAAGCCTTGGCCACTTACGCCATGCTTCGCAAGGCCGGCGCGGAAAACGAGCGCGCTGAGAAGGTCAAAGTCGATCACCGCGGCCCGGTCAATTTGCTCCCCGGTTTCACCTATACCCAGGAATCTGACGACTTCTAGTCGCCGCCCGCTCCACCGTTACATCGAACGCACCGGCAGCTTCACCACGTCATCCACTTCCAGGATTTCCTTGGTCAGGTAGCCTTCCGCATACTTAACCCCGATCATCCTTCCAAAGTGTTTGGCCTGGTGGCTCATGCGTTCTTCGAGTTCATCGAGCGGCAGAAACACTTTTCCCTTCGGGCTGTTCGCCGGGGGATCGAATTGCGACTTGTACGCCAAAATCGCTTCGCGGCGCCGGTCGTAGAACTCAGTGATGTCGACCGCGAAATGCGGCCGCACATCTTCGTACGCCGCCGCGTACAAAATCTTGAACGGCCGAAACGCCTCGCCTTTCAATCCTTTGTAATTCTGCAGCCCGGCGATGAAGCACGCTTCGTAGCCAAGGGCCGCCGCGGCGTAATGGTCCGGATGCCGGCCATCCCAGTAGGGCAGGATCACTGTGCGCGGCTGCAGCTCGCGGATGATCTCCGCAACCGTGACCTTGAACTCGTCGCAAACCCGCAGATGCGCGTCAGGCAAGCCGGCATTTCGGCGAACCTTCAGGTTCAGCAGCTTTCCTGCGGCTTCAGCTTCTTGGGCGCGCGTCTCCGGAGTTCCGCGCGTACCAGTCTCGCCGCGCGTCAGGTCGAGGACTCCGGTGGCGTAGCCTTGATTCGCGGCGCGCAGGAGCGTCCCTCCGCTGGTCAGTTCCGCGTCGTCCGGATGCGCCGCAATCACCAGCAAATCGATCTTCATCGTTCCTCCAACGTGTTTGTTCACCGATTCTAGCAGGCGAATTGGAATTGGGAGCAAAATGCCCGCTTCGAACCACGCGTTTTGCGCATCCCACCAGCACCGCGGAAATCGAACCCGGGAACTGGACTACAATCGGTACCGCAAATAGCAGGAAAGCATTCGAGGAGGTTGTGATGGCTGAGAAGCCGCTCGAGGATCAGGTTGCAATCGTCACGGGAGCCGCGAAGCGCATCGGCCGCAGCATCGCGCTGCGGCTGGCCGCCGAGGGCGCGAACATCGTCATCAACTACGAATCTTCCAAGCCGGAGGCGCAGCAACTTATCGACGAGATCAAAGCGAAAGGGAATCGCGCCATCGCGGTTCAGGGCGATGTCTCTAAGCGCGCCGACGTGCAAAAGCTCTTCGCCGCCACCGAAGCCGAATTCGGCCGGCTGGATATTCTGGTCAACAACGCCGGCATGTTCTTTGCTGCCGATTTCGAGCAGCTTACCGAAGAGCAGTGGGACCGCATCCTTAACACGAATCTGAAATCTCAGTTCCTGTGCTGCCAGACGGCTGCGCCGCTGATGAGGCGCGGAGGCGGCGGGCGCATCATTAACATTTCGTCGCTCGGCGGCTTGCTGCCCTGGCCGGCTTTCACTCACTACTGCGTTTCGAAAGCAGGCTCGATCATGCTGACCAAGTGCCTGGCTCGCGCGTTCGGCCCGGAGATCACGGTGAACAGCGTCGCTCCGGGAACGATCCAGTTTCCCGGCGAAGCGCCTGACGAAGAATACATCGCCAAAGTTCCGCTGCATCGCACCGGCACCGGCGACGAAATCGCCGACGCCGTTTTCTTTTTCGCGACCGCGAAATTTGTTACCGGACAAATTCTGCCGGTCGATGGCGGCCGCTCGCTGGTTTAGTTTGTGGAAGATCGAAGCCCGCTACGAAACCGCGGGGTTCAGTTTTTCGGGATCGATGCCCAGGTCTTTGATGGCCTGATCGACTACGCTGGCTTTGATTTTGCCGTCGAGGAACAGCTCGTTCAGGGTGGCGATTACAATGAAACGGGCGTCGACCTCGAAGAACTCGCGGAGCGAGGTACGCCCTTCGCTGCGGCCGAAGCCGTCGGTGCCTAGGGAGGCCATGCGGTTCGGCACCCACTTCGAGATGATGTTCGGCAGCGTCTTCAAGTAGTCCGTCGCCGCGATGACCACGCCTTCCTCGCCTTTCAAGCACTCGGTGACGTAGGGAACGCGCGGGGTCTCGGATGGATGCAGGCGGTTCCAGCGATCGGCTTCGTTGCCATCCATGTAGAGTTCTTTGTAGCTGGTGACGCTCCACACATCGGCGGCGACATTATATTTGTCTGCCAGGATTTGCTGGGCCTTCAGCGCTTCGTTCAAAATGGCGCCGCTGCCCAGAAGCTGTGCGCGCAGTTTTGCCGATGAGGAATTCGCGGCAGCCTTGTATTTGTACATCCCGCGCAAAATTCCTTCGCGGACGTCGCCGGGCATGGGCGGCATCGCGTAATTCTCGTTCATCACCGTGATGTAGTAGAAGATGCTTTCGCCGTCGTGGTACATGCGGCGAATGCCGTCCTCGATAATCACCGCGAGTTCGTAGGCATAGGCGGGATCGTAAGCCTTCAGGTTCGGTACCGGCAGCGCCAGAATATGGCTGTTGCCGTCCTGATGCTGCAGGCCTTCGCCGGAAAGCGTAGTGCGTCCCGCGGTCCCGCCCAGCAGGAAGCCCCGTACGCGCATATCGGCCGCAGCCCAGATGAAATCCGCGATGCGTTGGAAGCCGAACATTGAGTAATAAATGAAGAACGGAATGGTGTTGATGCCCTGGGTGGCGTAGGCGGTACCGGCGGCGATGAACGAGCCCATCGAGCCCGCTTCGGTGATGCCTTCTTCCAGAATCTGGCCGTCTTTCTTCTCGTGGTAGTACAGCAGGGTGTTGACGTCCACTGGCTCGTACTTCTGTCCCACGCTGGAATAAATTCCGATGGTGCGGAACAAGGACTCCATGCCAAACGTCCGCGCTTCGTCCGGCACAATCGGCACGATCAACTTGCCGATCTCCGGGTCTTTCAGCATTTTTTTCAGAATGCCGACGAACGCCATCGTAGTGGAAACTTCGCGGCCGTCGCTGCCGTTCTCAAATTCCTTGAAGAGTTCGGCGTTGTCAGCTACCAGGGCCTTGGCGCGCGTGCTGCGCGAAGGAACATAGCCGCCCAGTTCCTGGCGACGCGCATGTAAATATTCCAATTCCTCGGAATTTTCCTCTGGACGATAGAAAGTGATGTCCGCGACCTGCTGATCGCTCAGCGGGATGTCGAAGCGCGTGCGAAATTCCTTGAGTTCCTCTTCGTTCAACTTTTTCTGCTGGTGAGTGACGTTCTTGCCTTCGCCGGCTTCGCCCAGGCCATAGCCCTTGATGGTCCGGGCCAGAATTACGGTGGGCTGGCCCTTGTGTTCCGAGGCCGCTTTGTACGCGGCGTAGACCTTGCGCGGGTCGTGACCGCCGAGGCGCAGGCGGCGCAGCTCGTCATCGGAAAATGGTTCGACCAGTTTCAGCAGGCGCGGATCGGAGCCGAAGAAATGTTCGCGGACGTAGGCCCCGGATTCGACTACGAGCTTCTGGTATTCGCCGTCGACCAGCTCGCCCATGCGCTTAACCAGCAAGCCCTCGGTGTCGCGGTCGAGGATCGCGTCCCACTCGGTGCCCCACAGAACTTTAATTACGTTCCAGCCCGCGCCGCGGAACGCTGATTCGAGTTCCTGAATAATCTGGCCGTTGCCGCGCACCGGACCATCGAGCCGTTGCAGGTTGCAATTGATGACGAAAATCAGGTTGTCCAGCTTTTCGCGCGAGGCCAGGGTGATGGCACCGAGCGATTCCGGTTCGTCGGTTTCGCCGTCGCCCAGGAAGGCCCATACTTTCGCGTCGCTCGCTGACTTCAGTCCGCGGTTTTCCAGGTAACGGTTGAAGCGCGCCTGATAGATGGCCATCAGCGGCGAGAGGCCCATGGAAACGGTGGGGAATTCCCAGAAATCCGGCATCAGCCACGGATGCGGATAAGAGGATAATCCGCCGCCGGCTTTCAATTCCCGGCGGAAATTCTCCAGCTTCTCGGTGGAGAGGCGGCCTTCCAAAAACGCCCGCGAGTAGATACCGGGCGCGGCGTGGCCCTGGAAATAGATGGTATCGCCGTCGAAATTCGAATTACGCGCGCGGAAGAAATGGTTGAAGCCGACTTCGTAGAGCGTGGCCGAAGAAGCGAAGGTGGAAATATGGCCGCCGATATTGTGTTCTTCCTTATTGGCGCGAACCACCATCGCCGCCGCATTCCAGCGCACCAAACTCTTGATCCGGCGTTCGAGCTGCTGGTCGCCGGGAAAATCAGCCTGCAACTGGTGCGGGATGGTGTTCACGTACGGGGTGTTGGCGGTGAAGGGAATCTCGATGCCGATCAGCTTGGCGTGGGCGCGCAACCGTTCCAGGATGTAGGTGGCAACTTCCGGGCCGCTCGATTGCAGCACGGAATCCAGCGACTCCAGCCATTCCTGAATCTCGGTTCCATCCAGGCCCTGCAGCGGCACGCTTAGCTCGTTTTCCATGTCCTCGTTCGGTCCTCTTCGCGAAACATCCAGCGTTCTGTGGCTCGAATCCCGCGGCCTCGCGGGAATTCGTCATGATTAGAATACACCCGACCAGCCCCGCGCGTATGCTCCGAAGTCGCGCCGCGGAATTTTTATTTCATGAATTCCCTGCGGCCAGCTTGGCCAGGAATTCGCGGTCGGCTGGGAGAAAATTCAATTCCGCGAGCCGATCGCGTTCGCGCCATTCCATCGTTTCGAAAGCAAGATTGCGAATTAATTTGGCGTCAAGCGTCGCTGAGAAAAATATGAGTTCGATGGGGTCGGCCATCTCGGCGTATTGGTGGCGAGTTCGAAAAAGTTCGGGGCCGATTTTTGCGTTGGCGCCCAACTCTTCTTGCAGCTCGCGCGCAAGGGCTTGGTCGAGGGTCTCGCCCGGTTTTACTTTACCGCCGGGAAATTCCCACATCAGGCCGAAAGCATCGGTACGACGGCGCTGGCAGGCGAGGATTTTGCCTTCCGATTCAATCACTGCCGCTACTACTGTCAGCATGTCTCTTTTCATTCCCTTTTTTGTCGTCCCAAAATGGAAATGGGTAAAAAAGTTACCATTTACCGGCCGATTAGAAATGACCTCGAGTGATTGTTTTCTTCGAGTTACGACGATTTCTAATCGCGGATTGCGTTATTAGAATTTGGCCTGGCTGGCGCGAGTTTTCGCGGTCGTACTCGTTGAAAATGCGGAGTAGTTCCTGGGCGCCGCGGACCAGCGGGGGGCCGGGAGTGTTGAGCCACTCGTCGCGGACTACGACGACTCGTTTGCTTTGGATGGCTTTGATATTGCGCCATGCTGGATTGTTCAGAGCGGTTTCTGGCTTGGCGCGGGTGCCGGTGGCGGCCCAGGCGAGAATAATAATGTCGGGATTGGCTTCGGCGACCTGGTCGTCGGTGACGCGTTGGCCGGTGGGGACGACGATTTTGCCGCCGGCTAGTTCGACGAGTTCGGCTACCCAGGGTGGGGAGCTGATGCGGGGGTTGGGCCAGGCTTCGCAGTAGACGCGGGGCTTCGTGGCGCTGCGAGGGTTGGCGGCTGCTCTGCCCACGGCGGTTAGGCTGGCTTGTATTTGGCGGGTCAGGCGTTTTGCGGCGGCTTGGCGGTTTGAGAGGCGGCCTAGGGTTTGGATGTCGTTTTGGATATCGGCTAGCGTGCGCGGATTCAGGGCGACGAAAGTGAACGGCTGGGCCAGGAGTTTGGAGACGGTTTCGGGGGCGAAGGGTACGGAGCCGATGACGATAGTTGGTTTTAGTTTGGTGACTTCGGCGACGTCGAGTTTCCAGCAGTCGCCTACTTGGGCGCGGCGGCCTATGGGGGCGACGTCTCTGCACCAGCGGCTGACGCCTACGAGTTCTTTGCTCACGCCGAGTGCGAGAATAGAATCGAGGTGACGTTGGGGGCTAGCGAGACGATGCGTTGGGTTTTGTTCGCGGCGAGCATGTGGTTTTAGTGTAAGCGCGGAAGCGGGGTTGCGCAAAACCACACCGCGACGCTGCTTCAGGCTGGGCAAGAAGGAGATCCTTCGTCGCGTTGCTCCTCTGGATGACGGCCAAAGGCGGTTTGGGTACTGGGTTGACAGGCTAGGAGAAGCGGATCGGTGCGCTGGAGAGGTGGAAGACCAAAGATTTAACACAGAGATCACAGAGAAAGGCTGGAGACCACGGAGACTTGATCGGTGGCGCTTCGCGCTGGACCAGTTTGCGGCATGGGCGGCTTTGGAAAAGCGGCGGCAGAGCCGCCGCACTCCAAAAGTTCTTGGCGGAGCGCTGGGTGCAGCGGAAAATAAAAAACGCGCCGGAGAGGGTTGCTCTCCGGCGCGGTGACGTGTGATTCGGATTTACTGTGCGGCTTCGACCTTCTTCAGCGCCGGCTTCGGGATCTGCCAGAGCAGGCCGGCGTCGTCGGCGTTGTTCGGGTAGAACTGCGCTGACTTCTTGCCGGAGGGCAGCAGGACGATATCCGCGCGGCGATTGTATGCGTAGTAATCGCCGGTGATGTTCTTCGCGCGTGCCTTGGGAGCCGGATTCGGGTTGGTGGAGACCAGGTTCTTGACTTCGGTCTTGTCCATGGGGCGATCCTTACCGTAGGCCGCCGTCTGGATCTTGTCCGCCGAGATTCCCTGATCGACCAAATATTGCTTGATGCGTTCGACGCGGCGTTCGCTCAAGTCCTGGTTATGGGGCTTGGAGCCGCGAACGTCGGCGTGCGCTTCAATGGAGAGCTTCGCGTCCGGATCGTATTCAAGATACTTCTTGAAGCCGTCGGCGAGCGTGGCGAGTTCGGCCTGTTGGCTCTTGACCAAGCCAACCTGCGGGTGCTGTTTATCCGGGAAATCCGTGGGGTAGAACACGCTTTGCAGCACGACGTCCGGAATCGGTTCGATGGAGCCGGTGACGTGCACGGCAGCGGTCTGATCGAGCGAGCCGCCGCAAACGTTGGTGGCGTGCATCACGTAGTTGCGATTTTCGTCCACGGGACCGATGTCAGTCTTGGCCGGGTCTGCCTTTACCGCCTGCGAACCCTGGAGGTCGACTTTGCCGATCGGATCGATGTTGACGGAGTCAGCGTTGCCGGTGGTCCAAGTCAGGGTGCCGTTATCGTCGGTGATCACCTTGTCGCCGATCTTGCGGTAGTGCAATTCGGACGGGTTGGCGGTGATGCTGCCGGTGACGACGGTGTTGACGTTGAGTGGGGCGCCAGCGGTGATTTTGCCGCCCGGTCCAGTCGCGGTCAGGGTGTAGTTGGTAGTCGCATGCGGCGAGACGCCCTGCGAGCCACTGGGCCCGCCGGCGGTCACTCCGTTGTCAATCGAGGTGTCGACCACGTCCGCGGTGGCCCAGGTAAGATTGCTGTTCTGTCCGCAATTGATCTGAGCCGGGTTGGCGCTAAATCCGGTGATTTTGGGCGGAGCGACGACAACTTGCGCGCTGGCCATACCGGCTGTGAAACGGGGCAGCGGGCCCTTCTTGGCCAACTCATCGCCGCGCTTCCAGGGTTCCTTGGTGACTTTGCCGTCTTTGGTGACGTGGATGACAACTTTTTCGTTGGCGCCAACGGTGACCGAGCCGGTGTAGAGAACTTTGTCTTCGCGCATCACGGTGACTTCATGGGTGCCCGGAGGAACGATCAGGTTCTGATGAAACCACCAGTCGTGGTTGAATTCGTCGACGTTACCGACGAAGTAGTCGACTTTCTTGCCGTTCAGCAACACCGCCGCTTTTCCTTGCGGCTTAAATTCGACCATGATCATGCCGTATGGTCCGGGAACTTTGTCGCCGTACGCTTCGAGCGTGACGGCCAAATCGGTGCTCTTCCCCGCAGTGATGGTGACCGCCTGCGAGAAAATTTTGTATCCGTAGTTCACTACGACGACCTGGTGTTGGCCGGCGGGTAGCGAAACGGAGTGGCTTCCTTCCTTGATGGCTTTACCATCAACGAACAAGTAGCCCTGGGCAGGCGTGACTTTGAGTTTGAGCTTGCCATCCTGTGCGAAACTGGCCGTCGCGGAAAGCGCGAGAGCTAGCGCAAGGGTGAAGATAATGCCAAATCGTCGCATCGCTATGTCTCCTGAACGTTGCATGTGAGCGAAAATATGAACCCGCCTCTTCGCGCCCTTCGAAAAAGCGTACGACTGGACCCGGATAAGTTATAGCGCAAAGCGCATCGTGTCAATCAGTTTGAAACTAAAAAGCGAAGGATTTGGAAACATGGTTGCAGGTCTTCGCCTCAAGAAATTTACACGTCTGGGGGATGGATTGGAGTACATGGAAGACTCGATTCACTGGACTATAAAGCCTGAGTTGCGGGAGTGGCTTGTCGGCGGAATTTCACGACATTTTCAGGTCGCGGGCTCGGGATTCGGCTGCGAGTTCGGCGAGGGTAATCGATTTGTGGCGCAGCTTTTGGCGCGGGGAATTGCGGCGGAGGGCGATGAGTTCGGCGACGATGCTTATCGCGATCTCTGCGGGTGTTTCGGCGCCGATTTCGAGGCCGACCGGGGCGTAGACGGATTCGAGTTGGGCTGGCGCGATGCCTTGGTCCTGAAGAGTTTTGTAGATGGACGCTACTTTGCGTTTTTTGCCGATCATGCCGATGTAGCGGGGCTTGGGGCCGCGGGCGGCGGCGCGGAGAGCCCAATCGAGGAGGCGCAGGTCGCCTTCGTGGGTGCGGGTGGCGAGCAGGAGATAGGTATTGGCGTCGAACTGGATTTTTTGCATGGCTTCGGCGGTCGAGGTGTAGATTTCGGCGGCTGCCGGGAATTTTTCGACGGTGGCTAGGCCGGGACGTTCGTCGATGACGGAGACTTGAAATCCGGCGTGGCTGGCGATGGCGGCTACGTGAACGGAGACGTCGCCGGCGCCAAAAATATAGAGCACGGGCGGAGGGCCGGCGGGCTGCTCGGCGTGCGCGGAACTGTAATCGGATTCGGGAGCCGACGATTTTGCGGTGTCGCTCACGCTTAGCGCTGAGTTGTCGGGAAATAGCGCGGCTTGGACGTTGAGCCGACGGTGGGGAGGAGCTCGGTGAGGACGTGGTCGACGCGGTCGGTGGCCTGGTCGAGAGTGCGCAGGCGTTCGTAGAGGTCGTCGGAGGAGACGCCGACGATCAGCGGGGTCATGGCGTTGCGGATGTGGTGATTCATTTCGGCGACGATGATGGCGCGTTCTTTGGCGCGAGCCATGACTTCGCGTTCATGGCGATTGCGCAGGAAGAGCAGCATAAGGGCCGCGCCGAGGATGCCGTTGACGATGTTGTTGGAAAGAGTTTCGACTTCCGAGATTTTCATGAAATACAGGATGTAGTCGAAAACGTAGCTGACGAGGAAGAGGCTGGCGCCAGCGACGACCGCTGCAGTCGCGGTCCTGCTGTCGAGCCAAGCCGGCAATCGCTCACGAACGGCCATAGCGAACTCCCGAACGCCCTCGAAGGTTAGACTAGCGGGTCGTAACATACCAGCGAAAATTGTGTCGGCGGAGTGTAGCGCGGGTGGGGCCTTCGGCTATGTTCCGGATTGAACATAGCGAGAGCGGAAAATGGAAATGCGCTGCGGTGGGGATTCCGTTTGGGGCCGGGCAAGAAGGAGATCCTTCGTCGCTTCGCTCCTCTGGATGACGGCCAAAGGCGGTTTGGGTGGCTGGACTGAGCGGCTAGGAGAACGGAGCGTTTGGGCGGCTGGATGAGCGTCGGCTGGCGGTCTGAAGAGCCACGCTACGAACTGTTGTGGCGAGTTTTTTGATATAAGGGTGGCCGGAGAGTGAAGCGATGAAGGCGATTGTTTATGCCGAGCATGGCGGGCCGGAGGTTTTGAGGTACGTCGAGGTGGCGGAGCCGGCGATTGGGGCGGGGGAAGTTTTGGTGCGGGTGCGGGCTTGCGCGTTGAATCATCTGGATCTTTGGCTGCGGCGGGGGATTCCTTCGCTGAAGATTCCTTTGCCGCATATTCCGGGGAGCGATATTTCGGGGGAAGTGGCGGGGGTGGGGGCGGGCGCTAAGAATGTGAAGGTGGGCGATCGCGTCATGCTGCAGCCGGGGATTTCGTGTGGGATGTGCGAGAAGTGTGCGGCGGGCGACGATAATTTGTGCAAGTCCTATCACATTTTTGGCGAAGCGGTGAATGGCGGGTGCGCGGAGTATGTGCGCGGCGCCGGCGGGAAATTGCATTCCGATTCCGGAGGGCGTGAGTTTTGAAGAGGCGGCGGCGTTTCCGCTGGTGTCGTTGACGGCATGGCACATGTTGTTTGCGCGGGCGAGGTTGAAACCTGCTGAGACGGTTTTGGTTTTGGCGGCGGGGAGTGGCGTGGGGACGGCGGCGATTCAGATTGCGAAGGCGGCGGGAGCGCGGGTGATTGCCACGGCGGGGTCGGATGCGAAGCTGGCGCGGGCCCGCGAGCTGGGCGCGGATGAGGTGATTAATCATTCGACGGAGAAGATTTCTGCTGAAGTGAGGAGGCTGACTGGGAAGCGCGGAGTGGATGTGGTGTTTGAGCATGTGGGTGAGGCGACTTGGAGTGAGAGTGTGCGGAGTTTGATGCCGGGCGGGCGGTTGGTGACTTGCGGGGCGACTACTGGATTTAATGGGGCGATTGATATTCGGTATTTGTTTACGCGGCAGATTTCGTTGCTGGGTTCGTTTATGGGGTCGAAGGCGGATCTTTTGGCGGCAGTGGAATTTTTGAAGCGCGGACTATTGAAGCCGGTGATCGATGTGGTGCTGCCGCTGGAGAAGTGTGCGGAGGCGCATCGACGGCTGGAGAATCGGGAACAGTTTGGGAAGGTTGTTTTGAGCGTATGACGACGAGACTAACGAGCGTGGTGTTTTTCGTCTCGTTGCTCCTTGCGGGCACGCGCGGGTGGGCGCAATCCACGAAATCAGTCGCGATCGACGAAATCGTGGTCGTGAAGTCCCAGCACAAAATGCAGTTGCTGAGTCATGGAACGGTGGTGCACGAATATCAAGTGGCACTGAGCACGGTTCCGGTCGGTGCGAAAGAACGAAGCGGTGATCACAAGGTGCCCGAAGGCGAATACACCGTGGATTCCAAGAAATCCGCAAGCAAGTTTCATCTGGCGTTGCACGTCTCGTATCCGAACGCTGCGGATGTGGCGCGTGCGAAGAAAATGGGGGTTGATCCGGGCGGCGAGATTGAGATCCATGGATTGTCGAAGGAGTATGCGTGGGTCGGGAGCTTGCATCGGACTTACGATTGGACGAATGGATGCATTGCGGTCACGAATCCCGAAATTGAGGAAATTTACAAAATCGTGCAGGTCGGGACGAAGGTCGAAATTAAACCCTAACGAATTGGGAGAGAGGCGAACATGATGGAGCCGGAAGAGAAAAAGCCGAACGCGTTGCGGAATCTGTGGGCGGGATTTGGAGCGGTGGTGGCGATTGTTTTGTGTTTTGTGGGGTACACCATGTGGTCGCGGAAGCAGCAGGACGCGGATTTGGCTTACAAGCAACAGCAGGCCAAGTCGGCGCAGCAGCGCGAATCGGACGCGGCGGCGGTGGAGGAATTGGGCGGCGCGGATTTCAAGATCATCTCGTTCTATGCTTCGCCGGGATTGATTCATCGCGGAGATACGGTGGATATGTGCTACGGCGTTTCGAACGCGAAGACGGTGAAGCTCGATCCTCCGGAGGCGAATGTGTGGCCCTCGGCGAACCGCTGCATGCAGGTCACGCCGAAGAAGACCACGACGTACACGTTGACGATCGATGATGGCAAGGGCAAGACGGCGAACCAGACGCTGACGATTACGGTGAAGTAAGGTTGGCGCCGATGTAGTTGTAGCGCCGAGAAACTGGTGAGAGGTTTCAGGTGAGTGGCGTAGGATGCAGCGGCGAGCATTCCACGATAGACAGGACGAGCGGACGTGAAGAAAAAATCGATTACAGAGAACAATAAGAAGGGCGCGGGCCGGCGGAGATTTCTGCGAGATGGCGTTGCGGCAGGAGCGGCGGCGGCGTTTGCTCCGGCGATGATGAGCGCTTCGAGAGTTGAGGTGCGCGAGAATGCGCCGCGAGACGTCGCGAATGACGTGGATGCAAGTGCGTTTGCCGAGGCGCGGGCTTTCGAATTGGATGAGATCACCGTTGCTGAGCTGCAGGAGGGGATGAAGTCGGGAAAGTTTACGGCGCGGTCGATCACGGAGAAATACCTGGCGCGGATTGAGGCGGTGGATGCGCGGGGGCCGGCGTTGCGCAGCGTGATTGAGACGAATCCGGAGGCGTCTGGCGATTGCGGAGGGTCTGGATAAGGAGCGAAAGGCTAAGGGGCCGCGCGGGCCGTTGCACGGCGTACCGGTATTGATTAAGGACAACATTGATACGGCCGATCGGATGATGACCACGGCGGGTTCGCTGGCGCTGGTAGGGGTCGAAGCCGCCGGAGGATTCGTTTGTGGTGCGGCGATTGCGGGCGGCGGGCGCGGTGATTCTGGGGAAAACGAATCCGAGCGAGTGGGCGAATATTCGTTCGAGCCATGCGACCAGCGGGTGGAGCGGGCGCGGCGGGTTGACCAAGAATCCGTACGCGCTGGATCGCAATCCGTGCGGGTCGAGTTCGGGGACCGGCGCGGGAATTTCGGCAAACATGGGCGCGGTGGGAGTCGGTACGGAGACGGACGGGTCGATTGTGTGTCCTTCGTCGTCGAATGGACTGGTGGGGATCAAGCCGACGGTGGGATTGGTGAGCCGCACCGGAATTATTCCGATCTCGCATACGCAGGATAGCGCCGGGCCGATGTGCCGGACGGTGCGTGACGCGGCGATTTTGTTGGGAGCGATGACGGGAGTGGATCCGGAGGATGCGGCGACGGCAGCGAGTGCGGGAAAATCGTTCGAGGACTACACGCAATTCTTGACGGCCTTCAAACCCGGGATGCGGGTTGGCGTGGTGCGGAAGTATTTTGGATTTAACGAAGGCGTCGACGCTTTGATGGAGCAGGCGCTCGACGTATTGAAGAAGAACGGCGTGGTGGTGGTGGATCCGACGGACATCGCAACCATTGGAAAAACCGGCGACAACGAAACTACCGTGCTGCTTTATGAGTTGAAGGCGGATCTGAATGCGTATCTGGCGCGACTGGGGCCGAAGGCTCCGGTGAAGACGCTGCTCGAGGTGATCGAATTCAATGATCGCAACCGCGAGAAGGAAATGCCGTATTTCGGGCAGGACATGTTTTTGAAGGCGCAGGCTAAGGGCGGCCTGGACACGAAGGAGTATTTGGACGCGCTGCAAAATAATTTGCGGATGGCGCGGCAGGAGGGCATCGACGCGACGATGGATAAATTTAAGTTGGACGCGTTGGTGGCGCCTACGGGCGGGCCGGCTTGGGTGACGGATCTGGTGAATGGAGATAATGCGGCGGGGCAGACGTCGAGTGCGGCGGCGGTGGCTTGTTATCCGAGCGTGAGCGTGCCGATGGGGCATGTGTTTGGTTTGCCGGTTGGGATTTCGTTTTTTGGGCGGGCGTGGAGCGAGCCGACGTTGATTTCGTTGGCCTATGGGTTCGAGCAGGCGACGAAGGTAAGGAAGGCGCCGAAGTTTTTGTCGACGGCGAATCTGACGGCGTAGCGCTGCCGAGTCGGGGGGCCGGGCAAGAAGGAGATCCTTCGTCGCCAAAGGCGCTCCTCAGGATGACGGCCAAAAACGGTTTGGCGATAGGCCCGGACGACTAGGAGAAGCGGACCGGCCTGAGACTTCTGGCGTCTAAACCCGCACCCTTTGCGTGAAGCAACGGCGCAAAGAGTGCGGCACCCGTAAAGGCACGACGAAACCTTTGAGCCGGAGTGGGGTTTAACCGGGCTGAAGGTTCAGTTGTAGGTTGGCTGGAATGGGACTACGATGCGTCATCGGAAGTGGGCTTAATACGAAGTGGGCAGTGGATTTACACGATAAGTTGCACCGAGTGGGGAACTGATAGCGTCAAATGGGGTAGGTGGCCTTCTTAGGTGAAGGCCCCGGAGAAAAAAAATGAAGACCAATCTTAGTTCGCGCGGCTGGAAATGGTTCGCAGCGGGAGCGGGCAAAAAGGCGCTGACGTTTGCGCTGGCAGCCGGCCTGGCGTTCGCGGTTTCGGCGCGTAACGCGAATGCGTTTCAGGATTCGCAGGTGCAGTCGGATCAGGGACAGGATACGAGTCAGCAGACTCAGGGCGTGCAGCCGGGACAGTCCGGCAGCGCGGCCCCGGCGTATACCACGCAGACTCCGGCGCAACTGCAGCAACTGGTAGCGCCGATTGCGCTGTATCCGGATTCGTTGGTGGCGCAGGTATTGGCGGCGTCGACCTTTCCGGCGCAAATCGTGGAGGCCGACCGTTTTCTGCAGGACAACCCAAATCTTAAGGGTGACGCGCTGGCGCAGGCGGTCGATCAGAAGAGTTGGGATCCCAGTGTGAAGGCGCTGACGGGTTTCCCGTCCGTGCTAGGAAACATGGATAAGAATTTGTCGTGGACCTCTTCGCTGGGCGACGCCTATTACAACCAGCAGCAGGACGTGATGGACGCGGTGCAGTTCATGCGGCAGAAGGCTCAGGCCGCCGGAAATCTGAAGTCGACGGATCAGCAGACGGTGCAGGACCAGGGCTCGTCGATCGTAATTCAGCCGACGAATCCGCAGATCGTTTATGTGCCGGCTTACAACCCGTGGGGTATTTACGGGTATCCGGTTTCGCCGTGGCCGTATTGGTATAACTACCCCGGCATCTGGTACGGCGGCCCGTACTTGAATTTTGGAATTGGATTTGGAGTGGGCTGGTATGGCGGCTACGGCTGGGGCTGGAACCACTGGGGCGCCAACTGGGGCGGGCACACCATCTATTACAACCACAATGCGTATTACTCGCGGAGCAACACGTTTTATAACCGCAACAACTATTACCGCAACGGCGGATATAACGGCGTGACCAACAACGTGAACCGCGGCTTCAACGGCAACCACGATCAGAATCTGGGCCGCAACGGAGCTGGGGAACAGCACGCTGCTGGAAACGTCTACAACCACCCGGGAGCGACGACCCATCCGTTCAACGGAAATACGCAGGCGGCTCGCGGCTACGGAGATGCGCACACCCAGAGCAACGTCCGCAGCGGAGCTTTCAGCGGATACAACCAGGGCGGCCAGACGCGCAGCTATTCGTCACGCGGCAGCCAGAGTTTTGGCGGCGGTGGCGGATCGCATGGCGGCGGCTTCGGCGGCGGCGGTGGCTCGCATGGTGGTGGCGGCGGACGCGGCCGGTAGTTCGACAATAACCGGCCGATTTGGCCGAATGGAACTTTATAACTGAGAGGCATTCATGCGAGCAGAACCGAAGTGGAATGGTCTGGATATGCGCCGCGGTCTCCTACTGGGGGCCGCGGCGTTTGTATTTTGCGCACTGGTTGGAGGCGTGACGCCGGTGCAGGCGCAGGAAGCGGGGCAACAGACGTTTGTTTCGCCCGATGCAGCGAGCCAGGCTCTTTTCGCGGCGGCGCAGAAAAACGACGAGAGCGCGATGTTGACGATTCTGGGGAAGGAAGGACAGAAGGTCATTAAGTCCGGAGACCCGGCCGAAGACGAGGCCATGCGCGCCAACTTCGTGGCGAAATACCAGGTGATGCACCGCCTGGTGGAGGAGCCGGACGCGACTACGACTTTGTACATCGGCGCCGAAAACTGGCCGACTCCTATCCCGCTGGTGAATCGAGCGGGCAAATGGTATTTCGATACCGAGGCGGCCAAGAAAGAGATTCTGTTCCGACGCATTGGTCAGAATGAGTTGTCCGCGATTCGCGTTTGCCAGGAACTGGTGCTGTCGCAGAAGGAATTTGCGGCGAAGAATAATGGCGAGTTCGCGGCGAGGTTTGTGGCCGAAGCGGGAAAGCAGAATGGATTGTATTGGCCGGCTGCGGGTTCGGACGCGGGGAGTCCGATTGGCCCGCTGGTGGCGAATGCAGGCAGTGAAGGCGGAATCGCCCGGGACAACAACACCGGTGCCGAACCGTTTCGCGGATATTACTTCAGGATTCTCGACAAGCAGGGGAAGAAAGCTACCGGCGGAGCGATGAGTTACATCGCGGACGGCAAGATGACCAAGGGCTTCGCGTTTGTGGCCTATCCGGCGGTGTATCGCGATTCGGGCGTGATGACGTTCCTGGTTTCGCAGGACGGCGTGGTCTACGAGAAGGATTTGGGAAAACAAACGATGGAGAAGGCTAAGATCGATGAAGGTTTTTGATCCAGACACTACGTGGATCAGGTCGGAAATCATCGAGCAGCCGACGTCCGCAGACAATAAGTAGGCGCGGGCGTTTGACTAGGGGTTTGGCGCGAGGGAAGCCGAAGAGAGATCCTTGGTCGCGAAAGGCGCTCCTCAGGATGACGGCCAAAAACGGTTTGGCGATAGGCCTGGATGACCAGGAGAAGCGGACCGGCCTGAGACTTCTGCGTCTAAACCCGCACCCTTTGCGCGAGGCAACGGCGCTAAGAGTGCGGCACCCGGAAAGGCAACACCGCTTGCTTCGTTGCAAAGGGCGAAGCAAACGGGCAAAATGGCGGAGCAGGCATTCGACTACGCTGTAACGGAGTTACTTAGGCCATGGCCGTTGAACTGGGGAAGGGCGTAACGCTGGAAGCGCCGGGGCAGGACGCGAATTTCCTGAAGGACGAGGGAATTCTGTTTGCGTCGCTGGACAAAGTGGTGAACTGGGCGCGGCGGAGTTCGATCTGGCCGATGTCGTTTGGCTTGGCGTGTTGCGCGATTGAAATGATGTCGATGGCGTCTTCGCGGTACGACATTGCGCGGTTTGGCGCTGAAGTTTTTCGTGGTTCTCCGCGACAATCGGATTTGATGATTATCGCCGGGCGCGTTTCAGTGAAAATGGCGCCGGTGATCAAGCAGCTCTACGCGCAGATGCCGGAGCCGAAGTGGGCGATTTCGATGGGCGCGTGCGCGACGTCGGGCGGCGTGTTCAATAATTATGCGGTGGTGCAGGGCGTGAATCAGGTGATCCCGATCGATGTGTATGTGCCGGGATGCCCGCCGCGGCCGGAAGCGCTGCTGTATGCGATTTTTCAGCTGCAGAAGAAGATTGATAATGACCGCGGGAGTTTTATGCGGTCGATGAACTTCAGTAAGAGCTAACGCCTCCAAGCTTTTCCGACCTCAGTAAATCTCCTCTGGTTCTACTTTAATTTTCGACAGCTTAGTAAATACCAGCAGCTTGCACGGTAAGCTCCGGTTCCGCGGACTCCAGCGTGTTACAACGTGGTACTGACCGTCACGACTCCTTCTAAAATCCACGAGCGCCGTCGAGTCGCACTCGTCCGAATCTTGGGTTGGCATGGACCAGTAATCGATGGCATGTAGAAGGGCCTGAAAACGCATTGACCTCGTCGTTGCGCACTTCACTGGTTTGCGAATTTGCGTATCACTCCGGGACTGTAACCCCCGGCGCCGGTCATCTCTACCGAGGCTGGTTGGGCGGTCCCATCTGGTCGCAGCGGATTTGCTGACGGCGATCGGATGATGAAACGTCCGCAGCCAAACAAAACGGTACGCCAGAACTGACTTGTCTTTGGCCAAATCCAGCAGCGAGGGCTCGTGCATTGCTCGAAGCTGCGCAGCGTACCAGCTGAGCCGAAAGTCAGACAAGCTCGGCACGTTTCGAGAAAATGTGCCTTGGGAAATATTGAGGACTGGCGTCTGCCGGCATTGAGCTGTGGTTCGACTTAGACTTCGAGTCCGTTGACTGGGAGCGC
Organism: uncultured Acidobacteriota bacterium; assembly: GCA_963847695.1. Lineage (GTDB taxonomy): Bacteria > Acidobacteriota > Terriglobia > Acidiferrales > UBA7541 > Palsa-295. The sequence goes on along the minus strand of CAWKAX010000030.1, from coordinate 44,891 downwards.
AGCGATGGCGAACACGCCAGGAGCTCACGCATATACCGGCTGTAAATAGAACTGGCAGCGTGCAAGATGTGGATCGATGTTGCACAACTCTCATACACGAATGAGACACCGCGATGCGGCGGCTTGTGCCGTGAGGCACCTAGGAAAAATTTCGGCGGTGGTGCCGTCGTCGACGTCGAGGATGGTGCCGGGGCTGTCGTGTTCGCGTCTGGAGTAGCCCATGCCGATGGCGGTCGTTTCTTTGCGGCGAGTAGGCGGAGCTGGTGACTAGGCCTAATTCTTTGCCGTCGGCGGTTAGGCGGGTGCCGGGCGCGGGTGGTTCGGACGTGGAAAATTTCAGGCGGACGCGGCGGCGGTTGACTTGGCCGCGGGAGCGGACGCGTTCGACGATTTCCTGGCCGGTGTAGCAGCCTTTGGTGAAGCTGATGTGAGTGGTTTCGACGGCGGCTTCGTGGGGGATTACCGTGTCGTTGAAGTCGGCGGGATAGAACGGGATGCCGGCTTCGAGGCGCAACGATTCGAGAGTTTGCGTGCCGATGGGCAATCCGCCGCGCAGTTTCACCAGTTCCAGCAAATTCTCCCAGATTTGTTTTAGCGATTTTTGTGGCGCGACCACTTCCATCCCGACGTAGCCGAAATGCGAGCGGCGGATAATTTCGCAGGGGATGCTGTCGATGTGCACGCTGCGGATGGCGAGGTCGGGCATGGCGTCGAGATCGAAGCCGTAGGTCTTTTCCATGGTGCGGGCGGCGTGCGGACCTTCGATGGCGAGGGTGCCGAGTTTGTCGGTCGCGTCGTCGAGATGGACGTCGTCCATGATGATGTATTTGTCGAGGGTTTCGACGGTGCGTTGGCGGAGCGAAGCGTGCGAGAGCGTGAGCAGCCGATCTTTCAGCGCGTAAATTTCGAGTTCGGCCAGAATGCGGCCCTGCGGGTTGAGCAGCAGCGCGAGCGAGCCCGAACCTTCTTTGAGATTCTTGACGTCGTTGGAGATGATCGCGTTGAGGTAGCGGAGGCGGTCGGGGCCGGAGAGATTGATGATGGCGTGCCAGTTGGTGTCGAAGATGGCGAGGGTTTCGCGCGCGGCGCGATATTCGTCTTCGAAATTCGAGAAAGTTTCGGGCAGCAGGCAACCGTGATAGGGGGCGAGCTTTGCCCCGGCGGCGCGTTCGAGTTCGATCAGTGGCGTTTCGATTTGATTGGCGGCTTCCATCGATATTTAATGTTAACAGAATGGAAGGTTCCATCGCGATTCGTCGGCCGGCTGCCGGCGAGCCATTTCGAGGCGTGACTCACTTGGTGCCGACGCTCGGTTTTTCGTCGTGCGCTGAGTTTGTTCCGAATTGGACGACCGTCTTGGCGTCGAAGGTGTAGCAGTCCTGGCTTCTGGTTAAAACAAAAACCCGTGCGCTATCGGCGGCGAACTCCGTCATCGCAATCGGAGAAGAAAATACAAGACGTCCGCGTTTTTCGAGTGAGGGCAGCGCGTAGAATTGCATTTCGCTGTCCGTTGGTTGCACCGCAAACGATTCTCCCGTGGCGGGGGCGAAGGTGTGGGAGCCAAAAACCGTACCCTTCAGTTCTCCTGTCGACAGGGAATAGATCAGCGTGCGGTTTGAGGCATCGCCGACAAAAACCCAATCGGCTGCGGCAAAAATCGTCGAGACGGTAAACGAACCTTTTCCGGTATCCACCAGTATGGCGCCCACCGGTTTCCCTGTGTTCCCTTCGACTACTTCAATGAGCCGGGCCCACTTGGAGTCTTGCATGGCGGCGTAGCGCTGCTGCAGCGCCGGATTCTTGCGGACTTCCAGTTTGGCCGCACTTTCATCGAGCCGCCACTCGAATGAAACACGATTGGTTTCGGGCGTTACGAAAATCTGCGGGGCTTCCTTGGAAAACGTGGTCGACCATAGCACTAGCCCGGTGCCGGCATTCTGCATTTCGAGTGTTACGTTCTGCCACAGGTCATGTTCTTTTCCGGCAGGCTTGCGAATCATCAAGAGCGGTCCGTACTGCTGCGCGGAGGTTTCGGGCGGAATCGAAATTCCGCGGTTCAAGTTCTGGCGCGCTAGATCGACGCGGGCGATGGTCCGGCCCTCTTCCTTTTCTTTGGGGAAATCCGCAAACAGAGTTTTGTCGCCATCGAAGTAGGCGCCATGGAAGCTGCGCAGAAAATAATCTCGAGCCATGGGCTCGAGTTGCCAGACTGCTCCGCGGGTACTGCCGGAGAGAGCGAGCCACTTGAAATCAGGTGAGACCGCTTTGGCCAACAGGCCGCTCAACGGGCCGAGCGACAACTCCACCTTGGCGACCGGGGTGCGCGAGACCATATCCATCAGGTCCACTTCGCCGGAAGTGCGCTCCACGATGAATTGCTGGTCGTAAACATCCAGTGCGGTTGTTGTTTTATGCCCCAGTATCAACTTCTGGGTTTTTAAATCAAATACCCCGACCGGTGCGTCTACCACCGGGCGGAGCAAAAGGAAATCTCCGTGGGCCGCGGGAGCGATGCGCTGATCTCCGATCCGGACCTTTTGCAGAACCTTGCCCGAAGGAAATTGCACGATTGCGGAATTGTGGGTGTTGTAGCGATCTTCGACCACTAAGGTGTCCGGAGTGATGAAGGCGAACCCCCCTCCAACATCGGCGTGCAGCGATCCGTACATGGCGACGGGGGTCCGTGTGGTCAGGTCGATTGCCACTGAATCCGCTTCGTAAGCTGCGACCAGATACCGGGCGTCAGGGGAAAATCCGAGGTGGATCAATTGGGGTTCGCTGGTTGGATCCAGCCGCATCAAAAAGAACGCGAATAAAAACCGACATATTGCGGAGCGTAAGGAATTCCTTCTTGGTGAAGATAAGCTCGCTGGATGCGACCACATAAACCTTGAAGTCGAAGGTCTCAGTAAGACAGGCCAGATACTTTCCATCGGGCGACAGCAATGTTTGCGCACAGCCACCCAGAATGGCGACCTCATGCGCCGAAGCGCGTTTGCGGGATTCGATGTTCCAGTCTTCCACGCGGAGCGCCCTGGTGTTGTAGACGATGTCTTTCGAATCGGGAGTGAACTGGGCGGCGACGGCTTCGGGAGCATCGAACCGAAACAACAAAGCGAAGGGGTTGCGACTGAGCACGAAAATGCTCGAGTCGTCCTGGGCCAGGGCGTAGGTTCCGTCTCCGCTGAATTTCAAGGTGGTGAGGTCGCCGCGCAGCGGGGGATTCAGCGTCTTTTTCGACAACATGCCGGGCAGCGATTCACGGTGTCCGGGGCCGGAGTAATCGATGACGGCCGCTTGCCAAGCGAGAAAGTCCGGACCGGCGGTGGTGTCGGTCTTGGTCAAGCAATTCGGGGGCATGGCCACCAGCGACTTGCGCATCTCGCCCAATCGCTTCTGCGCGGGAGTGGTAAGGCCGAACCAGACCGAAAAAGTTCCGCCCGAGTTGCCATGGGTCCCGGCGAAGCGATCCCAGAACGCGAGCAACGCTTGCGGCGAGTATCCGGCGTTAGCTTCGGCGTAGAGCGCGATCCGGTCCGCAACGTATTGATGCGGCTCTTCGCGCTCCATGATCTGTCGAAAGACTTCTGGTTTTCTCGCCGCGTTATCCAGCAACTGGTTGTACTTCGATTGGATGTCGTGGCGGTCGGTTACGGACGTCACGCCGAGAATTTTTTGCAGCAGCACGGACTGCTCGATGGCCCCCTGGCGGCTGATGATGTGTCCCATCTCGTGACCCAAAAGGCCGGCGAGTTCATCCTCGTTGCGCACCAAGGCGACCAGCTTGCGCGAGACGTAAATCCGCCCTCCGGGCAGGCTAAAAGCGTTGGCTTCGCTGTCGTCGTACAGAAAAACCTGGAAATGCATTTCGTTCGGAGGCAACTGCTGCAAAATGCGCTGAGCGGCGTGATTCAAGTAGGTGGTGAGGGCTTCGTCCTCGATCAAATGATATTGGTGTTCCAGTTGCTCGGCGATGATGTTGCCGAGTTCGATTTCTTGTTGCGGAGTGAAAATGTTCAGCCCAACCGGGGCGTCGACATCGGGAGGCACAGGACACGCGGGTTGGGATTGGGCTACGGCAGGTGCGAATCCGCACATGAGGAGCAGGGCGAGGCAACCTGCGCGTATCAAGGTCATCATGCGGTTGAATAGCGATATATCACAACAACCAGGCCGTTCGAAAAAGATTTGTCGTTCGGCGAGTGTACGAATGTGTAGCCTAGCTGTGCTGGCCCGCGGGAAAATAGCTTCCATCGGATTCGGTTAGCTGTGGATTCTTGCTAAACTGCGAGCGATGAGCGAAAAACTGATTCACGAAATTATTCCGGTGGGGATGCTGCAGTGCAATTGTTCGATACTGGGCGATGCGGTGACGCGCGAGGCGCTGGTGGTGGATCCGGGCGACGAAGTTGATCGGATTCTGGAGATTTTGCAGCGGCACAAGTTGACGGTGCGGGCGATTATCAGCACGCACACGCACATCGATCATGTGGGTGGGCTGGCGGCGCTGCATGCGGCGACTGGAGCGCCGGTGCTGATTCATGAGGCGGACATGCCAATGTATGAGCGGTTGGATATGCAGGCGCAATTTCTGGGGGTGCGCACGCCGCCGGTGGCGAAGATCGATGAATACGTGAAGGATGGCGACACGCTGCGTTGGGGCGGGTACACCGCGCGAGTGATTCATACGCCGGGGCACTCTCCGGGGAGCATCAGTTTATTTTCGGATGTGGGGAGTCCGGTGCGGGAAGGCGGAAAAGAATCCGGGCCGGCTTTGGTGCGGGCACCGGGGGTTGGCGCGGGTGCTGCTACGACGAACATCGTGGCGCCGGTGACGCCGTTGCTCTTGGCTGGGGATACCTTGTTTCAGGGCAGCATCGGACGCACCGATTTGTGGGGCGGCTCGATGAAAGAAATTCTGAATTCGATTCGCGAGAAGCTGCTGGTCTTGCCGGAGGCGACGCGAGTGATCGCGGGGCACGGCGAAGAAACGACGATTGGCGCGGAACGCGAAGAGAATCCGTTCTTGGAGTAGATGTTTTGGATGGCGGCCGCGCGGCTTTTCGAGAACGGTCGCCATCCTTTCTGCTGTGCTGCAAATTCCCCTTAAAACTTTACGTCTTTGACGTGGGTGGCTAGCGACCAGAGGTTGCCGGCGAAGTCGGCAACCGTCGCGGTGCGGTCGCCGTAGGGTGCATCTTCCAGGCCTCGGACGGTGGTGGCTCCGGCGGCTAGGGCGCGGGCGTAGGTCGCGTCGGTATCTGGGACATAGAGGTGCAGCAGGAACGGCGAAGATTGATAGTCACCGTGCGCTTCGCTGCCGGCGATGATGGAATCGCCGATGCGCAGGCGAGAGTGAACGATCGCGCCATCCGGGGATTTGAAAATCGCAATCTCCTTCGCGCCGTAGGCCTCTTTTATGAATTCGATATATTTATCGGCGCCGCGCACGGTGAACATGGGAACGATGGCGGGCGTATCGGCGGTGATGTGTTCGCCTGGGCCGCGAGTGCTGAGGCACCAGAGGCTGCCGCCGGGATCTTTTACTACGCTGTCGCGATCACCGTAGTCTTGATCGGCAGGCTCGCGGACGGAGGTGGCTCCGGCTGCGACGGCGCGGGAGTGGGTAGCATCAACGTCCGAGACGTAGAGAATATTCAGCGAGACGCGCGGTGGAAATTCCGGCGTGGCGTCGGAGATTTCGACCATGGAATCGTCGAGGCGCAGCTCGGCGTGCATGATGAGGTCCGAGCCGGGCCTCGCGACGCGGAAGATTTCTTTGGCGCCGAAGGCGGACTTCAGGAAATCGATGACCTTGACCGCGTCGGTCGCGAGCAAGTAGGGCGTGAGGGTGTGGAATCCCTGGCGGATGTAGGGAACCGGGAGCTTCCACTTTTCCTGTTCCACGGGCGGCGCCGAAGAAGCAATCAATTGATTGAACCGGCGCTGCATTTCTTCGGCGCTGACGTCTTCGAGGTGGGTCGAAATCTGCCAGTGGAAACCAAAAGGATCGGTAATCGTGCCGGAACGGCGCCCGAAGAACTGATCCTGCACCGGGCGGTCGAGTTTCGCGCCAGCGGCCACGGCCCGCGCGGCGAAGGCGTCGACGTCCGGCACCGAAAGCTGAACATAAAACGGTGCGCCGCCCAACGTTTCGGCGCTCACACTGCCGTAGGCCGGGGATTCGTCGGCCAGCACGATGGACGCGCCGCCGATGTTCAATTCGGCATAACCGATCCGGTCGCCGGGCATGTTCAGGCGCATCGTTTCAGTGGCGCCGAAGGCCTGCTTGTAGAATTCGATGGCCCGCGCGGCGCCTTTGACGATCAGAAAAGTGGTCGCGGTAATTTGCTGCGTTTGCTTTGAGCTTGCCGGTTCCGTTGCGGTTACAGTTTTGCTGGCCATGGAAGAACCTCCGAGCAACTGAGATTTAAGTGCGGATTTAAAATTTTCACGGGGCAGCCCGCGCAAGTCGGCGGCGACGGCCGCGGCTCCGGCGAGCGAGCTGCCGCTATTGGGCAGCGAAGGTTCAGTGCCGGCCAGCAGGGCACTGATGATGCGGTCGAATTGTTCGCTCTGAGTGGACTTAGCCATGGGTTTCACTCATCTTGCCGCGCGGGAGACTGCCGGCTTCTTCGCGCAGCTTTTGAACCCCTCGAAACTGCAATTGCTTGACGGCTCCTTCGGTTTTTCCCAGCGCGACGGCGATTTCACGAACGCTTTTTTCTTCGGCGAAGCGCATCTCGATGACGCGGCGTTGATCTTCGGGCAGCGTGCGAACCAGAGAGAAGAGGCGGGCGCGAAATTGGAGTTCTTCAGGATTAGGATCGTGACTCACCGGTTCATGCCCCGAAACATTTCCGGACTCGCGATGCAGGCGGCGCCAGCGGTCGGTGATGGAATTCGAGGCGATGCGCATCAGCCAAGCGCCGAAGGGCGCGCCGCGCCATTCGAAATGTTTCAGGTTGGCCAGGGCGTGATGAAAAACTTCGGAGGTCACGTCCTGTGCGGCATCGCGATCGCCCAGGCGGCGGGAGACGTAGGCGTAAACGCGGTCGAAATGCAGCTCGTAAAGCTCGCCGAAGCGGGCGGGGTTCTGCTGGGCCGCCTCGATCAGCCGCTTTTCGGCGATTTCGCTGACTGCGTTCAAAACTTGGTCTCCGGTTCTGAGAGGCGACGGCCCGATGTGCGCTGTACATACTATAGAACTGGCGGCGGGGGGAAAGGTTACGGCGGAGGCGCGCGATTTTTCGGCCCAGGCGGCCTGATCGCGAAAGGATTTAACACCGAGAAAGGCCGTAGGGCATGGCGATGGCGGAGACATGTGGGGATGCAGGGACGGATGCGTTCGCGACCGGCGTAGCCGAGTTTGTGCGGTTTTCTCCCCTGACATTTCCGGTGTGGTTGTGACATTCTTGGGTGCTATGGGCGAGCCGGTGCGGGTTTTATTTGTGTGCGTGGGGAATTGCGTGCGGAGCCAGATGGCCGAGGCGATTGCGCGGCATTCTTGCGGGGATATTATTGCGGCGGAGAGCGCCGGCGTTTCGCCTTTGGGATTTATCGACAAGACGGCGAAATTGGTTTTGCATCAGAAGGGAATTTCTACGCATGGGCAATATTCGAAGGGATTGCAGTGCGAGGATCTGAAGACGCCGCATTTGATTGTGAATATGTCGGGGATTCCGGGGTCGTCGCTGTTCAAGGGGCGGAAATTCGAGGATTGGGAAGTGCGGGATCCGTTTGGTGAGGATGTGGCATTGCACCGGGAGATTTGCGACTCGATCGAGGCGCGGGTGACTTTGCTGGCGGCGCAGTTGCGGATGGAAGTGAAGGATCACGGGATCGATCCGGGACGCGGGAGCCAGCGGTAGCGGATTGCGATCGGAATTCGGGTCGAAGCTAGAAGGAAAAATGCGACGGGAAAAGACGAGCGTCTCGCAGGAAGACTACCTCAAGGCGATTTGGGAATTGGTGCAGGAAGAGCTGACGCCGATTGCGGCGCGTCTGGCGGAGGATTTGGGAGTTACGCCGCCGGCGGTGACGGCGGCGTTGAAGAGGATGACGCGCGGCGGGTATTTACGGGTTCGACGCGACGGGCGGATTGAACTTTCGGCGAAAGGTGAGGAGATCGCGCAGCATTTGGTGCTGCGTCACCGGCTGGCGGAGAAATTATTGACGGACGTGATTGGGCTGTCTTGGTCGCGGGCGCACGAAGAGGCGGAGAAATTGGAGCATGGCATTTCGCCGGAAGTGGCGAATCTTTTGTTGGCGCGATTTGGCCGCGACAGTAGGTGTCCGCACGGAGTGCCGTTGGTGGGCGGGATGGCCAAGTTGCGAAAATCGTTCGGGGCGGTGAGGCTTTCAGAGGCGGAGACCGGGACGGCTTACGAAGTGTTGCGGGTGTACGAGAAGGATCCGAAATTTTTGGAATTTTTGGGTGGGTTGGCGCTGCGGCCGGGGGCGCGGGTGCGGGTGCATCGGCGGGAGTACGACGAGACGATGGAATTGTCGGTGGCGGGACGGAAGGCGGGGAAGATTCATTTGGGGAAGCCGGCGACGGAACGGGTTTGGGTGCAGGAAGGGGGCGTAGGGCGCGAGCAGGGGCGCGGACTGGCGCGGTTTGGCTGGCGGCTGGGCAAGAAGGAGATCCTTCGTCGCGAAAGGCGCTCCTCTGGATGACGGCCAACGGCGGTTTGAGTGGTGGGACTGGACTGCTAGGAGAAGAGGATCGGTTCGAGATATCGAGTCGTCTAAAACCCGCACCCTTTGCTGCAAGGCGCAAAGAGTGCGGCACCGGGAAAAGCCAATGCGCGAGGCACGAAGACGCTTTTAAACGGGATTGCGTTTGGTGGAGGGGCGGGAATATGATGGGCGGGTTTGGTGGGCGACGCGGATTTGGCTTAGGGTCCCATGAGAGTAGAGAGTTTAGTTTTCTTCGGGTTTGAGGTTCGACGAACGGCTGAATCCCCCACAGCCGAGGTATCCAGAAATATTTCCACTTTGACGGCGCAGGCGTGCGACGCGCGCGTGTGGGCTGGCGAGTTCCGCAGGGCTTCGGCAGGCAAATTTCTCTTAGCATTTAGCGATTCCAAGGAGAGTGCGAAATGGCTACGGCAACTTCGGTCGTCCAGATGGATCCCAAGGTCAGCGGCTATGTGGGCAAGACGCACAAGATGCTGATCAACGGCAAGTGGGTGGATGCCGCGAGCGGGAAAACTTTTCCAACGTATAACCCCGCGACTGGGGAAGTGCTTTCGAATATCGCGGAAGGCGACAAGGAAGACATCAATCGCGCGGTGAAGGCGGCGCGCGCGGCATTTGAGACCGGGCCGTGGGGGAAGATTGCGCCGTCGGAGCGGGCGCGGATGATTTGGCGGTTGGCCGATTTGCTGGAAAAGAATCTGGAAGAATTCGCGCAGCTGGAATCTTTGGACAACGGGAAACCGCTGAAGGTGGCGCGCGCGGCGGATGTGCCGCTGGCGATCGATCATTTCCGTTACTACGCGGGATGGGCGACCAAGATCGAAGGCAACACCATTCCGTTTTCGGGCGCGCCGGCGGGGAAGTTTTTTGCGTACACCATGCGCGAACCGGTGGGCGTGGTAGGGCAGATTATTCCGTGGAATTTTCCGCTGCTGATGGCGGCGTGGAAGCTGGCGCCGGCGCTGGCTACCGGTTGCACGATCGTGTTGAAGCCGGCGGAGCAGACTCCGCTGACGGCTTTGCGATTGGGCGAGTTGGTGATGGAAGCGGGGATTCCGGAAGGGGTGGTGAACATTATTCCGGGATACGGCGAGACGGCGGGCGCGGCGTTGGCGGCGCATGACGACGTGGACAAAGTGGCGTTCACCGGGTCGACTGAAGTGGGGAAATTAATTTTGCACGCAGCGGCGGGGAATTTGAAGAAGGTTTCGCTCGAGCTGGGCGGCAAATCGCCGAACATTATTCTGGATGACGCGGATCTGGATGCGTCGATTCCGGGAGCGGCCAGCGCGATTTTCTTCAATCAAGGCCAGACCTGCTGCGCGGGCTCGCGGTTGTTCATTCAGAAGGATGTGTTCGACAAGGTGGTGGAGGGAATTTCGGACCGGGCGTCGAAGATCCGGGTACGGCAGGGCTTCGATCCGGATTGCGACATGGGTCCGCTGGTTTCCGAAGAACAATTGAATCGCGTGGTTGGCTATATGGATTCGGGAAAGAAAGAAGGCGCCAAGGCCACGACCGGCGGCGAGCGCGAAGGGAACAGAGGTTATTTCGTGAAGCCGACGGTACTGGTGAATACCACGGACAAGATGAAAGTGGTCCAGGAAGAAATTTTCGGACCGGTGGTGACGGCCAGCCCGTTCAACAGCCTGGATGAAATCGCGGCGAAGGCCAATGATACGGTGTACGGTCTGGCGGCGGGAATCTGGACGCGGGACATCAAGAAGGCGCACGCGTTGGCGGCGAAGATCAAGGCGGGGACCGTGTGGATTAACTGCTACAACGTGTTTGACGCGGCGATGCCGTTTGGCGGGTACAAGCAGTCTGGGTGGGGCCGCGAGATGGGACACGAAGTGCTGGAGCACTACACGGAAGTGAAATCGGTCTGCGCGGCGCTGTAAGGCGGCCGCGGTTTTTCCAAAGGGGCGGTTCTGCGAACCGCCCCTTTTTGTTTTTGGGCGGGCTGAAATTTTGTTGAGGCGGTGAAGCGATGATTCAAGTGGCGCTGAATGGAGCTCGCGCGCGGAGTGAGAACGCGGCGATTCCTTTTACCGTGTCCGAGATGGCGGAATCGGCGCGCGCGGCGGTGGCGGCGGGAGCGGAGTCGGTGCACTTCCACGTGCGGGGAGTAGACGGAAAAGAGAGTATGGATGTGGCGGATGTGGCTGCGGCGCTGACTGCGATGCGCGCGGCGATTCCGGGGACACCGTTGGGGATCAGCACGGCGGAGTGGATCGAAATGGATTCGGTCAAGCGCTGCCACCTGGCGAGTGGGTGGACGGTGTTGCCGGATTTTGTTTCGATCAATTTCAATGAGATTGGGTCGGTGGAGATGGCCGATTTGATGTTGACGCGCGGCGTGGGGATTGAGGCGGGGCTTGGTAGCGTTTTGGCGGTGGAAAATTTTGTGGGGAGTGGATTGGGGAACAGGTGTTTGCGCGTCCTGGTGGAACCGGAAGAGCAGGAGATGCGCGAGGCGGTGGTGGTGTGCGGTTTGATTGAGGCGTTTTTGAATCGAGGCGGGGTGAATATTCCGCGGTTGATGCATGGATATAACGCGACGGCGTGGGATTTTGTGGGGTTGGCGGCGGCGAGGGGTTGCGATACGCGAATTGGTTTTGAGGATACGGTGGTCATGCAGGACGGGAGTACTCCGGCGGCGGGGAACGGGGAGATTATTGCGGAGGCGGTGACGCTTTATAAGTTGGCGTCGAAGAGCCGGGCGGCGAACTAACTGTCTTTCGATTTCGCTTTTTGGTCCCGCAGCTCTTGCTTCCAGCCCAGGATGCGGGCTTTGCTGCCGGCGGCTTCGGCTTCGGGGATCATGTTTTTGCGCTGGTAGGCGCGAGAGATGGTGGTCCAGGCCAGGATGTCGTCGGGGTCGAGCGCCAGGATGCGATGGGCGGCTTCGATGGTGCGGTCGAAATCCTGCTGGGCGTGATAGGCTTGCGCGAGGCCATGGAGCGCGTCGCTAAAGTTGGGATCGAGTTCGAGAGCCTGGTTATATTCCCCGATTGCTTCTTCGAGTTTTCCCGCGCCAAAGAAATCAATTCCAGCGTAGTAATGATCTTCGGCGGTTTGGGGCGTCGGGTCGGTCACGCCGGTAGTTTAGCATCGCTTCGGAGCACACTGGGTGGCGTGCCGGCATGTTGAACGCGCTGCACTACTATTGGATTATCGCCAAGGGCTACCGGTTGCGGCCGTGGGCTTCGCCGTACATTCAGTGGCGGCTGGAGACTTATTTCGGGAAGGAAGCGGCGGATCTGGATCGTGCGAAGTTCTTGAGTCTGATGTGGCGCGAGCGAGCGCGAATGCGGCGGTTTCTAGATTGGGTGGCGGACCGGCGGCGGGCGCAGCGGGTTTGATCGCGGCGATTTTCTGCGGGCGCGCGCCTTTTAGATGCGCGCCGCCATGCGCGTAAGAATTTTTCCTTGCGGCGAAAGAATGGTGAGAATCAGATGATCGGTGAGCGGGATGGTGCCGGCATCGCGAATCTGCACGACGAGTAAGCGACGATTTTCTCCCCCCTCCGGTAAATTCAGCGGAATCGATTCGATCACGTAATTCGGCACCGGCCGCAGATACAAATCATGTTTCCACTGCAGTTTGTAATGCAACGACTTCATGAATTCGGGGGTGGGCGCGGGGGTGTAGACGTCCGCGTCGCAGAGCAGGATGCGAACGTCGATCTGAATGGTGAGGTGCGAAGGGTAGAAAGCGACGGCGCGGTCGAATTTGCGGTAGTAGCGGTAGGTGTCGGTTTCAGTGCGCTGCAGGCCGTTGAAGAATTCGTCGGATTCGAGCTCGGGGAAAAAGGTAGCGCAGACTTCGCCGCTGCGGATTTCGCCGACGGTCATGGGGACTCGTTCTTTGTATTCGATGGTTCTGGGGACCGAGCCGTCCTGGGCGCGGAGCGGGGCGTATGGAAAGCTGGTGGCGAGGAACGCAATGAGGGGGCCAGCGGCGAGAGCGGATATTTTCATGGACGAGCGTTGGTGAGGAAGTCTAGCACAGGAGCGCGACCGGGGATTTGGGTCGATCGAGGGGAGCGACGGAAAGTAACTTAAGCGGCGGCGTAAACGTAATATCATTGTGAGTGTGACCACAGGGAATTCCGACGGTTTTGCCATCCGCACCGAGCATGTCTCCCGGGAGTACCAAATGGGCGAGGCCTTGGTGCGTGCGGTGGATGATGTTTCGATCACGGTGCGGGAAGGCGAGTTCGTGGCGCTGCTCGGGAGTTCTGGTTCAGGGAAATCCACGCTGCTGAACCTGCTGGCGGGGCTGGACCGGCCGACGTCCGGCGCGATTTACACGCACGGCGAGAATCTGGCGGAGATGGATTCGTCGCAGCTGGCGCATCACCGTAGCCATACGGTGGGCATGGTTTTTCAGGCTTTCAATCTGTTGCCGCGCATGACCCTTGAAGAAAACGTGGAGCTGCCGCTGCGTCTGGCGGAAGTGGACCGGGCGGAGCGCCCGGGGCGGGTGCGCGAGGCGGTGGAGCGGGTGAAGTTGACCGCGCGACTGACGCACCGGCCGAGCGAATTATCAGGTGGGGAACAGCAGCGAGCATCGCTGGCGCGGGCGCTGGTGAACCGGCCGACGATTTTGCTGGCGGATGAGCCGACTGGGAATCTGGATTCTGTAACCGGCGACGCGATCATGCGGCTTTTACAAGAAATCAATACGTCGCTGAAGATGACCATTGTGATGGTGACGCACGACCGGCCGCGAGCGGAGAAATTTACGCAGCGGATCATTCAGATGGGCGACGGGAAATTGATTAGTGACGGGGTGGCGTCATGAAGCTGCGCGACATGACCGAACTCGCGGGGCGGAATTTGCGGGAAGCGATCCTGCGGAATTCGCTGACGACTTTGGGAATCGCGGTGGGCGTGGCGTCCTTGGTGGCGATGCTATCGCTCGGAGTGGGCTTGCAGGAGATGGCGAGTTCGCGGCTGGCGAAAAGCGGATTGTTTGATGCGGTTTTCGTGGTATCGAAGGCGAATTCGCGGCGTTTTGGCGGGCCGCGCGAGGAGCCGGACGCGGCGGTGCCGGCTGGACCTTGAAGCGGCTGGACGATGCGGCGCGGCAGCAGTTGGCGGGAATTCCCAACGTGACCGAAGTTTATCCGGAAATTCGTTTTCAGACGGAGATTCAGTTCGAAGGAAAGCCTTTCGCGACGATGGCGGCGGGAATTCCGCTGTCGGCGAAGGCGGACGGCTCGTTCGACGGTATGAAGGGGACTTTTTTCACCGGCGCGAATGCGGATGAGGCGATTTTGCAAGTCGAGCTGGCGAAGGATTTGTCGAAACAGCCGGACACGCTGATTGGGAAGGAAGTTGTGCTGCGGTACGCGGAGCGGCAGATGATTCCGGCGGAGCCGGCGGCGGGGGATGCGGGGAAGAGTGGCGACATGGCGGACGGCGACGAGGGAATGTCGACGGGATTTTCGATGATTCCGCGGGAGAAGAAGCTGCGGATTATTGGGGTCGTGGAGACGGAGCCGGCGGCGGGATTCGGAGGCATGGGGCGCGGACGGTTGTTGATTCCATTGCAGACGGCGCAGACCTTGCGGGTGGCGCAGCCGACGGATATGCGGGCGATGTTGCGCGGAGCTAATGGGAAGACGATTTACGACAGCTTGACGGTGCGGGTCAAAAGCCCCAAAGACGTAAAGCCGGTGGAAGATGCGGTGAAGGCCATGGGGTTCGGGGCGTTTTCGATTATCGATGCGACGAAGAATGTGCAGTTGTTTTTTACGGTGTTCGATTTGCTGCTGGGAATTTTCGGGAGCTTGGCGCTGACCGTGGCGTCCTTGGGGATTATCAATACCTTGGTGATGGCGATTCTGGAGCGGCGGCGGGAAATTGGGATTTTGAAGGCGTTGGGCGCGGAAGATCGCGACGTGCAGCGATTGTTTTTTGCCGAGGCGGGGGTGATGGGCCTGGCGGGGGGAGTCTTTGGCGTCGTGCTGGGGTGGTTGATTGGGAAGGCGCTGACGTTGGGGACGAATTTTTATTTGCACAAGCAGAATCTGCCGGCGGTGGATCTGTCTTCGGTGCCGTGGTGGATGGCGGTGGCGGCGATTGTGTTTTCGGTGGTGGTGAGTTTGGCGGCGGGGATTTATCCGGCTTCGCGGGCGGCGAAATTGAATCCGGTTGAGGCGCTGCGGTATGAGTAGTGTTTTTGGCGCGCGATTTTTTCTCAGGTTCGCGACGGCTTTGGTCGGTTTGGTGCTGGCGGCGGGCGGGTTGGCGGCTCCGATTTGGGGTGCGGATGCGGGGCGGGCGGAGTGCCGTTCGATGCCGAGCAAGATTTTGGGGCATGCGGTGAACTACTGCGTGATTCTGCCGCGGGGCTACGATACGGACAAGAGCACGCAGTATCCGGTGCTCTATTTTTTGCATGGGTTGGGCGGCAACGAGCAGGTGCTGCTGGAATCCGGCGGGATGAATGAGATCGAGGATTTGCGGGCGGCGGGGAAGATCGGCGAATTTCTGGTGGCAGCGCCGGCGGGCGGACGGGCGTTCTGGATTAATTCGAAGGACGGAAAAGTCCGGTACGAGGATTTTTTCATCAAGGAATTCATTCCGTTTATCGAGAGCCATTACCGGATTCGGGTGGGGCGCGGGCAGCGGGGAATTACCGGCGTTTCGATGGGTGGGTATGGGGCGTTGCGATTTGGGCTGAAGTATCCGGAAATGTTTAATGCGGTGAGCGCGCATAGCGCGGCGTTGGTGGATAAGTTGCCGAAATTTAACGGTACCAAGGACCAGACGGAAGGGATCGCGCGGATTTTGGGCGGGTCGTTTGGGGATCCGGTGGATGCGAAATATTGGGAGCAGGAAAGTCCGTTTACGATTGTGCGGAATGGGCCTAAGCCTGCGGGACTCGGCGATTTATTTTGATTGTGGGACGGATGATGATTTTGGGTTCAACGTGGGAGCGAAGAAGTTTGATGAGTTGCTGAAGTCGCGGGGGATTGCGCACGAGTTTCATCTTTATCCGGGTGGGCATGATCTGGATTACTTTGCGGATCATTTGCCGGCGTCGTTGGAGTTTCATTCGAAGGCGTTTTCTTCCGGTCAGACGGGAAAGTAGCGGGGATTCAAATGCTCGCCTCAGGGGTTAAAACCCCTGATGACCGAGATAATTTATGTCGGAGCTAAAGCTCCGACCCCCTAAAAACCTAATTCCACAACGCCCACCCCTCCAAAAGTGGGAGATGGGCCACCCTCAAAACCACGTTGAGCGGTCGGAAACGATATTGCCGTTTCCCAAAAGTGGGCAGGATACTGCCCGGCGCGCCGGTCTCTTACACCTGTAAGCGCCGCAAATCCGCTTTGGCACTTACACAAGCGGCTGAATCCGTTTGGCCACTCTCCTGCATTACACTATAACGTAAGACGGTATAGTATTCCGTGAAGCGTTAGAGTAGAATCGGCATAGAGGCAATGAGCATGACCAAGGCGAACGATGTGACGGCGCATTTGCCGGTGACTCCGGCGATGTTTCAGATTTTGCTGGCGCTGGCGGACGGGGAAAAGCACGGGTACGCGATCCTGAAGGAAGTGGCGTTGCGCACGGGGGACAAGGTGCGGTTGAGTGCGGGAACTTTGTACGGGAACCTAGCGCGGCTGGTGGCGTCCGGGTTGATTGCGGAATCGCAGAAGCGGCCGGAATCGCGGTTTGATGATGAGCGGCGGCGGTATTACCGGTTGACCGAATTTGGGCGGGAAGTTGCGGTGGCGGAAGCGAATCGGATGGACGAGGCGCTGGGGCAGGCGCGGGCGAAGAAATTGTTCCGGCGGCCGAAGCTGGCGTAGGGCGAATCGAAATGGAAGGAGACGGTATGGATCATTCAAGCCTGACTTATTCGCAGCGCGCGATGCGCGGTTTGCTGCGTTTGCTGCCCGCGGATTTTCGCGAGAATTTCGGCGGCGAGATGGAGCGCACCTTCGAGGACCAGAAGCGGGAAGCGGAGCGGCGCGGCAAGGCCGGGGATTTTGTGCGTTTGTGGTGGGAGACGCTGGGCGGAATTTTCCGGACGGCGCCGCGGGAGCACTGGGAAATTCTGAAACAGGATGTTTCGTATGCGCTGCGCATGCTGATGAAGAGCCCGGGATTCGCGATTACGGCGATTCTGACTTTGGCCCTGGGAATTGGGGCGAACACGGCGATCTTCAGCGTGGTGAATTCGGTTTTGCTGCGGCCGTTGCCGTATCCGCAGGCGCAGCAATTGATTTTTGTGCGTGAGAAGGCGTTGAAAGTCGGAGCGGATCACGTTCCGTTTTCAGTGCCGGACATCGAGGATTTTCGGGCGCGGAACCATACTTTGACGGCGCTGTCGGAATATCACGGGATGTCGTTCACCCTATTTGGCCACGGCGATCCGGAACGAGTGCGGACTGGCGTGGTGTCCGCGAACTTCTTCGACATGTTTGAGATTCAGCCGCTGCTGGGCCGGACATTCGAGCCGGCGGATGATTTGCCAGGCGCGCCGCCGGTGGTGGTACTGACGTACGACTACTGGAAAAATTCGTTCGGGGCGGACACCGGGATTATTGGCAAGACTTTCGAGATGAACGACAAGCTGCACACGGTGGTGGGCGTGTTGCCGCCAGTGCCGCAATATCCGGACAAAGTTGAATTGTACATGGCGACGTCGGCGTGCCCGTATCGTTCGTCGCCGATGCACTCGCGGGATCGCGACATGCGGATGATGGATGTATTCGCGCGGGTGAAGCCGGGCGTGACGGTGGAGCAGGCGCGGGCGGATATGGCGGCGATCGCGGGGCATTTGGCGGCGGAATATCCGAAATCGTTTCCGGACAATCTGGGATTCACTGCAGACGCTTCGCCGCTGCAACTGGAATTGACCCACAGTGCGCGGCCGACTTTGCTGATTCTGCTGGCGGCCGCAGTTTTCGTGCTGCTGATTGCGTGCGCGAACGTGGCGAATCTGACGCTGGCGCGGATGGCTCGACGCGAGCGCGAACTTTCGGTGCGCAGCGCGCTGGGTGCGGGGCGCAGCCGGCTGCTGCGGCAATTGTTGACCGAGAGCGCGATTCTGGCGTTTGCCGGAGGCGGGCTGGGGCTGCTGCTGGCTTACGAAAGTTTGCACCTGCTGACGCAATTTGCGAGCCGGTTGACTCCGAGGGCGCACGAGATTCGAATTGATGCGGGCGTGCTGCTATTTGCGCTGGGCGCGGCGGCAGCGACGACTTTGATATTTGGCACGGTGTCGGCGTTGTTTGCGCGGGCGAACATTACGTCGGGACTGAAGGAAGGGTCGTCAGGCGCGGGTTCCGGCGCGCAGCGGAACCGGTTGCGGAGTGCGCTGATTGTTTCGCAGGTGGCATTTTCTTTTATGTTGCTGATCGGCGCGGGCCTGCTGATTCGCAGCCTGGTGAAGATGCAGGAGGTGAATCCGGGCTTCGTGCCGCAGCGGGTGCTGGCGATGAAGATCAATTTCAACTGGGCCAAGTACAAGGGTGACAACCCGTTCGCGGAAGTTTCCAAGAAACTGCTGGACGCCGTGCAGTCGGAGCCGGGTGTGGTTTCGGCGGCGATCGCTTCCGGGTATCCGCTTGAAGCGGAATTGATTTCGGACGGGCCGAATGCGAACACGTTCCAGATTCAGGGACGGCCCCTTGAGCCGGGAGAGGTGCCGTCGCTTACGTCAGTGGCTTCGGCTTCGCCAGATTATTTCAAAACGCTGGGAATTCCGCTGCTGGCGGGAAGAACGTTTGCGGATACGGACGACGGGAAGGCGCCGGGGGTTCTGATCATCAGCGAACGACTGAAGAAGACGTTGTGGGCGAATTCGGATCCGCTGGGACAAAAGCTGAGCTCCGACAATGGCGAGCATTGGTCGACGATTGTCGGGGTGGTGGGGGACGTGCGGGAATTTGGACTCGATCACGCGCCGGCGAACGAGATCTATGCGCCGATTGCGCAGACGTCGAACGCCGGGACGCTGATCGTGCGCACGGCGATGGAGCCGAGCGGATTTACGCGGAGGATTCGCGACGTAATTCATGGGGTGGATTCGCAGACGGCGATCACGCAGGAGATGACGATCGAGCAGGCGCGAAGCGAATCGCTGGAATCGCCGAAGCTGACCGCGACTCTGCTGGGGCTTTTCGCCGGGCTGGCCCTGCTGATCGCGGCGGCGGGGATTGGCGGAATTATGGCGTTGGCGGTGAATCAGCGCGTGCATGAGATTGGAATTCGGATGGCGTTGGGGGCTGGGCGGGAGAAGATTCTGGGGATGGTGTTGGGGCAGGGAGCTTTGCTCGCTGGGTTGGGCATTGCGATTGGGGCGGCTGGGGCTTTGGGGTTGAGCGTGGCGATCAAATCATTACTGTTTGAAGTTACGCCTAGTGACCCGCTGACATTTGGGTGCGTGGCGGCGGTGTTGATTGCGACGGCGATGGTGGCAAGTTATCTGCCGGCGCGGCGGGCGGCGCGGATTGATCCGATGCAGGCGCTGCGCAGCGAGTAGCGGGTTGGGGGGCTGTTGGAGCGGCGGTTATTTCCGCGATGCGTCTTCTTGCGCGCAGCAACGTTTTGAGCAGGGCTTGTAGTTTGTGCCTCTTCTGGAATTTTCCCTTCAAAGAATATTTCGGTAGTTTATGTCCGGAAAGCCCATGCGGGTTAGCTGCGCGGGGAGTTGTTCGCGAAGTTGAGCTGCGGTGGATGCGGATCTCAGATGGTTTAGGGCTTCGTACACCACGCTGTGATCGGTGCTACGCCAATTGTAGACCGAGAGGCGGGATTTCAATTTTTGGGCCGCCGGTGCCGCGGGATTCGTGCACAGAAATTGCAGGGCGAGCTGCTCGTCGTGAAGGGTCTCGCTGTCGTTACGGTGGTAGCGGGGCAAGGTGGGCGGAGTTTAAACGAGAAGAGGCGGATAGACTACGCCCACCGCGTTTCGTTTTGAGATTGGGGCCGATTCTGGCCGCCTGATGATTTAGGCGGCGCTGGAAACGGGGCGCACAAAATCGATGCGGTCGATGGCGGCGGCTACGCCGAAGAGCGGGGTGACTTCGCCGGGGACCATGGTGGAGCGCAGCGCACGGGCGCTGGCGCGAACCAGGACGGAGCTGCCACGTTCTTTTTCGGCTGGTAGAGCGAAAGTGAGTTCGAGGCCGGCGCCTTCTTCGAGGGCGACGTGGGAATGGAAGTAGATGCCGGAGCGCGAGACATCGCGGAGCTGGCCGGTGTGGAATTCGATGGGACGGCGTTTGGACATACAGACTTGGACGGGCAGGTAGACTTCGTACCTCCGTGCTTTTCTGCGTTCGGTCATGACGAAACCCCCAGGAGACTACGCTTGTTTAGATGCAATAGGGTCGCCATGGGGTAGTAGCGCATTCTTGTTGATAATAGGATGGTTATGACAGTTCGTGCAGTCCCATTGTTACACTGAGGATGCAAAATCTTCCCGGTTAGGGAAATAGCTGCACGGTTTTGGGGCGGTGGTTTGGAGCTAAGGGGCGGGTAGGATGGGGGTTAGGGTGGTTTCGGGATGGTGGCTTGCGCGGGGAGGGCTGGGCAAGAAGGAGATCTTTCGTCGCGTTGCTCCTCAGGATGATGGCTAGGGGAGTCGAATGGACTGACAGTTGGAGCGTAGGATTTGAAAAAGGCACACCCCACTGAAAGTGGGGTGCAGACAGGCTGACAGCCTGTCCTACGGTTAGAGGACTGGGTCGTGGAGGATGGAGGTGCCTTCGGCTTCGGTTAGCAGGCCTTTGCCGATCAGGAGTTGGACCAGGCGGACCATGGCGACCCATTCGTCGCTGCGGTGGTGGGACTGGGCTTTTGCGCCGCGAGCGTGGACTACCAGTTCGTGTTCGGCTGGCTCGTGGTGCGCGTGATCGTGCGCGATGGGGGAGTTGCCGGTGACTTCGGCGATCCATTCATCGAGGGCGGCGCGCTGCTGCGGTTCCTGGGATTCGAAGGCGATGCCCATGCCCAGGCCGGCCTGGGAATAGACTACGTTGCCGGCGGTTTTGAAATTGGTTTTGCCCTTCTGCAGGGCGATGCGGACTTTGGAGCCGACCGGGAAGGGCACGGTGGTATCGACGAAGCAGCCGCCGGGGCCGAGGTCCATGGTGCGAGTGGAGAAGCGCGCCCCGGACTGGAGTTCGATGACTTCGGCGGCAGCGGTGAACATGTGGCGTTCGGCGATGCGGCGTTCAGCTTCCTGGGCCTTTTCGGGCTTGCCGTAGCTGTTGACGTGTCCGTGTTTCTTGGTGACTGTGGAGTGCATTGGTTTCCCTTTTAGGCTCGTGAAGCCTGGCTGCGAATTCTGTTCCGGCGGCAAGCCGCGCGGGTTGAGCCTATCGCCATCCCCTGAATGAATCGGTTTCTACAGCACAAACTTGACGGCGATTCCGACGCTGCCATCGGGCCGGTTTTCGCGGCGAACGATCGAACCCAAGAATTTCTTGTGGGTCGAGACCTTCTTGCCAAAGGGGAAGGTGACCAGCAGGCGCATACCCAGGAAGTAGTGGGGCATGCAGGTCGCGAAGTAAATGCCATCGCGGGTGAAGTCGACCACTTCGGCGACGTCGACGATCTCGGTGAAACGGGCGTCGAAGGGCCGGACTTCGGCGGGCAAAGAAATTTTAATTCTTGCGCGCTTGCGCGCGTTGCGGGCATCCTTCCCCGTTTGCATCGGGCCGGTGGTAGCGGTAGTGGTGTGAACGGCCGTAGCCATTTGAAAATCCTCCGACGGGAGAAGGTGAGCCTTCTCTGTTATTTAGAAGGTAGAAGTTGAGGTGGCGGGCAACAATAGGACGGGGGTACTACGGGGGAAACTCTGGAATCGGGTAGGAGTGGCACACTCTTGAGGCGAATTGTAAGGCTAATAGGATGAGCAAGATACAGACACAACGATTGAAGCGTGCGCAGCTTCCGCATTCGACGCGGGCGTTGGCCAGGTATCTGATTGGCAAAACGCTAGTACATGATTTGCGCGGCGTGAGGTTGGCGGGGCGAATTGTGGAAACCGAAGCGTACCTGGTGGGGGACGCGGCGGCACATTCTTTTGGCGGGGAGACACCGCGGAACCGGTCGTTGTTTCTGGAGCGCGGGCACGCCTATGTGTACTTCATCTACGGGAACCATTTCATGTTGAACATGGCGAGCGGGGATCGCGGGACGGGCGAGGGCGTCTTATTCCGGGCGGCGGAGCCGGTGGAAGGGATCGAGCAGATGCGTTTGCGGCGGGGAGTGGAGGCGTTGCGCGATTTGGCGCGGGGGCCGGGGAGACTTGCGGAGGCGTTTGCGATCGATCGGAAATTAGATGGCGTGGATTTCTTTGGTGGCGGAAGTTTGTGGATTGGGTCGGAATTGCGGCCGGTGAAGAGCGTTGGTGTTAGCGTGCGGATTGGGATTACGAAGGAGGCGCACCGGCCGCTGCGGTATTACGAGCGCGGGAGCGTGTTTGTTAGCGGGACGAAGGCTTTGAGCAAGTAGTGATGATTATTTTTTCAGTTGCGCGGTGTCGGCGGCGACGGTGAGTTTTCCTGCGTCGACATTTGCTACTAGCGCAGTTGCGTCGGGCGAGGTCCAGGAATTGAAATCGAAGGTGGCGTTGGGGCCGGCTTGAACTTTCAGGATTTTCACGTCGTGCACGGTAAGCGGTTTTCGCCATTGGCAAATTTCTGGGCGGTGATCGAGGGTCATGAAATATACAGCTCCTTGGCCTAGAACTTTGGCTTGGCCATCGGGGGAGAGCACGACGGCGGTGGTTTCGTCGATGCCGATGCCGTGGATGCTTGTGGCCCAGCCGTCCTGAATGATGCGGGAGAGGAAGGCGATGGAGCGGCCCATGCGTTTGCGGGCGGAGAAGTGGCTGTCGGTGATGATTCCTTTCATGCCGGGTTCGATCAGGAAATCGCGGCTGAGAGTGAGCAGCGCATCGTAGGGATTCGCGAGGGCTTGGTCGCTGGTAATGGTGTCGATCATGGAGGAGAAAACGAATTGGCCTTGGACGGCCAGCCCGGCGCTGATGCCTCCGATGGGGACGCCGCGGGCGACCGCGGAATTGATAATTTCCTGGACGGGCGTTTGGGTCCAGTCGCGAATGTAGTTGGATTGATCGCCGCCGGAGAGGTAGATGCCGCGGGCGGCGCGGAGTTTTTCAGCGACGAAGGGGGCGCTCGCGCCGTCGCGCGAGGTGATGACTAGCGTGGTGACGCTGTTGTGTGGGCAGACTTCGTGGAACTCGGCGTTGTATTCGTCGGCTTCGCTGGCGCGGAGGACGACGATTTCGCCGCCTCCGGTGTGGGCGCAGAACATGCGGGTGGCTTCGTCGACGTCGCCGTGACCGCCGAGAAGGAGCGCGATGTAGGAGGGGTGAGTGGGCTCGATCGGCGTGGTGATGCTTTTGGCGGGGAGGGAGTAGGCGGTATAGCCTTCGCCTTCGACTTTGGTGGTGGCGGGGACGGACTGGGCGTGGAGTAGTGCGGCGAACACGCTGGCAAAGGCTGTAGTAGCGAGGATCGTTGTAACGGCGAAAAGTTTGACGTGAGTGAAATTCATGGCGGGTCAGTATAGAACGCGGTTGCAATCTTGCAAGGGTCGGTTGCTGGGTGGTTGCAGAGTGGGAAATGTGCGCGAGGCGGCTGCGCTCGAGCCTACGTGTTGCTGTGGGTAAACTCGGGTGGCCGGCGGTGGTCCGTCCTGAGAGGCGGACGGGCCACCGCACTCCGCGAAAACCGTTTCAGGCTTCGATGTAGCCGGGATTGATTTTGAAGGCGACGGGCGCGCGCAAACATTTCGCGGGCAATGATAGGACGGCAAAATTGGCCTACAGGATTTTTCGGGTGTCGCTGCAGGGAACTGCAGGTTATCGCGCGCGGGGAATCTGCTATGCTCGGCCTAGGATGCTGATGCGGGCAGTCGTGGGCGCGGGAGAGAGCATCTAATTGATATGCCGAGACGAACAAAATCCGGGGTGCTATCGAAGCTGATGGAGCGGTCGGCGCGGGCGGGATTTATGCGCGCGTATCGCACGGTGCAGATCGACCCGCAGAAGTATTTGAGCGAGTTGAAGCGCGGTGAGCGGCTGCCGATTCACACCTGGACGGACATGTTCCATGTGGAAGAGAAGGTGGTGCACCAGCTGGCGAACGGCGTGATTAAGTCGGCGATGCGGACTGCGGGGCTGGAAGGCGCGGGGCTGGGGCTGGGCGGGATGATGACGATCGTGCCGGACGCGGGAATTTTGACGGCGATCACGATTCGGATGCTGCAGCGGCTGAGTTTGATTTACGGATTCGAATACCGGACGGAAGATGAGAACACGGAATTGTGGTTTGCGGCGGCCAGTGCGGCGGGGCTCGACTTGGGACGGGATTTTGTGGGCAAGCATGCGGCGGAGATGATCGTGCCGCGAATCATCGATCGCCTGGCGATCAAGATGGGTTCGGAAGTGGCGGAGAAGTGGGCGGGGCGGCTGGTTCCGGTGGTGAGCGCGGGATTTGCAGCAACGCTGAATTATTATTTTGTGCGTTCGTGGGGCCGGCGGGCGCAGAAACATTTTGCGGAGAGACACCGTCAAGTGCGGGCGCACGGCTTGCCGGCTTCGCGGATTTTGAATTTGCCGGTTGGTGCTGCTCCTCGTTTGCGTTCCGCGAATTGAATTCCACACCTGACAATTTGCGAGAGAGATGCGCGTTGGCAATCGTGCAGCGATTGCTCGAACGCACGGGGCTTGGTGCGCTCGTTGAAAGCGAAAGCCTGAGAGTGACTGTGGGCGGAGGGAATTGGATTTCGTTTTCAGTGGCGTTGTCCGCGGGAGTCGGCCCTGGCGCGTTAGATGAGTTGAGGACCCTGCGGCGGGGGCGGCGCGCGAAGGCTGCAGATTCGCGGTGGTATCGCAGCAAGGGCTTTCCATCGTTACATTTTGAATTTTTCCCGGTCGACCGGATGGTGCGCGGGCACGTGGATGCAGCGGACCCAATCGGACATCCCATCGCGCATATCGTTCGGGACTATCTTCCCGCGCATGGCGTGGGGACGCATCCGACGCCTGAAGCATTACTGAGCATGATGGGCGCGGAATCGCTGCGCGAATGATTTACGTTTGCCGCCGCTAATCCCTGAGTGCCAGCAGTTGAATCTGATACAATCGCGCTCGACTAGCCCGATGGCGCAGGCGACGCGGGCGCCACAGATTAATTTCCATTCGTAAACTCTAACTGCAGTTTTCCATTCAGTCGTTCCGAGGAGCGCTCTTATGCGCAAAGCCGCCATTCTGATTTCGATGTTGTGCCTAAGCTGTTCTGTAGGGGTGCGGGCATTCGCCGCGGCACCTGCTTTGACGCCGCAGCAAGATAACGGGCAGCAAAGTTCTCCGCAGGATCCCAACCAGCAGAATTATTCGCAGGATCCGAATCAGCAAAATCAGGATAACGGGCAGGACAACGGGGACTACGGTTCGTACGAGAACTACTCTCCGGACCAACTGGACAATTTGCTGGCGCCGATTGCGCTGTATCCGGATCCGCTGCTGGCGCAGGTGCTGCCGGCGTCGACGTTCGTCGATCAGATTGACGAGGCTTCGCGATACGTGCGCAGCTACGGCGACAACGGAGTGGACAGTCAGAATTGGGACGTCAGCGTGAAGGCGGTGGCGCACTACCCATCGGTGCTGAACATGATGGCGGACAAAATCGATTGGACTACGGCGCTGGGGCAGGCGTACGTGAATCAATCGACGGACGTGATGCAGTCGGTGCAGCGGCTGCGGCAGCTGGCGAACAATCAGGGCAACCTGCAAACGAATCAGCAGCAGCAAGTGATCGTGGATCCGGGGTACATCCAGATCTGGCCGGCGCAGCCGCAGTACGTTTATGTGCCGGTGTACAACCCGGCTTACGTGTATTACCAGCGTCCACCGCGGGGACAATTTTTTGTGTCGTTCGGCTCGGGGCTTTCGATTGGAGTGTGGCTGAACCGCGATTTCGATTGGGGCGGCCGGCGGGTTTATTACACCGGATGGAATGGCGGCGGGTGGATTGGGCGTTCACGCGGGTACGTGCATGTGAACAACTCGGTCTACGTCAACAATCGCTATACGAACATCACCATCAATCGCACGGTGGTGAATCGGCGGGTGAATTACAACAGCATCAATCGATACAACAGCGTGCATCGCAAAACGAATTACGACAATTTGAAACGGAATAATGTGATTCGGGACAAGCGCCCGGTGAACACGCGGCCGGGAAATAACAACCGGCCCGGGAATAATAATCGCCCGGGGAATTCGGGGAACAACCGTCCGGGAAATCCTGGGACGCGGCCGGGAGACAATAATCGGCCTGGGAATCCTGGCGGGAGGCCGGGCGGCAACAATCGTCCCGGTGCGCCGGTGACGACGCAGCCGGTCACGGCACAGCCGGTGACACGGCCGGGCAATCGAGGGCCGAATAATGGAGTGATTGATCGGAATATCGATCGGAACAGTCCGAGTTTGGACAAGTATCGCGGACGCGACAATCCTGCGACGCGACCTGCTCCGGTGAGTCCGGCAGTGCAGCCGCAGCCTGCACGTCCTGCGCCGGCAACACCGACGCCAGCGGCGCGGCCTGCGCCGACGCGTTCGAGTGGCGGGCAGCCGAGGGCGTTTAATACGCGGCAGAACGACTTCAACGCTAATCAGGCGAGCGCGCGTGGAGCACAAAGCCGGGCACAGGCTGCGCCGAAGCAGCAGCAAGCGAGGCCGGCCCCAGCGCCGCGCCAAGCGGCGCCGCAGCGGCAAGCCCCCGCGCCACGGCAGGCTGCAGCTCCAAGGCAGCAGGCCGCGCCACAACGCAGTAACGCAGCGAAACAATCTGGGAGGCCCCGATGATTCGCTTCAATACATTGATTTCGAAAGCATGCGTGGCGGTGGCGACGTTCGCGGTGGTCATGTCGTGCGCGGCGCCTGCGCTGCGCGCTCAGCAGCAGGGTGCGCCGACTACACCGACTGCGCCAGGTACGCCGACTACTCCAGCTACCTCTGCCGCGCCGGCCAAGAAGCCAGTGAAGACGGCGCAGAAGCAGGCGGTGCGTACGACGGTGAAGGCGGCCAAGGCAGATACCGAGGCGGCAGCGAATCAGACGATGTTTGACACGCCGGACGCGGCGATGCATGCGTTGGCCGACGCGATGAAGGCAAACGACCGCGACGCGCTGCAAAAGATGTTCGGCGCGGGAGCGCAGCAACTGCTGTCGGGCGATCCAGTGGAAGACGACATCGATCGCGAGAATTTTTCGGCAGAGATGCAGGCGAATATGGAGTTGGATCAGGAGGACGATTCGACCTACCGGATTCTGGTGGGCGAGGATGAGTGGCCGACTCCGATTCCGATTGTGAAGAAAGACGACAAGTGGGTTTTCGACACGACGGCCGGGCTGAAGGAAATTCTGGACCGGCGGGTGGGGAACAACGAGCTGGCGGCGATTGCGACTTGCCGGGCGTATGTGCTGGCGCAGTGGGAATATTATGTGAACGCCTATGGCGACAACGATGGCCTGGCGACCTACGCGCAGAAATTCATCAGCACCTCTTCGGGAGCGCAGGACGGCTTGTACTGGGAAACTACGGAAGATGACGATCCGAGTCCAATGGGCAAACTGATCGCGGCGGCGGAAGAAGAGGGCTATAACAAGAACCATCCGTTAGCGAAGCCGCGGAAAGCTTCGGCGGACGAGGAGCTGGCGCCATATCACGGGTATTACGTAAAGATGCTGACGCGGCAGGGAACGAGCGCGCCGGGTGGGAAATTCAATTACATCATCAACGGGAATATGATCGCGGGATTTGCGATGGTGGCGTTTCCGGCGACTTGGGGAAATTCCGGGGTGATGACGTTCATCGTGAATCAGCAGGGACGGGTGTACGAGAAGAATTTGGGGCCAAACACGGATCAGATTGCGGAGGCTTTGAATGAGTACAATCCGGATCCGAGTTGGAAGCGCGTGAATGAGGATGTGATTGATGCTGACGCGGATGCGGCTACGGAAACCGAAGAAGCCGCACCGGCCAAGTAACTGTTCGACGGTAGAAGAGGGGTACTCGAAGGCCCAGCGGAATCTTTTGGTGGCGGAAGGCACACCCCACTGAGAGTGGGGTGCGGACAGGCTGAGAGCCTATCCCACGATTCGTCTCGCGGGTATTGGGTAATGGGTTAAGACGCACGGAAGAAAACGATTCTGCCATTGAAACTGCTCAAGCTCACGACGGTTGCCTATCCTGCCGCTCCATGCGATTCTTTTCGTCCAAAATCGTCATACCCGCAAGGGGAGAGAATACTGAATGCCGGTTTGTGAAGGCTGCGGCACCCGGACGGACGAAGCGCACGTAGCGCAGCGTACCGAACGCATTGAGATGGCATCGCGTTACCGGCCGGTGCAAATCAAAGTGCTGTTTCTCGATGCTTCGCCGCCAGGGCGCAAAGAGGATTACTTCTATGCCGCGGCTGCGAATCGGGCGGTGCGGTCGCCCGCGGCGCGGGCCTATTTTGACGAGCTGGCGAAGACGATGGGGCCGATGAGCGCGGCCGGGAACGAAGAGGGAACTCTCGCGGAATTTCGGCGCAAGGGATTTTTTCTGACGCACGCGGTGGAGTGCCCGTTTGAGAATGAGGGCGAGTTGCACGCCGCAATCCGGCGGCTGGCGCCAACGGCGATGAAACGGGTGCAGTATTCGCTGAAACCTTCGTATGTGGTGCCGATTGGAACGCCGACCAAGGAACTGGTGCGTTTGTTTGGGCTGATCGGCTGGGGCGACCATCTGGTGATGGATGGAGCCGGGCCTTTCGTGGATCCGTATTTGGGTGATGCGGCGAAGCAGAAACAATTTGGCACGGCGTTTGGCGAGCGGATCAGCAAGACGCTGGCTGGACTTCCTTAAAAGAAACAGTGGCCGTGCTTCCTAAAATTCCTTCGCGACTCCATTGGTTTTGTAAACCTTTCCGTCTTTCATCACGAAGCTGACATTTTCGAGCAGGCGAATATTCTGCAGCGGGTCTCCGGGGACGGCGACGAGGTCTGCGAATTTTCCGGCGCGGACGGACCCGAGTGCGTCGCTTTGGCCGAGCAGATCGGCGGCAGAGCTGGTGGCGGATTGGATGGCCTGCATCGGCGTCATGCCGTATTTCACCATGTAGGCGAACTGCAGGCCGCTCTGGCCGTAGGGGCAGACGCCAGAATCGGTGCCGAAGGACATTTTGACTCCGGCCTGGACGGCTTTACGGAAGCTTTCTTGCTGCTTGAGGCCGAGGCCGGCGTTGGAGGTGACGAAATCCTGCGGGATGGCTCCGCGTCGAGCTTCGTCTTCGATGCATTGCTCGTCGTAAACATCCATGTCGAGGTAGGTGCCTTTTTGCTTGGCGAGGGCGATGGATTCGTCGTCCATATTTTCGGCGTGCTCGACGGAGGCTACGCCAGCGAGGATGGCGTTCTTGATGCCTTGAACGGAATGGGCGTGGGCGGCGACGCGCAGTCCGAAATGATTGGCTTCGTCGACGGCGGCTTGCAATTCTTCGAGGGTGAATTCTTGCGAATTGGGATTGCTGCCGTGTTCGAGGACGGCGCCGGAAGAGAGAATTTTGATCGCGTCAACATGCTGGTTGGCGAGTTTGCGGATGACGGCGCGAACTTCCCAGGGGCTATCGGCTTGGCCGTAATGCATGTCCCACGGGAGCTGGATGTCGGGAGCCGCGCCAGTGAGCGCGCCGGCGCCACCGGTGATGGTGACGTAGGCACCGACGACGAACATGCGCGGGCCGATGATGTCTCCGCGGGCGATGGCATCGCGCATGGCGACGTCGGTGAGGGCGCGGTAGACGCCGACGTCGCGCACGGTGGTGAAGCCGGAGAGCAGCGTGACGCGAGCGTTGGGCACGGATTCGAAGGCGACTTCGGCGCCGGTGCGTTTGAGATAGGAGAGTGGATCGCCGGAGGGATCGCGGGCGCCGTCGGAGAGATGGGTATGACAATCGATCAGGCCGGGGAGGACGGTCATGTTGGAGAGATCGATGACTTCGGCGCCGGCGGGAATGGCGAGATTTTTGCCGACCGCGGTAATGCGGTTCGCGCTGATCAAGATGATTTGATCGTCGAGAACCTTGGCGGTGTCGACGTCGATGAGGTGACCGGCTTTTATGGCGGTGACGTGGGGTTCGGCGGACGCAGGAGGGGCCGAAGGGGCGCTGGATTGCGCGCGTGCATTGGCGGCAAGGAGACCAGCCAACAGGATGAGAGCGATTCTGAGCCTTTTCGCGGCGCGCATCATTTTATTTCTCCTGTGAAGCGTACCCGATTTGCCTTAGTACCAAAGTACCGTTGCAACGCTTGTCCCGCGCTATAGAATGTCGGTCCCGTGGCCCAGAAAAGGCAGTGCGAGCTGCTTGAAAAGCTGAAGCGCGACGCTGTCGAGTCCATTCTTGGCGCGAAAAAATTGCGCTGGAGCAAGGACGTTTCGCTGTATGAAGACAGCGAAATCGCCAGCGACCAACGGGCGAAGATCGACGCGTTTATTTCGCATTTGCTGGCTGGCCATGATGGGCAGCCTTGCCCTTGTGGCGACCGGCCGATCATTGGCGCCCGCCCGGACGCTGGAATGAAATTGAACGGCCGGGAATTTCCTGGTTTGCTGCATTCCCCAAAGAAAAAAATCGCCTGAAAATCAAAATCTCCAATTCAGGATTTATCCCCGCGGGCCGAGATGCGTTCGGCGGTGATGCGCGTGACCCACGGGAAAAACCGATCGATGAAGAGGAAGAATTTTCCGTGGAAGGTGATGATCTGCTCGCGCTTGCCGCGGGCGATGGCTTGCAGCATCTGGTAGACGGCCGGTTCGGTTTCCATGGCGAGGGGATGCGGCTTGGTGGCCTCGCCTTCGGGGCGCAGGTTGCCGCGGTTGTCGACGCGGCGAATTTCGCTGATGACGAAGCCGGGGCTGATCAGTGTGACTTTTACACCTTCCGGTTTTAATTCCTGGGTGATGGCGTTGGCCAGCGCGCGGACCGCGAATTTGCTCATGGAGTAGGGCGAGGCTTTTGGGGCGGAGACCCATCCGGCGACGCTGCCGATGATGGCGATATTGCCGTGGGATTTTTCGAGTTCGGGAAGGGCGGCGTAGATGGTGCGGAGAACGCCGAATACGTTGGTATCGAACTGGCGCTGGTAATCGTTGAGGATGAGTTTTTTCAGCGGGCCGGTGACGCCGAAACCGGCGTTGGCGATGGCGACGTCCAGGCGGCCGAATTTTTCGACGGCGGCGGATACGGCGGATTCTAGGTCGCCATCGCGGGTCACGTCAGATTCGAGAACGAGTGGCGCGAGGGCGCCGGTTTGTGCGA
Organism: uncultured Acidobacteriota bacterium; assembly: GCA_963847695.1. Classification (GTDB taxonomy): domain Bacteria; phylum Acidobacteriota; class Terriglobia; order Acidiferrales; family UBA7541; genus Palsa-295. Next base: position 13,812 of record CAWKAX010000030.1, on the reverse strand, counting down.
GGGATTGAGCTAGGGATTCGAGGCGATCTTTGCGGCGGGCGGCTAGGACGAGTTTGGCGCCGGCTTTGGCGAGCTGGACGGCCATTTCTTCGCCGATGCCGGAGGAAGCGCCGGTAATGAGAACGACCTTGTCGCGAAAGAAGGGGATTGCTTTGGCCATGGCGGTAGTTTGTACCACGATCCACTCATTCCGGAGTGCGTGGATTTAGGCGTCGCCCGGTATCCGTCGTTAATTCAGAGCTTTGTGGCCGCACCGATTCCGTCTGACTTTCGCCCGCAAATTTGTATCTTTTTGACTCTGTGCGGACTCCAATGGTGGTACGCGTCCTACCGAGCAACTTCAGCAACTGGCCCGCAACTGGAATTTTCGAGTATTCTGTCCTTGCGTTCAGGGACCGGGCGGCCAGATCGGTGGAAGCGCAGCGAAGGAGAATCAAATTCATGGCAACTTATAATAAGAACCCCGAGGCCCTTAAGCGTCTGACGCCGGAGCAATACCGGGTCACCCAACGGGACGGCACCGAGCGTCCTTTTGAGAACGAGTATTGGGACAATAAAGAGCCGGGCATTTATGTAGACGTCGTCTCGGGCGAGCCGCTTTTTGCTTCGGTCAACAAATACGACAGCCAGTCGGGCTGGCCCAGCTTCACCAAGCCGATTGATCCGGAAAACGTGGTGGAGAACACGGATGTTTCGCACGGCACCACCCGAACCGAAGTGCGGTCGAGTAACGGCGACAGCCATCTGGGGCACGTTTTTCGCCGATGGTCCGCGCGAAGAAGGCGGAATGCGCTATTGCATCAATTCCGCGTCGCTGCGGTTTGTCCCGCTGGAGGAAATGGAATCCGAAGGATATGGCGCGTATCTCAAGCTGTTCGATTCGGATGCCAAGGGAGCAAAAGCATGAGCGATAAAACGGAGAAGGCAATTCTGGCCGGAGGTTGTTTCTGGGGCGTGCAGGATTTGCTGCGCAAGCAGCCGGGCATCATTTCCACCCGGGTGGGTTATTCGGGGGGCGACGTGCCCAATGCGACTTACCGCAATCACGGAACGCACGCCGAAGCGGTTGAGATTATTTTCGATCCGTCGAAAACGAGCTATCGCAAAATTCTGGAATTTTTCTTCCAGATCCACGACCCGAGCACGGCGAATCGACAGGGTAATGACCGCGGCCTGAGCTATCGTTCGGCGATCTACTACACCAGCGAAGAGCAAAAGCGCGTGGCGGTTGAAACGATCGCTGACGTGGAGGCTTCCGGTTTGTGGCCCGGCAAGGTGGTCACTGAGATTGCGCCGGCGAGTGCTTTCTGGGAGGCCGAGCCGGAGCATCAGGATTACCTGGAGAAATTTCCCGGCGGCTATACCTGCCACTTCGTGCGGCCGAACTGGAAACTTCCGGTGCGCGCTGGAGCGGTGAAGTAGGTAAGTTCGACGCGGCGTTACGCCGTAAAATTGGATCACGCATTTAAGGGTTGGCCGGACGAAACTCCGCGCCAACCCTATTTTTTGGGCCATGAATTGTTCTGCCAACCAGAATGATTATTTCCATTCAGCCGCGCATCGAGACTTTTTGGAGAGGAACCAAGTACGGTATCCTGCCATTTTACGGAGGAACAGACGGATGTCCGAGATCCCAGGAGTAGGTGCTTTCGCGATCGTTCCGAGCAACGACCTAGCCAATGCAATCCCGTTTTGGGAGCGTCTCGGGTTTGCTCGCACGGGCGGCGACGCGAACTACATCATTATGACTGGATGGAACTGCGAAGTGCATCTGACCCAGGCAGGAGAGGGGCCTTGGCGCGTACCGGAGGAGAACAATCCATTTGGCGTTTTCATTCGCACGCCAGACGTTGATGCGATCGCCGCGCGAGTCGAAGACTTGATTATTCGTCCCGGCGGCGTGCTGCGCCATCGCGAATGGGGTCTCTATGAGGTCGGGATCTGCGGACCGGACGGGCTACTTGTCCGAATCGGCTGGCCTTCCCGCCTGATTGGCCAAGGTGCTGGGTCAGCCAAGTAATTCGTTGTCTTTTTTTGTGGCTCGCAAGGGATTGCGCTATGGCTGATCGGCGGTGTCGGGCTGCACGAGGAGCAGCAGGACGATTCCGAGGATGGCGAAAACGCGGAAGGCGGTTTCTTCACCGTTCCAGGTGTGTGATTGCCACATGAGAAACCATTCGCCGCCGACGGCGATGAAGGCGAAGAACCATTGGATCATGCCGACGGCGAGTCCGAGGATGGCGATGCGCTTGGCGGAATTGAAGGTTGCGGCATCGTGACGCAGAGCGAGGGCCAGGCGGCAGGCGCCCCAGCAGCAGAGAAGCATCGAGACAAATTCCCAGGCGATGAGCGAAATGTAGGCGGCGGTGTGGATCGCCGGTTGATTGAGCGCGCGCCACATTCCGTGATTGCCTGGGAAGGTGGTGTCCATCATTAGTACGTGGCGAACGAACTGGTAGTTCGAATCGTAGTCGGTGAGGTTGTTGAAGACGATGAGGGCGTAGTAGAGCGCGACGGCTGAGACCAGAGCTACTTTGGCTAGGCGGAGGGTCATGGTTGATTGGTTTCTGGCTGACGCGGGGAAAAAGTTTGGAAGTATGCGGTTAGGGCGTGGAGAGTTTGGTCGTCGAAATCGGGATTCGGCGGCATCTGTGCTTGAGGATCCTGGGCTTGCGGGTTGCGGACGTAGGCGGTGAAGTGATCGGGTGCGGCGCTGGCCAGAGTGGCGAGGACGGTCCAGGGCACGCCGGATTTTTGGCCGCCTTCGGAGGCGCTATTGTGGCAGCGAAAACAATTTTGTTTGGCGATTTGGTAGCCGGTTTGGACCAGCGTGTTGTTGGCATTTGCGCCGCGCGGCTCGATGGGCGCGAAGACTTGTTTTTCATTTCGAAAATCGATGCGCACCACGCCCCACGGGACTTGGGTTTCTTCTCCGCCGTGTGCGGCTGCTGAGCCGGGGAAATATTTCGGGTGTGAAATCAGGTATGGGCCCATGGCCATGGCGTGAGTTTCGGCGTCCTTAGGCCAGGCTGCGGGCGGCTGGCCGTCGATTTCGAGGACCAGCAGCGGTTGATGCGCGGCTAGGTAATCGCGCGGATAGTTGGCGCGGTACTTGTCGCTGCAGATGGCTACGGCGATGTCGGATGCGGGATTGGCGGCGGCGCGGGCAATAAGTTGGGAAAGAAGTACGCCGCTGACTTTGGTGGGCTTGGCGAAATTTGGGTCGTCGGTGACGGTGTAAGTGGTTTGAGGCATGGCTAGGAGTTCTTGGCGGGTGAGGTAGCGGACCGCGCCGGGCGGGACGCCGAGGAGGTCACCGCTCATTTCGAGGTCTAGTGGAGAGTGTCTGGCGGGGTGAAGGGTTAAATACGGCGCGGATGATTCTGGTTGCTGCGAGTGGAGGCGGGCTGCTGCGAGCGTGAGAGAGGTGACGACGAGTATGGTGATGGCTGCGCGATGGATGGTGGTATTCGTCATGCGCTGTGGTGCGGTGGATGGTAACGCACGAAAGCGTTAGGTGGATTAGGAAAAACGCGGTTCGCTGCGAGGGAAGAGTGTGAAGTGGTGCCGAGGGCCAGAATCGAACTGGCTACGCCGGCCTTTTCAGGGCCGCGCTCTACCAGTGAGCTACCTCGGCACCGGTACAGCGTTTAATTCTACGGAAATTGTGATGTGGTGACAAACGAAAACGTGATGAGGGCGGAGGTGCGAATTTCATTCGAAGCTTCGTGGCGAGGGCGGGCAAGAAGGAGATCCCTCGTGGAATCGCTCCTCGGGATGACGGTCAAGGGCCGTTTGGGTGCGGGACTGGACCGGTAGGAGAGGAGGATCGATTAAGTGGTGATTTCTTTGGATTTGATTTCGTATTTGAAGGCGTCGGGGTCCAGGGGGTCGATGCGGCCGTTGGCGGTTTCGGCTTGCGGGTACATGAAGAACGCTAGCGGGGCGCCGGTTGAGCCTGGTAGAGAGACGTCGTGAGCGAAATTGTAGGCCATCCAGTTCATTTCCCAGGAGCCGAACAGGCGGGCGCGCGCGCTTTTGACCAGGTCGTCGGTGAGAGGACGATTGCCGGGTGGTTCTTCCAGGACTACTTTGCGCACGTCGGCGGGATCGACGGGGACCCAGCCGTATTGGTTCAAATAAACTTCGGCGCGGCAATGCTGGGCCTTGGTGACGGTTTCAGTGGCGGGGCCGAGGCTTTTGTAGCCCAGGTCGGACTTAGCGACTCGAAGGCCGTAGACGTCGCGGGCGGGAATGCCGGAGGCGCGGGCCAGGCCTACGAAGAGGGCGTTGAGGTCGGCGCACTTGCCGCCGAGATCTTTGGTTTCGAGCATGAAGCGGATGTCGCCGAGGCCGCAGCCGCGCGTTTTTGGATTTCGAACGGTATTTTCGACTACCCAGTTGTAGATCGCTTGCGCTTTTTCGAGGTCGGACTTGGCGTTTTGCGTGATTTCTGTGGCGGTAGTTTTCACGATGCCGTCGATGGGGATCAGCTTGGTGGGTTGGAGAAAATGTTCGAGATCTTTTTTGTCGGCCTTGGGAGGTTTGCGAGGAGTGGAAAGATCCACGGCGTAGTTTTTGGTGGTGACGCGACTGGTGGTGGAGAGGACCGGGGTTACTCCGGCGGGGAATTCGGCGGAGACGATTCCCAGGGAGTCGGCTTGGCTCTCCGACAGCTTCGCGGTGCCGCCGTCGGCTCTGAATTCATTACTTAGCGTTTTTTGGAAGGGAGTCGGTCTGATTAGGGCTGCCGGGAGCCAGATGCGGGTGACGCCGGAGGGATTGAGGACTTGGAGTGTCGTCGTTACTTCGAAGGTGCGCCAGGGGGCCGGGTCGGTTGCGGATGCGAACAGACGGGCGGCGTTGGGAAAGGCTAGAGCGGCGGAGAGCGTGCTGGCTGAGTGTAGGAACTTGCGACGGTTCATGTCCCACCTTAAGGGGTTGAGTTCGCTAGCTGGGTCGATAATAAATGAAATTGAAGATTTAACACAGAGGGCCCAGAGAACGGCAGAGAGTGAGGGCACGGAGAGTTTAACGATGATGCGAGACGTTTCACGGAGTAGCGGGAGAACAGCAACAGCGGTGGAGTGGGCAGCAGATTCTTCGGCCGGCTTAAAACAAGGGCGCCGGCCTCAGGATGACGATGCTTCCCCGCATCGTCATTTCACCGAATCGTCATATTCCTTCATCCAGTTGCGGGTTTTGAGGACTTCGCGGGCTTTGGCGCCATCTGGTGGGCCGACGATGCCGTCTTTTTCCATCAAGTCGATGAGGCGCGCGGCGCGGCCGTAGCCTACGCGCAAGCGGCGTTGCAGGGTGGAAGTGGAGGCGCGGCCCATTTCGCAGACCACGCGGACGGCGTCCTGGTAGAGATCGTCGTCGACTTCTTCGCCGCCGTCAGCTGCGCCACCGCCGCTGCCGCCGCTTCCGGATGAGCCTTCGTCTTTGGGCGGTTTGAGCAGCTCGTCGTTGAAGACGGCCTTGGCTTGATCCTTCCAGAAATTGCAGACATCTTCGACTTCGCGTTCGTTCACGTAGGGGCCGTGAATACGATGCAGGCGCGAAGAGCCGGCGGGCAGATAAAGCATGTCGCCCTTGCCGAGCAGGGATTCAGAACCGTTGGCGTCCAGAATGGTGCGGGAATCGACTTTGCTGGCGACGCGGAAAGAAACGCGGGCCGGGAAGTTGGCTTTAATCAGGCCGGTGATGACGTCGACCGACGGGCGCTGGGTGGCGAGAATCAAATGGATGCCGACGGCGCGGGCCATCTGCGCGAGTCGTGTGACGGACTCTTCGACGCCGTTAGTGTCGACCATCATGAGGTCGGCGAGTTCGTCGATGATGATGACCAGGTAAGGCAGCGGCTTGTGTTCGTCTTCCTCGGTGCCATCGAAGAGCGAAAGGGACTGACCTTTTTCGAAGCTGCGATTGTATTGGTCGATATTGCGGACGCCGCGGGAGGCGAGCAGTTTCAGGCGGCGCTCCATTTCGCGGGTGGCGTTGCGCATGACGTTGGCGGCGACTTTCGCGTCGGTAACAACCGGGGTGAGCAAGTGCGGAATGTTGGCGTACATGCCGAGTTCGACTTGCTTGGGATCGATCAGGACGAGTTTCAGTTCGTCGGGTGTGGCTTTGAAGAGCATGCCCATTAGCAGGGAATTGATGAAAACGCTCTTGCCGGTGCCGGTGGAGCCGGCGATGAGCAAGTGCGGCATCTGGGTCAGATCTCCGGCACGGATGCGGCCGATGAGGTCTTTGCCAAACGGCAGAGTGAGCTTGGATGGCGAGTGGCTGAATTCCGGAGCTTCCACGATGTCACGCAGCGCGATGGTTTCGCGATGGACGTTGGGAACTTCGATGCCGACTGTGGATTTGCCGGGGATGCGTTCGATCAGGATCGATTCGGCCTGGAGCGCGAGGCAGAGATCGTCGCCGAGGCCGGTGATGCGGCTGTATTTGATTCCAGCTTCGGGCTTGAATTCGAAAGTGGTGACGACCGGGCCCGGGTTGATTTGGGTGATGTGGCCGCCGATGCCGAATTCCAGGCACTTTTGTTCGATGGCGCGGGCGCGTTCTTTGAGTTCGGTTTCGTCGGTCTTGGCACCGCGTTCGGCGGGAGTCAGGAGCGACGGCGGCGGCAATTTGTAGTTCGTTTTGCCCAGCGAGATTTTCATTTCCTGGGCGGGCTTCTTTTTGGGCGGCTCGGGCGCGTCGTCGCGGAATTTGATGATGGCCGGGACGCGGCTCAGCAAGCTGACCTTGGCGCGCGGTTCGTCTTTTTCGTCTTCTTCTTCGTCTTCTTCCTCGAGTTCTTTTACTGGCGGTTCTTTGGTCGAAACGCGCTGCTGGGCTACCGCGGGACGTCCGGCGATTTTGATTTCTTCCACACGCTTGCGCAAGCGGTCGGATTCGCGGGATTCGCGCCATTCTTTGGCGCGGGCCATCATCTGGCCGACGAAACCTTCTTCAGCCAGAGGCTTTTTGAGCCATTGGCCGGCGGCGCGGAAAGAGAAGCTGGTGGTGAGAAACAGCGCGGTGAGAAAAGTGACGATGGAAACCAGGTGCGCGCCTACCGGATTGAAGGCTGCGCGTAGACCTTCGGCGAGCACCGTGCCGAGCAGACCGCCGGCGGGAAGCGCTCCGCGCACGTCCGGCATATGAATGAGGCAAAGTTCAGAGGCGAAGGACGTGAGCAGCATGACGCCGCCGACCATCTTGGTGACGGGAGCTTCGAGCAATTGGCTGCGGAACCAGCGCATGGCGACGACGAACATACCGATGGGAAACAAGAACGCGGCGAATCCGCAGAATTGGAAAAAGATGTCGGCCATGTGGGCGCCGACCGGACCGATCCAGTTACGCGCGGGAGCGCCGCCGGGCGCGGGTGCCGAAACGCTGAAGGAGGCATCGTGCGGGGAATACGAGAGCAGGCTGAGCGCGAGCAGGATGGCGAGACTCAGGCCGACGAAGCCGACCATCTCGTTAAGTCTCTTGTTGTCCGAAGGTGTAAGGATCCGCACGACGATTTCCCCTTTTTACCCTGGAGCGAGTGCGCAGAAGTTGACCGGTCGCCGCCGCTTGGCACTCTGCCGGAGAACGGCACGAAGGCGCAAGCGAACAGGTTAGCCGGGACTCCGCTGCATGGCGTCCAGAGGCTGAGCTGATTCAAAAAAAAGCAAAGGGGAAGGCCGCCGCGTAGAACCTGGATAGGGCGGGCGCTAACGCGCGAAACCCAGGCGGAGGAACGCGACCAACGAAGGGACTATAGCAAAGGGAATTGTGGAATTAAAAAAGTTATTTTGGGGCGTGTGTCATGAAATTGTCACACGCTGGATCGTCAAATTCGACGCTGCTGGCGGCGTTCCGGAAGTACAATCCGCGGATGCGCTACTTTCTGTCGGTCGCAGTCGCTGTGCTGTTGCTAGGCGGCACGGCCGCTGCACAAAAAGCTCCTTGCCCGCCGGCCACTTTTTCTCAGATCAATATTCTCAATGTCACGGTCATCGACGTGGTGACTGGCGCGGAGCAGCAGCACATGACGGTAAAGCTGGTGCGCGACCGGATCAGTCAAGTCGTCCCGTACAAAAGCGATCACCGTTTGGAATGCACACAAATCGTGGAAGGGGCCGGGAAATATCTGATACCGGGCCTGTGGGACATGCACGTGCACACTTTTTTCGGGAGCTGGGTGCCGGGTGGGCGGGAGGTCACGATTCCGCTGTACGCCGCCAACGGAATTACCGGCGTTCGCGATATGGGCAGCGAGCTGGATTTGATATTGCAGGCGAGGGCGGACATTGCTGCGGGGAAATTGATCGGGCCCCGGATGATGGTGGCCGGGCCGATGCTGGATGGACCGAAGACGCAGTTTCCTGCTTCGATCGCGGTGGCGACGCCCGAAGATGGCCGAGGTGCTGTGGATATGCTGGTTTCGCGCGGCGTCGACTTCATCAAGATTCAGTCTTACGTTCCGCGCGCGGCGTACTTTGCCATTGCTGACGAGTGCAAAAAGAAAGGGATCACGTTCGTGGGGCATGTCCCGGATGCGATACGGGCGTCGGAAGCGTCGAATGCGGGGCAGAAGAGTTTTGAGCACTTGATCGGGATTTTCGAGGGGAGTTCGACCGTTGAGGATGAATTGCTGACGGCGCATAAGACGCCGGGGAGATTTTTGGAGACTTACAACCCGCAGAGAGAGGAGGCGCTGATCGCGTTGCTGGCGAAGAATCAGACTTGGCAGTGTCCCACGCTTTTCTGGGAGCGGGGGCAGTGGCTGGTCGACGCCATCGACATCTCGAAGGATCCCGACGCGAAATATGTTCCGGCTTACTGGCGGGAAAAGACCTGGCCGCATTTCACGGAATCGATCATCAAGGAACTGGATACTGACCCGTTGCCGGTGCGCGAAAAATTCGTGGAGCACGAATTGGACATCGTTCGGAAACTGCAGGCGGCGGGCGTGCCGTTTATCGCCGGGACGGATACGCCTGCGGGCGTGGATGTGATTCCGGGGGCTAGCTTGCATCACGAATTGCAGCGATTCGTGGACGCTGGGTTTACACCGCTGCAGGCGCTGCAGACGGCCACGATCAATCCGGCGCGGTTTCTGGGAATTACTAAAGACTTCGGCGCGGTGGCGCCGGGAAAAATCGCTGATCTGACTTTGCTGGATGCCGACCCTACGGAGAGTATCGCCAACACACGGAAGGTTGCTGGCGTGGTGCTGAACGGGCGCTACTTTGAGAGTGACCGGCTATACAAAATCGTTGAGCAGGGCAAACAGAAAGTGGACGAAAGACAGAATTGATGTGCGAGGACTAGGTTCTGTCTTGCGAGTGCCGCGGAATGGGCATGGAATCTGCCACGATGAATCAGACTGAGCGCCACATTAAAAATTCGGTTGGTTTTGGCATGGTCACGGGAATCATCCTGGTTGTTCCGGTGTTCATCGCGTTATCGGACGCGGGGGCCTGGGGCATCGGCTTCTTCTATAGGTCTCAGACATGGGAGATGCTGCCGTTGTGGTGGTGGTCCAGCGCCGTCGGAAGTGTCTGTATTTCGTCGCTGGCCGGAGTCAAAGTCTTCCGCTTCCTTCGCCAAGCCAATATTTCTTGAACGCGTATCCGTCCCTTTAGTAGCCCGCGTGGTAGAGGTAGGCGACGACGAGTGAGGCGACGATGCAGTAGATGCCGAAGAGGTACCAGCGACCGGCTTCGAGCCAGCGGCTGAGCCACTTCAGTGCCAGCAGACCCGCCAGAAAGGCAAAGACTGCACCGATAAGGCTTGGAATAAGGCTTCCCGCGGCCACTCCGGTTTGCTGGGTCGTCTGATGCAGACGCAAAACTTCGCGGGCGATGGCTGGTGGGGTGAGGATTACGGCTAGGGCGAAACTGAAATCTTCGGCGCGGATTTTCTGGACGCCTGCGAGCATCGCGGTGGATATGGTAGCGCCGGAGCGGGAGAAGCCGCGGAAGGGCAGGCAGACGCCTTGCATCGCGCCGATCGCGACGGCTTGTTTGGTGTCGACCTGAGTGGTCTTGGCCTGCGCGGTGTCGGCTCGTTTTTCTGCCAGACCTGCGATTAGGATCAGAATTCCTACAGCGGCAAGCGCGGCGGCGATTAGATCCAGGCGGCCGAAGAGGTCTTCGACCCAGGCGTGCGGTTTGCCGGGAAAGGCCACGTGCTCGATCACTTTGATCAGACCGTAGCCGATTACGCCGGTGACTAGCGTGGCTAAAATCAGGGAGACGATAAATTGTTTGAAGTCGGCGGCGCTCTGCAGGAAGGCGCTGCGCCAGCGGTTCCAGAAGTAGACGATTACAGCGAGCATGGTCCCGGTGTGGAGCATGACCAGCAGTAGCGTAGTGTCGGGGGCAGTGGGATCCATACCCATTAATTTTTCGGCGACGATAACGTGGGCGGAGCTGGAGACGGGTAGGAGTTCAGCAAGGCCTTGGACGATTGCCAGTAGGATTACGTGGAAGAGCCACATTATTCGTCACCCCAGATCAGGAATTTGTGTCGCTGAGAATTCAAGGCTTGTCCGGCAGCGCCAGGGTCTTGGTCATGGCGTAGGCGTCGCGGCCGTTTGGGTAATAGTTTTTGCGGACGCCGCGTTTACGATAGCCATGCTTTTGCCAGAACGCAACGGCGGAGTCGTTGTCGGTTGCAGTCTCCAGGCGAACTTCGTGAACGGCCGAGGCGATCAGGCGGCGCTCGATTTCGTCGAGGAGGGCGGTGCCGACTTTGTGGCGGCGAAATTCCTCGAGAACGTCGATGGTGACGATGTAGCCGTAGTGATCCTGCTGGGCGCTGATGCAGAAACCGGCGATGCGGCCGTTGGCTTCAGCGACGACGCAATCGGCGCCGCGCAGGCGGAGGTATTCGCGGAGTTCGCGTTTGGAGTAGGCGATTTCAGCTTCGTAGCAAACCTGGTCGATTTCGTGAAGAGTTTTGAAATCGGCGGGTTTATAGCTGCGCAGAGTGATGTCCACGGCGCAGGCGGCTAGACTTCCAGGATGACCGGCAGAATAAGCGGCCGCTTGGCGGTTTGCTTGTTGAGATAGCGTTTCAGGTCGGAGCGAACTTTTTCCTTGATGACGCTCCAATCGGATTTTTCTTCGGGCGTGGAATTTTCCAGGGTCTTCAGGATCACTTCACGGGCCGCGGTTAGAATCTCGGCTCCGTCTTCCGACAAAAAGCCGCGGGTGACGATTTCGGGTGAGGTTTCGAGCAAGCCGGTGTGTTTGTTGATGACCATGATGGGCACGACTACGCCGTCTTCGGACAAGTGGCGGCGGTCGCGGACGACTACTTCTTCGATTTCTTCCAGCGAGCCGGAATCGACCATGACGCGACCGGCTTGAACCGGGTCGCGGCGATGTGCGCCGCCATCGGCGGTGAATTCTACCGGCTGACCACTTTCCAGCAGGAAAATTTGCGAGCCGACTGCGCCGAGTTGCTCGGCGAGCGCGGAATGGCGGAAAAGCTGGCGGTATTCACCGTGAACCGGGATGAAATATTTCGGACGCACGAGCTGCAGCAGGATTTTCATTTCTTCCTGGCTGGCGTGACCCGAGACGTGGATGGGCGAGGCGTTGGAGCCTTCGTAATAGACCAGAACGCGGCGGCGGAAAAAATGATCGATCATGCGGAAAATTGCTTTCTCGTTTCCGGGGATGATGCGCGAAGACAGGATCACCGTATCGTTTTCGGCGATGCTAAGCAGGCGGTGGTTATCGACAGAAATGCGGGACAGCGCGGAAAGTGGTTCGGCCTGGGTGCCGCTGGCGAGGACGACCAGCTTACGCGGGTCGAAGCCGCGAATATCCTGCGGGCGGACGACGCTGCCATCCGGAACGCGCAATTTGCCGAGGCCGTGGGCGATTTCGACGTTATCGACCATGCTGCGGCCGACGAAGCCGATTTTGCGCCCGACCATGCGGGCGATGTCGATGACCTGCTGCACGCGATGGACGGAACTGGAGAAGCAGGAGACGACGACTTTGGCTGGGGCGGCGCGGAATAATTCCTCGAGGCGCACGACTACGGCGCGTTCGGAAGGGGTAAAGCCGGGGCGCTCGACGTTGGTGCTGTCGCTGAAGAGCGCGAGAACGCCTTCGCGGCCGTAGCGCGCGAACGCGTGCATGTCGAAAGGCTTGCCGTCGACGGGAGTGTGATCGATCTTGAAATCGCCGGTGTGGATGATGACGCCGACCGGGGTACGCACGGCCAGCGCGACGCAATCGATGGTGCTGTGGGTGACGTGCAGGTATTCGATGGAAAAAGGGCCGAGGACGGTGGTATCGCCGGCTTTGACTTCGTTTAGTTTCGCTTTTTCGAGCAGGCCGTGTTCTTCCAGCTTTTTCTTGACGATGGCCAGGGTGAACTCGGTGCCGTAGATCGGGACGTTCAGTTCCGGAAGGATGTAAGGAATGGCGCCGATGTGATCTTCGTGCGCGTGGGTCAGCACGATAGCGCGGACTTTGTTGCGGTGCTGCTTGAGGTAGGTGATGTCCGGGATGACGATGTCCACGCCGAGCAGTTCTTGTTCGGGGAACATCAAACCGGCATCGATGACGATGATGTCTTCGCCGCAGCGCAGAGCCATCATGTTCATACCGAATTCGCCCAATCCGCCTAGCGGAATGGCCCATAACGATTGTTGACTCAAAGTTTTTGTCCGGCCTTATCGTTCAGCGCGCCCAACGGGATTGCATACGGCAAAGGGAACCACAGCAGTGCCCAAAATTGAGGTCGGCTCATTTCAATGTATTGTTGCGGGTGTAATCGTATCACAAGCGTGTGAACGTGGCGTGACGGGGGCAATCGAAGAGAGATACTTCGTCGCGACAGGCGCTCCTCAGAAAGACGGCGAGTTTTTGGCGGTGTGGGGATTGTCGTGGTCCCGCTAGAAGCGGGACTGGATCGTTTGGGTGCGCGGGCATCGTGTCAAAAGCGGTGGCAGAGCCACCGCACTCCAAAATGGGCTGGGCGTTGGCCGGTTTGAGGAGCTTGCGCGAATGGATTGCGGTGCGGGCTCCGCGCTCCGCCTCGTCGCTTAGTTTTGGGCAAAGATTGAGTGGTGAATTATTCGGCGCTGCCGCCGGCGAAGAGGCGGGCTACCGCTACTAGTAAGACTGCGCCTACTGTGGCGGCGGCCAAGCTGCCCCAGAAGCCGAAGCTTACGATGCCCAGGCGGGTGAAAATCCAGCCGCCGAGGACGGCGCCGACGAGGCCCAGGATGATATCGGTGATGCAGCCAAATCCGCGGCCGCGGGCGATTTTTCCGGCAAGCCAGCCGGCCAGCAGGCCGATGAAAATCCAGCCCAGGATTCCGTGGGTTTCGAAGTAGACGACCCAGCCGTGCTCGGTAGTGGGATATTCCTGCAGAAACATGGCCATCGAAAGCATGTAAGGGACTCCTCGCGAAATTATTGCTGGCAGAAAATATACCCTAAAGTTTTGTAAATCAGCTTGGCGGCCAGAAAATCAGAGGCGTGGTCGCGCGGGCGCGGAGAAAGTTCGGCAACGTCCATGGCTACGATTTTTTTGTGGTCGGCGACGGCGCGGATCAGCGAGGTGACCTGATTCCAGTCGAGGCCGCCCGGCTCCGGGGCGCCGACGGCGGAGACGATGGAAGAATCGAAACCGTCGAGATTGACGGTGAGGTATACGCGCGGGCCGAGATCCTCGAGAACTTTGGCGATCCAGGTTTTGACCGGGGCGCGAACGATATCCTTGGCCCAATACACTTTGGTGCGCAGTTTGGGGATGGCCTGGGATTCTTCTTCGGAGAGCGAGCGGATGCCA
>CAWKAX010000029.1:0-67567 GCA_963847695.1 uncultured Acidobacteriota bacterium | reverse complement strand
AATCAGCGAAAAATCGGCGACGTTCGTGCCGGTGATATTTACCGCAGAAATCGTCAGCGGCGCGCCGCCGGTGTTGATGACCGCCACAGCCTGCGGCACAGTCGTCGCCCCTACCGTAGCCGCGCCGAAGTTTATTTTTCCGGCGTTGAAAGAAACACCCGCGGTAGACGTGCTGCTCGAAATTCCTTGCACTACGAATGCGTCATCGAACGGCGGATTCAGCTGGCAACTCGCGCAGGAGGGTTGCGCTCCGCCGCTGGTAGTTCCGGCGACGGGAAAATCGGCGGAATTGGTCGCTCCGGCCACGTAGAAACTCCCGGAGCCGTCGACGGCGATTCCATTCGCTTGCGCTGTGGCGCTGTTGCCGGCGGCTGAGCTGCCGCCCAGGGGAGTGGCATAAAGCAGCGAAGCCGCGCCGGCGGATGTCGGATCCATTTCGGCGACAAATGCGTCTTGATCGCCGGAAAAAGGTTGAAAGTTGTAAATCCACGGGAGGTCCCAGGATTTCGCGCTGCCGGCGATGTAGATCTGGTTGGGCGCGGCGTAGAAAATTCCGAGGCCGGCGTCAGTTTGCGATCCGCCCAGATAACTGGAATAGGTCAGCTTGGTCGCCCCGGTGGAGAGCTGCCCGATTACCGAAAGAAACGCGTTGGCGTTTCCTTTGAGTGTGCTTTGAAACGGCGCGACCGTGCCGCTGGCCCCAGTGTTGGTCACTGGAAAATTTGCCGACTGTGCAGTGCCGGTGACATAAACCGTTCCGGGAAGTCCGCCGTTCACCGCGATGGCCAGGATTTGGTCGGTACTGCTGCCGCCCAAAAATGTTCCGTAGGACAAATCGTCTATGCCATTCCCCGACGGCAGGATCTTCATGATGAATCCGTTGTAGGTGCCGCCACCAAAGGTGGTTTGAAAACCGTTGGTGGTGACTAGCGTGCCGAGCGGGTCGGAGGTGTAGCCGGCAAGATACGCGTTGCCGACGGAATCGACGGCCACTCCGGTGAGCGTGGCTTGGGCGTTGATACCCAAGTACGTGCAATATTTCAAATGCGCGGTGGGTGCGGTGACGACCGGGCGGAAAATGGCGAAGAATCCATCGCTATCGCCGCCTCCGTAGGTGCCTTGGAATGGACCGGGCGCAGCGGTCGGCGCGGTAGTCAAATTCGTCGAGGACGTATCCATAGCAACGAAGATTTCTCCCGAGGAGTCGAAGGCGATGCCGCCGGGCGCGATCGCCGCTTCATTTCCGTTGCCGCCGAATTGGGTGGAGTAGACCAGGTTGGCGAAGGTCTTATCAATTTCGGTGATCACGGCGTCGTTGACCGCGACTCCGCCAAGACCGGTGGTGCGGATGCTGCCGTCGTTTACCGGGTAATCCGGAGACGTGGTCGTTCCGAGGATGGCGACGTTTCCAGCGCCATCGACCGCGATCTCGCCGCCGGCTTCGGCGCCCGAGCCGCCGATGAAGGTCAAGAATTTCAGTGAGCCGGGTCCGGTCTGGGTCGGATCGATTTCGGCGATGAAGAAATCGGAGTCTCCTGCGCCCGGGCCGAAGCCCGCGCCGGTTGCGCCAGTGAACGTCTCGGCCGAGGTGGTGGTGCCACCGACGTAAATTTTTTCACCGGCGAAAACGATGCTGGATGCGGAATCTTCTCCCGCTCCGCCGAGAAAGGTGGCGTAGCCGACGCTGAGTGACGGATCGATGATCAGCGTCGCATGCGGATCGTAATCTCCTACGCGAAAACCCACCGAGCCATCGGCCTCCAGCAGGTATCCGGAATCGACCAGGGCACTGTTCAATATTTTTCCACGCTGGCGGAAGACCGGCTTGTGCATCTGGATTTCCGTACCCTTCGCGCGCAAAACCAAATCGCCCGCCGAACTGATGGTGAAGTTGTCTGCGCCGGTCAAATTCAGGCGCAGGTCAGCGGGGTTCGTTCCGGGTGCAACTCGCAAATCGTATTCGAGCCGGTCCTCGTGGCCGTAGACGATGAGATCGACGCCGGGAATCGCACTCTGCGCTGCGGCTCTAGCGAATTGCGCAACGTGTTTCCGCCATCGCATCGGGTCGTTTCCCAGGAAATAATTCGTCTCCCCCGGCAAACTCGCCTCGCCTTTCCAGGCTAGTGGACGTGGCTGTGCGCCTTCTTCCGCCCCGCGATGCGTTGGTCCAGCGGTCGAAAATTTCACCGTGAGATTCGTTGCGCCTCTCGCGCGTCGCGCGTCTGCCGAGCCGACGAATCGCAGGCCTTCGTCGGTGAGCAGCACGGTCAAGCCACCTCCTCGCCCCACGAACTGCGCCGAGTTCGCTGCATCCTTCGGGGCCGGCTCGAAGCGAATGGGCAGCTTCAGACTCGGCTGACGCGGAGGAGTGCTGGCGCTAGGATGGCTGGACGGCTCGTGCACCCGCAAAATGTCTGGCGGCGTTGCGGGAACCGGCGGTTTTGCGTACCTGATATTTTCAGGTGCGACTCGTGGCGCGGAAAAACGCGCGAGGACCAGAACGGGCATCGCGAGGGACAGGGTGAGGACGAGGATCAGCAATAATTTCGAGCGCACGTCGCCTCCGACGGAACGAGCTATCGTTCCAGCCTGGCGACACAACGACCGCCGTGAGTCCTGCCCTGAAATTGCGAGAAACCAGACGAACTGCCGTAAGGGGGTTATGCGGAATATCTAACGAAGAGATATAAATGTCAATAAGTGTTCTTTTTGTTAGCGTCGCCGACGTCCGGTTGGAGCTTCGCGTTTTCTGGGCGCTTAAGAAGCTTTTGCCGCTGGGCCTCGCTGCGCCACAAACCGCGCCCGGGCCTTTGCGGCTTGCTCTTCGCGATTCTTCGGCGGCGCGCTGGTTTCGAGTGAGCGCAACAATCCCGCTGCTAGACTGGCTATGTTCTCTACCGCAGCATGAAACGCCGCTTCATTGGCCTTGGACGGCTTGTTGAAACCAGTAATTTTGCGCACGAACTGCAGCGAAGCCGCCAGCACTTCGTCGGGCGTCACCGGAGGTTCAAAGTTGTAGAGTGTTTTGATATTTCTGCACATGGCCCAGCTCCCTCTTCCCTCTTTTTACAATCCTGATATTTATCGGTGTTATTCCGAACGCAGCGCTTCCACCGCGTCCACTCTCGCCGCACGCATCGCCGGAACCGCCGAGGCCAGCACGCCGGCCACGAGAATTAATCCGGCTGCAGCCAGCAAAGGCAGCAAGCCGGGCAGCTGCACCTCCGCTACATAGCGCGCGATCCCTCGAGCGAAAGCGAATCCCAGCAAAATCCCGGCAACGACGCCGATGCCGGCAATCACCAAACCCTCCAGCAGCACGGCGGTAAGAATCTTGCCCGACTGCGCGCCTAGCGCCATGCGAATGCCGAATTCGCGAGTGCGGCCGCTGACCGAAAAGGCCAGTACGCCGGCGACGCCGACGATGGAGATCAGCAGCGCCACTCCCGCAAATCCGCCGAAGACGATGGCGTTCAGCCGATCGGGCGTGAGCACCGAGGCGCGAACATCGCCGAGCGTGGCCGGCTTTTCCACCGGTTGATCGGCGGAGACGCCGCGGATGGTTTGGGTGATGGTGGAGATCATCGCGTGCGGATCGCCGGCGGTTTTGACCAAGATGCGCCCGTTCCAGTTTTCTTCCTGGGTGTTGGGCACATAAATCGTCATCTCCGGCTGCGGAATGATGTGGATGTCGTCGATATCCGGCACCACGCCGACGATGCGGCGCGGCTTATCACTGAGGCCGATGAACTGGATTACCGGATCGTTCCACGAAACATGGCGATCGAGCGCCTGGCCGCCATGGAGCAGGCTCTTGGCCAAGCTCTCACTGACGATCACGACCATCTCCTGGCCGGGACGGTCGGTGTCGCGGAAATCGCGTCCGGCGAGAATGGGCATGCCGAGCGTGTTGAAGTAATCGGGTGAGACGGCGCGGAATTGCGCGCGCGGAAAGTCGGCACCGTTCTGCGGCGTCTGCCCTTCCATGGCAAAAGTGAGCGCGATGCCCAGGCCCTGTGCGTCACGCCACGGCGCGCTGAAGCTGGTGGATGCTTTTTCCACGCCCGGCAGCGCGGCGACCTGGACGCGCGCGTCGCGGTAGAACTGCGCGACTTGCTGAGGCGTGCGGCCGTAGTTCATCACCGGCAGGTTGATGGCGAGGACGTCTTTGGTGTCGTACGGCGCCTGGGTCTGCTCCAGAACGAGAAGCGTTTTCATCAGCGCACCAGCACCGGCCAGCAGCAGGAACGAGGCCGTGATCTGAGTGACGGCGAACAAGCGCAGACGGCGGGTGCTGCCGCCAGCGACGCGAACGCCGCTGCTGGTGAGCGCGTTGCCTTTCGAGGCGTCGCCAGTCGGAAGGCGCGGCACGAAGGCGACGAAAAGCGCGGCGATCAGCGCGAGCGCAATGCCGATCCAGACCAAACTCGAATCGAGCGTCAGCCCATCCGCACGCGCGGAGAAGCGCGAGGCGTAACGCGAAAGTATGGCGACCATCGGCCAGGCGATTAGCAATCCGGCGATCGCTCCCGTGACGCACAAGACCAAACTTTCGGCCAGCAGCGCGCGCCGCAAGGCCCACGGCGTGGCACCCAGCGCCGAGCGCACGGCCAGTTCCGATTCTCTGCGCACGCTGCGCGCGAGAATCAGGTTGGCGACGTTGGAGCAGGCGATGACGAACAGCAATCCCGCAGCGGCGAACAGTACCCACAGAATCGTTTTTGCTTTCTCGTTGATCTGGTCGTGCATGCGCGAGACGTCCACGCGAAAGTGCCCGGCGGCGGTGTAGGTTTCCGGATGTGCGCCGGTCATCGCGCCGTACGCCGTACGAACTTCGGCGCGCGCGGTGTCCAGCGTCGCGGCCGGCGCGAGGCGCGCGAAGATTTCAGTCATGCGATGGGTGCGGCCTTGCACCATGGTCGCCGAGAGGTGGTGCGGGCTGGTTACGACGTTCGCGAAAAATTCCGTTTCGACCGGATACGGGACCGACGGCTCGACGACGCCGATGATCGTGGCCGAGCGGCTGCCTTCGAAGCTGCCGAGCTGAAGGGTTTTGCCGAGCACGTTGGGATCGGAGTGCAGCGCGTTGCGCCAAAAAGGGTAGGTCAGAACGACGGCGCCGGGAGCGTTGGGGCCATCGTCGCCGGGGCCGATCAAGCGACCGAGCACCGGTTTGAGGCCCATTACTTCGAAATAGGTGCCGTCCACCACGCCGCTGCGAATTTCGCGCGGCTCGCCGAGGCCGATCACAGTGAAATCCACCTGCGAGAACGTGCCGAGTTCGCTGATGGTGTGCAGGTCCCGCCCCATGTCCATGATTTCCGGCACGGAAAAGGCGCTGTTCTCGTCGCCGTAGCCCGGCGCGCTCTGACGAATATAAAGGAGGCGATCTTCATCGCGATTGGCCAGCGGGCGCAGTAGTACGCCGCGCACTACGCTAAACATGGCCGCGTTGGCACCGATGCCGAGGGCGAGCGTCAGCGCCACAGTGAGCCAAAGCGCGGGCGCCCGTGACAGGGATCGCACCGCAATTTTCAAATCGCGCAGGAAAGACATAAACAACCTCCACTAGCAGGCGTTATACCATTGCGGCGCGTAAGCGCCGAAAACTTTGCGCAATCCACAGAAAAAGAGTCTGCGTTACATCACTTTCTTATTGCAAGTGATATTTCCTTCCGGTTGGACGGACGTGAGCCTGACTGGATAGCTGACCGCGAAGACTTTTATTACTGAAGTTCCCAGGCGAAATTTTCGGGGCCGAGCGGAATGTCCATCAGGCCGTCGATCGGCAATATTTCGATGGGCAAGCCGCCCTCCCACAGAGCAACGCTGAGCAGTAGAGATTTGCGCGCCGCGAGGTCGAACATTTCTTTGGCCACGCCGACCTCGACGATCTTTCCGTAGCCGGCGGTGACCAGCGCTTCGGGATGCAGCAGGCAGACTCCTCCCTGCTCGACCACGCAGCCTCTGAATTTTCCGTCCTGGACCTCGACCGCGATGCGCGTTTCGCGCGAATCCCAGAGGGTGACCCGCAATTGAAAATTTGGAATATCCGCGATGGTCGCGGGTTCGGGGTCGACCCGAAGGAAAAAGTGCGTATCGCTGAATCCGAATCGCAATTCGCCCAAGACCCGCCGGCGCCCGTGCATGGTTCCGCCGCGGGGATCGGTAGCGTACAGACCAGAGCCGAGCCACTCGAAATAGCTCGATTCCCGACCGTCGACCGTCACCTGCAAGTGCGTTTCGGGCGCTTCGCGCCTGCCGTGTTCCGGTGGACGCTTGATCGGTTGGGCCAGCGCGTCGGGAGCCGGTTCGCCGAGCGCCGAATAAATCTCGGTCAGGTGCTTGCGATAGAGTTCGTCGAATTCGCGGTCGTTGGCCGACCCGTGTTCGGGGCCGTACCACCAATTCCAGTCGCTGCCTTCGGCGGCCAGCACGGCTTCGAAGGCGCGCTCGAGATTCGGCGCCGTTTTTTTGCCATTGGATCCGGCGCGGGAGGCGACGCGTCCGTAAGCTTCGCGCGCGTCGCGCAGCAAGTCCCAGGCGCGCACGTCCTCACGATGGCCGATCCAGACGTCGAAATTCGCGTTGATCCACGAAGCCGGGAAAATCGAGGTCATCACCGGCGCGTCGGCGTTCGCGGCGATCGCTTCGCTGGCGGTCATCGGGTGAATTTCCGGATCGTCTTGCATCCGCCGGTAGAATTCGCGCAGGAATTCCCGGCCGTTGTTCGGGTAATATTCCCAGGCGTTTTCGCCGTCGAGAATGATGCTAACGGTGGCGGTGCGGCCGGAAGGTTCGCGATCGCCGATGGCCCGGATGCGGCGGTGCAGATCTTCGGCGGCGGCCACCGCGCCCATGCGGCTGTAGACAAAACCGACCAAGTCGGAAATGTAATGGTCCCGGAAAAATCCGAAGGCGGACTTCCCCTGGCGTTCAAGTTTCCACGGGGTGTAGAGGTCCGGTCCGTTTTCGGGATATCCGGCCGGGTCGCGCAGAAAGCCCACATTGCGCGTGCGGCCCAAGACTCCCTCGTCGGTGCCGAACCACTTAAAGCCCAAGTCCATCGCGATTTCGAGCGAGGCGTCGGAAACCGAGCCTTCCGAGGGCCAGAGTCCTGTCGGCGGCTGGCCGAACACGCGTTGATGAAAAGCCCGCGCTCGCACCAAATGTTCCTTGGCATCTTCGGCATAACGAAATGCCGGTTGAGGCAGCGGCGTGTGCGGATTGGAAGTCTTGGCTACATCGGTATCGCAAAGTAGCGGAAGAATCGGATGGTAATAAGGTGTGGTCGAAAGCTCGATCTGGCCGCGTTCGGCGGCGAGGCGATACTCGGGCAGCACCGCGCCAATGAGTTCCAGCTGTTTTTCTTTCAGAGCTAGCTTGTCGGCTTCGGAATATTCTTTGCCCTTCGCCGAGAGCGCATTCACCACCGGATCTTTGGCGATGTACTCTTCGTCCATCCAGGCGAGTTGCGAGAGCAATTGCAGATCGCGCCAGTCACGCAAATCGAATTGCGCAATGCACGCTTCCGCGCCACCGGCCTGAACCCGGGAGTGCAGTTCGGCGAATCGCGGCCAGCGCTGCACGAAATTTTCGTTCACCTGAAAAGCTCGTTCCAGGATTTCGCGTTTCTGTTCCGGCCGCAGGCCATCGGCTGCGGCGAACGCCAGTTCAAACCACGGCTCGCGGAATTTTCCGCTGGCGTATTCTTCAATCTGCTCGGCCAGCAGCGGAACGAAATTGTAGGTGGCGTGCATTCCCGGAAATTCGCCGAGAATCTTGACCATGCCCCAGTAGTCTTTCAGGGCGTGCAGCCGGGTCCAGGGCAGCAGGTAGGATCCGGAGCCCGGATCGCGATACTGCGGCTGATGCATGTGCCAGATGAGAACCAGATTGACGCGACTCAAATGGGAAAACCCGCCCCCGGGGAATCAGCGGCCACGCGAATGGCCCGAATCAAAACCCGCGCCGTGCTAGAATTTCTCGTTCAACTCGATGCGCCTTCTCGATAAGTACATCGGCCGCGAAGTAGCCTCGCACTCCTTGCTGGGCCTGGCCGTCTTCACTTTCGTATTTTTTGTCCCGCAACTGGTGCGCCTGATGGATCTGGTAGTGCGCCATTCGGGCGGCTTCGGCACCGTGACCCTGATTTTCCTCTGCTCGCTCACGCCAGTGCTGGCTTTCACCGTGCCGATGGCAGTGCTGGTCGGCGTACTGATCGGCCTGGGCCGGCTTTCCGCGGACAGCGAAATCGTCGCGCTGCACGCTTCGGGAATCAGCCTGCGCCGCTTGCTGCTGCCGATTGGCGTGGTCGCGATGGCTTGCGGGCTCGGCACCATGATCCTAACTTTCTGGATCAGCCCTGCCGCGATTCGCACCCTGCGCAACCTGGAAGAACGCGTTTTAATGTCTCAGGCCGCTTACGCCATTCAACCGCGGGTCTTCGACGAACGCTTCCCGCACTTCATATTATATGTCCAGGATGTGGAAGCGGCGGCCACCAGATGGCAGGGCGTGTTCTTGGCGTCATCCGGTTCGGCGTCGGCCACCAGCGTGACGCTGGCCCAAGATGCGCAGGTCATCGACGGCCCCACCCAAAACCAAATCGAACTGCATCTGGGCCAAGGCAGCCAGCACGAATACGATCCCAACGAACCGACGCACTATAACGTAACCACTTTTGGCCAGAGCGATATTCCCGTCGATCTTTCCGCCGCCGCCATTGGGCCGAAAAGCACAATTTTATCGAATGCCGAAAGTTCGATGAGCCAGTTGCGCGCCGACAGTGGTCCGAACTGGCGTGATGCGCGCGTGGAATTCCAGCGGCGTATTGCGTTTCCCGCGGCTTGTCTGCTGTTCGCGCTGCTGGGGGTTCCCATCGGCGTGCGTCCGCGCCGCGGAGGTCGCGCCGCCGGCCTGGTGCTGACGCTGGTTTTGGTCGGTGGGTATTATTTCATTTTCGTCACCGGAACGCATATGGCGCAGCAAGGGTCCGTGTCTCCGTGGTTGGGCGTGTGGGGAGCGAACTTCGTGCTGCTGGCGCTGGGAATTGTTTTTCTGCGGCGCATCGAAAGAGTTCGCAAGCCGAACCGCTTTTTCGCCTGGGTTGATTCCCTGTTCCGCAAGCGCCGCCCGGCGCAGCGATTGGAATCGCAAGCCGCGCCGATACCGATTGCCGTCACCAACGGCAAGGCGCCTAAAGTTGCCGCGGACGAACCCAAATCCGGCGTGGCTGCGCGCGCGGCGTTGGCGGTTGAAGGCGACGCGGTTTCTTTCCCCATGCTGATCGACTTCTATCTGCTGCAAGGATTCTTCTATTACTTCTTGGTGCTGCTGGCGGGCTTTATCCTTATTTTTGACGCGTTCACACTTTTCGATCTGCTCGGCGATATTTCGAAAAATCACATCCCCGTTTCGGTGGTCCTGAATTATTTTCGCGAGCTGGTTCCGTTGATGCTGTACCAGCTGGCGCCGCTGGCTACTCTGGTCGCTACGCTGGTCACACTTGCGGTGATGGCCAAAAATAATGAAGTGATCGCGTTCAAAGCCAGCGGCATCAGCCTGTATCGTTTGGTGCTGCCATTGGCGCTGGCCGGATGCCTCATCGCCGGCGGAATGTTTTTGCTGGACGACACCTTCCTGCCCTACGCCAACCAGCGGCAAGACGCGCTGCGCAACCAGATCAAGGGCCGTCCGGCGCAGACTTATTTTCAGCCGGCGCATCAGTGGATTTACGGCGAGAACGGCAAAATTTATAACTACGAACTCTTCGACGCCGACCGCAATCTCTTCGGCGGCCTGAGCGTCTTCGAACTCGACCCGGCCACTTTTCAGATGCGCCGGCGCGTGTTCGCCTCGCGTGCGACCTGGGAGCCCAGCGAAAATACTTGGGTACTGACCGGCGGATGGATTCGCGATTTTGACGGCCAGCGCGTGACTCGCTACACGCCGTTCAAAGTCGAATCGCTGCCGGAAATTTCGGAGCCGCCGAGCTACTTCCGCCGGGAAGTTCGCCAGTCGTATCAGATGAACTGGCGGCAGCTGGGCGAATACATCGTCAGCTTGCACAACGCCGGATTCGACACCGCGCGGCTTTCGGTGCAGTGGCAGAAAAAATTCGCGTTCCCGCTGATCGCGGCCATCATCGTGTGTCTTGCGGCGCCCTTCGGATTCTTGGTTGGCACCCGGGGCGCGATCGGCGGCCTGGCATTGGCTATTGCGATCGCGATTGTGTACTGGGCCACGGCCGCCCTGTTCGAAGCCATGGGCTCAGTGGGCCAGCTTCCGCCCATACTCGCGGGGTGGGCGCCGGACGCAATTTTCGGCTTTCTAGCGGTATATTTCTTCCTGCGCATGCCTACCTAACAGCTTTGGCGGCTCGCCCGCCAAGCCCTTTACTAAACCATCACAAGTACTATTGGCCGTAGCTCCCCTTCCAGCAAAACTAGTTTGGTCGCGCCCGCTCGCATTCGCTGCCCGGAATTTCGCCGCGACCGTCTGGTCTTGAGTGCCATGAAACTGCGCTACGCAGCCGCTATCCTTATTGTTGCTTCCTCGTCCTCCGCAGTATTCGCCCAGGCGCCGGCCTTTTCCTTCTGCGGCACCTACGGCGCTTACGTGATGCTCTACAAAAATACCGACCAGTTTGAAGAGCTGGGCAAGCTGCGCTGCGGCGAGAAAGTGGAAGTGCTGGCGAAATACTTCGATTACCTGCAGATTCGCACACTCGATGGCAAGGTCGGCTGGGCCCGCGCCGCGGACATCAGCGGCGGCCCGGCGGTCGCTCCTACCGCTACTCCTTTTGGCCTAACTAACGCGCAGGTCGCGAGCCAACACCCCGTGGTGGCGCCGCTGACCAACCGAAACGTAATTGGCATGCAGGCGATGCGCATGAGCCCGGACGTCATCATCGCCAAAATCAATGCATCGCCGACCAGCTTCGACACCACGCCTTACGGCCTGCAGAAGCTCAAAGCTGCCGGCGTGCCGGACAAGGTAATCGTGGCCATGGTCCAAGCGCCGTCGCAGGCGGCTGGTCCGACGCCCGTAGCAGTCGCGGCTCCCGATGCTGTGCCGGCCAATCCCGAGTTCGTGCAGGTCAAGGTTCCCGATGGCACACCTGTTGAGATGGTGCTGCCGGAGGCAATTTCCTCCGACGATGTGCGCGAAGGCATGATCATTCACCTGAAGGTGACCAAGGACGTGGTGGTCGACGGTGTGGCGATCGTGCGCAAGGATTCCGACGCTCGCGCCCGGGTCTACGTCATCAATCAGCCGACCTTCATAAACAAGACCGGCGACGTCGAGTGGGCCATGCAGGACGTGCTGGCGGCCAACGGCGATCTGCTCCCGGTAACGTTCGCTCCGTTGGAAGCGCCCCCGGTCACTGCCTCCGAAATTGCCGCGCAGGATATGGGCACGACCTGGGAATTCAAGAAGAAGCAACCTGGAACCATGCCCGCCGGGCGGCGTTTGCGCGCGACCACACATGGCGAATTGAATTTGAGGATCCCGGCTGCGGTGGCAACGCAACCGAGTCCTGCTGGCGACCCGTCGAAAAAGTCATCCGAAGATCTTCAAGTGTCACCTGAAGCGTCGCAAAGCGCTTCGTCGAATCAATCGACTTTCCCCAAGCGTCGATTCTCTCCCATGTGAATATTTAAAGTAGAACTTCGCACGCCTCAAGATCTCCTACCGGCCCTGGCAATCCACTTCCCTCGAGAAAACAGCTCAACATTATAGTGAGTTGTCGCCCAGCCAACACTTCAAGCGATTTCTTGTTCAACCGCTACCAGAAATACGTCAGGAAACACTTCGCCTTTCGCTTCTGGGACTTTCGTACCTGTCCTGAAAACTTTCAAAATATGGCCATTGGTACCATTGGCAGTTTCTAACCCCTCCGCAAGAATGGGTTCAGGCGCAACGAACCAGTAAATTCAAGGAGCGAGGCTTAGGCAGCCGCCGCTCCCGGACTTGGGAAAAAACAATGAATCTGCGATTCGCAGCAGTGGCACTTCTGGTAGGAACGGCGGTACCCGCGTACGCCGGCACCGGCAATACCGTTTACACTCAGTGCGGCGCGCACGACGGGTACATCCTGATGTACCGTTCGACCGAGAAGTTTGATGAGATGGCCAAGCTGCGCTGCGGCGAGAAAGTAGAAGTAATAAACCGCGGCGGCGATTTCCTGCAGGTGTCGACGCCATCCGGCAAAACCGGTTGGTTGCTCGAGACCGATACGACGACCGATGCGCCAGCCGATGTTGTGTCGGCGGACGCCGTGCTGCCCGAAGCTCTCGCGCGCCACTATGCCGGAGACGTTCCGGCCGTCACGCTCACCAACCGCTCGATACTCGACTTGCATCATGCGCACGTCAGCTCCGATGCGATCGTCACCAAGATTCGCTTCTCCGAGACCGCGTTCAACACCTCGGATTACAGCTTGCATGAACTGAAAGCTGCGGGCGTTTCCGACAAAGTGATTCTGGCCATGCTGGAAGCTCAGAAGCCTTCGGCGCCCTCTAACGACCTGCACGACGTGAAGGTTGTTGTCCCTGGTGGTACGCCGGTGATGGTAGCGCTGAGCCGAGAAGTCGCGGTGGACGAACTGCACGAAGGCGCCGTGGTCAACATGTCCGTGACGCAGGACGTGGTGGTGAACGGAGTGGTAGTGATTCAACGCGGCGCCGCGGCCCGCGCTCGGGTGATGGCTATGCGCAAGCCCGCGCTCGGCGGCTCCGGCGAAGTTGCCTGGTTCATGCAGGACGCGGCGACCGTGAGCGGAGACTCGCTGTCCGTCGCCTTCGCTTCGAAGCAGCCAAATCAAATTCCGACCGGCAAATTCGAAGGGTACGCGTTCCTGCTGTCGCAATACCGCAAAGGTGCCCCGGCGCTCGCCCCCAACGACCGCACCTTCGTGGCGATCGTGAACGCCGACACCGTGTTGCACCTGTCCCAAGTCGTTGGCGCACAAGCCGTCGGCTGGCGGCACGGACAAGGCTACCGCTGTAAACCTGATGGACCGCTAATCGGTTTGGAAGATCGGTGCGCCGGCGCGGAAGCCCCCCAGCTCCACGCCGGCGTAATCTAAAGTAACAACCGAAGTAGCGCCTCAGTCTTTCCCACCGCACGAACTTCACACACTTCAAGTAATGCATCGCTTCAGAGTCGAGTCGACGCAACGACAATTCAAGCACGACCTCACATGGAATTCGCAATACGTGACGCATTTTGTCAGTGAAACATGCTGAACCATTACTCGAGGTGAGGTTTGGTGACTAAGCGGCGCGCGGGCCGCGCAGGATTCGTCCAGGCAGGAATAGAATTCCCTTGAGCAGATCGAGGACGCCTTCGACGGCGATGCCCAGGATTCGAAACGGCAGCAGAATGAGCCAAACGAAGGGGTAAAGGATCAACGCGAGCAGCGCCAGAGGCCAGCAGAGGAACAGCAAGATCAACCAAAGCAGAAATTTCACCGGTGCCCTCCTACCTGCTCTCGTTTATACGCGCAAATCGTCTACGAAGTTCCCGTGGGTCACCTTAATTTATCCGGTCGGCAGCAACGAACGAATTTTCTGCCGCACTAAATCGATGCCCACATCATTATGTCCGCCTTCCGGAATGATCACATCGGCGTAGCGCTTGGACGGCTCGACAAATTCCAGGTGCATCGGCCGCACCGTGGCCATGTATTGCTCGATGACCATTTCCATGGTGCGACCGCGCTCGCGAATATCGCGTTCCAGGCGTCGGATAAAACGCAAATCAGCGTCGGTATCGACAAAAATCTTGATGTCCATCAAGTCGCGCAGCGGTTTGCTCTCGAAAATCAGAATGCCTTCCACAATGATTGCCGGCAACGGCTCGATGCGCACCGTGCCGTGGAGCCGCTGGAAGTTGGCGAAATCGTAGGTGGGCCGCTCGATGGCCTGCCCCGACCTCAGCTTGCGAACATCTTCGGCCAAGAGCGGCGTATCCATCGAATCGGGATGGTCGAAATTAATTTTGGTGCGATCTTCAAAGGAGAGGCCGGGATAGTCGCGATAATAATTGTCCTGCTGCAGCACGACCACGCTTGTGGTCGAGAGTGCTTCGATGATCCGCCGGGTGATGGTGGTCTTGCCGGAACCGGTGCCGCCGCAAATGCCGATGATCAGTGGGCGGTCCACTGAGCCGTACAGGGACCGTGAGGTTGACCGTGAATTTGCAGAGGATGTGCTCATACGGACCGCTTCACCTTTTACTGCACCTTGCCGAAGAAACGATGACTCGTCGTCGCACGGCGATGCTGAAGTTCTAGTTGAAGCACGCAGTCGTCGCCGGTCCGACAATTCGTGTGACGCTTTACGTTTCAGCAGGCGCGAATCTAAACTTTCGACGCCTCTTCACCACCCAACTCCGAGAAGTCCGCGACTGCAGAAAACTCTTTAAATAAGTTTCCGAGCAACGCAAGCCGGTTGGCCCGGACGTTTTTGTCTTCAACCATTACCAGAACTTTATCGAAGAACGCGTCGACCGCCGGGCGCAGCTCCGAGACAGCTTCAAGTGCTTCTCGATATTTCTTGTTCTTCTTCTTGGTCCTTACGACTTCGCCGACGCGCTGCGCTGCCGCATGCAATTCTTTCTCGGCCGGCTCCCAGAGCAGTTCGTTGCTGACCACGGCGTGTGCCCGGTCGCTACCGCCCGCCGATTTCTCCAAAATATTCCGGATGCGTTTGAAGGATGCGGCAAGCGGCGCGAAATTCTTCATATTGCGGATGGCCTTCACGGCCGCCACACGTTCGGCTGCATCCACCAAATCGTCGGCGCCGGCAGCAAACGCCGCATTGATCTCGTCGTAGGCAAAACCGCCCTTTTCCCGCAGGACGAATTTCGCACGTTCGAGCAGGAACGCCAGGACCTGCTTTTCCACGGCTTCGCTGGCCGTGATTTTCGGTGCGTGTTCCTGCAGCGCCTTGGCCGCGGCGGAGATTGCAGCGGACAGCGACATGGGCAGCTTGCGTTCGAGGATAATCTTTACAATTCCCTGCGCTGCGCGACGCAACGCGTAAGGATCGCTTGATCCGGTGGGTATCGCGCCCACCGCAAAAAACGCGACGAGCGAATCGAGCTTGTCCGCAAGGGCCACCGCGCATCCAGTCAGGTTGCGAGGCAGTGGATCGTCGAGTCCAACCGGCTTGTAATGATCAT
This sequence comes from uncultured Acidobacteriota bacterium, assembly GCA_963847695.1. GTDB lineage: Bacteria > Acidobacteriota > Terriglobia > Acidiferrales > UBA7541 > Palsa-295. The sequence continues at coordinate 52,375 of CAWKAX010000029.1, read as the reverse complement.
AGACCGCCCAGGCGATTTCGTCGGACTCGCCTTGAGCCCGCGCATACAGACCGCCTACCACGCCCTGCAATTCGGTGAATTCGCGCACCATTTCGGTCACCAGGTCACATTTGGCCAGCTCTGCCGCACGATCCGAGCCCGCCACATCCGCTTGAGTCACGCCGGAGCTGAACCACTGCTCTGCCAACCAACGCGCCAGAGCCCGCATGCGCTCGACTTTGTCGCCGTAGCTCCCCAGCCGCGATTCGTAAGTCACGGCTTTAAGCTTCGGCAGCTGGTCCGCGAGCTTGGTTTTCTGGTCGGTCTCCCAGAAAAATTGCGCATCCGCGAAACGCGCCCGCAGAACGCGTTCGTGCCCAGCGCGCACAAGGCCCTTGGGGTCGCTTGGCAGATTGATCACCGCTAAGAAGTGTGGAGCCAGTTCCCCGTCTTTCTGCTCTAGGCCGAAATATTTCTGATGGTCGCGCATGACCGTGATCAGGATCTCGTCCGGCAAGGAGAGATACGCCGGATCGAAATCGCCAAGGATCACCGACGGATATTCGTTCAAATAGGTGACCATTTCGGTGAGCCCGGCGTCGTCGTGGACCCGCAGATTCTTCTTTTTGGTGATCGCCCGGATCTCCGCGTCGATTTTCGCCGCCCGCGCTTCCGGGCGGACTAACACGAAGTTCTTCTTTAACTTTGCTTCGTAGTCTTCTGGGCCGGAAAGCGCGATTCGCGAGCTACCCAGGAAGCGATGTCCTTCGGTGTGCGCCCCGGATTTCACGTCGGCGAAAGCGCATGGCACGATTTTGCCGTCGAGCAGCGCGACGATCCAGCGAATGGGCCGGATGAAACGTTGCTTATTCAAGCCGGTCCAATACATCGAACGCGGCCAGCTGATTTCGGCAATGACCTGCGGCAAAACGCCGGCCAGAATTTCCGTCGCGAACTTTCCTTTCACTTCTTGTTTGGCGGCGAGGTACTCGCCCTTCGGAGTTTGAATGATGGTCAACTTTGAAACCGGCAATCCTTGTTTTTCAGCGAAGCTCATCGCCGCGCGCGTCGGCTCGCCGACACTATCGAACGCGATCGCTTTGGGCGGACCGGTAATTTCCTTCACCACGTCTTGCTGTTTTAGTTGAACATTGCGCACGATCGCCGCCAGTCGTCGCGGCGCACCGAAAGTCTCAATTGAAGTGCCTGCCGACTTCTCTTCCAGCAATGCATTCGCTACGAAATATTTCTCAAGTAGCGCCTTAAGCTCGCCGCAGGCCTTTACGATCATTCCCGCAGGGATTTCTTCGCATCCAATTTCAAAAAGAAAATCGCCCCGGCCCTTAATGTTCTTCTTCACGTTAGCCTTCATGCCCGCACCTGCGCTTCAGGTCCAGCCACAGATGTCGGCGCGGCCACTCCCGGCACCCCGGCGCCGGCCTCGGCCTGTTGTTCCAGCCAGGCTGCCGCCACGCGAGTCGCCAGCTTGCGCACCCGGCCAATGATCGCCGCACGCTCGGTCACCGAGATCGCACCGCGCGCGTCGAGCAAGTTAAAAAAATGCGAACACTTCAAAGTGAAGTCGTAGGCCTGCAGCACTGGAAAGCCCTTCTTCGCGCCCGGCACTTTCAATCCGGCCCAGAGCTGCAACAAGCGCGTCGCTTCCGCTTCGGCCAGCTCGAATTGCTTGCGAATCGAAACCGCATCCGCGAAATCGAAGCTGTACGCCGAGAATTGCTGCTCTTCGGCCAGCCGCACTTCGCGATAGCTCACCGTGTCCGACCAGCGCACGTCAAACACGTTGTCGACACCTTGCAAATAAGACGCGATGCGGTCTAGCCCGTAGGTAATTTCAACGGTAATGGGGTCGAGATCCTGCCCGCCGCTCTGCTGGAAGTAGGTGAATTGCGTGATTTCCTGCCCGTCGAGCAATACCTGCCAGCCAATTCCCCACGCGCCCAGCGTCGGCGACTCCCAGTTGTCTTCCTCGAAGCGCACGTCGTGCTCTTTCAGATTGATTCCCACAGCTTCGAGGCTGCGCAAATACAAATCCTGAATGTTCGAAGGCGCCGGTTTCAGGATCACCTGCAGCTGCGTGTGCTTGTACAGCCGATTCGGATTTTCGCCGTAGCGTCCGTCCGCCGGACGCCGGCTGGGCTGCGCGTAAACCGCGCGATAGGGCTTCGGCCCCAGCACGCGCAGAAAAGTTTCGGGGTGCATGGTGCCGGCACCGACCTCGATGTCGTAGGGTTGCTGCAAAATACAGTCGCGCTCGCGTCCAATATTCTTCAAGTTTTAGTAGAAGATTCTGAAAGCTCAACCCCTTCAGTTTCGGAGCTGCCTTCGGAAGTTTTACTTTCGATTTTTTCACGCCAACGACTCCAGCAGGGCTCGCGAATTCAGCTTGCGGCCAATTTGATGTTCGATCAGGTCCAGCATAACATCGGTCAAGTCCCGGGACGCCCGCGGCGGGGCCATTTCTTCGGTAATTTTATCCAGGCGCTCGCCCAAAATTTTCCGCGCAGCCGCCAGGGCCGCGGGAGTAAGCGTACGCATGCCCGGCTTGCGGCATTTACTGCAGGCCACCGCCGAAGCGCTCGGCGAGAAGTACGCGGAATCTTTCGCTTCCATGGCCCTGCCGCAGCGTGCGCAGCGGTCGAGTGGCGGCAGCCAGCCGCCGAGTTTCACGGTCCACAAGCAAAAATAGGCCAGCGGCAGTTCCGAACGCTTGCTGCGCTTGATGGTCTGCGCGGTCAGCAGCAGTAGACGAAAATTCGCGTCGGACGCTTCATGATCGGGCAGAACGGTCTCGGTCACTTCGCTCAGAATCGCCAGCGCCACGCCCGAATCGTAATCGCTGAAGGCGCTCATGAAGGATTCGAGCAGCTCGCATTCGTTAATGCGCACCAATTCCTTGTTGGCCTTTTCGTAGAAACGCATCTGCACGTGCGAGAGGCGCTCGAGCGTCGAACCGAAGCGGTTCTTGGTCTTGCGCGCGCCCGAAGCCACGCCGCGCACCCGGCCCATGGAGCGCGACAAGAAACTCACCAGCCGGTCAGCTTCGCCCAGCGGATACGTTTGTAAAATAATCGCTTCGGATTCGTGTACGGGCATTCGGCCAGTTCGCCAGCGGCATCAAGAGCCGGTGACGAAGCGAAAATTTTTAACACAGCAAAGCAGGTGGCGCAATTACTAAACCAGTTTCGCAGATATAATCGATGCGCGCACGCTTCGAATGGCTTCGCCGCGCAGCGCAGGAGAAATAAAGTTTGATCCCGCTGAAGGACCTGACCCCGCGCCGCTCCTTTCCCACCGTCACGCTGGTGCTCATCCTCATGAACGTCGCCGTCTTCATCTATCAGATTACGTTGCCGCCTCACTCCGCCGAAGTTTTCGTGAATACCTGGGCGGCGGTGCCGTCGAAAATCCCGCTGGCGCTGGCCGGGCATCATTACACGCTGGCGCAGGCGCTGATCCCGCTGTTCACTTGCATGTTTTTGCACGGCGGCTGGCTGCACATCATCGGCAATATGTGGTTTCTCTGGGTTTTTGGCGCGAACGTGGAAGATCACATGGGCTCGTTTACGTACCTGATCTTCTACTTGTTCTGCGGAGTCGGTTCGAGCATCGCGCAAACTGCGTTTTCCTGGGGCTCGCACATCCCTGCGCTCGGAGCCAGCGGCGCGATTTCCGGAGTCTTGGGCGCATACATCATTTTGTTTCCGTCGTCGCAGATCTATTCACTGGTGACGCTGTTCATCATTTGGTTTCGCGCGCGCATACCCGCTCTGGTTTTCATCGGGCTTTGGTTTGCGCTCCAGGCCTTCAGCGCTTTTGGCTCGCTCGGCGCTGCGGGTCACATCGACCAGGGCGGCGTGGCCTGGTGGGCGCACGTCGGAGGATTTGTCTTGGGACTTTTGCTAGCTAAAGTAATGCCTCAACGAAATCGGCGCGCGCTGTACGCCTAGAGCCGTCGGCGAATCGACAGCTCAAGTCTTAGCCGAAACCCAGGCGAGCCGCCCTTGGGTCCTTCATGCGATACATGATGCCAATCGCGAGACGCACGCATAATTAACTTATCTCTTGCAGACGTAGCCGCCCGCTCCATCAACGCACCTCATGTAGCTCATCAAGAAAAAGATGCGGCTCGCCGACACCTCAATTCAAACCTCGCATTCGAATCGTGACATTAAAGTACTCCGTCAATCACTTCGCTGCGGGCCGAGGTTCAGGAACAATTTCGCCATCCCGATCGTTCGACCTCCACCCCAACGACTAATTCGTCCGGCCCCTAGCATCGCAGGCGAGATTTCCGCATCTACTTTTCCATCGATCCCGTAACAATTTTTCAAGGCCAGCGTTATATCCAAGACGGTCGCCGCGTAATGTATATTAGTGGCAGTCAGCAAGCTTGATTCAGGGAGTCCTGTTTTTCATGTCCAGCACCACGCCCAATCCCACGCGACCCGACCTGGGGGCGCTGCGGATCAATAAAGAGCAACGCAAAGAAAGCAAGGCGGGCAAGATTGTCGGTGTAATTCTCGCCGCCATTCTGGTGATCGCGCTGGTGGCTGGAGCCGCGTATTACTCGCGCAATAGCGCGCCGGTCGTAGAAGTCGCCACCGCGCAGAAAGCGGGCCCGGGTGGGCCTACTGCCCTGCTGAACGCGAGCGGCTACGTCACGCCGCGGCGTCGCGCCACCATCGCCGCGAAAATCACCGGCCGCGTAATCGGCGTGTACTTCGATGAAGGCGTCCATGTAAAGGAAGGACAGATTCTGGCCCGGCTCGACGATTCGGACGTGAAGCGCGCGCTCGATTCGGCCGTCGCCGATCGCAATTCCACGCAGGCGCAGATTGCCGATTATCAAGTTCAACTGAAGAACGCAGAGCTGCTAGTCCATCGCTCCCAGGAATTGCAGGCCGCCGGCGTGCAAAGCCAGGAAGTTCTCGATAACGCACTGACCAGCGCCGATAGCTTGCGCGCGAAAATCGCGTTGACCAAGGAGCAGGTCAACGGTTCGGTCGCGCGCATCAACGAAGCGCAGCAGGCCGTCGACAATACCGTGATTCGCGCGCCGTTCGAAGGCATTGTGGTCTCGAAAGACGCGCAGGTAGGCGAAATGGTCTCGCCGATTTCCGCAGGCGGTGGTTTTACCCGCACCGGCATCGCCACCATCGTAGACATGAACTCTAACGAAATTGAAGTGGACGTCAACGAAGCCTACATCGCGCGCGTTGAGCCGGGACAATTGGTCACTGCGGTTCTCGATGCCTATCCCGACTGGCAGATTCCCTCCAAGGTCCGCACGGTGATTCCCACGGCCGACCGCCAGAAGGCCACGGTGAAAGTGCGCATTTCGTTCATCAAGCTCGACCCCAAAATTTTGCCGGACATGGGCGTCAAGGTGACGTTCCTCGGCGAAGAGCCGAAGAAACAGGCCAACGCCGTGCTGCCGGTGGCTTCCGTTCCGTCTTCCGCCGTGCGCGATGACAACGGCTCCAAGATCGTTTTCCTGGTGAAGGAAAACAAGCTTGAACGCCGCGCGGTGAAAGCCGGCGATCCCCGCGGAGATCAGGTCGATATTTTTGCCGGGCTCGCTCCGGGCGACGTCGTGGTAGCTAAAGGTCCCCCGGGCTTGCACGACGGCGAGTCGATTCAAGTTAAGAAAGGAAGTTGAAGCGAGCGATTCGTAATTAAGGTGTCGCTTTAAGTCGTAATTATCACGGCGCATCAAACTCGCCGCGTTTTGAGGAGCATTCGAATGGTTCGAGTCGACAACACCGGCACTTCCAACAGCCTGATCCGCATCCGCGGTCTGGACAAAACCTACCGCCGCGGCGGCGAAGAGATTCACGTGCTGCAGTCGCTGAATCTCGACGTCGACCAGGGCGAGTTCGTCGCTTTCATGGGGCCCAGCGGCTCGGGCAAGACCACCCTACTGAACCTGCTCGGCGGCCTCGACGTTCCCTCGAACGGCAGCATCACCGTGGCCGGCGACGAAGTCACCCACATGTCCAGCGGCAAACTGACCGAATGGCGCGCGCGTCACGTCGGCTTCATTTTTCAGATGTACAACTTGATTCCCGTTCTCACCGCCGCGCAGAACGTCGAACTTCCCCTGCTGCTCACCAAACTCTCGAAGTCTGAGCGCCACGCACACATCGAAACCGCTTTAAGCATCGTCGGCCTCAAAGACCGCATGAACCATTATCCGCGCCAGCTTTCCGGCGGACAGGAACAGCGCGTGGCCATCGCTCGCGCCATCGTCGCCGATCCGACATTTCTACTTTGTGATGAACCCACCGGCGACCTGGACCGCAAGAGTGCTGATGAAATACTTGAACTCCTGACGCGCTTCTCCAAGGAACACAACAAGACCATCTTGATGGTCACCCACGACCCCATGGCTGCCGACAGAGCTCAAGCAACACTTCACCTGAACAAAGGCGTGCTGGTGGAAAGCGCCCACGCCGGGAGTCTCACGTGAAATATCTGCCGCTGATCTTCGCTAACCTGACGCGCAAGAAGCTGCGCACCGCGCTGACGCTCGGCTCTTTTGTGGTGGCGCTATTTCTGTTCGGATTTCTGGCCATCATTCACGGCGCGTTCAGCGGAGGCGTGGACATCGTCGGCATCGACCGGCTGATGGTCATTAATAAGGTTTCGATCATCCAGCCGCTGCCCCTTTCCTATCGCGACCAAATCCAGCGGATCCCGGGAGTGAAATACGTCACCTATCAGAGCTGGTTCGGCGGGATATATCAGGACCCCAAGAATTTCTTTCCCAGCTTCGCCGTCGATCCCGATACCCAACGGCTGGTCTTTCCCGAGCTGGCGGTTTCAGACGACCAATGGAAAGCTTTTGTAGACGACCGCGAAGGCGCGATCGTCGGCAAGAAAACCGCCGACCGCTTCCACTGGAAAATTGGCGATCGCGTGCCCTTGCAGGCCCCGATTTACGGCGGCGTCTGGGAATTTAACATTCGCGGCATTTACAACAGCCCACGGGACGGCGAAGACCTGACCCAATTCTGGCTCCAGAAACAATACCTCGAAGAGCGCCGCACCTTCGGCAAGGGTCAGACCGGCTGGTACACGGTGAAACTCGATTCGCCCGACGACTCCACCCGGGTCATCCAGACCATCGACAAAATGTTCGCTAATTCCCCGTTTGAGACCAAAACCGAGACGCTGGCTGAAATGGCCGCGTCCTGGGTCAAGCAAGCAGGCAACATCGAATTCCTTATCCTAGCCATTGGCGGCGTCGTTTTCTTCACGCTGTTGCTGGTCACCGGAAACACCATGGCGCTCGCGGTGCGCGAACGCATGGGCGAATTGGCCACGATGAAAGCCGTCGGATTCTCTGACCGTTTCGTGCTGTTCATCGTGCTGGCCGAATCGGTCTTCGTGGCCATCGTCGGCGGCGCGATCGGGCTGCTCCTCGCAAAATTATTTACGCTAGGCGGCGATCCCACGGGCGGTGTGCTGCAGACTTTCTTTCTGCCCGCCTCCTCGATGCTGCTCGGAATTCTTGCCGCCATCGGCATCGGCTTGCTGGCGGGAATCATGCCGGCCACCACGGCCATGCGCCTGCGCGTGGTCGACGCGCTTCGGAGGATTTGATTCATGGCCATCCCCATCGTCTACAACTTGCGCAGCATGCGCGCCCGCTGGCTCTCAGCCATCGTTGCGGTGCTGGGTATCGCCGGAACCGTCGCGGTTTTTTGCGCCATGCTGGCGCTGGCGCGCGGATTCCACGCGACGCTGGTGCAGTCCGGCTCTCCGCAGAATGCTCTGATTCGCCGCGCCGGATCTTCCGCTGAACTCGACGGTTCGGTCGCGCTCGATCAGGTGAAAGTAATCGAAGACGCGCCCGGGATTGCTCGCGAAGATGGGCAGCCGTTAGTCAGTCCCGAAGCCGTGGTCATCGCCGGATTCAATCTGAAAGCCACCGGCACCAACGCCAACGTGCAAGTCCGCGGCGTTTCTCCCATGGTGCTAAAGGTTCGGCCGAATATTAAAATCGTCGAGGGCCGTTTCTTTCAGCCCGGCCTCGCGGAACTGGTCATCGGCAAAAACGTCGCTTCGACCTACGAAAACCTCGAGTACGGCAAGACGATCAATTTCGGCGGGCAGACCTGGAATGTCGTCGGCGTTTTCGACGCCGGCGGCAGCGCATTTGATTCTGAGGTCTGGGCCGACAGCCGCGTGTTGAATCAGGTCTACAAGCGCCCAGAAAATCTTTATCAGTCGCTCACCGTGCGCATGACTTCGCCGGATGCATTCAATCAGCTGAAAGATAACCTCACCGCCGACCCCAAGCTCACCGTGCAGGTCGACCGCGAACTGGACTACTACGCCCGCCAGTCGCAGGTGCTCACTACGCTGATCACCGTGCTGGGCGGCTTGGTCGCCGTCATCATGGGCATCGGCGCCGTGATTGGAGCGCTCAACACCATGTATTCCGCGGTTTCCGAACGCTCGCGCGAGATCGCCACCATGCGCGCCATTGGATTCGCTGGCAGCAGCATCGCTATTTCTTTCATCTTCGAAGCCATGACTATTGCCCTGATCGGTGGAATTCTCGGCTGCATCTTCGTGCTGCCTCTGAACGGCTTCACCACCGGCACGATGAACATGCAGACGTTCTCGCACCTGGCATTCGCCTTCAAGGTCACGCCCATGCTGCTCGTGGCTGGAATTATCTTTGCGCTGCTGATGGGCCTCGCCGGAGGTGTTCCGCCGGCGGTCCGGGCCGCGCGTCGTCCCATTGCGCTGGCATTGCGCGAACTGTAAAACATCAGGCGCCACTTGAAGCCGCTACCGGCCGGTAATCGACTCGCTGCATCACGCCAACTTCGTCGCCAGCCGACACTGCAACCAGCAGTTGAGACCCGCGCGAAGGCTGCACCTCAACCAAATACACCCATCCATGTATTCTCGTCTGCTGCTTGAAGTTCGATAATTGACCAGTTCGAACTTTGCATCGAGCGCGTCGTCAGAGTGGCCGCGCGCCATTCAACCTGTACTTGAACCAAGGAGGCACGAATGCTTTCTTCGCAATCGATTCTGATTTGGCCCTCCGCCCTGTTGCTAGCCGTTGTCAGCTTGTTCCCTCTTCCCCGTGCCGCCCAGAATCAGAATCAAAACCCGGTGGCAAATAGTGTGATGGGCCAGGTTGATTTCAAAGGTGTGATGAAGTCCGACAAAGAATCGGGCGTATGGGTGGACAACCAGTACGTCGGTTTCGTAAAAGAACTGAAGGGCGACAAGAAAGTCCTGCTGCTTCCTGGCGAACACGCCATTTCGATTCGGCAGGCCGGCTACCTGAATGAGGACCAGAAAGTCGTCGTCGAGCCGGGCAAAACTCTGTTGGTGACCGTGCGCCTGGAAAAAGATCCTAACGCGGTCTATTCCAAGGTAACGGCGCAGGTGAAAATCGACGTAACTCCGGAACGCGCGGCAGTTTTTCTGGATGGAGCTTTCGCCGGCAGCGTCAGCGATTTCAAAGGCGTGGGCAAAGGGATGCTGATTGCGCCGGGAAAGCACAAAATCAAAATCGCTCTAGCGGGGTATCGAACTTTTGAAACTGACATCGACCTGCTCGCCAATCAGAAAATGACGGTCAAAACCGATCTGGTGCAAGGCAGCATTCTGCAAGCCGACCCAGCAATCAAGTCGAACTGGCCGTAGCTCGCGCCATTGCTTGGACCATCACTTTTTATTTCTTACCGTCCAGCGGCCGCCGCGCTTCCGGAGCTAAACGACTGAATCGCGCTGGCTTCATCCGGATGCACGTCCAGCACTTTGTGCAGCATGGTCATGTGCAGCATGTCGTTGACCTTGGCGCTGGGTTTCACAATTTTCAGTTGCCCGCTGGCTCTGCGGATGGCCGTGTGCGCGCGCACCAGCTCTCCGATTCCCGAACTGTCAATGTGCTCGACTTCCTCCAGCACCAATAGCACTCTCCGGTTTCCGCTTTCCACCAGTTGCTGGATCATCTCGCGCAACATCACGTTGCCTTCGCCGATAACGATGCGCCCCTTTACATCAACGGCCGTCACGTCCGCCGAAACTTGTCGTACTCCGGCTTGCATCTTTCGCGCGGATACCGGTTGCGCGGCAATCGTAGCGGCGTCCAGAACCTCCGAAGCGGCCCGGGCGGTCGCCGCTGATTCGGTCCGGACAACCAGCAACGAGCGGCCTTCCTTCAGCACTTCCACGAATGTTTCGTGATCTTCAGCGGCCTTGGCGGCTGTCGCCGGAGCGGGAACTTCGTCGGTTCTTCCGACTTTCTCGCCGACAACTGTTCCGGTCTGCTTGCCTAGGAATCCCAGCAGCGCCGCCGCGCCCACACCAACAGCGAACACTTGTCCCAACCCAGGAATCAGCGCGAGCGAAGCGACCACCATTCCGGCGCCGAGACCCACCGCGCCTCCTGCTAGACCTCCCGCCGTACCTCCGATTTCCTTGCCCAACGCTACCGCTTCGCTCTCCGATCGGCTGAGGAAAACGATTTCGCGTTCCGGCACACCATGTTCAAGCAAAGCTTTTAGAGACTGTTCAGCACGATCGCGAGACGTAAACACTCCCATCACGGTTTCCAAAGTAGCCTCCCTGCGGGGGTCGAATCCAAGTGAATACGGAAAATTAAAGCCTGTTTGCGTTTCGGGGCCCGCTTGCGCGGAATTTGAGCCTTATGTTAAGTTTTGTCAAGAAGTTTTATTTTGAGGTAGGGTTTCGCTAGGGTGGCGGGTTCTTCCCGCTCCCGCGAAGGTAAAGCAGTATCTTTTTCGGCTTATGTTTTGGCCACTTCGTTCGCTATCCAATCTCCAACTTCTCGTGTCGATAACGTGCCGCCCAATTCCGCCGGAGTCTTTCCTGCCGCCAGCGCCGCTCGCGCGGCCCGATCAATCGCCGCCGCTTCCGCCTTCCACCCCAAATACTCGAACATCATCCCGACCGTCAGGATCGAGCCTAGCGGATTCGCAATTCCCTTGCCCGCGATATTCGGCGCCGAACCGTGTACCGGCTCGAACAGCGACACCTGCCCGGGATGAATATTCCCGGATGGCGCGAGGCCCAGGCCGCCCGCCAGCTGCGCGCCCAGGTCGCTGGCAATATCGCCGAACAGATTCGAAGTGACGATCACCTGGAACTGCGAAGGATCCCGCACCATCTGCATCAACAGGTTATCGATGTACTGGTGCGAAGCCTCGATCCCGGGATACTCGGCGCGCACGGCCTTGAACACGCGCTGCCATAGATCGTGCGCAAAAGTCAGCGCGTTCGATTTGTCGCTCATGCAGACGCGCTTCAGCCCGCGTTCCTCGGCGTATTCAAACGCGTAGCGGATAATCCGCTCCACGCCCTTGCGCGTATTCACATCCTCCTGAATCGCGACCTCGTCCGCCGTGCCCTTCTTGAAATTCCCGCCCATGCCCACATACAGGCCTTCGGTGTTCTCGCGGAAGACCATGAACTGCACGTCTTTCTCGGTGCGATCCTTCAGCGGCGTGAATTTCTTGTCGAACATCACGCAGGGCCGGGCGTTTACGTACAAATCCAGCTTGAACCGCAATCCCAACAGTATGTCCGCGGCATGTACGTTGGTCGGCACCCGCGGGTCGCCCATGGCGCCCAGCAGAATCGCGTCGAAGTCGCGATGAAACATTTCCACCGCGTCCGCCGGCAAAGTCACGCCGTCGCGCAGGTAACGGTCCGCGCCCCAATCGAATTCCGTCAGCTTCACTTCCCGCGAACCCGCGGCAGCCGCGGCCTTCAATACTTTCACCGCCTCCGGAATCACTTCCTTGCCGATCCCGTCGCCCGGAATCACGGCGATGCGTTTGGCGTGCCCATGGCCATTCGTGCTCAACTTGCGCGGCCGCACCTCGGCCAGCGAGCCAATAATTTCCGGCTCCGCAGCCGCTTCAGAAGCCGCGCTCCCGCCCGGCCGCTGCTTAGGTTTCACTGGCGCTTCAATCGTCGGAGTCTTCGTTTTCATAGCCTGAAATTCCCATTCGCTGCCGCGGCACGCAATTTGCTTCCGTCGCGCACCGTAACACGCCCCGGCTGAAAAGTGAAATTCGAAAGGTTGCCGTCGCAGCGTGCTGGACGCAACTCCGATGTTCAACTTCACGTTTTTTCGGACCTTCCCACTGCACTTTCACGATAGACTCGTGGCGTTTTGCGCGCCGCAGTCGGGCGCGTCGCGACCCAAGGAGCTGGGCATGTCGAACGATACGTCTCGCAGAAATTTTCTGGGAATCTCGGCACTGGGCTTGGCTGCGGGGGTCATGGCTACCGAAACCGCCACGCTGGCTTCCGATCCATTGAATCCAGCGAAGGACGAGGGCCCCAATCCCGTAAACGGTTCGCAAATTTCTGTCCACATCACGGCCGGAGACCAGCGCTACGCCGCAGCCCCCAGCGCCTCCTGGTCGAAAGCCTCAGCTCCGAAATCCGCCGTACAGATTCAGCTGAATCCCGGCACAAAATTCCAAGCGATCCAGGGCTTCGGCGGCGCCTTCACCGACGCCACCTGCTACATGTTCAATCAGCTCTCCCCCGCCGCCCGCGCGGCGTTGTTTCACGAAATGTTCGATCCCTCCGAGCTGAACTTGAATCTCTGCCGCGCCTGCATCGGCGCGAGCGATTACTCCACCAAGCTTTACAGCTACGATGATGGCGACGCCGATCCTGATCTCACGCGCTTCTCCATCGAACACGACCGCGCCTGGATCCTGCCCATGATCCGCGAAGCCCGCAAAGTGAATCCCGATCTTTTCCTGTTCGCCACGCCGTGGAGCCCTCCAGGCTGGATGAAGTTCAACAACTCCATGCTCGGCGGATCGATGCGCTGGTCGAACCTCAAGGTCTACTCGCAATATTTTCTGAAATTTCTCCAGGCTTACGCCGCCGAGGGCGTGACCATTCAGGCGGTCAGCTCACAGAACGAACTCGACACCGATCAGGACGGCCGCATGCCCGCCTGCATCTGGCCTCAGGAATATGAAATCCGCTTCATTCGCGACCATCTAGGCCCGTTGCTCGAATCCACCAACACGCCGGTGAAAATCTGGCTGCTGGACCACAATTACAATTTGTGGGGCCGCGTGGTCGATTGCCTCGAAGACGAAAAACTGCGCAAATATTCGAACTCCGTCGCCTGGCACGGCTATTACGGCACGCCGGACATGATGTCCAAAGCCCACGAATATTTCCCCGACGCGGAATTTCATTGGACCGAGGGCGGCCCCGATTACACCGACGCGGACTACATGAACGGCTGGTGCAAATGGGGACGCATCTTCACCGACGTGCTACGCAACTGGTGCGGCTCGATCACCACCTGGAATCTGGCGCTCGACGAAGTCGGCAAACCGAATATCGGCCCCTTCCCCTGCGGCGGCGTGGTCAGCATTCATTCCGGAACGCAGGAAATCACTCGCAGCGCGCAATTCTGGGGCTTGGCGCATTTTTCGCGCACCATCCGTCGCGGCGCGCACCGCTTCGATTCGCAAAGCGCTTCCGCCGACGTGCTGCATGTGGCCTGCGAGAATCCCGATGGCTCGAAGGTTTTGGTCCTGACCAACAAAGGCGCGGCCACCACTGTTGCTCTGCGTCAGGGGAAAATGAACGCAGCGATACCGCTCAAAGAAAATTCCGTTACCACGCTGACCTGGAGCTAGCGGGTTAGCTGAGAACAATCAAGACTGGGCCCGGATGATTTACCGCACCCCTGCGGCCGGGCACCGCATCCAACCCGCTGCAGGTGGTTTCGCGCACGGTTTAATTCCTCGGAGGACTTATGGCAGCGAATGCGAAAAAAATGAAAGTGGTGCAGGTCAGCAAAGCCGGCGGGCCATGGGAGATTGTCGAGCGCGACATTCCGAATCCGGGGCCGGGCGATGTGCGCGTGAAAGTTCAGGCTTGCGGTGTTTGTCACAGCGACGTGCTGACCAAAGAGGGCTTGCTGCCCGGCATGACCTACCCGCGTGTCCCCGGGCATGAAGCGGCGGGCGTGATCGACGCGCTAGGCGAAGGCGTAAAAGGCTGGAAGGTCGGCGAACGGGTGGGCATCGGCTGGTTCGGCGGCAGCTGTGGCTATTGTGATTCGTGCCGCCGCGGCGATTTCGCCATGTGCCTAATCAACCGCGAAATCACCGGCGTCACCCGCGACGGCGGCCACGCTGAATACATGATCGCGCATTCGGACGCGCTGGCGCGCATCCCCGATGAAATATCGCCGGTCGATGCCGGGCCGTTGGTCTGCGCTGGAGTGACTACCTTCAACGCCATGCGCAACGCCGGAGTTAAAGCCGGGCAACTGGTTGCGATTTTGGGCATCGGCGGGCTTGGACATCTGGGCGTGCAATACGCCGCAAAAATGGGATTCAAAACCGTGGCCATCGGCCGCGGCGCGGACAAAGAAGCGCTGGCGAAAAAGCTCGGCGCGCACGTCTACCTCGATAACAGCACGCAGGACATCGGCGCGGAGTTGCAAAAAATGGGCGGCGCCCGACTGATCCTGGCCACGCTGACCAGCGCCGACGCCATGACTCAAGCGGTCAACGGCTTGGGAATCGATGGCCAGCTACTCATCGTCGGCGCCGGCGAAAAGCCAATCTCGTTCAACGCCACGCAGGCCATCTTCAACCGCAGCGGAGTCCGCTCCTGGTACTCCGGCACCGCGATGGATTCGCAGGAGACGATGGAATTTAGCGCGCTGAGCGGCGTGCGGCCGATGACCCAGGTTTACCCTCTGGAAAAATATCCGGAAGCCTACGACGCCATGCTGAAATCCACCGTGCGCTTCCGCGCGGTAATCACCACTGGCGCTGTAGCGCGATGCCGCTAAATCGTCGAATGACCTCACGGCCCGCAGCACAGGCCGCCGGAATCCTCGCTCCGGCACCTGTCCTTCGGGCCAGTTTCTTTGGGGAAACCGATTCCCGATTTGCAATTGCCTGCCTCCCGCCGCACCGCCTACATTGGTTCTGCATCGGATGCGGCGCGCGAACCAGCACTGGCGCGGCGCCATCCGCCGCAAAAATTTCTAAAGACAATTTCCAGCACCACCAAATTTCCGGCAGCCCATCTCGGAGGGACCATGTGGAACAGCAACAAGCAGCCTCAGAATGATTATCCGGCGCCCGCGCCGGCTCAGCCGTCGACTTTCCCGGCTGCTCCCGCAGCATCGACATTTAATTCGTCACCTTCGACCTCGGCCCCGGTTCGTTCCACGGCGCCCGCGGCGAAGAACCTGGCGACCCTCGGCTCCGGCTTGACCGTCAAGGGCCAGATTTCCGGCGACGAAGATCTGCAAGTGGAAGGAAAGGTCGAAGGCCCGATTACCTTGAAGGGCCAACGGCTTACCGTGGGCTCGTCCGGCGAGATCGTTTCCGACGTGCACGCCCGCGAAGTCATCGTCTACGGCAAAGTGCGCGGCAACCTCTTCGCTGAAGATCGCGTGGAAGTGAAGAAGGACGGCTCGGTGATCGGCAATATCACCGGCGGCCGGGTGCTGATCGAAGACGGCGCTTACCTCAAGGGCCAGATCGAAATTCAGCGCAATAACAACTCGAAGTCGCACAGCCATCACGAGAAAGAACTCGAGACGGTTGGCGCTTCCAACTAACAGGTTTAATTCACTATCCTGACTGCAGACGGGACGTTTAGCGTGCCATGGCGGGGCGGGGTTGGAGAATTAGTGCGGCGCTGGAACTGAACAGTTCCGGCGCCGTTTTTTTTGTTACTCGACTCGAACTTCCCACGGTTGTGCCAGAAAATCGGACAGCAGACCTCCCGTACGGGCTGCCAGCCAGGAGCAGACCTCTTTTCTTTCGCTACGCGCTGGACCTAATCTCGAGCCTGAATCGGCCGATTACGGTAGGCAGAGGGACTTCTGGTCCCTGGAGGGTTATGCCGGGAGCCGAACGTCGCCTTACACAGCGATTCAAACTGCGCGTCCCCATGGCTTTTCACCGCCTCGGAACGCTGTTCGACGGCGAGTCCGTCGCTCGATCAATAAACATCTCGACCGAGGGCGTCTTCTTCACGACCTACCTTACCGTGGCCATCGGAGAGCGAATTGAGCTTGCGCTTAACATGCCAAAACGACTTAGAGGCACAGGTTCGAGTTATCGTCGGTTTACAGGCCGAATTGTCCATCACAATCTAATGGCGGGCGGACTCGTGGGAGTTGGCGTGCAATTGCTTTGTTACGAAATAGCTGAATTCCATTCTCCTGCGGCCGCGGCCTAACGAGCGTTGGTATCCCACTGCGAACCAGCTACAGAACTCCCGCCAGAAATTTGACCATACGCCTTCCCAGATGGTCTTTCTGCTGTTCGGTTCTCCGCTGAATGGTTACGTTCAGGCTCGGCGGCGATTGCAGCTTTTCCCACTCCAGCTTCAATCCCGACGCCTCGTCCGAGGCATCCGCCAAATATGCGCCCGGATTGTCGGCGACACGCTGGCAAAGAGCCGCCAGCTTGGCCGGACTCGCTCTTTCAAGCTCGAGTATCGAATTCATAGGGCACCCCCTCGAAGTGAGGGTACGGCGTTTACCAGGGGTTGGCCAAGCTGCGGTTTAGTTGCCATTTTGTTCCAGGGTCAGGGTCACTTCATGACCGACTTCCAACAAAGCGGCAAATTCTGTAGGAACAAGGAGCTGCACGTCGTAGCGGTGGTATTCCAGTGAGACATTGCGATCAAGCTCGAGCTGAACCTGGCAGCGCGACGGCTCACCATTGTTGGGAATAATTCCGATCGCCTTGCAGCGACCGGATAAACAGATTTTAACCATTTTGCTCCTTGCTGGAGCGGGTAGACGCCGTCGGTGGGAGCGGGAGAAAGTCTAGCGGCAGTAGCTACTCTGAGTATGGACTTGGGGCCCAGCGTGTCAATGCGATAGTTCAGCTCGCGATCGCCGGAATACACCTTACTTGCGGCCGTTTTGGGCCTGCTTTGCCGACCGTAGTTAGTCGAACTTCCCAAAACGAGCGCGGATACGAACAGGTCGCAAGGCTGCGAACTCACTCGGTGCGAAAAACAAAAGAGCCTCGCGGATTTTCTCCGGGAGGCTCTTTGATCTTGCGCGAAACAATAAGCGCCGTTTAGGTTTGCGACGTGGTCTGCACCTGCGGATCGGACTGCGGCGCCGGAGCAATGGCCGGAGCCGAATTCCGATTCTGCGGAGCCGGTTGCGAACTCACCCGCGAAGGATTCGGCTTCAGCGAGAAACGAATTCCCCGCCGGGCGTTTTCATCCACCGTGCGTTGCAAGTCCACTTCGTCCATGTTCAGCGAGCTTTCGCCGCCGTAGTTCACCCGATAGTGCAGCTGGCCATTCTGCAGCCAGTAGTCGCTGGCCGCGTAGGTCGTGCCGTCCTTCAGGTAAATCAACGCCGTCGGAGTGGAAGCCGCCACGTTTCCGGTCACCGGATTGGTGTTCTCCGAATTGTCGTAGGGCGGTTCCACGTTGTCGTTGTTCACGACCGCATTGTTGTCGCTCGTAATCGTTCCCGGCGCCGCTACGCCCAGATTGTTATTGGCCGAAAACGAATAGTCGCCGTTCGAGGTGTTATTGGAATTGCTGGCGTTGTAGTTGTTGTTGTCGTAATTCTGGTTCGAGCTTGAGTTGTCCTGGTCGCCGTAGCTGATCGAGTAGCCCGGGTTTCCGTAGTAGGGATAGCCGTAGGACGGGTAGCCGTAGCCCAGCCAGAACGGGTTATACCAATACGGGTTGTAACCGTAGTATCCCGGCCAGCCCCATCCGCCCCAACCGAAACCGCCCCAGCCCCATCCAAATCCCCAACCCCATCCGCCGCCCCAACCCCAACCGCCCCAGCCACCACGCCAGCCGTAACCGCCCCAGCCGCCGCGATACCCCCCGTAGCCGTAGCCGCCACGTCCGTAGCCGTAGCCGCCGCGTCCGCCGATGTAGTTGCCGCGATAGCCGGCACTGCCGCCGAATCCGTTATGGAATCCGGCAGAGGAGCCGGTAAACGAACGGTTGCCAGCGAGGTTGGTATTGCCAAACCGCGCGTTCGAGACCGAAGTGCTGCGACCCGCGCCGAAGCTATTGAAGCCGCGCGAGGAATTCGAGAAATGTGAATTATCGATGTGCGAGAGCGCGCGATTGGTCGAAACCGCCGACGCGCTGCGGTTGCCAGCAGAAAGCGAATTCGCGCCACCGCGAGCCGCACTGGAGTTGGAGTTCACTCCCGGCGTCAAGCTGCGCGAATTCCCCGCGTTCAGATTCGAACCCGAACGCGCGCCGTTTGCGCCGGCGCCATTCACGCCGCCGCGAACTGAGTTGTTAGCGTTGGCCGTGTTGCCACCACCGCTGCGCCCCATGTACGGAGACGTAGAGCGCGTATTGGTTCCGGCTCCATTCGCGCCGCCCGCGCGGTTTCCCGCGTTGAACGATCCCGCTGAACGGGCGTTGTTCGAATAGGTATTTCCGCCAGGGCGTCCGCCATTCGCGTAGGAATTTCCACGACCGGCGTTATTTGAAAAGGAGCGATTCTGCGCAGAGGAGCCGCCGCGATTGGGCGAACTCGAATAATGATTCCCGCCGCCGTAGCCCCCACCGCGAGGTGCCGACGCAGCCGAACGTCCGCCGCCGCCGCCGTGGAAACCACCGCCTCCGCCGCCATGAAATCCGCCGCCACCGCCACCACCGTGTGAACCGCCACCGCCGCCACCGTGGCCGCCTCCGCCGTGCTGCGCCAAGGCCGAACCAGGCGCGCATATAAATGCAATCGCTGCCAGTGCTCCAAAAACCATCTTCAAAAAGGTGGAACTTTTCATCTGTTTGTCCTCCACCCAACACCTGCTTAATTCTGTGTTCGCTATGTCTGGGACCGGCGCCCGATCCAGTAAAAGTACGTCGCGCCCGGGTCCTACAGATTGGACTCTACCAGATTGCAGTTGGTTGCAACCTAGTTAACCGCCTTCCAATCAACAGCCAAACGAGCCAAAGCTATCAGCGCATCAGATTTAACACGGCGGGTTCGATTAAGTTTCGTTTGTACCCAGGGCCAGGCAAGGCCTTGCGCGACAATTGGTTACAGGCGGCCTGAAAGGCTTTTCCAGAGGCTACTTCGCTAACCCCTACCCCGTTCAGCCAGATAGACCCCAATCAGAACCAAAGCCGTCCCGATCAGCAGGTTTCGCGTGGGATGCTCGCTGAGGAATAGCACCGAAAGTACGATCACCACCACCGGTTGGAAGTAGCTGAGAACCGCCACCCGCGAAGCGGACATGTACCGGAGCAGCCAATAAAATATCGTGTAAGCGGCGATCGAACTGCCCAGGGCCATGTAAATCATGCCCAGCCATCCCGCCAGGCTCACTGCCCGCCAATTCAAGTGCATCGCCTGGCGGATCGTCAGCGGCAGCAGCAGGACTGCGGACGCCACCAGGTTGAACGTATTCATCGCTACCGCGTCGTATTTGGAAGCGATTCTCTTCCCCAGTACGGCATAAATCGCGAAGCCGACCACGCCAAAAAACGTGATGGTATCGCCCAGCAGAAACGGCGAATTCGCCGGCGAGCCGCCCTCGGTTTCCAACAGAAACACGCCGACGAACGAAATCGCCATCCCCAGGATTTTCCCCGCGGTGAGAATTTCCAGGCCCAGCGCGCGAGCGAGAAGCAGAACGATCACCGGACCAATCGCGATGATCACCGCCGAATGATCGGACGTGGTGTAGTTCAGCCCTACGGTGAACAAGCCCTGATTCAGAATCACGCCGAGGAATCCGAGGTAAGTGAAGGGCCAAATGTCCGCGGCTTTGAGCGGCGTTCGTTTGCGCCGAGGCTGGGCGAAATAAATCGGCAGCATCACCAGCGCGGCCAGCACCAGGCGGAAGCAGGCCAGCGTCACCGGGTCCATGGTGCGCAACGCGATCTTTCCCGCGACGTAATTCAGCGACCACAGCAGCAGCATCAGCACCAGCGCCGAACCCAAAATGAAATTGCTGGGGCGCGGGCCTTCGGGTGCGGTTGGCGAATTGGCGGGAGAATTCAGAATCGTGCTCGAGCCGCGCGGCTACTCGAGAACCTCTCGGCGTTTGGTGAGCGATTCGATGCGATCGATACGGGGCGTGTAGCCAATTCCGGGCGCGGTGGGCACGCGAATCGTTCCGCGCGCCGAAACTTCCACTTCCGGCTCGATGATGTCTTCGGCCCAGTAGCGTTTGCTGGCTGAAACGTCGCCGGGCAGCGTGAAATTCGGCAGCGTGGACATGGCGATGTTGTGCGCGCGCCCGATCCCCGATTCGAGCATCCCGCCGCACCACACCGGCACCGATTTCGACTGGCACAGATCGTGAATCTGGCGCGCGGAGGTGTGACCGCCTACGCGCCCGAGTTTTACGTTGATGATTTTGCAGGCGCCGATTTCGATCGCGGCGCGCGCGTGCTCGTAATCGTGGATGCATTCATCGAGGCAAATCGGAGTATCCAGTTGGCGCTGCAGTGCCGCATGAGAGTAGATATCGTCGTGGCCCAGCGGCTGCTCAATCATGATGAGAAAGAAATCGTCGAGTTTCTTTAGCAGCGGCGCATCGGCCAGCGTGTATGCCGAATTGGCGTCGACCATCAGCCGAATGCGCGGAAAGCGTGCGCGCAGCGCGCGAGCCGGCTCGATATCCGACCCCGGCATGATTTTGATCTTGATGCGCTGGTAACCGGCAGCGAGTTCTTTTTCGACCTTGGCAATTAGAGCTTCGATCGAGGGCTGGATGCCAATCGAAACGCCTGAGCTGATTTCCTCGCGCGTGCCACCCAGCAATTTCGCCAGCGGAAGGTTCTTGTGCTTGGCTTCCGCATCCCAAATCGCGGTCTCGACCGCGGCCTTGGCCATGTTATGCCCGCGTACATGAGAGAAGATTCCATGAATTTCTGATGCCGACGAGAATTCCCTGCCCTTCAGCATCGGCCACAGAAAATCCCGAATGATGTGCCAGGCCGTCTCGACCGTTTCGTAGGAGTAGTAGGGATCTTCACCGGCCGTGCATTCGCCCCAGCCGATCACGCCGTCGACATCGACCTCGATCAGCGGAATGCGCCGCAGCGTACTGGTGCCGAAGCTGGTCTGAAACGGCGCAATCAGCGGCAGGTGAATTTCACGAAGTGTGATTTTGCGAACGCGCATCGGGCGGGCGAACCTTCAGTCCTCGAATTCTTCCGGGCGATATTCTGGCAGACGCAACCCCGCGATGGAAGCGGCCGGCTGCAAGATGTATTCCATCGCGTCCCCGTGGTCGTGCATCGCGGTGGCGACGTAGCCCTGGTGAAAAAGCTCCCGGAATTCGTGACGCGCGCGCGTCTGGGTGCGCTCCGCTGAGTCGTGACCTGTGTTTTTCTGCCGCGCGAAATCCTTGGGCACTGAAATCACGCGCGCGGTCGCCGGGTCCGGAGCCGGCGCGACACCACCGGAAAAAATTCCTCGCACCCGCGGCGAGTCCAGCCACCATTCAGCGATCAGCCGATCAGTCGGTAGGGCACCGTGCAGCTCGCTATTGGTAACGCCGTAGCAATTCGGCAGAAAGCGCCGCGCCACGGCGCCGAGCCGCATGAAATTCAGATGCGCATTGCGGAATTCCAACGGATCAAAGGTCCATTCGATCAGCGCGATGCCGTTTTTCAGCGCGTCCGTGCGCTGAAATTCCTTTAGTTGGCGCCCGATTCCCCGGTCGCGATATTCCGCTAGAACTCCGGTCATGTGCGAATGCAAAAATGGCTTTTCGCCGTGATGCCCGGAAAGCGCCAGCGTAAATCCGATCATTCGCGCGCCGTCAAACGCGCCGAGAATCTGGCCGCCGGTGTGTTCGGCGACGATAAAAATGGCCGAGGGCACCGTGATTTGATCGCCGAAGACGATCCGCTCGAGCTCGACACACCGCTCGTACTCAGTGAGACCGTGGCAATGGCGAATTTCGATCGGTCCGGATTTGCCCGGCGCAGGCTGCGGGGTTCGATTCATTTGGCGGCGGACGCCTTGGCCGACCGCGCCGATTCCGATTGTTTGGAGAGGTCCCACAGCGCTTCCATGCGTTCGCGCGGCAATTCGGCGAAGGTCTTGCCTTCCACTTGGGCCGCGCGCTCCATCCACTGAAAGCGGCGCTGGAATTTGCGATTGGCGTGCTTCAGCGCAATTTCAGGATCGGTACCGACGAAACGCGCCACGTTAACCGCCGCGAAAAGCAGGTCGCCGACTTCTTCTTCCAGATGCGCGAGGTCCGGAGGCGCGGGCTTCGTGTTTGGATCGACCTGGCTCTTCGTCTCCGCCGCGATCTTCGCCAGATGGTCCAAGGATTCGACGATCTCCGCCTTTTCCTCGTCGATCTTCTCGAAAATCCCCCTCAAATTATCCCAGTCGAAACCGACGCGCGCGGCGCGCCGCGTCAGTTGATAAGTTTCCAGCGCCGCGGGCAGCGACTTGGGAACGTCGCTCAGTAGCGAGCCGGCTTCCACCGCCGGCAAACCGGCAACGCCTTTCGCACCGGACTCCGCCTGCTTTTCCGCGCGTTCCTGAGACTTAATCTGTTCCCAGTTCTTCAGCACGTCTTTCGAATTCCGGGCTTTGGCGTTGCCGAAAACGTGCGGGTGGCGCCGGATCATTTTGGTATGCACCGATTCAATCACATCGGAAATCGTGAATGCGCCAGTCTCTTCCGCCAGGATCGAGTGAAAAATCACCTGCAGCAGCAAATCGCCCAGCTCCGACGAAAAATGCTTCACGTCGCCCGATTCCATCGCGTCGAGCACTTCGTAGGTTTCTTCGATCAGGAATTTGCGCAAGGACGCATGCGTTTGCTCGCGATCCCAGGGGCAGCCGCCTGGTCCGCGCAGTCGCGCCTGCAGCGCGACCAGCTTTTCGAACCATTTTCCGGCCCGGCGGTCGCGCGCCGTGATCCGGATGGCAGCCTTGAGCGGCTGCTTCGTTGTGGATTTCGCCGCTGGGCGGCGGCCAGCGACCCTCTTCGTCTTCTGTCGTTTTTTAGTCTTGGACACTCGGCGAGCTTCGCTCCTACACCCAATTTACAGGCACGCCTTGGCTCTTACAAGCGCTCCCACCGCCCTCGCGGATCGCACCGTCGCTTGTGACCATCCAGACCGGATGTTAAACTGGTGACTAATCTCAGAACGCGCATCACACGCGATTCGCCGTAGCGAAGGATACCTACCGTGGCAGACCCCAAGCACGAAGACACATCATTCAAAGTCATCGACCGCCGCTTGTTCAGCGAAAACGGCGAAATTCGCCCTGAAGTGGTCGAGCAGGAGCGGCGCGACGACGAAGCCGCCGCCCAAAAAGCCGCTGCACAGGCTAAGGCGAATCAGCATGCCGCCCCCGCGCCGGCTCAGACTCCGAACTTCACCGGATCGCAACCCTCGGCCTTTGGCGCCGCAGGCGCGCCGGGCGCGCTCGAAATTCCGTCTCCAGGCGGAAATGGATTCGACACCCAGCAGCTCGCGCACAACGGACCTGACGATTTGGCCCCCCAAGAAGCTCCCACCGGCGAAATTAGCGCCAGTTCGCGCAGCTTTCAGATGCTGATCGATTTTCTTACGCGCAACGCCGCCGCCATGCTTGGCGGCATGGCTGACCCGCGCACCGGACAGGCCTTCGTGGATCTGGAAGGCGCGCGCGAAGTCATCGACATGCTCGACGCGCTGCGCGAAAAGACTCGCGGCAATTTGTCCAAGGAAGACGACAACCTGCTGATCGAAGTTCTAGGCAGCCTGAAGCTGACCTTCATGGAAATTTCCAAGGCTGCGGCCGAACAAATGGCCAAGAAAGCCAAAGCAAAATAATCCTTGGCCTGGGCCTCTCCATCCGGCCTGGGCGCCTTGCAATTCATCGGTTAGATGCCCAAGCTCCAACTCACAGTCCTCGGCTCCGGCACTTCCATGGGCGTCCCCACGCTCGGCTGCCACTGCGATGTTTGCCGGTCCAGCGATCCGCGCGACCAGCGCACGCGCCCTTCCCTGCTGCTCTCCTACAACGATCGTAACGTGGTGATCGACACGTCGCCGGATTTTCGCGCACAAGCGATCCGCGAAAAAATCGAACGCCTCGACGCGGTAATTTATACCCACGGCCACGCCGACCACATTCTCGGACTCGACGATATCCGCCCCTTCAATCTGAAACAGGGCGGCAAGATTCCGGTATTCGCTTCGACGGACACCCAAAACACCTTACGAAAGCAATTCGCTTACGTCTTCGACGACACGCCCACCGAAAGCTCCGTGCCCGGCGTCGAGATGAACACCATCACCGGTCCCTTCGAGCTGTTCGGCCTTGAATTCATCCCGGTGCCGGCAAATCACGGCAAGCAACCGGTCTTGGGTTTTCGTTTCGGTGCCGCGGCCTATCTCACCGACTTCAGCACCTTGCCCCACGAATCGAAAAAGTTGCTGACCGGCCTGGACGATTTTATTCTCGACGCGCTGCGCTATCGGCCGCATCCCATGCACTCGAACGTAGAACAGTCGCTAGCCTTGGTCGCCGAACTCAAACCCAAACGCGCCTGGTTCACCCACATCTGCCACGATCTTGGACACATCGACGCCAATGCTAAATTGCCGGAAGGCGTCCAGCTCGCTTACGATGGATTGAAATTCGAGGTGAGCATTTAATGCTGGATGAACCCTTGGGAAGCGTGGAGTTCTCTGCTCCGCCAGAGCCGCGAAAACCCATTCTCGTAGCTCGTTCGCTGGACGAGTGGCGTCAGCGTTTCGGAAATCCTAGCGCGCCTACCGCGATGACCGTCGGGAATTTCGACGGCGTTCACACCGGCCATCGCAAAATTCTGGAAGACGTCAGGCAGCGCGCGCATCAATCACACTGGATGCCCGCCGTGCTCACCTTCGACCCGCACCCCACCAAAATTCTGCGGCCCGATGCGGCTCCTTTGCAGATCGAAACTCTGGCGCAAAGGCTGGAAGGTTTTTCACGGTTTGGAATTGAAGCCGCGCTGGTGCTTCCGTTTTCGTTGGAGCTAGCTAAGGTCTCGGCCCGCGAGTTCGTCGAGCAAATTCTCGTCGGCACCATGGGCGCGAAAGCCGTCCTGGTCGGCGAAAATTTTCGTTTCGGCCACCGCCAGGAAGGCGACGTCAAAATGCTCGAGCAACTCGGCGAGAAATACGGATTCGAGGTTGACGTAATCGCTCCAGTAGGCGACGGCAATGCGATAGTCTCCAGCTCCGCCATCCGCGCCGCGGTCCGCGCCGGACAAATGGAAACCGCCTGGCACATGCTGGGCCGGCCCTTCGCCTTGGCGGGCGAAATAAAACCCGGCACCGGCAAAGGACGCGAATTGATTGTGCCAACGCTGAATTTAACCACTGCACAGGAACTAATCCCGGGCAACGGCGTCTACGCCACTGAATCGATCGTCGGTGGAAAAACCTACCAGTCGGTGACCAACGTCGGCGTCCGCCCCACCTTCGACGGCCAGTCGCTCTCGATCGAATCGAACCTTTTCGGCTTCTCCGACACGCTGACCTCCGGCCCGATGGAAGTCCGCTTCAAATCCCGCCTGCGCGACGAACAGAAATTTCCACAATTTCGACGCGCTCCGCGAACAAGTGCTGAAAGACATCGAAGCCGCCAAGAAATTCCCACCCACGGCCTAGCCCATACGGGCGCATCGCGGCCCTTCAGCCCGGCACGCAAATCAATCTATAATCAGCACCAGCGAGGAGTCATGGAAAACCGCGAAGTTGCCCGCATCCTGCGCGAAACCGCGCAACTGCTTGAAATCGATGGCGCCATCATCGGCCGCTATCGCAGCTACGAAAAAGTAGCCGAGCTTCTTTTCAGCATTCACGAACGAATCGAGGATGTAGCCAAGGATCCCAAGAAGCTGCGCGAGCTGCCCGGCATCGGCGAGAACATGGCCGCGCACATCGTCGAAATTCTGCAGACTGGCGATTACGCCCTCCGCGAAAAGCTCTTGAAGAAATACCCGATCACCTTGCTCGACCTGCTCAATCTGCAATCGCTGGGTCCGAAGAAAGTCGCGTTCCTGTACAAGAAATTCAAGGTTTGCACCATCGAAGGCCTGGAACAGATGGCTCGCGAGGGAAAACTGCGCGACCTGGAAGGCTTCGGCGAGAAGAGCGAAGAAAATATCCTGAAAGCCACCGCGGTAGCCAAACGCGCTTCCGGGCGCTTCAAACTCGACGTCGCCGAAAACGAAGCCAATAAACTGATCGCCTACATCGGCCAGAAAAGCGACATCGTGGAGTTCGTCACTGCCGCGGGATCCCTGCGCCGCGGCAAAGAAACCATTGGCGACGTCGATTTGATCGTCACCATGAAGCCCAAACGCTCCAAGCAGTCCGACGTTGACGAAGTCGCCGAGCACATCCTGAAATATCCCGGCATCGATCAGACCCTGGCCCATGGCGAAAACAAAGTCAGCATCGTGCTCGGCAACGGTTTGCAGGTCGACGTGCGTCTGCTGGAAAAAGACAGCCTCGGCGCAGCGCTTCTCTATTTCACCGGCTCGAAGGAACACAACGTGGTTCTGCGCGGCCGCGCCCGCGATATGGGTTGGACTCTCAACGAATACGCGCTGACCACCCTGAAGTCCGGACGCTTCGTCGCCGGAAAAACCGAGCACGATATCTACGCCAAGCTGCAGCTCGATTACATCGAACCTGAGCTGCGCGAAAATACCGGCGAAATTCAGGCCGCCGAGAATCACACTCTGCCCACACTGATCAAACTCGAAGATATTCGCGGCGACCTGCAGATGCACACCACCGCCTCCGACGGCCGCAACTCCATCGAAGAAATGGGCGAAGCGGCCCGCGATCTCGGCTACGAATACATCGCGCTGACCGACCATTCCAAGGCCGTCACCGTAGCCAACGGCATGGACGACAAGCGCACCCTGCAGCAACTCGCCAAGATTCGCGAAGCGCAAAGCCGCGTAAAAGGCATCCGCCTGCTGGCCGGAATCGAAGTCGACATCCTGAAGAACGGTAAGCTCGACTTAGCCGACGAGACGCTGGCACAGTTAGACGTGGTGGTTGCTTCGGTCCATTCCTACATGCAGATGGAACGCGCCGAAATGACCGAGCGCCTGCTCGCCGCCCTCGAAAATCCGAACGTGCACATCCTCGCGCACCCGACCGGCCGCCTGCTGCTCAAGCGCGAAGCCTTCGAATACGAAATGGAGCATATTCTCGACGCCGCCAAAAAGCACGGAGTCGCGGTGGAATGTAACGCTTATCCCGACCGCCTCGACTTGAAAGATATTCATCTGCGCATGGCCAAGGAGCGCGGCGTGAAAGTAGTAATTTCCACCGACGCGCACTCCGCCGCGCATTTTCCGAAGATGAAATACGGCGTGACCACCGCCCGCCGCGGCTGGCTGGAGAAGAAAGACGTCATCAACACATTGCCCCTGAACGAATTTCTCGCGGCATTGCGAGCGCGGCCCGGAGCCGCAACCCAGCCTGCTCCGGCACCCAAAGCCGCCAAGCAAAAGTCCGCCTAGCAGGTCGCGACGAAGCCTGGGGCAGCTCCCCGGGCGTTTAGGGAACATATTTACCCAAGTCCGCGTATCTATGGGTGAGAATGGCGAACCGACCGCCAAGGCGGCCGCCGCCACAGCTATAACGATGGAGCAAACCAAAATGCGAACTTCAATATCCAGATACCTCACCGCCGCGCTCGTCGCGGCCGGAATCGCGGCAGTCCTCGGCGCTTCGCCGGCCCGCGCCGATGAATGGAAAAAATCCTACGCCATTAGCGGACGCGCGAATCTGACCGCCTCCACCGGCGACGGCGACGTGGTCGTGACCGGCGGCGACCAGCGCACCATCGACGCCACGGTCACCGCCGATGGCTACAAGATCGGTCCCAACGACCTGCAAGTGGTCGAAAGCCAGAACGGCGATCAAGTCACCATCGAGCTGAAATTTCCGCACATGAGCTGGCACATGTGGGGCGGCCACCATAACCTGCGCATCGACCTGCGCGTGCCGCGCGAGCTCGATCTCGACGTAAAAACCGGCGACGGCAACGTGACCGCCAGCAACGTTTCCGGCAAGCTGCAGTTTCAGTCCGGCGATGGCAACGTCACCGCCACTAACATTCATGGCGACATCCACATGCATACCGGCGATGGCCGCATCGACGGCCACGGCTTCGACGGCTCGCTCGACGCCTACACCGGCGACGGCAGCATGAAAATCGAAGGCCGCTTCGATTCGCTCGCGCTGAAGACCGGCGATGGCAGCATTGACGCCCAGGCCGGCAGCGGCTCCAAAATCGCCAATTCGTGGAACGTGCATTCCGGCGACGGCTCCATCACCCTGCGCCTGGCGTCCGATTTCAACGCGAACCTCGAGGCCCACACCGGCGACGGCAACATCACGCTCGACATACCCATTCAAGTTTCCGGCTCGCTCAACCGCTCCTCGGTCCACGGCAAGCTGAACGCGGGCGGCGGCACGCTCTCGGTCACTTCGGGAGACGGGTCGATTCGCCTGGAAAAGATTTAACCCGGCTTTTTGCACCTCGACGATTAAGAATCGCCCCAGAGCATGTTCTGGGGCGATTTTGTTTTTCCTGATTCGATTTGCAAAAAGTTTCCCATTGCAGAATAATAAGCTGTTTTGCTTGTGTGTTTTGACGCGCACTGTCGCACTGGCATCCATCACCGAACAACTGAGTGAGCGCTCGATTCGCATTAGCGCATTTCGCTGCGCTAAGCGCGCGGTTCGATGCGCTGCGGTTTACTGGCGGGAGCCGGTGTGGTCCCATGTCTTACGAATTGCGCGCCATAAAATTTTGAACAATTGGACTGGGGGAAAAGAATGCGCAGGCCTGCAAGTGTTGCTCCGCCGAAGGGAAAGCTCGGCATCCTGACGCCCGGAATGGGCGCGGTGAGCACGACCTTCATGGCGGGTGTGGAACTGGTGCGGCAAGGTCATTCCGTGCCGGTCGGTTCGCTGACCCAGATGGGCACCATCCGGCTCGGCAAACGTACCGACGGCCGCACGCCAAAAATTAAAGACTTCATTAAGCTCGCCAAGCTCGAAGACCTGGTCTTCGGCGGCTGGGACGTGTATCCCGACGACGCCTACCAAGCGGCGGTGAAAGCCGGCGTGTTGGAAGCGAAAGATCTGGCCAAGGCCGAGAAGTTCCTGAAGACCATCAAGCCGATGAAGGCCGTTTTTGATCAGGCCTACGTAAAAAATCTGCACGGCACCCACATCAAGAAAGGCAAAAATAAATTTGATCTCGCCGAACAGCTGCGCCAGGACATTCGCGATTTCAAAAAGAAAAATAAATGCGACCGGCTGGTGATGGTCTGGTGCGCTTCCACCGAAGTTTTTCTGAAACCCGAAGCCGTGCACAAAACTCTGGAATCCTTCGAGAAAGGAATGAAGGAAAATCATCCGGCCATCGCGCCTTCGATGATTTACGCCTACGCGGCCATCGCCGAGGGCGTGCCCTTCGCCAACGGCGCTCCGAACTTGACCGTCGACATTCCGGCGCTGGAAGATTTCGCTAAAACTAAAAACGTTCCGGTCGGCGGCAAGGATTTCAAAACCGGCCAAACCCTGATCAAGACCGTGCTGGCTCCCGCCTTCAAAGCCCGCATGTTGGGCTTGAGTGGTTGGTTCTCCACCAACATTCTCGGCAATCGCGATGGCGAAGTTCTCGACGATCCCGGCTCATTCAAGACCAAGGAAGAATCGAAACTCGGCGCCGTCGAACACATCCTGCAGCCCGAGCTGTATCCCGAACTTTACGGCAAGATTTATCACAAGGTCCGCATCAACTATTACCCGCCGCGCGGCGACAACAAAGAAGGCTGGGACAACATCGACATCTTCGGCTGGCTCGGCTACCCGATGCAGATCAAAGTCGATTTCCTCTGCCGCGATTCGATCCTGGCAGCGCCGATCGTGCTGGACCTCGCGCTGTTCTTCGATCTGGCCAGCCGCGCCGGCATGCGTGGCATCCAGGAATGGCTGAGCTTTTACTTCAAGTCACCGATGTGCGCCAAGGAACTTTACCCCGAGCATGATTTGTTCATTCAGCTGATGAAGCTGAAGAACACTTTGCGCTGGATGGTCGGCGAGGATCTGATCACCCATTTGGGCGCCGAGTATTACGACTAGCCGCGAGTGTATTTCGTGATGGAAAAGAACGGCGGGGCATCGCGCCCGCCGTTCTTTTTTTTGCGCGACACATTTTGCTAGTGCTGCGAATGCATGTCCGCCTGCAACGAATGTAAGCTGCCCAAGTCCACGCGAATAAATCCGCGGCCCGGCGTATCGAGGTCAGCGATCAAAGCCATTACGATCGAAATCATCAACGGCGCCACTACCATCGAGAGCAGAAACCGCCGCCGCAAACTGAACCCAAAGCTCAAGCAGGCCAAAATCGAAAGCAAAAACAACATGACCCAAACGGATTCCGGTACCCGGTCGCGTCTCGCGGCTACTCGTTTGGCTTCCAGATCGAACATGTCATTCAGTGCCGTAACGTAGATCGAAGTGATCGGCGTCGGGCTCGCCGCCGAAACGTCCTTGGCCTGATCCCATAGCTCTTTTTGCAGCTCATGGCTCCGCTCGGTCGCTTCCGCCACTTCCGGAGTTCCGCTGTTATTCTCGGAGAATTTCACGCGCGCATCGACATATTCCCTTAGCAGTTCGAGCGTCTTGCTTCGAGCCGGTTCTAGCAGCAACTGCGCTCGCAAATGCGTGGTGCCGATCGCGTTCGCTTCATCGACAATCAGATTTCGTCGCAGATCGTATCGCGGTAACGCCAGCGCCAGCGTGAAACCCAGCAGCAAACTGAGCAACACGATCACACCATCGCGAACGCCGACGGCCTGCTCGTGCAGGTCGGGATCTTCAGTCTCTTTTCGGCTGGACGCGATGCGAAAACCAATTTCCAGCGCGATTGCGTACACCACGAAAAGAAGAATGAACAGAACGGATGGGAAGTCGATCAGGCGGGTCATCGGCGGGCTCTCATGGACATCGAGAGTATTAAACTTCGCAGAGAAAATCGAGGAGCGGCTTAGACAGCCAACCAGGCCGCTCCCCACACGAGCTTTGCGTTAACCCTAGAACTGGTTCCACAAATACTGGTTATAGACTTCGTGGTGGTATTGAACTTCCGGCACCTTGACGAAAGTCCCGAGCAGGCGCGAACAGCGATCCGCCGAAGCCTGTTTCAAGTCCGCGTAGCGACCCTTGACGTCTTCGCCCAGAATCTTCGAAGTCCACTCGGCCTTGCGGAAATCCGTAATCGCCGTATAGATGTTGTCCGGCAAATACCGTTCCGCCTGCCGCAGATTCTTGATCTTGGAAGTTTCGCCTTCCAGCCCCGACTTGAAGATCGAGTACATCACCATGTATGGATTCGCATCCGGCGCGACCGACCGCACTTCTACGCGCGAACTTTTCTCATTGCCGATCGGAATGCGAATCATCGAACCGCGATCCACCGGCGAGGCCTTGATCTGGTTCGGCGCTTCAAAATGCGGGTCCAGCCGTCGATACGCATTAACGCTGGAATTGAGCATCAAACAAATATCGTTCGCATGGGTCAAAATGCGGTCGATGAACGACCAGCCGGGCTTGCTGAGTTTCTCCTCACCTTTCGGATCCCAAAACGTGTTCTTCCCATCTTTGGTGCTGATCGAAACGTTGGTGTGCATGCCGTTGCCATTCACACCCACCACCGGCTTGGGTAGGAAGCTTGCGGTCAGCCCCATGCGCGTTGCGACTTGCCGGCAAATTAATTTGTAAAGCTGGATCTGGTCCGCGGCCGCGACCACCTCGCCATAGCCGTAGTTGATTTCAAATTGTGACGGCGCCACTTCCGGATGGTCCTTTTCGTTTTGGAATCCCATCGCACGCTGCACTTCCGCGGTGGTGTCGATGAACATGCGCAGCGGATCGCCCGGCAGCGAATGGTAGTATCCACCGGTATTCACATATTCGAATTTGCCAGTTTCGTTGTAGCGCGCTTCGGCGTCCGCGCCATTGAACAGAAAACCTTCAATTTCGTTCGCGGCGTTCAGGGTGAACCCGTGTTTCTTGTGCGCCTCGTCCGCGAAAGTCTTCAGCACGCCGCGAATGTCCGCGCTGTAGGGCGAGCCGTCCTTATCGATCACTTGGCCGAAAATCAAAACTTTACCGGAGCCGAAAACATCGGAGGGCGCATGATAAAAAGCGCTCCAATCCATCGAAAGGCGCAGGTCGCTTTCGCGCTGCGCGGTAAAGCCGCGGATCGACGAGCCATCAAACGTCAAGTTGTCCCAGCTCTTCACCAGGAATTTCTTGTCGTAGTCCAGCATGTGCAGCCGGCCTTCCAGGTCGCTGAAGAGGACTGTGACCGCCTTAATGCGCTTCTCGTCGGTCAGGTACTTGACGCGTTCTTCCTGAATCTTGTGCGCCGCAACGCGGTTCTTGCGCTGCTCCTTGATCTTCAAATTCATTTCTTCGAGCTGTTCGTAAGGAATCGCCAGATAGTTGCGAAGTTCTGCGCTCATGAGGCTCCTGAAATAAGAGTGGGTCTCGGCGAATCGGCGCGGGCGGATTCTGGCCGCCGCAGCACGATTGCGGTGCGTAGCGTATCGCGTGCCGCTTCCGAGCGTCAAATCCCAAAATGGCGGAAATCCAACAAGATTTTGGATGGAATCGATAACGAAAGTCTGGCGATGCGGGCTCTGCCCAATTGCACCGATACGGAACGTTAAGAATCCCCGAATCAGTCTATTCGCGCTGGAATCGGCCAATCAACTCTGCCTCGGCGGTGGCGTGCCCCTTCACCGCGTTCCGCACATCTTCTGCCTTGGCTTTGGCTTTCAAGTCCGGCACGTAATCGAGCGCGTATAGCTTGAAAAAATAGTGATGAACCTTGCCAGGATCAGGACACGGGCCGGAGTAACCGAGCTTCCCTGCTGAATTTTTCCCTTGGCGCGCACCGCCCGGCACCGTGCCTTTCTTCGGCGTGTCTTCAGCCAGCGATCGTTGCGTGGCAGGAATCGCGTAAATTAACCAGTGCACGACCGGCGTGGCCGAGGCCGCATCGGGATCGTCAACAATCAGCGCGAAGCTTTGCGTGTTTGACGGCGGATCGGTCCAGGCGAGCGCCGGCGACACGTTCGCGCCAGAACAGGCGTATTTCAGCGGAATCGCCGCGTCGGCATCGAACGAGGCGCTGATCAGTTGAAACGGCTTCTCCGTCTTTGCCGGCGCTTGCGATTGTCCAGCGGCCGCTACGACCTGCCTCGCCGCAGCCCATGACGCAGCGGAGGCACCCGCGAGCAGTGCCCACCCCGCCAGAAACACACGGTTTCGCAACCTAGCCCTTGAACTCATGAGTGGCCTCCGAAATTCAGATCCACAAACATGCTACGGGCCGCCTGCGGAAGCGTCAAGAAAGTCCCCGTAGGGTTTTTCCCGTATACGCGATTCGCGGCATGGAGTGGGCCGCTCGCGTTGTGCGATGAGATGTACCGTGGTACACTGGTACCACAATGCGGAAGGAGCTGAAGATGAAGCGCGCAGAATACTTAATCGAACGAGTGCAAACCGGCGTGCGCATGGAAAAACGTTTACTCAAGGTGTTAAAAGCTTTCGCTGAATTGCGCGACATGACCCTGGGCGACCTGCTCGAAGGCATCGTCCTGCACGCCTTCGAAGGCAAATCCCCATTCGAGAAGGAATCTCTCGATCGGATCAAAAGCCTGAAAAAGTTTTACGGTCTGCATCTCGATGCCCGCGCCAGCCATCGCCTGCAAGAGCGGCAACTGCCAAAAGCGCGAAAGGCGTGAGCACACCGCGCCACCGGAGAGGAAAATCATGACCACCTCATCGCTGAATCGTCCGATGCAGCTTTTGCAGTGGACACTCGGAATCGTGATCGCTATCGCCTCCGTTCAGACGGTCTGGCGGGCCTATCCGGAGATCCACGACGCGGGCCACCAGGGAATCCACGCCTGGATCGCGCTAGTGCTGGGCAGCGTCGAAGCCATCGGCGCCCTTCTCTTCCTGCTGCCGCAAACCCTGGTCGCCGGCGGATGGATTCTGCTCGCGGTCTTCGCCGTCGCCTTCGCATTTCATGGACTGCAAGGCGATTTCCGCGGTGACCTGCTCATCTATGCTGCAGCCACGTTCGCCTGCATCTCCAACCTCGCGCGACGCAAGCCGGAGAACGAAATTGCGCGATGAAGACCTGCTGCAGAAATTCGAAGACTGTTCCCTGCCGTTGGCCAGTTTCCGGCACGAAGAACATGTCCGGGTGGCCTATCTTTATCTGCGCCGGCACCCGTTACTCGACGTCCTGGCGCGATTCCCCGCTAATCTGCGAAAATTCGCCGCAGCGAATGGGAAAACCGGCCTGTATCACCAGACTGTTTCCTGGGCCTACCTGTTTCTAATTCAAGAACGACTGATCGCTAGAAGTGCAGCTACCTGGGCGGAATTCAAACAGAACAATCCGGACCTACTGGATCGAAAAAATCCGATCCTTGCCAAATATTACGCGACCGAAACCCTCGACTCCGCCGCCGCCCGCGAAAACTTCGTCATGCCGGACCGCCTGACCCACGACGAATCCCGCGTTCACGCGGCGTTTATCTCCGATCGAGCATAATCCTGCCCGCGCCGGCCGCAGCCCTTCTGGCCGCTATCTCCTTGGGCTAGAGCGCGCCCTATCTCTTGTGCTACTGTAATTTGTTTGCAAACGGGCATTTGCGGGCGTCTTTTTTCGCCCACAGTCGAACCACGGGAGACGTGAGGCCATGAAGAAGTCTTACAACGGCGTCGAAGTTCCAGCGCAGGGCGCGACCATCGAATACAGCGGCGACGGAATGTTCCGCGTTCCCGACCGCCCGATTATTCCCTTCATCGAAGGCGATGGCACGGGCCGCGACATTTGGAAAGCCTCGCGCGCCGTTTTTGACGCCGCGGTAGAAAAGGCCTACGGCGGCAAACGCAAAGTCGAATGGCTGGAAATTTTCGCCGGAGAGAAAGCGCATCGCCAGTTCCACGAATGGCTGCCGCAGGACACCGTCGACGCCATCCGCGATTTTCGCGTCGCTATCAAAGGCCCGCTGACCACTCCGGTAGGCGGCGGCATTCGTTCCCTGAACGTAACCCTACGCCAGGTCCTCGATCTGTATTCCTGCGTGCGCCCGGTTCGCTACTTCGAAGGCGTGCCTTCCCCGGTTCGCGAACCGCAGCGCATGAACGTAGTCATCTTCCGCGAGAACACCGAAGACGTTTACGCCGGAATCGAGTGGCGCTCCGGCTCCGCCGAAGTGAAAAAACTGATCGCCTACCTCAACGACGAAATGCTGAAAGGCACCACCAAGAAAATCCGCGAAGATTCCGGCATCGGCATCAAGCCCATGTCTCCCACCGGCACCAAGCGCCTGGTGCGCCGCGCCATCGTCTACGCGCTGGATAATCAACGGACCATCGTGACGTTGGTTCACAAGGGCAACATTCAGAAATTTACCGAAGGCGCCTTCCGCGATTGGGGCTACGAACTGGCCACCCAGGAATTTCGTCCCGTACGTCGTCACCGAACGCGAGAGCTGGATACTCGGCAACAAGGACGCCAATCCGGACATCACCATCGAAGCCAACGCCGAAGCCATCGAACCTGGTCTCGACCAAGCCACCGACGAATTCCGCAAACAGCTCCACGCCGAAGTGAAGCGCGTGCTCGACACCCTGTACGAATCGCACGGCAACGGTCAGTGGAAGAAAAAGATATTGATTAACGACCGCATCGCCGATTCCGTGTTTCAACAAGTTCTGACGCGCGCCGATGAATATCAGGTCTTCGCCACGCCCAACCTGAACGGCGATTACCTCTCCGACGCCTGCGCCGCGCAGGTCGGCGGCCTCGGCATGGCTCCCGGCGCCAATATCGGCGACGGTTTCGGCGTCTTCGAAGCCACCCACGGAACCGCGCCGAAATATGCGGACAAGGACGTCATCAATCCCAGCTCGGTGATGCTCTCCGGCGCCATGATGTTCGAATTCATGGGCTGGAAAGAAGTCTCGCAGCTAATCGAAAACGGCATCGCCCGCACCATCCAGCAGAAAAAAGTCACCTACGACCTGGAACGCTTGATGCCCGGCGCGAAAAAACTGAAGACCTCGGAATACGCGGCGGCGATCATTCAGAACATGCAGGCTTCGGCCGGCGCGGATTAGTTTCGGCCAAGCGACAAAATCTCACATTTCATAATCAAGGGGACGGAATGCGCAAGAAAGTGACGGTAGTAGGCGGCGGTTTCGTAGGTTCGACCACGGCGCAGCGGATTCACGACGCCGATCTCGCCGATGTAGTCCTGACCGATATTTTGGAAGATGTCCCGGCGGGCAAAGCGCTCGACATGGCCGAATCGGCGCCAATCCTGGGCTCCAATTCCCACGCCTCCGGCATCTCCACCGCCAGCGGCAATTACGCCGGCACCGAAAATAGCGACATCGTGGTCATCACCGCCGGATTCCCGCGCAAGCCTGGCATGAGCCGCGACGACTTGCTGAAGAAAAATTATGAAGTGATCAAGGCGGTGGTCGAAGGCATCGTCAAGCTTTCGCCCAACGCCATCCTGATCATCGTCACCAATCCGCTGGACGCCATGGCCCAGGCCGCCTTCCGCATCAGCAAATTTCCCAAAGCGCGCGTCATCGGCATGGCCGGCGTTCTCGATTCGGCCCGCATGAGCACTTTCGTCGCCCGCGAACTGAACGTCTCGGTCGAAAACGTGCACTGCTTCGTCCTCGGCGGC
Source organism: uncultured Acidobacteriota bacterium (assembly GCA_963847695.1). Classification (GTDB taxonomy): domain Bacteria; phylum Acidobacteriota; class Terriglobia; order Acidiferrales; family UBA7541; genus Palsa-295. Next base: position 15,566 of record CAWKAX010000029.1, on the reverse strand, counting down.
CACGGCGACGACATGGTGCCGCTCACCCGCTATTCCACCGTCGCCGGAATTCCCGCTCCCCGAATTGATCGCCAAAGACAAACTCGACGCGATCGTCAAGCGCACCCGCTCCGGCGGCGCTGAAATCGTGAACTTACTCAAGACCGGCTCGGCCTACTACGCGCCTTCCGCCGCCACCTTCGAAATGGTCGAAGCCATCCTGAAAGACAAAAAGAAAATTCTGCCCTGCGCCGCCTACCTCGAAGGCGAATACGGGCAGAACGGATTGTTCGTCGGCGTTCCCGTGAAGCTCGGCGCGGCGGGCATCGAACAGATCGTCGAGATCAAGCTGGAGCCAGAAGAAAAGGCTGCGCTCGACAAGTCGTCTGCGTCCGTCCGCGAACTAGTCACCATTCTCGGCGTTTAATACTCGGACACTGTTTCGCAGAAACCAAAAAGCCGCAGGCCTGCCGAACTTTCGGCAGATTCTGCGGCTTTTTTATCGAAACATTCCTGCGAATTTGCGCGTAGGAACCATGTGATACAGTCTGCGCTCACCAATCACGGGAGTGTGCATGACCCCGACCACCACCGCTGAAGGATTCTCTCCTCAGCTCCTCGCTAGAATTCTCGGATGTATCGGCTTGGCCGGCATCGTCACCGGAGCCTTCGACATCGGCTACGTGCAACCCCACTTGGTTGTCGCCGGAAACGCTGCCTTAACCCTCCAGAACATCGCTGCGCACGAAAGCCTGTTTCGCGCCGGCCTCTCCGCGCACCTGTTCGAGTTGGTGCTCAATATCCCCGGCGAAGTCATCACCTTCATCTTGCTGCGCCGCGTGAATTCGATCGTCGCCGGCATCACCTTCTGCGCCGGAATCATTGGCATCGCCGTCGAAGCCGTCGCCTTGCTCGCGGCCTGCATCCCGCTGCAACTGGCCATCGATAGCGCGGCCAGCCCGGCCTTGGCCGGATTCAGTTCGGAGCAGGTTCACCATCTGCTGAATCTCGCAACGCACCTGCAGGAGAACGCCCTCCTGCTTTCCTGGGTTTTCTACGGAGTCGAAGAAATCACCGGCGGCTTTCAATTTTTCCGATCGGCCTTCATCCCGCGAATTCTAGGCGCGATGCTCGCGCTTTCCGGCCTCTGCTATTTCACCCACGGGTTCCTTAGTTTCCTCGCACCTGCATTGGACGCGCGCATCTATCCCTACATCATTTATCCGTGTTTGCCGGGAGAAGGACTGAGTAGCCTGTGGCTGGCGGTAATGGGGATCAGCATGGCCAAGTGGGACGCTTGGCCCGCCCGGCGTTGACCTTCTCGCGGAGGGCGTCGCGCGCTTTTACTTCGCGCGTTCCCAAGTCAGGCAGGAATTGCTAGCGGCCAGATCTTCCACCGGCGTCAAAGCCAGTTGGTTCCCGGTAAATTTGTAAGCGCGCACAAAATCCTTGCCCACATCTCCAGGGCGCAAGCTGCCTTCCAGATGATGCGTGATGATGCCCTTGCGCTCGTCCACTTCCCAGGTTCCGTAGTACGCGTAGTAGCCCTTGTACGCGACCTGCACTTCCTTCGCCGGAGGAAACGCCGGCCCGCCCGCCAAATCCGGCCGCGGATTCCGCATGATCTGCACCGCGACGTTTCCGTCCGCGTCGTACATCAACATGCCCACCGGGCGATCGCCAAACAGCCGCGATTCCGCCGATTCAATCGAGACCAGCCGCCAGGTACCGATAAATTGTTGCCGGATGCCGGAGCTGGAAGCCGTTACGGTCGAGTGAGTATCGCTTTGCAGCATGCGCGCGCCTTCCGAATCGATAGTAATTTTCTACTGCTAAGTCATCAAACGAGTCAACCGGCCGTCTGCCGGACGCCGACTTTAACAACCGATTGTAATAAAGTACAACCTCGCGTGCCCCGGTTCAATACCCCATATCCAATCGGAAAGTGCCTCCGCCAGATTACAAAATTCGCGGTTAACGGCTCTGTTAAAATTAATTCAGGAGTCCTCCCTCAGACGATGGGAATTTTGGGCGAAAGAAAGGAAAACCTGCGCGCCGCAAGACCGACCCGAAACCGACCGTCCGGTCGCGCACCGGGCCGCTCCAGCACCAATGGCGCGCGAAAACTCGCCCCTGAAAAAACCGTCGAGCATCGCCTGACCAAAGATCTTTCCCGCGCCGAAACTCTGGCGACCATGCTGGCTCAAAGCCGCGCCGCGCAAGCCATCGAAGTTTCCGACCTGCTGGCCGGAATGTACATCTACGACTGGGAGCGCCTTTCGAAATATTGGGAAGACGAAGTCAAAATCGAAGAATACCTACAGCAAATCTGCCGAATCAGCCCGCAGCGCTGGCATCACTGGATTCAGTTCTACGACCACCAACGCAATGGCGACCCGCAACCGGGCCCCTGGAAATGGCTGCGTCCGTCAAAAAACGTGAAAACCGTCAGCAAAGACTTGGCGCCTTCAGCCGAACTTCGCGCGATTTTTCAGCGCGCCGAAGAAATCGCCCCGGCTCACGATCTGATCGAAGACCGCCTGATCCCAATCCTGACCTGCGAGTGTCTGCTGCTGGCCATGGCCCAGAAAACCGACTCCGAAATCGGCCACCGCCTCGTTTCTTCCGGCATCGACGTCATCACTCTGGAACGAGTGGCCCGCAACCCGAAACACGCGCCATTGCACTAGGCAGTTTCGTTTTCTTCAGGACACGGCTTCAGCCGCACCAAAGAATGCGCCACAACGAGCGGCTTCAGCCGCTAAGCACCGTCTTCCGTCAGCCGAACGGCGAACGATCCTCTTCTCCTAGCCTGACAGTCCTGCCAACCACCCGTACTTGGCCGTCGTCCAGAGGAGCGCTCTTCGCGACGAAGGATCTCCTTCTTGCCCAGCCTGAAACGCGAAGCCAGCCTCCGACCCGACTCAAATAATCATCTTGAACTTCGCCCAAAGCTCCGCCAGCGGCGCCACCGATCGACGGCAAACATAAACATGTACGTTCCGCTCCGCCACAGCCGAATACGAATTCGTAATCGTCCCAGCAAACTTCGACTCCGCAAAAAGATCCTTAAACTCGTCCGCCCGCTCGCCAAACACAATCACGCACTCGCCCGTATACTGCCGCGGCCCCCAGTCAAAATAACTGTTATGCCCGCTGATCGCTTTCGGCAGCCCCAACGCCGGACCATACATGTCGATCGCGCCCGCTTCCCCATAATTCCCCGCCAGAATCGCGCAATTCTCGCGCTCGCCAGGCGGCAAGCCTTTGTAAACGCGCGCCACCTGCCGCGCCATGTTGTCCCAGCCAAACATATCGGCATAAAGCTGCGGCAATTCGGTCGGCTCGTCGCGTTCGGTCTTCACCGACTTCGCATACGGCAGCAAATTCGAATATTTGATGAACGTATCGACCGGCAACACCGGCACGCCGAACGGCAGCGTGAACGCCCCCACCACGATCATCAACGCCGCGTAACCCACCGCCTGCCAACGCCGCTGCGCCCGAGCCGCGAAATATCCTTCGAACGCGACGCCGCCCGCCGCCACCAAAACCGGATAAACCGGCAGCGCGTAATACGACTTCCCGTCGAACGCGATGAAAATCGCCATCACCAGCAAATAGGCCCAGCCCAAAAATCGAAACGACTTCCCCGCCGCGCTGAAAAAATACCAACCCAGCCCCGCCAGCCAAACCGGCAGCGCCAGCGGCTGCATGAACAAAACCTGCTCAAAAATAAATTGCCAGGGCGAAATGTGCAGGATTTTGAAAGCCTGCCCGTTGCGCACCACTTCGATCTGCGGCCAGCCGTGGTGCGCCTCCCACAGCAGATTCGGCAGGAACAGCGCGAACGCCACCACGCCCGCAATCCAAATCCATTTCGAAGCCAACATTCGCGCGTGCCCGGAAATCACCAGCCCAGCCACCAGCGCAAACCCAAAAACCAGCATGGTGTGCTTGTTCTCCAGGCCCACGCCGGCGATCGCGCCGAAGGCCAGCCACCAGCGCGGGTCGGCGCCCTTCACGATGCGAATCGCGATCCACGCACAGGCCAGCCAAAACAGCGGCTCAAACGCGTTCATCGAAAGAAAGCTATCGAACGCCAGATATGCCGGCGCCAGCAGCATCATCAGCGCCGCCAGAAATTCCGCCAGCGCTCCGCCGCCGAGTTCCCGCGCCAGCCGCCCGGTGCAGTAAACGATCGCTGCCCCGGCCAACGCCGGAAACAAACGCGTAGCGAACAGCGAAGTCCCAAATGATGAATTAAAACCGAGATGCCGCGCCGCCCACGCGACCAGCGCGATCAACGGCGGCTGATCGACATACCCCCACGCCAGATGCTCGCCGCAAGCCATGTAATACAGCTCGTCGCGGAAAAATCCGTAGTGATTGATGCCGGCAAATTGAATCAGCAGTTTGCAGATCGCCAGGAAGAAAGAACCAGGCCGGAATTTCGCAACGAAGGATGAAAGCCGCGGGCTGCTTCGAAGTTGTGGCCGGAACGGATGGCTCAGACACGCGTGCGACGTCCAAGCCATCCGTTGCGGCACAAATTGAGGAAAGTCTTCAATCCGTCGTTCTCGCCCAAGCGCGATCGACAATCTAACTGATCGTCGCCGAGGTGATACGGTCGAGCTTCGGAAAATTCTTGTCCAGATATTCCTTGCCCAGCGCGGTAATCGAACCTTGGTCCGGAGCTTCGCCATAGCCGCTGTGAATTTTCTTCACCACGTCCATCCCGCTGGTTACCTGCCCAAACGGCGCGAAGCCCATGCGGTCGAGTTGCGCGTTGTTGCCGAGATTGATGAAGAGCTGCGTCGTGCGGGTGTGCGGGCCGGCGGTGGCAAAAGTAATGAAGCCCGGCTTGTTGCTCTGGGTCACCGCATCGTCCTTGATATTCGCGCTGCGCCAGTGGCCGCCGATTTTCGGGTCCGCGTGCAATCCAAATTGCACCACGAATCCCGGCACCACGCGGAAAAAAGCGGCCTCATTGTAAAAACCGTGCTTCACCAGATTGTAAAAACGGTCGGCGCCGAGCGGAGCCCACGCGCGGGTCACATGCACCGTGAAATCGCCGGCGGTCGTCTTGAAATGGGCGTCGAATGTTTCGGGCGCTTTGTCGGTGAGAGTAGCCGGCTGATGGAGTGAAGCCTCTGTTGCCATTTGTGTAATTCTCCTGGCGACTTGTTTGTCGCGATTTTAAGATCGGCTTTTACGCCGCGGCTTCGCGATTACGCCCGCGTTGGTTTTTACATCTCATGCCCGGCTAAAGCCGGCCGCTACAGGGGCCGGGGCGCGATTTCTGGCTGCGTCTCCTTTACTGCGGCGTGCTGGCTGCGGCCGGCTTGGCTGCTGTGTGATGCACCGGCGCCGCAGGTGCCGGCAACGTGACCGTGGCCGAGATGATGTGGTCGAGTTTCGGGAAATTTTTGTCGAGGTACGTTTTCCCTTCCGCGGTGATTTGGGCTTGGTCCGGACATTCGCCGTAGCCCGGGAAAATTTTCTGGACAATGTCCATGCCGCTGGTGACTTGGCCGAAGGCTGAGAAGCCCATCTTATCGAGACTGGCATTTTCGCCGAGGCTGATGAAGAGCTGGGTGGTGCGGGTATTCGGTCCGGCGGTGGCGAAGGTAAGAAAGCCGGCGTGATTGCTTTGGGTAACGGGATCATCCTTGATGTAGGCCTTCTCCCACGCCGCGTTTACGGCGGGGTTGGCGTTGAGGCCAAACTGCACAACGAAGCCCGGGACGACGCGGAAGAAGGCGGCGTTGGAAAAAAATCCGTGGCGGACCAGATTGTAGAAGCGGTCGGCGCCGAGCGGGCCCAGGTACGGGTGACTTTCACCACGAAATCGCCGGCGGTGGTTTTGAAAGTGACTTCGTACTCATCGGGCGCAGTCGCTTTCAGCGTGGACGGGTGCAGCAACGCCGGATCCAGAGGTCGCGAAGCGGTGTGGTGAGCGGCCGGGGTTTGCTTCGGTGCGGTCGCGGTGCTGCCCGCCTGCGCCGAGACTTTCGCACGTACACCCGCGGGGAAAAGGGCTGCGAGAAAACAAAAAGTAAGACAAGTGCTGATGCGCTTCACGATTTTCCTCCCATTTTGCGTGCTACGGCTTCGACATCCTGCATCAAGCGCAGGGTGTTGCCACCGAGAATTTTCTGGATGTCGGCCGGTGAGTAACCTTTGGCCAGCAGCGCGTTCGTAATCTGCGGCAAGTGCGTGGCGTCTTCCATGCCGTAGGGCATGTCCGCTCCATCGAAATCGGAACCGAGGCCCACGTGGTCGGCGCCGACCAGTTTCACGGCGTGATCGATGTGATCGATGATCTCAGTCCACTCCACGCGCGGCAGTTTGCCTTGAGCCACATAGTCGCGAGTAATCTTATCCGCTTCGATCAACTCGCAGGCTTCATTGCCGGCGCAGCGTTTTTTCGCTTCGACTTCAATTTGTTTGCCGAGTTCGGGGTTGGCTTTCGAAGCGTCCTGAAATTCCGGCTCAGGAAGCCGACATGGAGTTGATCTGAATGACGCCGCCTTTGGCCGCAAGCGCTTTGATCATTTCGTCGGTCATGTCTCGCGGGGCGGTGCACAGCGCGCGGCACGAAGAATGCGAAGCAATCACCGGCGCCTGGCTCGTAGCCAGCACGTCGTAAAAAGTTTTGTCCGCGACATGCGAGATGTCGACGATCATGCCCTGCTTGTTCATCTCGGCAATCACTTTCTTGCCGAACGGAGTCAGCCCGTCGTGCGCCGCCTTGTCCCCCGACGAATCCGCCCACTCGGTATTGACCGTGTGGGTCAAAGTCATATACCGAACCCCGAGCGTATAAAACTGATCGAGCGTGGCCAGGCTGTTGTTGATCATGTGCCCGCCCTCAACGCCCATCAGCACCGCGATTTTGTTTGCCTTCTTCGCCGCGCGAATCTCATCGGCCGTCGTGCACAAAACCAAATCGCTGGGATGCCGATCGACCGCTAAGCGCACCGCCGCAATCTGATCCAGCGCCCGCCGCACCGCCGTGGGACCAGTCACCGTCCCGGGAATCCAGATCGAAAAGAAAATCGCATCCAGGCCGCCGGCCCGCATGCGCGGAATATCGATGCTGCCGTCGGCGTGCTTCGCCCCCAGATTAAACTTCGGGTCCAGCAGTCGCTGGGTCGTATCGTCGTGCGTATCGACCACGATCGAACCGAAGTGCAAATCGTGAGCCTGCTGCGTTACGCTCGCGTCCGTCCCCGTGTTTTGCGCGCCACTCGCCAGAATCGACAGAGTTCCTCCCAGCAAAATTCCAGTCACCAGCAAACCGCTACGGAACATCACACCCCCAATTCCCTCGGGATTCTACGTCACCCCAGCCCGAAACTGAATCCACACGACTCGCCTCGTCGCGGCATTCCCATTTAGCCAATCATGTTGGTTAGGTTTGAATCCAAAGTGCGGCTGCGAAGAACTTCACAGCCCAGCACTACTTGCCAAAAATAAATGACTTCACCGCGTGCCCGAGGCACTTGCCGTTCACCGCGGCCAGCGATTCGGTCAGCGGAATGCCCTTGGGGCGAACTTTCACGCAGTTCTGCGCGTTGTCGCAATCTTCAATTCCGCCCGGCCCCATTAACGCTTCCAGCCGCGGCCCCGCGTGCATCTTCCCCGTCGGAATGGCATGTTAAACAGCCGCACCTGACTCACGATCGCCGCCCCCACGAAGTGCGAATTCTCATTCACCTTCGGTAATTTCCAGGCAGTTCCCGCAACTGATGCATTGCGAAAGCGTATAGCCCACTTCCTGCGTCTCCGCCGACATGCGCGGCCCGGCCCGATGTCGTAGGTCCCATCGATCGGAATCCAACACTTGGTCTTCTTCAGATTTTCGAACATCGACCCGCGATCCACCTGCAAATCGCGAACCAGCGGAAATTTGGTCAGCGGCTCCAGCCGAATCGGTTTTTCCAGGTTGCTCGACCAGCGCGGTACACGCCTGGCGCGGCTGACCATTGATGATCATGGCGCAAGCGCCACAAATTTCTTCCAGGCAGTTCGCGTCGTAGGTAACCGGAGAAGATTCTTTCCCATCGCGGGTGAACGGATGCTCCGCGATATCCCGCAGGCAAATAATCACGTTCATGTGCGGCCGGTACTTCAGCTCGAAGTCTTCCCAGCGCACGGCTTTGTCCGCCCGTTGCTGGCGCTCGATGCCGACCAAGAATGTTTTATCGGCCACTGGCCCTCACTCTCGTACTATGCAATCTGTTCTGTGGGTCATGGCTTTAGCCATGACGAAACCAGCCGCTCTTGACCCGGGGCTTTAGCCCCTGAGGCTCCGGGCTTCTTAGGCTGACGCCGTATACTTCCGCTCGCGCAACGCCAGCAACGTCGTGTCCACTGCTTCATACGTCAACCGAATGTCCCCGCCGTTGTATCTAGCGATGGTGGTCTTCAGGAAATTCGCGTCGTCGCGGTTTGGAAATTCGGGTTTGTAGTGCGCACCGCGGGTTTCGTTGCGGGCCAGCGCGCCCAGGTGATGACTTTGGCCAGCACGATCATGTTGCCCAGTTCGCGAACGAAATTCAGGGTCTGATTCGCCCACTGAGTCGGTCCTGCAGGTTGATGCGAGTGAAACGATCGGCCAGCTCGTCGATTTTCGCCAAGGTGGCCTGCAGTTTGGCGTTGTAACGAATTACCGTCACGTTTTCGGTCATCACGTCGCCGAGTTCGCGCCAGATGGTCAGCGGATTTTCGGTTCCGGTGTGCTGGTTCAGCAGCGCGTCGGAAATATCCTGCTGGCGGACGCGTTCGCGTTCGTAGACCGCGGGAGATGCTTCGCAGCCCTGCGCCAGGCTGCGCGCGTAACGGACGGCCGCGGGGCCGGCAATGCCTCCGCCGAAGATGCAGCACACCAGCGAATTCGCGCCGAGCCGATTCGCACCGTGATACTGGTATTCGCACTCGCCCGCCGCATACACGCCAGGAATGTTGGTAGCCTGATTTTCGTTATCCACCCAGAGCCCGCCCATCGTGTAATGCATCGCCGGAAAAACCTTCATCGGCTCGACGTGCGGATCAACGCCCACGAATTTCTCGTAAATTTCGAAAATGCCTTCGAGCTTGCGTTCGAGGATTTCCCGCGGAATGTGAGAGACGTCCAAATACACGGCCGGCTCGCCGACCAGCCCCATTTTCATCTCGTAGACGATCTTGTGAATCGCGCGGGTAGCTACGTCGCGCGGAACCAGATTGCCGTATTTCGGATACCACTCTTCGAGGAAGTAGAAGCGCTCGTTTTCCGGAATCTCTTCCCGCCGCCGCGGATCTCTGCGGAGTCTTGGCACCCACACCCGGCCGCCTTCGCCGCGCGCCGATTCGCTCATCAACCGGCATTTATCTTCGCCCGGAATCGCTGTTGGATGCACCTGGATGAATTCGCCGTTCGCGTAGTAAGCGCCCTGCTGGAACAGCGCCGACTGCGCCGAGCCAGTGCAAACCACCGAATTCGTCGAGCGCCCGAATATCGCGCCCACGCCTCCGGTACAGAAAATCGCCGCGTCGCAGGGGAACGTCCGGATCTCCATGGTTTTGAGATCCATGGCGCAAATGCCGCGACACACGCCGGCATCATCCAGAACCGCAGAAAGAAACGTCCAGCCTTCAAACTTCTTCACTTTGTCTTCGGATTCAAACTGCCGTACCTGCTCGTCCAGCGCATACAGCAATTGCTGCCCGGTCGTAGCCCCGGCGAAAGCCGTCCGGTGAAAAAGCGTCCCGCCAAATCGCCGAAAATCGAGCAAGCCTTCCGGCGTGCGATTGAACATCACGCCCATGCGATCCAGCAGGTCGATGATCGCCGGCGCCGCTTCGCACATGGCTTTCACCAGACCCTGATTCGCCAGAAAATCGCCGCCGTAAATAGTGTCGTCGAAATGCTTCCAGGTGGAATCGCCTTCGCCCTTCAGATTCTTCGCTGCGTTAATTCCGCCCTGCGCGCACACCGAATGCGAACGCTTCACCGGCACGATCGAGAATAGTTCCACCGGCACGCCGGTTTCGGCCACTCGAATCGCGGCCATCAAACCCGCCAGTCCCCCGCCCACAATAATTATTTTTGGCTGGTGTTTCATTGCACGTAGCCCCCGAGCGGAAACTTGCCGTAATGCAAGCCCAGGACGATCGCGACGCCCATCAAGGTAAACGACAGGCCCACCGCTGCTCCAAACCATCCCGCCGCGCGTTGCGCGCGCACGCTCACCGCGATGCCCCACTTACAGGCAAAATTCCAAAGCCCGTTGCCCAGGTGAAATGAAGCCGCCGCGATCCCGACCAAGTAAAAAGTCACGAACCAGGGATTCATCATCGACGCCTGCACGTCGGTATACGCCGTCATCCCGCGCCCCACGTAGCGCTCAACATAAACGTGCCAGCCGATAAACACGAACGCGATGATCCCGGTCCAACGCTGGAGTGTGTACATCCAGTTCGACATCCAGGGATGCCCGATCACGTTCGATTTGCCCAGCCACCAGATGTACATCCCATACAAGCTGTGAAACACCAGCGGAATGAACAGCACCGCGCATTCCACGAAAATTCTCCACGGAATCAGCTGCAATTCGCTGGAAACATTGTCGTAGCTTTTGGCGCTGACCAGCGCATAGCTATTCGACCAGAAATGCTCCGCCAGGAATGCGCCAATTGGGATTACGCCGCTAAGGGATTGCAGTTTGTCGAGGATGTAACTGGTTCGGCTATGCGAGGCTGCGACCGACATGCACGCTCCGAGGTTGAGTCACAGAAACTCCAGTATAGGCAGGAGTTGCGGCGTTTGCAATACGCGCCAAACGCGATTTTAAATTCGAAAATTCCGGCGCGAACGAATCATTCGAAACAGTCCGCGACCGGACCTCGGCACCCGCAAAAATCATCAACCCAATCTAGTTCTCCTCACCCGGCACGGCTTAGCATTTTGGATACAGCACCCCCTCAGGACGGTTTTCGTCTTTTCGGTAGATGATAAACTGCTTGAAATCGACGCCCATACCAGCCCATGCCCAGCGAGCACATTTCCGAGCTCAAGAAGTGGGTCGCCGAAATCGTTCGCCAAAGCAATGGCGGCGACTTCGTCGGCATGAACCGCATTGTCGATCTGGTCAGCAAGCATTTCGTGGTGCAACCGCACGAAGTCGCGGTCCTGACCATCACCAGCGACGACCGGTTCTTGCGCTTCGTAGTCCCCGAAAAGCTCCAGAACGTGGGCCAGATTCCGCTGACCAGCACCAATTCCCTGGCCGCCCGCACCGTCCGCGAAAAGCGCCCGGAAGTCATCAACCATTTTGCCGTGGTGCCCCACTCTTCGGTATTCGAAGCCGTGCCCATCGTCCAGGAAGAGCGCGGCGAGCCGATTCAGAAAATCATGAGCGTGGCCATCACTCACGACAAGAAAATCATCGGCGTGCTGCAGATCTCCCGTAAAGGCAAGAGCGCGGCGGAAGCCGGCGCCGACTTCACTCACTCGCAGCTTCGCGAACTCAAGACCGTCGCCGATATTCTGGCTCCGTGCCTTCCCCTCTTCACCCTCGCGCGCGTCTAGCCGTGCGTTGCCCCGACGGCCGGACCCAGAAGCACTGCCCAGACCGGCCCAGAAGCCCGCTGCAACTATTTCCACCTTTTCGTGTTGTATTCACTGGCCTGCAACTCTGCGCGTGCAGTCCTCATCTGAATTAGGGTTAGCGCACCATTTGATATTTGATAATTAGCTATGGTAAACGGCCAGAACGAAACCAGGCTCGTCTAACCGAGCTGGGAGGTTGGGACAATGCACAATTTTTCTAAGAAACGCTCCACCCGCGATTTGCTTGCAAAGCTAGGCCTCGGCGCTCTGATTTTGGGCATGACGCTCGCGTCGCCTTCGGCCTTCGGCCAGCAGAATCCGCCGGCACAAGATAATTCGGCGCAGCCGCAGGATCAGCAGCCGCCTCCGCCCGACCAGACTCAGGACCAAATGCAAGGGCAGTCGCAAGGACAAGATCAGAATCAGAACGCGAATCCGCCGCAGGACCAAGCCGCGCCCCAAGATCAAAACGCGCCGCAGAATCAGGGCCAGCCAGATCAGATGGCGCCGCCACCGCAGGATCAAGGCTCTCCTCAAGATCAAGGCCCGATGAATCCTCCGCCGAACAACGGGAACAACAACGGCAATCCGCCGCCCAATAATGCCCCGCGCGCCGAACGCCGTCCTCCTCCGCTGGCGCCGCCGAGCTTGACGCTGCCTGCTGGCTCAGTCATCCAGATCCGCACCACCGATTTTCTTTCCAGTGACAAAAGTAAAAAAGGCGACACGTTCATCGCCACTCTCGCGCAGCCCATCGTCATCGACGGCTGGGTGGTGATGCGCCGAGGCCAGACCATTACCGGTACGGTTACCGACGCCGTCCGCGCCGGTCGCGTCAAAGGCGTTTCAAAATTGCAGATCGATCTCAGCCAGCTCACCTTGGTCGACGGCCAGTTGCTGCCGATTCAAACTCAGCTGCTGAACGCCACCGCCGGTCCTTCCAAGGGTCGCGACGCGGCCGCCATCGGCCTGACCACCGGCACTGGCGCCGCCATCGGAGCCGCCGCAGCCGGCGGACCCGGAGCAGCCATCGGCGCCGGAGCCGGATTCGTCGCCAGCGTCGCGGGCGTGCTCGTCACCCGCGGCAAACCGACCATCATCACTCCCGAAACTTTGCTCACCTTCAAACTCGAACAGCCCATTTCCATCAACACCACGCGCGGACTACTCGCGTTTCGTCCGGTGACTCAAGCGGATTACGCGCCGCAACCGCGGAACGTTAACGGCCGGCCCATGTTGCGCCGCCCTTATCCTTACGGCTACTACGGCCCTGGATACTATCCGCCGCCTCCGCCGTATCCGATCGTCTACCCTACTAACCAGGACGCACAAACCCGCATTACAAAATAAAAAGGGGAACTCGAACTCCGAGTTCCCCTTTTTTATTTTCCACGCGTTTTGATCGCGCGCGAAATGTTACGGAAGTGTGAAAACGAAATCTAAAATCGCTCCGCCTGCTGGCCGTCGCCGTGCGCGGCAATCGTGAATTTTATTGACATCACCGCGCACGCTTGTTAATTTTCGTTGCGTTCAAATTTTTCGCAGTTTCGGGAGGCACCGCAGCTCGGTAACCACATGGCATTCGTCGCGAAGAAGATTTTCCTCACGAAAGGCGTTGGCAAACACCGAGAGCGGCTCTCCAGTTTTGAATTGGCCCTGCGCAATGCCGGCATCGCGGCCTGCAATATCGTCCGCGTCTCGTCGATTTTCCCTCCGCACTGCAAATTAATTTCCCGCAGCGAAGGTTTGAAACACATCAAGGCCGGCCAGGTCGCGTTTACGGTCATCAGCGAGAATCAAACGCGCGAACCGCATCGCCTGATCGCCGCCGGAGTGGGCCTCGCGCTTCCCGCCGATAAATCCATGTTCGGCTATCTCTCCGAACATCACTCCTTCGGCGAAAGCGAAGAAATTGCCGGTGAATACACCGAAGAACTCGCCGCCGAAATGCTGGCGACTACGCTAAACGTGGAATTCGATCCCGATCTTTCCTGGGACGAAAAAAAAGAAGTCTACCGCATCTCCAATAAAATCGTCCGCACCATGAACATCACCCAGTCCGCCGTCGGTGACAAGCGCGGCCTCTGGACCACCGTCCTCGCCGCCGCCATCCTGATCGGCGAAGACGACTAGTCCGTTCGATACGCGTCACACAAAATAAAAAAGGGCACGCAGAAAGCGCCATCGCGCAAATTCTCCGTGCCCTCGAGTTTTTCTCTCCGCGTTCTCTGTGGTTAAATCTTCGCTTTACTTCTTCGCGCGTTTCCCGCCGCCAGCAGCCGCGTAGTCGTACCCAATCCGCTCCAGCACCGAGCCCACAATCAAAGGCAACGCCACCGTAGCGTCATCCAAAACTTCCGCAAACCGCCCGCCCTCTTCCTGCGGCACAAACTTTCCCCACGAAACCGCCTCCGTATAAGTACTCCCCGAAAGCCCGCCCCAATTCACCGGCTCCGGACAAATTCTCAATCCATAGTTATATCGCTTCAAAGGAATCTTCTCGTACCCTCTCCGGGCCAACAATTCCGCATAGACTCCAAACTGCTGCGCCCAGTTTCTAGGCACGCCGCCGCCAATCGTAAAAATTCCCATCCGCTTCGTGGCCAGCATAGTCGCCGCATAGTGTTCAAAATCCAAATAAGGATCAAACAACAACGGTTTCTTGTTCTGCTTTTTCCGCAGCCGATTAAAAAGCGCCAGATCGATCCCCAATTCGGAATCTGTGAATGCCGGTACAAACACCGGCACGTTATGCTCCACGCACGACTTTAGAATTCCCCGCCCTTTCGCATGCCGCGCCAAATACTCGCCCATCGCCCGATTCAATTTCCAGCTGCACAGCGTCTCTTCCGGATCCCAACGCTCCAAAACGTGGTCGACCACTTCCTCCACCGCGTCCAGATTCACTTCCGGTTCCAGCGAATCGTAAACCCGGTTGTACCCCTGAAGGAAAAGCTCGTTGTCGCCCACCGACGGGTCATAGCGAAAATGCGAACGCCCCGTAGCTTCCACCAATCCATGGGCCATCAAGGCGCCAGTCGAAACAATCGCCTTCACAATTCCCGATTCCACCAGATCGCAGAACACTAAGCCCATTTTCCCCACGGTCAACGCGCCCGAAAGCGTCATCACCACAAAACAGTCTTTGTCCCGCGCCATCGCCTCCAGCACGTCGGCCGCGTCGCCCACCTGCCGCGCCGTATAAGCCGTCTGTCCCATCGCTCGCACCAGTTGGTCCAGCGTCTTGATCTTCGATAAATCCAGCGGATAAATCGGCGTCAGCCGGTCTGCAATCGGGTCGTGCAACACCCGCCCCGTTACGCCCTTTTTCTTTGCCATTCCGCAGCCTCGCAGGTAATGTTAGCTCCCGTGGAAATCCGGGAGCGGAATTTGTTCTCGCGTGCCCATCATTGATAGTACAAATGCACGCGGCACGAAAGAAAAATCTGACTTGTAACGCAGGAGAAACTTAACGAATGTCCCGCTACACGCCGCTTCCTCCGCAAAATTTCTGCGGTCTTCCCGAAGAGTATTCCTCCTACGATACGTCTCGCGCGGTAATTTTTCCGGTGCCGCTTGAACGCACCGCCACCTACGAACGCGGCACCCGCAATGGCCCGGCCGCCATCCTCGAAGCCAGCCGCCACATGGAAACTTTTGACGATGAACTCGAAATGGATTTCGCCCGCGAAATCGGCATCGCCACCTGGCCGCCCATCGATACCCAGGACGGCACCTTCGAAGAAGTCTTGCGCGAACTCTTCACCGCGCAACTCGAACTGCTCGACGCCGGAAAATTTCCGGTAGCTCTCGGCGGCGAACATTCGCTCACCCCGCCGCTGGTTTCCGCCACCCTGAAAAAATTTAAAGACCTCTGCGTGCTGCATATCGGCGCCCACGCCGAACTGCGCAACGAATACCAGGGCAATCCCGGCAGCCACGTCTGCACCATGCGCCGCGTACTCGAAATGTGTCCCGCCGTGCAGGT
>CAWKAX010000028.1:0-26471 GCA_963847695.1 uncultured Acidobacteriota bacterium | reverse complement strand
GTAAGGACGAATTGCTGCTTCCGCCCGACGAGCTGAATCGCATCTGGGTTTTGCGCAAGGTGCTCAGCCCGCTATCCACCGTCGAAGCGATGGAATTGCTGCTCGGCCGCCTTTCCAAAACCAAGACCAACGGCGAATTCCTCTCGTCAATGTCCAGCCCGGCCTAACCGCCGGGGTTCTGTTCGCGCAGTTCTTATCCCCCTTCCGCACCGTTTTTTCGTTCCGCGCTGCCGCGGAAGGGGGATATTTCCTTGCGATTTTTTGCACGCCAGCCTATTTTCAATTCCGACCGCTCCCTGTACGGTTACGAGTTGCTGCACCGTTCCGGTCCCGAAAACTGCTTTGGTGGCGATGATCTTGACGTCGCCTCGGCTTCCACCTTCGATAGCGTGCTGCTCTTCGGCATCGAACACCTGATTCCCGGCTGTCGTGCCTTCGTGAATTGCACGCGCAATTCGTTAGTTCGCGAATTCACCACCATCTTGCCTCGCGATCGCGTGGTCATCGAGGTCCTCGAATCGGTGGAGATCGATAGCGAAGTGATCGAAGCCTGCCGCCGATTGAAGGCTGCGGGCTACCTGGTAGCCCTTGATGATTTCCTGGACGCGCCAGCCTGGGCCCCGCTGGTCGACCTGGCCGACTTCATCAAAGTCGACCTCCTGGCCAGCCCTCCGGATGATCAGCTGCGGATGGCTCGTGAATTTCTCCCCCGAAACATTCGCTTGCTCGCCGAGAAGGTGGAAACCTACGACGATTTCCGGCGCTGCCGCTCCTGGGGCTTCACCTATTTCCAGGGGTACTTCTTCAGCCGTCCGGAAATGTTGACCAGGCGCAACGTTCCGGCCAACAAGTTGAACTATCTTCGCGTGCTCCAGGCCGCCCAGGAAACGCCAATCAACTCCAAGCGTATTTGTGATTACATCAAGGCCGAGGCCTCTCTCAGTTTCCGGCTTTTGCGTTACTTGAATTCTCCCCTATTCCCGCTCGCCACCGAAGTTCGCTCCATTCCTCACGCTGTGTCGCTGCTGGGTGAAGCGGGCACCCGAAAATGGGTTTCGGTCGTGACCCTCTCCTGCATGGGTGACCACAAGCCCCGGGAGCTGGTGATGCTTCCCTTGATTCGCGCGCGTTTTTGCGAATTGCTCGCCGCCGCTGCCCATCGTCCCGGCGCCGCCAGCGATTTGTTCCTGCTCGGGTTGCTTTCCGCCATGGATGCGGTATTGGACATGGACCTCGTCGATGTCCTGAAGGAAATCAAACTGCGCGATGAGACTCGCGAGGCTCTGCTCGGCGGGCAGAATTCGCTCCGGGAAATCTTCGACCTCGCCCTGCTGTACGAAAGGGGATACTGGGACCAGGTCACCCCTGCTGCCCAGAAGTTGTCAATCGACCCCAGTTGCCTTTCGCCGCAGTATTTCGACGCGGTCAACTGGGCTGAAGAAACATTCCTGATGCACTAAATCGGGATCGCAGCGGAAAAGGCAATCGAACGCGAGCCAGAGTCGCGGCTTCACGGGAGGTACGCTAGGGGGTGCTCGCTCGCGCAGCTCCGTCTTGCGCCAGCATCACCACCAGCCGCGCCACTTCTTCGGGCTCCATCGCGGTGCTATCCACTACCACGGCGTCGGGCGCTTTTACCAGCGGAGAGGTGTTGCGCATCTTGTCGCGTTGATCGCGTTCGCGAATCTCGTCGAGCGTCTTCTGCAGACTGATTGCGTCGCCCTTCTGCTCGTGTTCGCGCCAGCGCCGCTCGGCCCGCGTTTCGGGCGAAGCGGTCAGAAAAATCTTCAGCTGCGCGTCGGGAAATACCACGCTGCCGATGTCGCGCCCTTCCATTACCACCCCGCCGCGCTCGCCGGCGCGCCGCTGCTCGGCCACCAGCACGTGCCGCACGCCCGGGTTCACCGCGATCTTCGAAGCTGCCTGGGACACCTCCGGCGTGCGAATCGCCGCGGTTACGTCCTCCTGATCCAGCAGCACGCATTGTGCCCCGCCATCGACGCGCAGGTCGATGCTGGTCTTTTGCGCCAGCGCCACTAGCGCGTCATCGTTGTCGTCAAAAGACAGCTGCTGGCGCAGGGCTTTCAGCGCCAGCGCCCGGTACATCGCTCCCGTGTCGATGTAGACGTAGGCCATCAGTTCCGCCACGCGCCGCGCCAGCGTACTCTTCCCCGAACCCACCGGGCCGTCAATCGCGATGATCAGTTTTTGCATTCGTTCGGATTCCCGGCCCAGCGCGTAGCGTCAACTAAATTCTCTTGAAGGCCTTTTCGATTTCGCGCACCGAATAGCGCAGCACCACCGGCCGCCCGTGCGGGCAGCTCATCGGATATTCGGTTTTGGCCAGCTCGCCCAGCAACCATTCCATTTTGGTGTGGTCCAGCGGCGTATTTACCTTGATCGCCGCGTGGCAGGAAGTCGAGGCCGCGATCTTCGCCTGCAGCGAATCGATCGAGATCGCCTGATTTTCCTTGGCGATGCCATCGAGTATTTCGTAAAGAAGCTTTTCCGCGTCGCCGCTGGTGATTCCCGCCGGGGCCGCTTGAATCGCCACACTGCGCTCGCCCATCAATTCAGCTTCGAAACCGTTCGCGCGCAGTTCCTCCCCAATCTGTTCGAAGATCGCCATCTGCCGTGGATTCAAGTCGACAATCAGCGGTACCAGCACCCGTTGCCCCCCCATCTCGCCTTCGCGCCGCGCGCGCAGGTGCTGCTCGAAGAGGATTCGTTCGTGGGCCACATGCTGGTCGATGATCCACAGACCTTCGCCGTTTACCGCCACGATGAAGCTGCTGCTTACCTGCCCTAGTGGCTTCAAGTCGGTAATTTCGTCCAGGCGTGGCAGACTCCCGGGAGTCGAGGCCGCACCCATGTCCGCGATGGCCGCGCCCGCCTGCGGAGCGCCGAAGGAATATTCCGAATCGCCCGCGGGCCCGAACTGTAGCCGCTGCGGAATCGGCCGGTCCGGCCCGCCGCTCAGCTCAAAATTTTCGGCCACCGACCCGAACGAGCTGGGGATTACCGCACGGGGAGGACCGGCGAATCCGTTCCCCGCTCCATCATGTTCGTAAATGCTCCGCGCCATCGGCGCATTGTCTCCTTTGCCGTAGCCCGCCGCGGGCGTCAGTGAATTCGTCGACAAAGTATTGGCGCCTGCCGCAGCCGCGGCCCGTCCCGCAGGAAAGCCCGGAATCGGACGCGCAATCGAGAGTGCGTGCCGCAGCGTATCGCGAGTGAAATCGTGCACGAACTGCGGATGCCGGAAGCGCACCTCAATTTTCGCCGGATGCACGTTGACGTCGACTTCCTGGCAATCCATTTCCAGAAACAACAGCACCACCGGAAACACGCCCGGCGGCGTGATGTTGCGATAGGCCTCGTTAATGGCGTGCAGCAGCAGCCGGTCCCGCACCAGCCGGCGATTCACGAAAATATAAATTCCATTGCGGTTGGAGCGCTGTACTTCGGGGCGCGAAGCAAAACCGGTCACCCGGATGGTCGGCGATTTTTCTCCAGCCTCCATCGGCGGCTCGGTGATGGCGGTGTGAATCGGCGCTTCGGTATCCGGAATCTCCATCAATTCTTCGAGCGCTTGCCGTCCGAAGATTTGGTAGACCCGGTCCGCCAGCTTTTCCACTGGCGCACAATTCAGAATTTCTTGTGACGGAGTTTTCAGCAGAAATTGCGTTTCAGGATGGGCCAGCGCGTAGTGCGTGACCAGCGAAGCGATGTGCCCCAGTTCGGTCGTTTCTGATTTCAGGAATTTACGCCGCGCCGGTACCGCGTAAAAAATGTCCGAGACGCTGATGGAGGTTCCCACCGGCACGCCCGCCGGCTTTACGCTAACCAGCTTGCCGCCGGCGAATTCCACGCGAAGCCCTTCGTTGTCTTCCGCGTCGCGCGTTTCCAGAATCAGCCGCGAAATCGACGCGATGGAGGGCAACGCCTCGCCGCGAAACCCCAGCGTGGAAATCGAAAGCAGGTCGTCCGCCGTACGCAGTTTAGAAGTGGCGTGACGCTCGAAGGCCAGCAACGCGTCATCGTGATTCATCCCGCAGCCATCGTCGATCACCCGAATCAGCCGCTTGCCGCCCGATTCGGCTTCGATCCTAATCGACCGCGCGCCTGCATCCAACGAATTCTCCAGCAGCTCTTTGACCACCGACGCCGGGCGTTCCACAACTTCGCCCGCAGCGATTTTATTCGCGACATTCTCGGCCAGAATGCGGATTCGGCTCATCGGTTGCGGCCTAACGTCGTCTTTTTTGCGGCGTGTTTCATTGCAGTCTCGAACCTCGGACGTTTTGGCTCTTTAGGGGGTCGGAGCTTTAGCTCCGACATTACCAGCTCCTAGAAAAGGGGCTTCAGCCCCTGAGGACAGCCGCTCTTGCTGCACGCCATGTTCCATCATGCGTCCTTCTTGGCTGCCTCTTCGGGCTTGATCTGTATTCCCAGTTCGTCCAGTTGGTCGGTGTCCACCGATGACGGCGCCTCGGACATCAGATCCTGCGCCTTGGTGGTTTTCGGGAACGCGATGACGTCGCGCAGCGATTTTTCTCCCGCCAGCAGCATCGCGATGCGGTCGATACCCAGCGCGATGCCTCCGTGCGGCGGCGTGCCGTAAGTCAGCGCGTCGAGAAAAAATCCGAAACGGTGTCGCGCCTGCTCGTCGGAAAGCCCGAGCGCCTTGAACATCCGCGCCTGCACATCTTGCCGGTGAATTCGAATGCTGCCCGAGCCGAGTTCGTTGCCGTTGAGCACCAGGTCGTAGCCCTTGGAGCGGCACTCCCACGGAGCGGTTTCGAGTTTTTCGATGTCTTCTTCGTAGATTCCGGTAAAAGGATGCTGCGCGCTGACCCAGCGCTTGTCGCGCTCGCTCCATTCAAACAGCGCGAACCCGGTGATCCAGGCGAACTCCCACTTGGTCCGGTCGATCAGGTTCAATTTGTCGCCAAGATACAGCCGCAAAGCCCCGCCAACACTGAGCGAAGCATCGGTGTGCGGAATCTGATCTTTCGCGGGTGCGGCGACGATCAAATCACCGGCTTTCGCGCCGACCGCATCGACGAGTTTCTTGAGCCCCTCGGCGCCCAAATTCTTTTCCAGCGCCGAACTGATGCCTTCCGCAGCGACTTTCACGGTGTAGACGCCGCGCGCGCCGGCATTCTTGCCCGCTTCGACCAGTTCGTCGATCTGCTTGCGCGACCATGCCGCCGCACCCGACGCGACTACCGCCTGCACGTTCCCTTCAAATTTGAATGTCTCGCGCGCTGGCTCGAAGTGCGAAGTGACGTTGTGCAGCTCCATGCCGAAGCGCAGGTCCGGTTTGTCCGAGCCGTATTTTGCGAGCGCGACTTTGTAGTCGAGGTGCCGGAACGGAGCGGTAGCCTTCACCCCGATTACCCCGAGGGTGGCGACCATGACCTGCTCGATCACCTGAAAAATGTCTTCCTGGCGCGGGAACGACATTTCCAGGTCGAGCTGCGTGAACTCCAGCTGGCGATCCGCGCGAAAATCTTCGTCGCGAATGCATTTGCAGATCTGGAAGTAACGATCCATACCGGAGATCATCAGAATCTGCTTGAAGATCTGCGGCGATTGCGGCAGCGCGTAGAACTGTCCGTGATGAATCCGGCTCGGCACCAGGCAATCGCGCGCGCCTTCGGGCGTCGAACGCGTCAGCAGCGGCGTTTCGATCTCGAAAAATCCCAGATCGTCGAGCGTCTTTCGTATGGTGAAAACAATCTGATGGCGCAGCTCAATGTTGCTGTGCAGCTTCGGCCGGCGCAGGTCCAGATAGCGGTAGCGCAGACGGGTCTCTTCGCTCGCGGTCACGTCATTTTCAATCTGAAATGGAGGCGTTTTCGAATTGTTCAAAATGTGCAGCCGGGTGGCCATCACTTCCACTTCGCCCGACGCGATCTCCGGATTCGCCTTCTGCCGCTTGATGACTTTGCCTTCTACCGCGATCACGAATTCCGAGCGCAGCTCTTCGGCCTTCTTATGTGCTTCCGGATTCAGTTCGGCGTTGAATACAATCTGCGCGATGCCGGCGCGGTCGCGCAAATCGATAAAAATCAATTGGCCCAGGTCGCGGCGAGTCTGCACCCAGCCCATCAGCACCACGTTTTCGTCAGCGTCCGCCGCCCGCAAATTGCCGGCGTAGTTGGTCCGTTTCAGGTTTCCCAGAGTATCGAGCAAAATAGTCGTCCTTTTCCGTGCGCGGAGTTTTCAGCTGGAGTCGTGAAACAGCCTTCTAGCTGCGGGTCCCGCGCCGTTCCGATTCCAGATATTCTAGCAGTTCATTTTCTGAAAGCTTCTTTTGTTCGGCATCGGCCAGCCGCTTCAGCGTGAAGTTTCCCGAAGCCACTTCGTCGCTGCCGATGATCAGCGCGTAACGCGCGCCCAGCTTGTCCGCCAGGTTTAGCGATTTCTTGAATTTCAATTCTTCGCCAGGCAGCTCGACCGAAAGCCCCGCGTCGCGTAATTTTTTTGTCAGGCCAACTGCCGTCGCGTAGGTCGGCAGCCCCATCCAGGCGACGAAAACGTCCAGCCCCGGCAGCTTCGGCAAATTCCCCGACTCTTGAATCGAAAGAATCGCGCGGTCGGTTCCGATGGCGAAGCCGATTCCCTTGGTCGGCGGTCCGCCGAGCAATTCAACCAGGCCGTCGTAGCGGCCCGCCACCGCACACTGCGTTCTGCGATCCCAGACCTTCGGCGATCACTTCAAAAGTCGTGCGCGTGTAGTAATCAAGTCCGCGCACCAGCCGCCAATTTTCCTGAAAGCTCACTCCGCGCAGCGTCAATTCTTCTTTCAGCTTCGCGTAATGCTCGCGACAGGTTTCGCACAAATGCTCCGAAATCTTCGGCAGCTTGGCGATAATCTCCTGTTCCTGTGGCACTTTCGAATCCAACACGCGCAGCGGATTGGTTTCGATCCGGCGCTGACTGTCCGCGCCCAGCTGATCCTTCACTTTGCGTAAATCTTCGCGCAGCAATTCCACGTATTGCGGCCGGCAGTTCTTGTCGCCGATGGAATTGATGTACAACGTCGTGCGCGTCAAGCCCACGCGCCCAAAAAACGTCATCAGCATTTCGATGACTTCCGCATCGATAGCCGGCGCGTCCGATTGCCCCAGCACTTCCGCCCCGACCTGGTAGAACTGCCGGTAACGCCCCTTCTGCGGCCGCTCCCGCCGGAACATCGGACCCATGTAGTACAGCTTCACCTCGCCAGGCAGCGTATGCATGCCGTGCTCGATGTAAGCCCGCATCGTGCTGGCCGTGGCTTCCGGGCGCAAACTGATCAGATCTTGGGGATTCCCGGCTGCATCGGCCGAAGTCGAACGATCCTCGAAGGTGTACATCTCCTTCGAAACAATGTCGGTTTCGCCGCCCACCGAACGCGCGAAAAGAGACGTTTCCTCGAAAATCGGCAGGCGAATCTCGCGGAAATTGTAGCCCTCGAATGTATCCCGCGCCGTGCGCTCGAACCAATTCCACAGCGCCGAATCCGGCGGTGTGATATCGCGCGTTCCTTTGATCGCTCGGAATTGTTTTGGTTGAGTCAGAAAATCAACGGCCGGAGCCTAGCTCCCAGCGCTTTCCTTTTTGTATTGTTCTTTGTACCCAACGTAATTATTCCAGTATCGATCGATCGACGCCTGATCATCCACCGTCAAAGCCCGCTTCACCTTCCCCGGCGAGCCCATCACCAGACTCCCCGGCGGAATCACCGTGCGCTCCGGAATCAGCGTTCCCGCCGCGACAATGCTACCGGTGCCGATCACCGCGCCATTCAAAATGATACTGCCCATGCCGATCAAGCAGCGCGATTCCACCGTGCACCCGTGCAAAGTGACGCTATGCCCCACCGTCACCTCGTCGCCCAGTACTAACGGGTTGGTGTCGCGCATCACATGCAGCACCGAGCCATCCTGCACGTTCGAGCGCGCCCCGATGCGTATGTAATGCACGTCGCCGCGAATCACCGCACACGGCCACACGCTCGAGTCTTCGCCAATCACCACGTCGCCGATCACCACCGCCTGCGGATCGACGTATGCGCTGGCCGCGATTTGCGGCATGTGCCCGCGAAAGCTGCGAATCAAACGGAGTCCCCTGAAGTAAAAGTTGGAACTACAGGATGCCAATTGCACAACCCAAATTGCCCCAGAACTCCGGGCGCCTCTACAAAATCTCCACCACCGGCGCACCGCTTGCCGCATTCACTTCATCCAGCCGGGCCACCAGATTGCGCGCCACCGCAAAAATACTCTTCGCTCCCGGCGAATCCTCGCCGTGCGAAGCCGCCGGCTTCCCGGTATCTCCGCCGATGCGAATCTGCGGATCGATTTCAATCTCGCCCAGGAACGGCACGCCGAAATTCTTGGCCATGTGCTGCCCTTCGCCGTGCCCGAAGACGTCAATCCGCCCGTCGCAGTGCGGGCAATTGAAGTAGCTCATGTTCTCCACCACGCCGAGAATCTCGACGTTCACCTGCCGGAACATTTCGATCGCCTTACGCACATCCGCCAGAGCCACGAGCGAAGGCGTAGTCACCACCACTGCGCCCGTAACCGAAACATTTTGGATCAGCGAAAGCTGCACGTCGCCCGTCCCCGGCGGCAAATCGATCACCAGATAATCCAGCTCGCCCCACTGCACGCTGCGCAGAAATTGCTGAATCACGCTGTGCAACATCGGCCCGCGCCAAACCAGCGGCTTGTCGCCCGGATTCAGCAGGCCCATCGAGATCATCTTGATCCCGTAAGCCTCCACCGGAATGATGGTCTTTTCGTTCACCGCGCGCGGCTGTTCGTCGGTGCCCAACATCACTGGCACGTTCGGCCCGTAGACGTCGGCGTCCATCAAGCCCACTTTCGCGCCCATCGTTTTCAGCGCGATCGCCAGATTCACGGCCACCGTGGTTTTGCCCACGCCACCTTTGCCGCTGGCCACCGCTACAAGGTTCTTTACGCCGTCAATCGTCGGCTTCTTTTCCATCCCAGCAGGCGCTGGGCCATGCTGGTGCTGATGTCCTGGTCCCGGAGGCATTGCGTTCCTTTCGGCGCGGCAGCGCACAAACGTGGCTACAAACAGGCGCTAGCCGCGACGCACGTTCAACCTGCAATGATAGACTGCCCGGCAATCACGGGCAAGGCCGCCAGCCCGCACACCAAAAGTGCCAATTTTCAGCGGCGAATCGTAGAAAACACTCCCCGCGCTCCGCTTTGCAGGAATCCCTCCGAGCGGCTACAATGGTATTTGTACTTTTTGAGATTTATGCAGCCGCGCACGCCCTTCCGCGCGTTGGGAACCGGAAATTCCAAGAGCGCCCCGTTGCGGGGCTCGAAAGCGCCTACACTGAAAATATGGACGTCGAAAAAATCATAAATAGCGTCGTTGCGCGTTTCATCGGCACCAAGCACGAACGCGACGTGAAATCCGTGCAGCCCTTGGTTGCCGCCATCAACGCGCTCGAACCGGAGATGAAAAAACTCTCCGAGGCCGAAATTCTGGCTATGACCGCCAAGCTTAAGGCCGAAGTCCAGAGCCGTCTGCAAGACTTCGATCCCCTGGACACGAATGCCAAGCAGATCCTGCGCGACGCCACCGAGCCTGCGATGATTCCAGCTTTCGCGTTGGTCCGCGAAGTCGGCCGCCGCACGCTAGGCATGCGCCATTTTGATGTGCAGCTGATCGGCGGTTCCGTCCTGCATCAGGGAAAAATCGCCGAAATGAAAACCGGCGAAGGAAAGACGCTGGTCGCCACCCTTCCCGCCTACTTGAACGCCCTTACCGGCCTCGGCGTGCATATCATTACCGTGAACGATTACCTCGCGCGTCGCGACGCCGAGTGGATGGGGCCGATTTACAAGACGCTGGGCCTTTCGGTCGGCGTCATCGTGCACGACCTGGACGACGTCCAGCGCCGCGCTGCCTACGCCGCAGACATCACCTTCGGCACCAACAACGAATTCGGCTTCGACTATCTGCGCGACAACATGAAGTACGACCTGGCCCAGTGCGTCCAGCGCGGCCATCATTTCGCCATCGTCGACGAAGTTGACTCCATCCTGATCGACGAAGCGCGCACCCCGCTGATCATTTCCGGTCCGGCGGAAGAATCGACCGACAAGTACTACCGCATCGACAAGATCATCCCCAAACTGATCTTGGACATCGATTACACGCTCGATGAAAAACATCGCACCGCCACACTGACCGAAGAAGGCGTATCCAAGTGCGAAAAGTTGCTGAGCCTCGGCAACCTCTACGATCCCGCCCACATGGACATCATTCATCACGTCTATCAGGCTCTGCGCGCTCACACGCTCTTCACCAAGGACGTCGACTATGTGGTGAAAGACGACGGCATCGTCATCGTCGATGAATTTACCGGACGCCAGATGCCCGGCCGCCGCTGGTCCGATGGCTTGCATCAGGCCGTCGAAGCCAAAGAAGGCGTGAAGATCGAGCGCGAAAATCAGACGCTCGCCACCATCACTTTTCAGAATTATTTCCGCATGTACAAGAAACTGTCCGGCATGACCGGAACCGCGGATACCGAAGCTCCCGAATTCGACAAGATTTACAAACTCGAAGTCGTCGCCATTCCCACCAACAAAGCGCTGATCCGTATCGAGAATTCGGACGTGGTCTACCGCACCGAAGCCGAAAAATTCGAAGCGGCCGTCAACGGAATTCTGCAGGAAGACGGCACGCGCGTGGGCGGCGTGCGCCAGTATTACGAAAGCGGCCAGCCAGTGTTGGTCGGCAGTATCTCCATCGAGAAATCGGAAAAAATCGCCGCGCTGCTGAAAAAAGCCGGCATCCCGCACCAGGTCTTGAACGCCAAGCAGCACGAGCGTGAAGCGATCATCATTTCCCAGGCGGGCCGCAAAGGAACGGTCACGGTTTCGACCAACATGGCCGGTCGCGGCACCGACATCCTGCTCGGCGGAAATCCGGAAGCAATGACCCGCGATTACTGCCTGAAAAATAAGTTGGCCCTGCCTTATGCTCCGGCCAGCTCAATAATCGTTACGGCCCCGGGCACTGAAACAGCCGCGCAGGCCGATGCAGCCACGGCCGCAGCCGTGGCTGGCGCCGAAGCTCCCACCAATGGCGCCAGCAATCCCGCCATGGTGCTCTTCCAGATTGAAGGCAAAATTTTCCAGGTGCCGCTCGAGCAGTGGAAGCCGATCTACGACCAGTTCGCGGCGGAGTGTAAAGTTCAGCACGATGAAGTCGTGGCCATGGGCGGCCTGCACATTCTGGGCACTGAACGCCACGAAGCGCGCCGCATCGATAACCAGCTCCGTGGCCGCGCCGGACGGCAGGGCGATCCCGGCTCCTCGCGCTTCTTCCTCTCCCTCGAAGACGATTTGCTGCGCATCTTCGGCGGCGAACGTGTCAAGAACCTCATGTTCCGCCTGGGCATGACCGATGGCGTGCCCATCGAATCCCGCCTGATCAGCAACCGCATCGAAAATGCGCAGAAGGCTGTCGAAGCGCAAAACTTCGAAGCCCGCAAACACTTGCTCGAATATGACGACGTGATGAACAAGCAGCGCGAGACCATCTACAACCTCCGCCGCTCGTTCCTCGAAGGCCGCGACCAGAAAGAATTCGTCATCGAACGCGCCGACGCCATCGCCGACGAACTCGCCGAAACCTATTGCCCGCGCGAGACGCATCCCGACCAGTGGAACACCACTCAATTTTCCAATGAAGTTCTGAATCAATTCGGTTTCGACCCCAAAGCGGTGGGCATGGATTTCGCCACGCTGAATCACGAAACCGTCGCCGAGACTCTGATTGAAAAAGTTCACGCCCGCTACGAAGAGAAGGACAAACTCTTCGGCGCGCAGACGCTGCGCTGGCTCGAACGCCACATTCTGCTGGACGTCGTGGACGGCCAGTGGAAGGACCACCTGCTGACCCTCGACCACTTGAAGGAAGGCATCGGCCTGCGCGGCTACGCACAGAAAGATCCGCTGGTCGAATTCAAAAAAGAAGCGTTCACTCTTTTCGATGAGTTGATGAACCGCATCGATACCGAAGCGGTCCGCTTTCTGTTTTTGGTGCGCCCGGCGGAAACGCCGCAAAACCCGGCCCCAGGGACTCCAACAGCTCAGGCGCTGCCGCAGTCGTCGTCAACTTCCACGTCAGGACCACCGCCTGCAGCCGCCGCGCCGCCGCAAACGCCGCGTGGGCTTTCCCAATTCTCGCCCGAAGAGATCGAGCGCAAGCAGCGCCGCCAGCAGCAACAAATGCAATTCCAGGCCGGCTCTGCTCCCGTTGAACCGCCCAAGCCCACTCGCGCTGCAGCCAAAGTGGGACGCAACGATCCTTGCCCTTGCGGTTCCGGCAAGAAATACAAAAAATGTCACGGTGAAGCGGGCTAGTCCCGCTCCGCCTTCCATCCCGCAAATCATTCCCCGCCCCGGTTTTTGCCGCCACGGACGGGTGTTGCTGTTTACAACTCACTGTCATTTGCATCTGAAAATTTTGTGCTAATCTCTCCCGCATCCTTCGGCCCCCGACCGTGCTGAGATTCGAGGTCAGACAATGACAGCCGCCACTTCCATCCATTGCAATCGCGCCGGATGCGCGAATTCCGCTCCGCCCGCGCTCTCCACCGCCCAGTTGTGTCTCGACCATTTTCTGGATGAAGCCTTCGTCCGCTCCGATCAGGCGCTCACCCGCTGCCGCGAAGGCGTGCCGCTGAGCAAGGAAAGCCTGGAATGGCTGCTCTCCGACGCGCTGGCCACCGTGAAAAATCTGGAGGAAAGCGCCGAAGAGCCTTGCCCCGACCAGCGTGACCGCATGCTCGAACTGCTGCTGATTCTCGCGAATTTGCACGAATATGTGGCGCATCACGCCGTGCGTTTCGAACGCCCAGCCTGAACCCGCGCCTTCTATCCAGCGCTACTCAGTCGCGGCGAAAGCGTCAACTCCCCGCCCAATAGCCTGTTGCAAAACTTCCGCAATCCCCTCAAGCTTAATTTTGCCACGGTCACACCCAGCATGACTGACGAGCCCAAGCACCACGATCCCTTTAAGCCGCAAGAGCCGACCATTCCCGGCGTCACTGGAAATCCTGCGCGCGTCAAAGCCGCGCCCGAACCGCCACGCCCGCTCGATCCCAGCTATCAGAATCGTTCGGCGCCGAATCCGCTGTTGCAGCCTGGAGTTTTGATCGCCTTTGGCGCTGCGCTGGTGCTGCTCATCGGCGGGATTTTCTTCTGGCATAGCCACTCGACTTCGGCGAAAAGTCAGGCGCCGCTCGCGGACGTTGTACCATCCATGCCCGTGCCGCTACCTGCCGCCACGCCCGCCGAAGAACCGGCCAAGACTGTAGCCGTCGGCCCAGGTCCTGTAGCGACCGCGGCGGAACTGTCCAAGCCTTGGGCGGCGAAACAATTCGTATTTCGTGCTCCGCAAACGGCTGACGATGTGCCGGCGCTGGTCGTCCATCTACCGAACAACGTGTATTGGGGAATTTCCCTGCGCGAACCTTTCGGCAGCTGCGAGATGCAATACATTACCGATCTAACGGTGATTGCGAATCAGTTCCATTACACCGCCAACCATCCGATGGTCGTCGATCCCTGTAACGGAGCCGTTTACGACCTCGACCGATATGGCCCAGGACCGAACGGCGAAGTTCGCGGAGCTATCGTCCATGGAGCCGGGGTGCGCCCCCCGCTGGCGATTCAGATGGCCGCGCGTGGAAAACAAATCGTCGCCGTACAGATCGAACACTAATCTCAGAAAACTAATTCGCGGTTGCGCCACTCTGCCCCTGCGCGCAACGTTCCACTTCCCGTCCCATCTTCCCTGCCAGCACCATCGCCACCATCTTTTGATCGGCCAGCCAGGACCACAGCGGATGCCCGAACGTCGCCGGACGATTGTGCTCCACGAAGAAATGCGAAAACCACGCCAACGCGTACGGCACAATGGCGGCGGCCGCCAGCGGCCAAGTCCGACGCAGCACGATCGCCGCGATTAGCAAGCCCCATCCCGACAAAGTCCCGACAGCGTGAAAAATGCGCGTCGCGAGCTGCCGGTGCGCCAGCACATAAAAACTCCAAAACTCCGCAAACGTTTCCGGTTCGTGCATGGCCGCGATTGTATCCGCCGCGCGAATACTCGCAAGTAAAAAATCTACGCCCCGCCGAGCATCCGGCGGGGCGGTAGGCCAACGCATCGTTGCCTGCGCGGATTGGCTGAATCCCTGCCAATCCGTAACAGGCTACGAACTCAATTGCTCCACGGAACGCGCCACCATCACCGGCTGGCCCGTCGCTTGATTCACGATGATGAAACCCACCACGCGAATCCGCAGCGCCGTAGTGCCTTGCAGCGCCGAGAGTCCGCTCAGATTGATGAAGTTGGTGTCGTTGCCGGTCATCACCGTCAGTGGTGCAGGCAGCAACACGCCGGCGGTCCAGTTGTCGTTCAACTGAAACGTTCCGGCGTTGTTGTTCTGCACCACCGTGCTGCCGGGCACCCAGGTGCCGGCCTGCCCTTGGCGCTTCAAAACAACTCGATGAACCGTCAATGTGCTGACGCCATTCGCGGTAGAGATTGCCCCGCCTATACCGACCCGCTGTCCTGCAGCCAACTCGGAATTATTGAAGAGCAGCGTAGTCAACGGCAGGTGAATGTGCTCGATCAAATAATTTTCCGAACCATTCAGGTCCAGCGTTTCGATCTGACCATCAGAGATTCCATTGATCGCCGGCAGTTCATCGCGTACGTACAAATCTGCCTGCGTAGCCGCACCCGGACTCGGCCGGATATTCGTGAACAATCCGCCCAGGTAAAAACCGTTGTTGGAGACGACTTCGATTTCCGACGCCTCGATATCGTGTGACACCGGATCGAGCGTGCCGGAAACTTCCACAATCGTATTGGTCGTGAACGAACTGATCGGGATGGTCGGGTCGTCGAGAACCGTACTGTCCCCGGCGTCGACGGTCCATTGCCGCCCATGCGGCCCCTGAATAGTGAACGTATTCGGGCCGGTCACACCCACCACGCCGCCATGAAAGTCGTCGATCGAAACTTGCGAGTCCGTGGCATTGAGCAAAGCCACTTCGAACACCGGATTTACCGCGCCAGTCACCTGCCCATTCTGGTCGGTCTGCAAAGATTGGCGAAGATCGAATTCCATCCGCAGCCCGAACAAATCTGCGTTGCTCACCGTCACCGGCTGCGCGAAATTCACGGTGACCGTCGACTGCGTCAGTGTGCCATTGATCGTATTCACCGCCGGTGGCGTCACCGACGTATCGATAAATCCAATCACCGGCGAGGCAATCGTAATGGTCGCTGACGTATAGGTTCCGGTCGGCACCGCCGTTAGATCCAGCAGTTGATGCAGTCCGCTAAGTTGCGCGAAGTCCACAATCGCCGGCTGCGCCAGCACGCTGACCGCGGCTCCGCCATTATTCAAACTGATCCCGGTCACATTTACTTCGCACGAGACCACGCTGGGCAGCGGTGCATCCGTGCCAATGCTGTAAATCGAAGCTTGTCCAACCTGCGGCGTCGTGGAATTTGTTGCACCCCCACCACAGCCCGAGAGTGCCACCGCGGCCGCGAGTGCTAAGAACACACCCATACCCTTCGTCGGATTCCCCATTCCATTTCTCCTTATTTGGTGCTGATAGACGACCCGAGGCCGGGTCCTACGTTGGCTCCCAGTGAAACCCTCGCGCTTCGGAAAAGTTGTGATTCTTTTCGCGAAGTCGGCAGATTTCTGAATCCAAATCGAGTGTGCCAATTTGTGGCACACCATCGCTTTTTCGTTTCGCGCCTAACAAATGAGATCGGTTCATCACGCATTGGCTTCGCGTGTTGTTCGCCCCGCATATCCATGAAGCGTGTCATACGCAACACCTCGCCCCTGCCGTCTTGCGCGCCGTTCATAACTTGTTTACGATGGCGTCCACTCGCAATGATTGGCGAAACAATTTCGCATTATCGCATCATCGATGCGGTCGGCGCCGGCGGCATGGGTCAGGTCTTTCGCGCGGAGGATACGCGCCTGGGCCGCCAGGTCGCGCTGAAATTCCTTACCCAGGATTTGGCCAAGGACCCGGCTTCGCTCGAACGCTTCCAGCGTGAAGCCCGCGCCGCATCTTCCCTGAATCATCCGGGCATCTGCACCATCTACGACGTCGGCGAACATAACGGCCTACCCTTTCTCGTCATGGAATTGCTGGAGGGCCAGACCCTGCGCGAACGCATCGGCGGCCGGCCCATGGCTACCGATGCCCTGCTGGAATTCGGCGCGCAAATGGCCGACGCGCTGGAGGCCGCGCACTCCCGCGGCATTGTTCATCGCGATATCAAGCCAGCCAACATTTTCATCACTTCGCGCGGCCAGGCAAAGATTCTGGATTTCGGCTTGGCCAAGCAGACCGCCTCACGCCGAATCGCGGAAACCGTGGGCCTGGGCAATTCCGTCACCAAGCCCGCCACCGATAATTTGTTTCTCACCAGTCCCGGCTCGGCCATCGGCACCATCGCCTATATGTCGCCCGAACAGGCTCGCGGCGAGGACCTCGATCCGCGCACCGACCTCTTCAGCCTCGGCACCGTGCTTTACGAAATGTCCGCAGGCCAAGCCGCTTTCAACGGCAACACCTCCGCCGTGATTTTCGACGCAATCCTGAACCGCACGCCGGCCGCGCCCAGCAGCCTGAATCCAAATCTCCCCGCCAAACTCGAAGAAATCATCGGTAAATCGCTGGAAAAAGATCGCGACCTGCGTTACCAGACCGCCGCCGAGTTGCGCGGGGATTTGAAACGCCTGAAACGCGACACCGATACTTCGCGCGTGCCCACCGGCTCGAGCGGCTCGTGGAAATCAGCCGTTCCCGCTGGTACTTTGCCGCCCGTGCCGCCGACCGGATCGTTCGGCTCGACCCAGGTGCCTTCCCCAGGATCGCCTTCGGGTCCGTTAACGGCACAATCCTCGGCTGCGCCAGTTTCGGCGTCTTCATTTCCCTGGGGCACCGTAGCGAAAATTGCGCCGCTGGTCGTCGCTCTCGTCGCCGTAATCGCGCTGGTCCTGCACCTGCGTAGCACGGCTCATCACGAGAACGCTTCCTCCGATTTTGCCCAGATGACCATCACTCCGATCACCTCCAGCGGAAACATTCATTCCGCCACGATTTCGGCTGATGGAAAATGGCTGGCCTATATTCAAGATGAAAAGAACGGTCACGGCGTGTGGGTCCGTCAGTTGGGAACCGGCAGCACCGCCCAGGTCGTTCCCGGCACCCCCGGAGAAATTTTCGGAATCGTTTTTTCTCTCGACGGAAATTATCTCTATTACAACAAATCGACTCCCGGAAATCCGGTCCGCACCCTTTACAAGGTCCCGTCTCTCGGCGGCACGCCTTCGCAAATTCTGGTCGATATCGATTCTCCGTTGAGCTTTTCGCCGGATGGCAAACGCTTCGTTTTTGGACGCCAATCGCCGCAGCAGAAATTTTCCAGCCTGTTGATCGCCAACGCTGACGGCTCCGGCGAAAAGCCCTTGTACACGCTGCACGATCCCGCGGTTTTATCTTTTCAAGGCCCGGCCTGGTCGCCCGACGGCAAAGTCATCGCCGTGGCTCAAACACCGAAGGGCGATTTCTCCAAATACATTGTCGAGGTTGTCGACGTCGATTCCGGCAAGCCCGCCCAAATCGGCTCCGAAGCCTGGCAGTACCCGCGCCAGATGGCTTGGCTGCCCGACGGTTCGGCCATCCTTTTTAGTTCCGCCGCCCGTATCGCGGCCAATCCGCAGATTTGGTCGGTCAGCTATCCTTCCGGCCAAAAACGCCGCGTCACCAACGATTTGAATTTCTATCAGGGCCTCAGCATCACCTCCGACGGCTCGACCCTCGCCACTGTGCAAGTCACCTTTTCCGGCAGCCTCTGGCGCGCAAACGTGGGCAGCACTGGCGCCTTGTCGCCGCCAACTCAAGTTACTTCCGGCATTGGCCGCGCCGACGGCATCGGCGGCGTCGCATGGCCCTCCGCAAATCGAGTCTTGTACGAATACTACAGCTCCGGCTCAGTTCGTCTCGCTTCGATCGGCGTTGATGGCAGTGACTCTCGGGACGTTTCGGCTATCTCCGCTTATATTTTTTGGCCGACGGTCTGCGGACGCGACCCGAAATACATGGTCTACGGATCGCGCAATGAATCCGGCGGCATCTCCATCTGGCGCGCCGACCTCGACGGGAACGAAGCGAAACAATTGAGCACCACTCCTTACGGCGCGCTGCCCGATTGCACCCCGGACGGACAATCCGTCATTTATCTGGAATCCTCCGATTCTCCCGCGCTGATGCGCGTCGGCATCGACGGCGGCAATCCGACGGTCGTCGCCAAAGGTAACTACTACTCGGCGCGCGTCTCTCCCGATGGAAGATACCTCGCCGCACTCATCGCCACCGATCCCCTGCAGGCCCCCAAACTCGCCATTGTCGGCATCGAAGGCGGCGATGTGCGCGCCAGTTACGATCTTCCCATCACCGTGGCCTACCAGGGTGAGGGCGGACACAAAATCGAATGGACCAGCGACGGACGCAACGTGCTCTTCATGAAATTGGAAGATGAAACATACAGCCTCTGGGCTCAACCGGTGAATGTCACCGGCGCCCCGCACGTCGCGGCCAAGCGCATCATGACTTTCCCCGACGATTTGACCGTCTGGGCTTTCACTCAATCTCCCGACGGCAAGCAGATCCTTTTTGCGCAGGGCCGCGGACTCACCGACGCTGTCCTCGTCTCGCACTTCCACTAACTCTTACCGGAGACTCATGAAAATTTCGCGGCGTGACATTTTGAAGACCGCCTCGCTCGCCACCGCCGGTGCCACGGCGAAAGCTATTAACTCCTCGGCCGTCGCCGCGCAGCAAACCTCCGCAGCCGCCGCGCTCCCGCCCTCCTTCGATTCGCTCAAACCGCTTGGCGCTCGCGTGAAACCCATATCTGCAGAGGAGTATCAACAGCGCATTGCGCGTGCGCAGCAGCTAATGACCGATTCAAAGCCTCAGATCCAGGCTCTCTTCGTCGCGCCCGGCACCACGCTCCGTTATTTCACCAACATCCGCTGGTGGCCCAGCGAACGCATCCTCGCGTTGCTGATCCCACGCCATGGCGATCCTTTCCTGGTCTCACCGTCCTTCGAAGAGGGCCGGCTGCGAGAACAGCTCCAGTGGCCCATCGAGATTCGCACTTGGCAGGAGGACGAAAGTCCGTTCGCCATCGCTGCGAAAACGCTCAGCGATCGCGGAGTGACCACCGGGCAGGTTGGAGTCGATGCGCCCATGTACTACGGGTTCTTTGACCGCATGCGTCAGGCTGCAACAGCTCTTGATTTTGTCAGCGGCAGCCCGGTCATCGACCTGTGCCGCGCGCAGAAAAGCCCGCACGAACTGGAGCTCATGCGCCTCGCCTGCGACGCGACCTTCGACGTCTACAAGGCGCTGTTCGCTTCGCTGCGCGAAGGCATGACCCAGCGCCAAGTCGGCCGGATGCTCGAACTCGGTTTCGCCAAAATGAATCTGGAGGGTGACGGCCTTGTCTTATTTGGACCCTCCGCCGCTCTTCCCCACGGAACGCACGAAGAGCAAACGCTCCGCGAAGGTATGGGCATCCTGATCGACGGCGGGACCACGGTGGAGGGCTATCACTCGGACATCACCCGCACCGGCGTGTTGGGCAAGCCGACTGAAAAATTGCAGCGTGCTTTCGAGATTGTTCGCGGCGCGCAAGACGCGGCGCTCGCGGCCGCCGTCGCCGGCCATGAATGTGGTTCGGTCGACGATGCTGCGCGCAAAGTGATCATCGACGCCGGCTTCGGCCCCAACTATAAATTTTTCACTCATCGCCTCGGCCACGGCATTGGCCTCGACGAACACGAATATCCCTACCTTGTGCGCGGCAGCAAAATCATTCTGCAGCCCAACATGACTTTTTCGAATGAACCGGGGATTTACGTGCCAGGCGACTACGGTTTGCGCCTTGAGGACGACATGGCCATTTCAGAGACGGGGCCGGCCCGACTGCTCACCGCCGGATTTCAGCCTTCGCTGGAAAAACCAATCGCCTGAACCGGCTCAGCGCCTGCCTCCGCCGCCGAGCCTGCAGCGCCCAGCCGCGATTTGCTGCGGCAATATTCCACAATCCTCGCTTCCGCCCAGAAACGCTCGGCGCCACTTTCCCGCGAAATGAACGCGCAATGCCCGCCATGCTCCGTCGCAATCAGCGTGATATTCGGATTATTTCGAATCGCAGCGTTTTCAATTGATCCAAAAGGCACGAACGGATCGTCCTTCGACGTAACGATCAGCACCGGCAAACGTATCGCTTCCGCCACCACCGCCGCGCTAGAACGCGCGTAGTAATCGCCAGCGTCGCGAAAATCGCAAAACGGAGCGGTCACCACGTCGTCAAAATCGCGCACCGAGCGCACGTCTTCGAACCTTTCCATTTTTGCCATTGGAAACAGTTCCGGAAATAGGCTGGCCTTCAGCCGCATCCGTCTTTTCAATCGCCTCACAAAATGCCGCTCGTAGATAAAGTTCCGTGGCTCGGCCAAAGCATCCGCGCACGCCGCCAGATCCAACGCCGGAGCCACCGCCGCCACCGCCCTCAATTCATCCGGTGCGTCTGCGCCCAGTTCCCCGGCCATTTTCAGCACCAGGTTGCCACCCATCGAAAATCCCACCGCAAAAACTTCCGGCATCCCGTCCTGCTCGATCAATTCCGTCACCACTGCCAAAATGTCCCCGCTCAATCCCGAATGGTAGAGCGTATTCGACATTTTTTCGGTGCCGCCACAATTCCGCTGATTCATGCGCACCACGTTGAAACCGGCCACCCAGGCCTTCTCCGCCGTCCCCCGCACGTATCCCGAATCGCACGATCCTTCCAGGCCGTGCAAGATGACCATGGAGGGATGCCGCGCTGGATTCGGCTGCCAGTGGCATTCGGCACGAATCTTCGTGCCCGGCTCGGTCGCAAACCAGCGCGTCACGCTCGGCCCGAGCAACGGCACCGGCCTCCTCCAGAAATTCGAGGCGATCGTCATCACGTGTGGATTTCGCAGCAGACGGTGGGGTTTGAACTCGCGATTCACGCTAAGTCCCGGGCCATCCAAATCTCATCGTAGTAACGCCCATTCTGTTTCAACGCCTTCTTCTCGCGTCCCCATTCGGCAAAACCCAATTCCCGATACAGCCGGATCGCGCTCTCATTCTCACTGACCACCGAAAGCTGAATCACTTCCACCCGCTCTCGCGCGAATTCGAGTATCGTCTCCACCAGCCGCCGCCCGAGTCCACTCTTCCGCGCCACCGGACGAACGTACATGCTCACCAGCAATCCTTTATGCGCTTCCTTCTGGCCTTTGCTCACCAGCAATCCCGCGATTCCCAGCAGTTCGGCTCCGTGAAATGCGCCGAACATGTCCGCGCTACGCAGCCGCGCCGCAAACCACTCGAGCGTCTGCGGATATTCCTGCTCGTACGTGCTGCCAAACGCCTCGGGGCTGCTGCGCAGGGCCTCCAGCCGGCAATCGCGATATACGAAAGCGTCCGCCGCAGCCAACTGCCTGATTTTTATGTCCGTGGATTGCACCGTACATTGGTATCCGAATTTTCGCCCCAGCACAACCGCCGAAAATCTCGCGCCGCTTCCCGAAACTTGATTTCGTTCCGCTGTGCCTCTAAAATATAAACTTCCCTAATGGAACCGATTCGCTACATGTGCACTTCCATTCAGCCCGGCGCAGGTTGCTGGGCTTTTTCGTTTTGACACGCTTTCTTGAATCATAGGAGTTTTGATGATTGATGGTCCCATTCCCGAAGCCTTGACCTTCGATGACGTCTTGCTGCTCCCGGGCAAGTCTTCCGTGCTCCCCACCCAGACCGACACCCGTACCTGCCTCTCGCGCAAAATCGCGCTGAATATTCCGATCGTCGCTTCAGCCATGGATACCGTCACCGATGCGCGCCTGGCCATCGCCATCGCCCGCCAGGGCGGCATTGGCTTCATTCATCGCAACATGACCATCGACCGCCAAGCCGAAGAAGTCGACAAGGTCAAGCGTTCCGAAAGCGGCATGATCGTCGATCCGGTCACCATTTCGCCGGAACTCACCGTGCGCCAGGCGCTCGACATCATGAACAAGTACAAAGTGTCGGGCTTGCCGGTCACCCGCGGCCAGCGCCTGGTCGGGATTCTCACCAACCGCGACCTGCGTTTTGAACGCAACCTCGATCAGCCGG
Organism: uncultured Acidobacteriota bacterium; assembly: GCA_963847695.1. GTDB lineage: Bacteria > Acidobacteriota > Terriglobia > Acidiferrales > UBA7541 > Palsa-295. The sequence continues at coordinate 4,155 of CAWKAX010000028.1, read as the reverse complement.
TCAGCGCCATCATGACCAAAGACAGCCTGGTCACCGTTCCGGTAGGCACCACGCTAGACGAAGCTGAGAAAATTCTGCAGCGCCACCGCATCGAAAAACTTCTGGTCGTCGACGCTGATTTCAACCTCAAAGGCCTGATCACCGTAAAGGACATTCAAAAGAAGATCGAGTTTCCTAACGCCACCAAGGACGAGCACGGCCGCCTGCGCGTCGGCGCCGCCATCGGCGCCACTGGAGACTTCCTCGAACGCGCCGAAGAAATGGCCCGCGAAAAAGTCGACGTCCTGGTCGTCGACACCGCCCACGGCCATTCCACTCGCGTGCTTGAAGCCGTCGCTGCCGTGAAGAAGAAATATCCCGACATTCAAGTGATCGCCGGCAACGTCGCCACCGAAGAAGGCGCGCGCGACCTGATCGCCCTTGGCGTCGACGCCATCAAGGTCGGCATCGGCCCCGGTTCCATCTGCACCACTCGCGTCGTCACCGGCGCCGGTGTGCCGCAAATCACCGCCATCATCGAAACATCGCGCGCCGCCAAGGGCACCGGCGTCCCGGTCATCGCCGACGGTGGAATTAAATTTTCTGGCGACATCACCAAAGCCATCGCCGCCGGAGCATCTTCCGTGATGATCGGCGGCCTCTTCGCCGGCACCGAAGAATCACCCGGCGAAACCATTTTGTATCAGGGCCGCACCTTCAAATCCTATCGCGGCATGGGCTCGCTCGGCGCCATGGAAGCTGGCTCCGCGGATCGCTACGCGCAAGAGGGAGTCGCGCGCGGCAAATCGGTGCCAGAAGGCATCGAGGGCCAGGTTCCCTACAAAGGTCCGCTTGCCGCACTGGTCGACCAGTTGGTCGGCGGCTTGCGCAGCGGCATGGGCTACTGCGGCGCGGCCAATCTGCAGGAACTGCACGAACGCGCCAAATTCATCCGCATTTCCTCGGCCGGCTTGCGCGAAAGCCACGTTCACGACGTGATCATCACCCGCGAAGCTCCCAACTACCGGCTCGAATAGTGCAGCCGCTTCCAATCCACCTTTCCGTTGCAACCTGCGCCGCTTGCGCAGGCCGCACCCTATGAACTGGCTGAAGCGCTGGTGGCCTGCACTCCTCTGGGCCGTGGCCATCTCCGGTTTTTCCACCCAGGGATTTTCGTCGGAGCACACTAGCCACATCATTATTCCCTTCTTGCATTGGCTGCTGCCCAGCGCTTCCCCGGAAACGCTCGAATTCCTTCACCACATCATTCGTAAGTGCGCCCACTTCACCGAGTATTTCATCCTCAGCCTGCTGATTTTGCGCGCCGTCCGCGCCGGAGAAAAAGGTTGGCACCTGCGTTGGGCGCTGGTTACAGTTTTGATCGTTTTCTGCTACGCCGGGCTGGACGAATTTCACCAGTCGTTCGTTCCCGGCCGCGGAGCCGCCTTCACCGACGTCCTGATCGATACCTCTGGCGGAATCGCGGCGCAGCTTGTAGCTTCGCTCGTAGTACTTTTGCGTGGCACCCGGCGGCAGCGTCTCGAAACCGAATCAGCCGCTCTTCAGTCTAAGATTTCAACACCTGGTAAATCCTGAAACTCCTAAGGTGACTCTCATGTTCCTTCGAAAATTATCTGTCGCGGCGCTAGTGGCGAAAGCATTTTTGTGCTCCGGCTCAGCCACCTTTGCGTCACCGGCTGGGGCGGCTGCTCCGCCCGCGCCGCTGCAATATGAATTGGCTTTTGAAAAACCCAACACCCACCTGATGGACGTGAAAATTCACGCCGACGGACTGAAAGGCGCGTCCGTCACCTTCGCCATTCCCGACTGGGCGCCCGGCTCCTACTACATCCAAAATTACGCAGCGAACGTCCAGCGCTTCCGCGCGGTCACAGCCGATGGCAAGGAACTCGTCTGGCACAAGACCGACAGCCAGACTTGGCAAATCGATCTCGCCGGAGCCACCGCCGTCACCGTTTCCTACCAGGTCTTCGCCAATCAGCTACAGAACAACATCGCCCAGTACAACGAGCGCCACGCCTTCATCGGCGGCCCTTCCTTGTGGATGTACCTAGTCGACGGCAAAAATCGCCCCATCGAACTCTCCATCGCCGCGCCCACCGGCTGGAAAATCGCCACCGGAATGGAACACACCAGCGACCACACTTTCCGTGCCGCCGACTACGACTGGTTCGCGGACGCCCCGCTCGAAATTTCCGATTTCGCCGAGAAAGACTTCGAAGTTTTCGGAACCACCTACCACGTCATCGTTCACGACGTCGTAAACAAGAAAGACTTCTCGAAATTTGCCGACGACCTGCAGAAAACCGTCGCCACCATCGTGCCCATGTTTCAGCCGGTCACCGGCACTCCTCAGGCGGCTCCCTTCAAGGACTACTATTTCATTTTTCACATTTGGCCCAAGACCGGCGGGGGCCTCGAACACCTCAATTCCACCCAAATCAATTTCGGCACCGACTGGGATTCGACCCAGCCCTTGCCCAATAGCGCGATGAACCAGTACGACCTGAAACTATTCGTCACCGCCCACGAATTTTTCCACGCCTGGAACGTCAAACGCCTTCGTCCCCTGCCCCTCGGCCCCTTTGACTACACTCAGATGGTCCACACCCCTTCGCTTTGGATCTCCGAAGGCCTCACCAGTTACTACGGCGCTCTGGCCGTCGAACGATCCGGCCTGGTAACCCCGCAGCAATATCTGGACAACATCGCCAAGCAGATCACAAATTACGAAGCCAAGCCGGGCCTGAAAGAACGCAGCATCGAAGACACCAGCTGGGATACCTGGTTCTCGAATCCGATGTCCATTTCGCAGGCCAACAATCTCGGCAACACCTATTACTCGTATTACGACGGCGGCCAATTGATGGGCCACATCCTCGATTTCGCCATTCGCGACAGCACCAACAATCAAAAATCGCTCGACGACTGGATGCGCCTGCTCTATTCGCGCTATGCGCTGCCCAAGCCCGGTTTCAAGCCGGAAGACGCCATCCGCGCCGCGAACGAAGTCGCCGGCCAGGATGTTTCCGATTTGTTCCGCCGCTACATCTCCGGCAAGGAAACAATTCCCTACGAGAAGTATTTCGCGTTGGCCGGCATCGAAGTCACCAAGAAAATTGACGCCGACGTCGCCTGGCTTGGCATCGAAACCAAGAAATCAGACGACAACACTCACGCCCAAATTCGCAACGTCGCACCCGGTAGCCCCGCCGAAACCGCGGGCCTCAGCAATGACGACGTGATCTTCGCCATCGACGGCCGCGCTATCGATTCCGATGGCCTGACTCCGCAACTTGCCCTGCACAAGCCGGGCGAAACCGTCCGCATCACTGTCCTGCGCCTCGGCGAATTCAAGGAATTCTCAGCCACGCTAACCACCGACCCGAATCCGCACTATTCGCTGAAGCCGGTGGACAACCCAACTCCGAAGCAAAAGGCCATATACAACTCCTGGCTTGGAGTTAAATAGGCCACGCAACTGTGGCCCAGGTAGCAGAAATCTAGCCGATGAGCGCCGCAAAAACAGTCGTCCGATCCGTGGCCCTGCTGCGTGGAATCAACGTGGGCGGCAAACACAGCGTCCCCATGAAGGAATTGGCGGCGCTGTTCGCGAAATGCGGCTGCTCCGACGTGGCCACCTACATTCAGAGTGGCAACGTCGTCTTCTGCTCGGCGGAAAACTCCAACCTGCATGAGGCGACCCTCGCATCGCGCATCGAAAAGAAGTTCGGCTTCCCCGTCCCGGTAATCCTGCGCACGGCCGGCGAATTGGAAGCAGTCATCCGCCGGAATCCATTCCCGAAAGCAGACCCCGACAAAGAACGCATGCACGTCAGCTTTCTCGCGTCCGAACCAACCGCCGCGCAAATCGCCTCGCTCGATCCGAATCGTTCCCCAGGCGACACCTTCAAAGTGCTGGGCCGCGAAATCTATCTGCTGCTCCCAAATGGCGCCGGCAACTCCAAACTCACCAACGCCTACTTCGATTCGAACTTAAAGACCACCAGCACGGCCCGCAATTGGCGCACGGTTTTAAAGCTGGCCGAAATGGCCCGCGCCTAAACTTCGCAATTAGCCCCAAAAACAAAACGCCCGCCAGGATCATCTCCCAGCGGGCGTTAAAGTTTGAATTGTTAGGATTCTACTTCGCTG
>CAWKAX010000027.1:0-306265 GCA_963847695.1 uncultured Acidobacteriota bacterium | reverse complement strand
GCGGAACAAGCGTGGGGCGAGGGCGCTGGCTGCGCCGTTGGCGCAGTCGACGACGACTTTCATGCCATTCAGGCTGGCGCCAGGAAGAATAGCGGCGCGCAGACCGTCGAGGTAATCGTCATCTATTTTTTCGTTGTCACGGAGGCGGAGATCGCTGCGAGCTTCGGCGTGCTCGTTGGACGAAAGAATGAAGCGCTCGAGTTCGGCTTCGACGGCGTCGGGAAATTTGGTGCCGGCGGCGGAGATGAGTTTGACACCGTTGTCGTGATACGGGTTGTGCGAGGCGGAGATGACGACGCCGGCGGCGAAGCCTTCGTGGCTGACCAGCCAAGCGACGCCGGGAGTAGTGACGACACCGGCGGAAACTGGTTCGACGCCGGCGGCGGCGAGGCCGCGGGCGATACGTTCGGCGATGTGCGGGCCAGATTCGCGAGTATCACGGCCGATCAAGACGCGGGGTTCGGAACCTTTAGTGCGGTCATGCTTGCTGACATATTCGCCGAGGGCCATGCCGGCGCGATCGAGAGTGGCATCGTCCAGCGGGAAGGTGCCGGGTAGACCGCGAATGCCGTCGGTGCCGAAAAGTTGTTTGGCCATGGGGTGCGGCTAATTCCTGAAAGTGAGCGAGCCGACGAGCGCTTGCTTGGCGATTTACAGTGCGCTTAATTCTATCATTCCTGATGGTTGCGCTTCGGCTATGCAGCTGCCACTGGTTCGGTGCTGGTGGCGCAAGCGGCAGCTTGTCCTAACGGACAGTACGGCGGGACGGCGGGACGGACAGCGTTACGTCCTGGGCGCAGAGAGCGGCACAGACATATTGAGGCGGGGCGGGCTGTGTTATCGTACCGCCATGCCTCTCGAAGAAACCAAGCTGGTTTCGGCCAGTTCGACCAGCGGAAAAATTATTGCAGCGGGAATTGTGATCGCGTTTTGTTACTGGGCGGCGTCGGTGCTGGTGACGCTGCTGATCGCGGTGCTGCTGGCGTATTTTCTGGATCCGGTGGTCACGTTTCTGGAGGAGTGGCATATTCCGCGGGCGCTGGGCTCGCTGCTGGTGGTGCTGTTCACAATTGCGGTGATGCTGCTGTTGACGGTGTTTCTGATCGAGCGCGCGGATCAATTTGGGGCGGACTGGCCGCAGTATCGCGAGCCGCTGCATAAGATTGCGTCGTCGGTGCAACAGAAGATGTCGACGTTCGAAGAACACGTTTCGGAAATTGGTCCGGCGCAAGTGGTGGTGCCGGGTCAGACGATTGTGACGGTAGAGCCGCATCCGATTCGCGCGGCGGTGATCGCGCGGCTGAGTTCGCTATACGACGTAATTCTGGCAGCGACGTTTGTACCGTTCCTGCTGTTTTTCATGCTGGCCGCGAAACGCCAGGTGTGGCACGCCACGATGCAGTTATTTCCGTCCACGCAGCGAACCGAGGTGAAGGAAACGCTGACGGACGTGACGCTGGTGCTGCGCAGTTACGTCATTGGGACTGCGCTAGTGGGCCTGGTATTAGTCTTTGCCAGCTGGCTGTTATTTTGGGGCATGGGCTTGGAGTTTCCGTTCTTGCTCGGGTTAGTTTCTGGTTTGGCGAATTTGATTCCCTACCTGGGCGTGGTGCTTTCGTGGATTCCGCCGATGCTGATCGGACTCAAGCAATTCCATACGGCTGGGCCGTTCATCGCGATTTTTGGATCGCTGACGTTTCTACATTTGGTGACGGCGAACCTGCTGATTCCGGCGCTGGTCGGATGGCGGGTGCGGCTGAACGCGCTGGCGTTGACGGTTTCGATTCTGTTTTGGGGCTGGTTGTGGGGCGGCGCGGGACTGATTCTGGCGGTGCCGATCACGGCGGTGATCAAGGTGATTTGCGATCACAACGAAGACTTGCAGCCGGTGGGGCGCTGGCTTAGCGCTTAGTGGGACGGGCTAGCTTTTCAGCTCTCGCAAAGATCGAATCGTGGTTTTCAATTCTTCTGAACTTTCGAGCATCTTGAAACATTCGGATTGCGGCGATTCCTGCTGCGCCGGCCTGCAAACATTCTCCGACATTCTGTAAATCCACTCCTCCGATAGCCAGGACCGGGATATTCACAGAGGCGCAAACTGCGGCGAGTTGGGCTGCGCCTGCGGGCGGGCCGTAGGCACGTTTGGAAGGCGTGTCGAAAACCGGGCCGAAGATGACGTAGCTGGCGCCGGCGTCTGCCGCTTCGCGAACTTCTTCCAAGGCGTGGCAAGAAACTCCCACCAAAAATCCCTGCGGTGCATGTTGCTCGCGGCACCGGCGTATTACTTCGCGGATCGGCAGTGAGGCGCGACCGAGATGCACGCCTGCGGCTTGGGCCGTTAAGGCTAGGTCGAGGCTGTGGTTCACGATGATCCGAGTTTTCAGATCGCGAGCGGCGCTGACGGCTTGTTGCGCGAGGACGAGCAGCTCGTCGGACGGCAAATCTTTTTCGCGAATTTGAATCCAGTCGACGCCGGCGTCGATGGCGGAGCGAAGTTTTTGGAGCAGGGCCGTGGATCGATTTGCGGCTACGGAAGCGAGCGAGCTCCGATCGGTGACATAGCAGAGAATGGACTGGCCGGACCGCTGCGGCCCAGGCGAAGCGGGAAGCGGATTATGACGAGCGGGCGACAACGGCAGGGGTCCTGCTGCGCAGCGCTTCGAGAGCGTACATGATGTTGATGACGCCAAGTCCGGAGATCATGCCGCGCAGATAGGAATTCTTCACCAAGAGCGCCAGATTGGGATATTGATACAGAAAATAATTCACGTCCCACACGTCGGACCAGGGCAGGAGGATCAACACTACGCCCAGTTCGAACCATAGCAGGAGCAAGATTATTCGCAGAATGCGGCTGGTCATCTACCTGGGATTATCGGGGATTCTGGCGAGAGTGGCAACAGCCGGACGGATGGCAACTGAAAAAAAATTGGGGAGATTACTGTTTTTGCAGAGTGGCGATGCGGTCGGCGACGTCGCGGTAGTCGATATTGGCGGCGTAAACCTGACGGAAGCTGTCGAGAGCAGCGTCGGCTTCTCCGGCGGATTCGAGAGCGAGGCCGAGGTCGTACTGCAGCGCGAGAATTGATTCCTCTTCCAGGTGCGGAGTGGAGAGGGCGCGCTTGTACCAGAGCGAAGCGACCATGGGCTCGCCCTTATCCATGAAGGATAGGCCGAGCATGGTGGAGCAATTCATTTCGTAGCGGAAAGGCTTGCCCTTCTGAATGGCTTTTGCCACTTTTTGGAATTCGCCGATGGCTTCGTCGAGCAAGCCCATCTCGCGGTAAGCGATGCCGAGATTGTAGTGAGTTTCGAGGTCTTCGTCCTCGTCGCCCATTTCGCCCAGTTCGCTGCGGAATTCCTGGAAAACCTCGGCCAGCTCGTTCAGGTTTTCGATGGCTCCGGATGACGGCAGAGGCGGAATGGTGGAAGGCGTGGCCGAAGAAGCGGCCTGAGGAGCGACTGGGGTTTCGGCAAAGACTCCCTGGAGCTGCGAATGAATGTGCTCGGGCGCTACCGCTGGTGTGCGCTGGTTCGAAGCAGAGTGAACCGGTTCGGGCGCGGGCGCTTCGAGATCGTCGAATTCCGCGGCAAGTTCGTGCAGGAAATCGTCGGTGGTTTTGGCCTCGCCGTTTTTCTGGGTGAGCGCAGGTTCCGGAGTGAGTTCGATTTCGAGCTCAGGTTCCGGGGTGCTCTCAGGAGCGGTTTCGGCAACGGCTTCATCCGGAACTTCGGCAGGCGCGGCAGCTTCCGGCACGGGTTCGTTGAGGAAGTCGAGCAGTTCGGGCGGCAGATTCTCAGACGGCGAGCCGGCTTCCCCGACGGCTTCGGCAACGGGTTCTTCGACAATTTCAAAAGACGGCTCGGATTCGGTTTCCGCACCGGGAGCGACGGCCGGATCGAGCTCGACCTCGATTTCGGGGACTTCCTGGATTTCGGCTTCAGGCGCGGCGAGCTGTTCCGCTTCGACCGGCGCGGAGAAGACCGCCTCCGTGAGATCGGACTGAGCCAGGTTCGAATCGATTTCGAAAGCTTTCACGCCGGTGGCGTGATCGGGTTCTTCGTCGACGATTTCGACGTTAGAACTGAGTTGGGCGACGGCTTCGTTGGCGGCGCGGCGAATTTCAGCGATGGTCTCGTCTTCCGAAGGCGCGGCGGAATGGTGCGGAACCGCGGCGGCGGGTTCGGGCTCAACGATCGGGTCGAATTCGAGAGGCGCGACGATTTCGGTGGCGTCGGACTGCGGCGGCGCGTCGGCTGAGATTTCTTCGGCTTCGCCGGAGATGGCGGCCCATTCGTCGGAAAGATCCAGTTCGCCGGCGGCAGATTCGGAAACGGGAGCAGCGGATTCGCCGAAAGCGATGTCACTTGAAATTTGCTGCGGCCCGGGAGCAGAGGTATCGAGATCGACCAACGGGATTTCGAATTCGGCAGGCGTGGGAGCGGCAGCCTGAACTTCCTGGACCGGGACCGGCTCGATTTCAAAAGGCGGCGGCTCAACCTGCGCTGGAGGCGCCGGGGAAGCGGCGACGGTAGAAGCAACGGGTTCGGAAACGACGGGAGCGGATGCAGCAACGGGCGCGACTTCAGGCGCACCGATTTGAGGATTGACTTCGTGCGACCAGGCGCCGGAGGCCGGAGTTGGTTCTGCAGCCACCGTGCCGGGGGTAGGCAGCACCATGGCCGGAGCGGGGGGCAGATCGCTCTCGCTGAGGCCGGCGACTTTGGAATAGCGGCGGCGAAGCTCTCCGAAACGGTCGGCGTTGGTGTGATCGTTTCGTTCGCGATGAATTTGTTCGAGCTGCGCGGACAATTCGGCGGTGCGGCGATCGTTTCCGGCACCGAGATGCAGGTCCAGCAAGCGTTCAAGGGTCGGGGTGTGGCGCGGTGCGCGCTGCAGCACATTTTCCAGAAGGTGCGTGGCTTTTTGGGTCAGGCCATAGCTGGAGAACAAATCGACGTCGGTAAGAGCCTGAGCGATATAACGCTGGGTATCTTCGTCGAGAGTTTCTTCGACGATCACCGGAGTAACCACCGGCGTGAGATTTACGGTGGCCTCATCGACGGGCTCGGGAGCCGAGGCTACGACCGGAGCGGCTGAAGCAGCGGGGACCGCGGATTCGACCGGAGCGACAGGAATCGGGGCGCCACCACTGCGGGCGCGCAACTGATTGAGGCGTTCGACCAAGCGTTCGTCATTCTTATTGCGATCGACGAGTTCGACCAGCAGTTCTTCGGCACGCGGAAAGTTTTCTTTGGCAGCATAAGCGTCGGAAAGCTGACCCAGCGCGGCATTCAAGCGGAAGGGCTCGCTAGCGTGTCGGCAGAAATCGACGAGCATCTCCAGCGGCTCGGTTTGATTCGGCATCTTTTCGCAGACGCTGGTGAGCGACTTCACATAATTGTCTTGAGTGCCGGCCTCGACCATGGGGGCGCGCAACTCGGTGAGCAAGGGCAGCGCGCTGGCGGTATCTCCGCCTTCGATCATGGCTTCGGCGACGCGGTAAAGCAGAGTGGAGTGCTGAACACCGCGAGCGAGCTGCTGGCGGGCGCGTTCGGCGGCGCGGGCGCTGTGACCGGCGCGCAATTCATAGTCGACGAGTATCTCGGTAACGTCGCCGCCAGCCTGAGCATCGGGATGATGATCGAGCGCAGCGATGGCAGCGTCGTATTTATTGGCGGCAGCCAGAGTTTTGGATTTGAGCAGGATAGCTTCGGAATTTGCAGGGTCGACTTCGATAGCGCGGTCGACGAGCTTTTCGGCTTCGTCGTTTTCGCCGCGTTCGAAGAGACGCTGAGCGTAACCGAGGTAGGTCTGGGCGGCTTCCTGCTTCTGGCCCATCATTCCGTAAAGCTCAGCCAAGCGCATTTGCACGCGCTGATTTTCGGGTTCGACTTCCAGCAGGCGATGCAGAACTTCGACGGCCTTCTGGGAATGGTTGGCTTTCAGATGCGCTTCGGCGATTTGCAGAAAGAGCGGGCGCGCTTCGCTCAAAACTCCTTGCTGCACGTAGAGGTCGGCGAGCCGTTCCAAGGGCGCGAGTTCATTGGGCGCGAGCTTGGCGATTTTCTTGTAGATGGCGATGGCTTTGCTGTTGAAGCCATCGTTGAGATAGACGTGCGCGAGTCGTTCGAAATATTCGACGGCCTGGGGCATATCGCCCTGGCGGGCGAAGAGGTCGCCGACGGTCATCAGGGTGGCCTGATCTTTGGGATCGTTGCGCAGGATGAGCTGATATTCACCGATAGCCTGGGCCACTTTGCCCTGGTTCAGGAATTTCAGCGCATTTTCCAGCGCTTTGCTTTTGTTGAACGCCATGGATGATGTTCTTCCGCCCGTCCCCGCATGCCGGGCAGTGCAAACGGCCGCAGCGGCGGCCTAGACTCGAAGGTTAGCACGCGCGAAAAAGCAGGGGCAACGAAGGGAAGGGGGGTAGGTGCCAAAGGCGATAACAGTGCCTAATTAGCGCCGTAACCCGGCCGGCGACGCTGGGAGGGGTTTGAGCGAAGAGAAAGCGTTACTCGGTATAGAGCATCAGGAGGATGCCCAGGACGATCATCAGGGAGGGCCAGACCTTTTTAAACAGGCCCTGCCAGCGGCCATCGATCTCGGAAATGCCCTTGGTCAGGGCTACGCCGCCACCGACGATGGCGAAACCGAGATGCTCGGATTTGATGTGGGCCATGGTTTCCATGTGATGGGCTCCATGCATGCCGCCACCGTGGTGGTGGAACAGCAGGAGAATGGCTCCGGCCATGCCGAAGACGGGAAAGGCCCAGGCGGCCCAGAGGCTTTTGAGTTTGCCGCGGGCGCGCTGCAGCTCGACGAAGCCGAGGAAGAGCAAGATCAGGGCGAAGGTTTTGTGCTGGAGGTCTTCGGGATTGTCATGAATGGCGAACCATAACGATTCGTGGCCAACGGGCCAGATTTCGGTATCGCTGAACAGGGCGAGATAGATGCCGGCGAGGAGGAAGCACCAGGGCCAGACGTAACGGACGCCGGGCCAACGGCGGGAAAGCTTGTCCTGTGCCAAGAGGAAAATGCCAGCGACGATGACTAAAAACCCGGCGAGATGATGGTTGAATTCGCTCTCGCGCTTGTCCGCGGTATGTTTGGCTAGCTGCGCGGGGGTTTCGGGCGTTTGGCTCATGTCCATTCCGGGCATGTCCTGCATTCCTGGCATGTCTTGCATGTTGTTCTGCTGGGCGATGGCGAATGGACTCCAGGAAGTAAAAGCCAAAAGAAGTACGGCGGCGAGCAGGGCCGCCTTCAGATTCCAATCGCGAACGCTAGACGAGAAATGCATGCACCTCTCCTATTTCGAATTAGAGCCGCTAGTAAAGATTAGGATTCCTGGAATCTCATCCGCGAGCGGTCGGCTTCCCGTGTGGCAAAAACCCTGGCGTTATTTTAGCTAAGTTTTTGGAGGCATTGCTCAAAAATCCGGCGCAAGCGGAAAACGATAATTTTGCCGATCCGCGGATACTAGAGAATCCTTGGCAGCGATTGGCCGCGTATATGCTTCATATACTTCTATGGTGATGTGATCGGAGAACTGCAGCGGATGGGCAGGTGAAGCGCCAGCGACACAGGACAGGTGATGGATAATTCAGGCGGTGCGATGCGCGGTTCGACGACCAAGTGGGGTATCCAGCGACGGGCGGTGGCGATTTTTCTGGCTTTTGCGGTGGCGGGCGCAGGTCCGGCGCGCGGAGCCGATTTGCAACCGGAGGCGGCGCGGAATTACGAGCGCTATATCGCGTTGACCCAGGCGCAGGTAGAGGTCGAAAACGCGCAAGGGCCTGGATATTTGTGGGTGGAGCGTTTGCCGGAACCACGGCGGGCTGCGGCGTTGACGCAACTGCGCAACGGCGGGGTAGTGATCGAGAAGTTGGAGACGCTGGAGAATGGAAAAGTGATCGAGGTGCCGGGCGGGCTAATCCACCACTGGATCGGGACGGCGTTCGTTCCGGGGGCGACGCTGGCGCAGACCCTAGCGTTCATGCAGGACTACGATCATAAAGTCGAATACTTCAAGCCGGACATCGTGCGCTCGCGAGTATTGAAACACGAGGGCGACGATTACACGGTGCTGCTGCGTTTCTACCAGAAGAAAATCATTACCACGGTGATCGATACCGATCAGGAAGTTCACTATCACGTGGTGGATAAGACGCAGGCGTGGAGCCGTTCGCGGGCGACGCGGGTGCAGGAGGTGGATAACCCGGGGCGCTCCGATGAGCGGCTGGAACCCGAGGGGCACGACCGGGGATTCGTCTGGAAGTTGAATACATTTTGGAGATTCGAGGAAAAGGACGGCGGGACGTATCTGGAATGTCAGGCGATTTCGCTGAGCCGCGACATTCCCACCGGGTTGGGGTGGATGGTCGGATCGTTCGTATCGAGCGTGCCGCGGGAGTCTTTGACTTTTACGCTGGTGACGGCGCGTTCCGCGCTGGCGAAAAAGACAGTGACGATGAAATAAAGTGTGAACCATTGCGCCGCGATGAAGCGGCTCCCACCGAATTAATACGTAGTGGTCCCCAAGAAAATATCCTCGAAGCCATTGGTATCCCGCGGAACCAGGTTATTCGAGAAAGAAATAAAGCTGACCGTGTGCCCATCGGCGCTGATGGAGGGAGCGTAGTTCTGTCCGTTGGAGGGCGAGGCGTTGGTCCCGCCGGGTATGCTGGCGATGGCCAGGCTCTGGGTGCAGGTAACTACGGTCGCAAGACAGGTATTGCGAACGAAAATATTTTCGATGCCATTGATGGAGTTCGCCAAATTCGAAGCGAGCGAAGCAAAGGCGATGAACTGGCCGGAGGCGCTGATGCTGGGGTGTTCGCTGAGACCGTTCCCCGGTACTCCGCCGTTGGCGGTCGAAACCAAATAGGTTGCGGGTACGCAGGTGGTGGTGATGGTGACCACACCGTTGCAAGTATCGCGTACGTAGATCTGCTGGGTGGGGCCGACGCCTGCCACCAGGTTCTGGGCGGTGGAGGCGAAAGCGATGAAGCGGCCGAACGAGTTGGTGGTGGTTGCTCCGCAGCTGGAGCCACTGGTGGAACCGCCACAGGAGGAAAGACTCGATTGATCGCTGGAGCCATCGGCGGGAGTGGTGCCGTCCGGAGTAGAAACCAGAGTCGTAACCGGCTGGCAGGTGTTGGTGGAGCTGCCGATGGTGGTGACGCAGGTGTAGCGTTCGAAAATTTCGGACAGGCCGGACGGATTAGGCGCGGTGGCTCCGAGATTGGTGGCCTGGGAAGTAAAGGAAACGTAGAGGCCGGAATTAGAAATCGAGGGATGCGAACTGGGGCCGTTGCCGGAGGTGGCGCCGTCGGGAGTGGAGACGAGATAGGTGGTGGGAATGCAGGTGCTGGTAGAAACGGCGGTAGAGATATTGCAGGTGTCATGCACGTACACCTGCGGGATAGTGCCGTTGGGAGTGATGTTTGAAACCAGATTACTGGCGAGCGAGACGAAGGCGACGTAGCGACCGTCGTTGCTGATCACCGGGTTGTAGCTGGCGCCGTTGCCGGCGGACAAACCGTCGGCGGAAATGGAGACGAGTTGCGGGACAGCTGCGGTTGTGGTTGTGCTGGTGCAGTCAGTAGTAATGGTAGCGACGCAAACCGGACGCCAGTAAACCTGGGAAGTTCCGGAAGGCACGGAAACCGCGGTCACGAGATTGGTGGCTAAGGAAGTGAAGGCGGCATTGGTGCCGGCGACGTCAACGGTTGGTTCCGAGCTGCTGCCATTAGCGGGAGCGCCATTAGGACCAAGACTGATCACACTGGTCAGCGGCGTGCAGGAGGCGACGCCGAGACAGGTATTGCGAAGATAGACGTCGGTGGCGGGATTGGTGTCGGACAGGACCAAGTTGTGGGAAGCCGAAGCGAAGCCTACGTACTGGCCGGTGTTGCTGGTGGATGGGCCGGAAGTGGAGAGAGTTAGGCCGAACGCGCCGTCCTGGCAACTGGCGGTGCCGCCGCAGATGCCGGTATTGGCTTGCGAACCGTCAGCGGCGAGATCCACGAGAACCGGAAGGCCGATGAGGTGAGTCGGATTAATTGCGAGCGTGACAACATTGGAGGTGCCGCCGCCGGGGTTAGGATTGACGACCGCGATGCGATTCACGCCGGCGAGTGCCAAATCTCCGGCGGTCAAAGTGATGGTGGCTTGGGTAGTGGAGTTAACTGTGGTCTGGAGCGGCGCGCCATTGAGCGTGATTTGGGTGAGCTGAGTTACGAAACCAGTTCCGGCGACGGTGACCGTCGTGGGCGTAGTGGTGCCGGCTTGAACGCTGGTCGGCGTAATGCTGGTGACGGTCGGGACCGGATCGAGCACGTTCAAGGGCACCTGATTGGAGGTGCCACCGCCCGGAGCTGGATTGAGCACTGCGATTTCTTCGGTGCCCGGCGCTAGCAAGTCAGTGCCAGAGACACCGGCTGAAAGAGAATTCGGCCCAGTGTAGGAGGTGGAAAGATTATTGCCGTTCAGGGTGGCAACGGATTGAGGAACGAAATTCTTACCAGTAATGAAAATCGTGATGGAACTGGTGCCGGCGGCAAGTGCGTTGGTCGGTGAGATGGAACTTATCTGCGGGACGGGGCTTTCGGCCGGGGTGATGACGAACGGAAAATTAATTTTGGTCTGATTGGCCGGGGGATAAACTCCGCCGCCGGGTTGCGGGGTGGTGACGCTGAAATACAGGGTGGTGGGCACCGTTAGTTCAGAGGCGGTGAGAGTGCCAGTCAAAGTTTGCTGATCGATGAATTGAGTGAGGAGCCCAAGGGGCTGTCCAGACGGGCTGGCAGCGACGCCGATGGTGGAACCTTGAACGAAGTTGCTGCCTTCAACGGTAACAATAATCTGCGGGCTATTCTGTACCACGGAAGGGGCCGAACAATTCAACTGCGCACCGTTTGAGACGCAGACCGCCTTGACCACGGGTGCCGGGAAATTGATGGTCTGCGAGCCGCAGGACGGCAAAACAACCATGATTATTATTAATGCCCAAAACGAGAGCCCAAATTTTCCCCGCAAAATTCTCCACCTCGGTTATAGGTCGACGCTAGCGCTGCTTGCGCAATCTTAGAGACTACTAAAGATGTTGCCAGCGAGCAATCAGGATGCCTGGGCGGTTGGAAGGAATTACGGGCCGGGGGCCGATTAAACGGCGGGTGGGGCGCAGGCCGGGAACCGCGCGCGGCGGGGTCTGCGTTGTCATCCGGCGTTCACATAAAATCGAGGGGATTTTATGTTCTACTATCCGCCTCGCATTTCACACCTTCATGAGGATCGGATTCACCCGAAATGATTTTGCCTCGGCTCCAAACTACATGCGGGCTCATTGCGCTGATGTGCATTGCTTTAGCTGCGCCTGCGATGGTGGGCGCGCAGAGTGGGCCGCCGGATAAACCGGTGTCCCAGGTTCCGCAGTCCCAGCAGCCGCCGGCGGGGACTCCGCCGAGCAATACGCCTTCGCCGGCCGGCACGGAGGGATTGGCCTCGGCCAGCGACGCTTCCGGAGATCAGGACGTCGTGACCTTGTTTCCACATTCCCAAACCAGCCGCTACTGGGTCTCTGGGCAGGCCAATGTGATTTTGCAATGGCACGACGGGTTTCCTGCGGCGTTCAGCGGGAAGAACAGCTTTGGGCCAGCGGCGGAGAATGCGACGTCGAAGGTGTACACGCTGTTTCTGGGCTATGAAGTGACCGACACGACCGAGGTCTTTCTCGACATCGAGAGCGCGGGCGGCCACGGATTGAGTTCGGCACTGGGCATCGCGGGATTCGTGAACCTGGACGTGGTGCGCAATCCGACCCTCGGGGACAACCCTTATTTGGCGCGGGTGATGGTCCGGCAGATTATTCCGCTGAGCAGCGAGCGAATCGAAGTTGAACGCGGGCCGCTAGGTTTGGCTACGTCCTTGCCGGCGCGACGCATTGAATTTCGGCTGGGGAAATTCACCATGCCCGATTTTTTCGACGCCAATTCCTATGGTACCGACAGCCATCTGCAATTTTTGAATTGGACGGTGGACAACAACGGGGCGTACGACTACGCGGCGAATACACGCGGGTACACGGACGGCGCGATTCTAGAGTATGACGACCACTGGTTCAGCGCGCGCTTCGGCGAAGCGCTAATGCCGAAAGTCGCGAACGGAATCAATCTGGATGCCAACCTGGAGCGGGCGCGCGCGAGCAATCTGGAACTCGAGGCGCGTGGCGGTTTGTTTTTTCATAAACCGGGCGTGGTGCGGTTGTTGAGCTATGTGAACACGGCGAACATGGGAAATTATCGCGAAGCCATCGCGGATTTCGAGAATGGCCAGGGCTCAGTGCCGGACATCATCGCCACGCGTCGGCAGGGACGGCATAAATATGGATTTGGGCTGAACTTCGAACAGGAATTAACGCCGCAGGTGGGCGTGTTTGGACGGGTAGGTTGGAGCGATGGGAAGAATGAATCGTTCGCTTACACCGAAGTGGATCGCACCGGCGAGATCGGAATTTTTACCAAAGGCGACAAATGGAAGCGGCGGAATGATCGGGCCGGAGCGGTTTTTGTGGCGAACGGGATCGTCGCGGCACATCAGCAGTACCTGGCACTGGGCGGGTTGGGTTTTCTCTTGGGCGACGGCGGATTGGTTTACGGACCGGAGAAAATATTCGAGACCTTTTACACGCTGCATGTGTGGCGCGGATTTTTCGCTTCGTTCGATTTGCAGCATGTGAACAATCCGGGGTATGACAAGGCGCGCGGACCGGTCCTGGTGCCGGGGCTGCGTTTTCACGTGGATTTCTAGAAGCTGCGGTTGAGACGGATTAAGATGACCGGCGTCAAAGAGCCAAAAGGCGTCGCCGCTGAGCGAAGCCGGGAGGATTTTTTATGTCGTATTTGCTTCGCACGGTTTGTCTGGTGGTCTGGTTGGGCTGTTCGGGTTCGATGGTCTCGGGGCAGGAAGCGGCAAAACCAGCGCCGGCGCCAGCCGCGGCGGCACCTGCCGCGAATGCCGCGGACGTTTCGTCGGTGGACGCCATTATGGCGGCGACCTATGACGTGATCTCCGGCCCGGCAGGCAAGGCTCGAGACTGGGATCGGTTTCGTTCACTCTTCGTGCCCGGAGCGCGTTTGATGGCGGTGCACGAGGAGAAAGACGGAACACTTTCGCTGCACGCGTATTCGCCGGAAGAATACATACAGAGGGCGGGCGATTATTTTCTGAAGAACGGTTTCGCGGAGCGGGAGAGCGCGCGGAAAGCAGAACGTTACGGAAACATCATCCAGATTTTCAGTACCTACGAATCGAGGCACGACGCTTCGGACGCGAAACCGTTCGCGCGCGGCATCAACAGTTTTCAGCTCTTCTTCGACGGCAAACGCTGGTGGGTGGTGACGATTTACTGGCAAGAAGAAACGCCGGGCAACCCGATACCGAAGCAATTTCTGCCGCGCCATAAATCGTAGCTAGCGAGCGTTTGACCACGGAGATGAAAAAGGCCTTGGTGCTCCGCATGGCTATTTTTGTTTGCTGGGATCGCTGGGTGGAGTTGTAGGAGCTGCGGTCATGGCGTTGACCGGGGCCGCGAGCATGGGCGCCAAGGGTGGCGGCTTCAGCGCGGCGAGAACGTCAGGTGGAAGATTGTCCGCGCGCGCCATCAGTGCGCTCACCTGCCACATCTGCTGATCGGTCAGGGCGTTATTGAAGCTGGGCATGCCAGTCAGGCGAATTCCATTTTTTACTTTCCAGTAGGTCACGCCGGGAGGATCGTCGGTGACCGTATCGTCCGCGGTAAAGAGCTGCGGCGCGTGCGGGAACATTCCCTTGGAGGCGGCGGACGCGGGTTGCAGCGGCAGTCCGTGGCAGAAGGCGCAATTTTTCTGGTAAACATCGGCGCCGGTGGCGAGATCGCCGGTGGTGAACGAGGCAGCATCGCGTTGCGGGGCTTCTTTGGCGATGCGGGCGTGCAAGCCGCCACGAGCGAGGAATTTTTCGAAGGGCATTGGCGCGTCGCTTGCGGCTGCGGGCGCGGCACCGCTGCGAATATAGAGGTACAAACCTAAAGGAAAGATGAGAATGCCGAGAATTAATCCGATGAGAAATTTCATTTCGAATCTGCTCCCAGGGCTTTGGATTCGCGGGTTAAGTAATACAGAACTTAGATAGCATAGCGCGTGGCGGGTTACTATGGCTTTCGAATTTCGGGCGCAGACGATTGACTTTTTGCATTTGAATTGCGAACAGAACGCGGTGAGTGGAGGAATTTGATGTTTCAGACTGATCTGATGAAGGGGCGGACGATATTGCTGACCGGCGGGGGTACCGGGCTGGGGCGCTCGATGGCGATGCGTTTTGCGGAGTTGGGCGCAAACATCTTTCTGGTGGCGCGGCGCGAAGAGCCTTTGAAAGAAACGGTGGAGGCGATCCGCGCGAAAAATGGGAAGGCAGGCTATGCGTTGGCGGACGTGCGCGACTTCGAAGCGGTGGAAAAAGCGGTGGCCGCGGCGGACAAAGAATTTGGTGCGGTGGATACGCTGGTGAATAACGCGGCGGGAAATTTTATCGCGCGCACGGAAAAGCTGACGCCGACGGCTTTCAGCGCGGTGGTGGGCATCGTGCTGCAGGGAACTTTCAATTTCACGTTGTCGCTGGGACGCAAATGGATTGCGGCGAAGCAGCCCGGAAATGTGCTGAATATCGTGACAACGTACGCGGCGGCGGATTGTGGGTCGGGATTCGTGGTGCCGTCGTCATGCGCGAAGGCTGGCGTGCTTTCGATGACGCGTTCTCTGGCGGTGGAGTGGGCGCGCCATCGCATTCGGCTGAATGCGATTGCTCCCGGACCGTTTCCTACCGAAGGCGCATGGTCGCGACTGATGCCCTCGACCGAAATGCAGGAGAAGGCCAAGAAGCACCATCCGATGGGACGTTTTGGCAGGCATGACGAACTCGCGGACCTAGCGGTTTACCTGCTCAGCAAACAGGCGGATTACGTGAACGGCGAGTGCGTGGTGATCGACGGCGGGTTGTGGCTGCGCGGCGCGGGGGAGTTCAACGACTATCTGGACGTGCCGGACGCGGCGTGGGAGATGATGGAAGCGGCGCGAAAAAAATAGCACGCTGTGTTTTTTTTGGTTTCGGCCTGAAAAATCTATCGCGACTGGCCTCAAACTGTTCGGGCGGCCAGTTGCGACAATGGCAGCATCGGATACATCATCACGTCGCATCATCTGTTTCCCAGCCAGCGTGTTGCTCACGCCTCCCAACCGCGTGAATATTTCGCGCTCGTATATCTCGCACTGAGGAGCTCGTAAAAATGAAAAGGATGAAATTTGTTTGGGCCGGGGTGTGTCTCGTGGCGGCGTCGACAGGGTCGGCTGCGAACGCGCAGAATTGCAACTCAGGGCAGGACGCGGCGGTGGAATGTTTTGTGGGTAACGCGGTGCGTACCAATCTGGTCTCGATCCAGAGCGGCATGACCATGGCGCAATTCAAGCAGTATGGAGTTTCGGTCTCCAAAATCGTCCAGGCTCAACCGACGTCGATCGAAATGGTAGCCTTGGCTAGCGCAGTAGCCGACGCTTTGCCGCCGACGAACGCAGATGGATCAGCGAATCAAACGGCGCAGAGCGCGGCGATGAATGCGATCGTGGATGCGGGAATCGCGAATGGATTTCTGACGCTTCCGGTGGAAACGAATGCGCAGGACTTGAAATGGTTCTCGCTCGACTTGGTACGGGTGATGAACACGAACAACGGGATATTGCTTTCTCCTGGAGCGATGCTGCGCGCAGTCGATTCTTACGTGGTGACTTCGACTACGAATGGAACGGTGAACTGGACGCAGGCCGACGCGGGCATCTCCACGATGATGAGCAATCTCGCCAGCACCGGTTTGCTGAAGCTGCCGACGACGATCACACCGGTGGAGGCGACGCAGTTCGCGCAGACCCTGGCGCAAATTACGTATACCTACCGAACCGTTACAGGGCGTTCAACGCTGTAACGAGGCCGGATTCGGGCCGGCCTCCTGCCTTGACCGCTTTTGCGTGCGCCAGTAAGCTGGTTGTTTCCACACGCAACGAAAGGGTCACATGAGTCCGGAAACGATTCAGATTACTTTGCCTGACGGCGCGGTGCGCGAAGTGCCGCGCGGGACGACTGCGGCGCAGATCGCGCATCAGATTTCGCCACGGCTGGCGAAAGAAGCGCTGGTGGCGCGCGCCGACGATCAGTTGGTGGATCTCTCGCGTCCGTTGGAGCAAAACACCAAAGTTGCGATTCTCACTCCGAAGGATGCGGAGGCGGTGCAGGTGTTCCGCCATTCCGCTTCGCATTTGTTGGCTGCCGCGGTGCTGGAACTTTATCCAGAAGTGAAGCTGGGGATTGGTCCGCCGACAGAAACCGGATTTTTCTATGAATTCGTCCGGCCGGAACCGTTTACTCCTGAAGACCTGGAAAAAATCGAAGCCAAGATGCACGAGCTGGCGGCTAAGGATATTCCGAACGAGCGGAAGCTGATGCCGAAGCCGGAAGCGCTTGAGCTGTATCGGAACAACAAGCAGGAATTCAAATGCGAGCTGGTCGAGGAAAAGGCGACCGACCCGATGGTGTCCTTCTACACTACCGGAAAATTTGTGGATTTCTGCCGCGGGCCGCATATTCCTTCGACCGGACGGATCAAGGCGTTCAAGTTAATGAACGTGGCGGGCGCGTACTGGAAGGGGCAAGAAGGAAATCCGCAGATGCAGCGGATTTACGGCGCGTGTTTCGTCGAACAGAAGGAGCTGGACGAATATTTGCACAAGCTGGAAGAGGCCAAGCGCCGCGACCATCGCCGGTTGGGCACTGAGCTGGATCTTTTCAGCATTCAGGAAGAGGCCGGGCCGGGATTAATTTTCTGGCACCCGAAGGGCGGCGTGATTCGCCGTCAGATGGAAGATTGGCTGCGGGCGGAACTGACCAAGCGCGGTTACGACCTGGTTTTCACGCCGCACATCATGCTGCGCGAATTGTGGAATACCAGCGGGCACACCGGTTTTTACAGCCAGAGCATGTTTGGTCCGGTGGAAGTGGAAAAAGCCGACTACCAGCTGAAGCCGATGAATTGCCCCGGCCACATTTTGATTTACAAGACGCATCTGCGCAGTTATCGCGAATTGCCGGTTCGGCTGGCCGAGCTGGGCACGGTTTACCGCTACGAGCGGTCGGGCGTGCTGCATGGATTGTTGCGCGTGCGTGGATTCACTCAGGACGATGCGCATATTTTTTGCATGCCAGAGCAAATCGAAAAGGAAATTCAGGATTGCGTAGAATTCGCGTGGGAAGTGCTGCGCGTGTTTGGTTTCGACCGCTACGAGGTGGAGCTTTCCGGCGGCGATCCTTCGCGTCCGCAAGATTATGCCGGCACGCCGGAAGAGTGGCAGCAGGCGGAAGGCGCGTTGGTTAACACTCTGAAGCGAATGAACGTTCCCTATAAATATATTGCGGGCGAAGCAGCGTTCTACGGGCCGAAGATCGACGTGAAGCTGGTGGACGCAATCGGGCGGCCTTGGCAATTGACGACCGTACAGTTCGATTTTAATTTGCCGCGGCGCTTCAAGCTTGAATATGTGGGCGAAGACGGCTCACGACATCAGCCGCTTATGGTGCATCGCGCGCTGTTCGGATCGATCGAGCGGTTCTTCGGCGTGCTGATTGAGCATTACGCGGGCGCGTTTCCGGCGTGGCTTGCGCCGGTGCAGGTTAGCGTGCTGCCAGTCAGCGGGAAATTTGCGGAGTATGCGGAGAAGGTCACCAAAAGTCTGCGGGACGCGGGATTCAGGGTCCATTACGATGACCGCAATGAAAAACTGCAGGCGAAGATTCGCGACGCACAGATGCAGAAGATTCCCTACATGTTGATTATCGGCGGGAAAGAAGCGGAGGCCGGGACGGTTTCGGTGCGGCATCGCACCAAGGGCGATCTGGGTCCGCGGCCGCTGGAACAATTCAGCAGTGATTTGCGGCAGGAGATCGACGCGCACGCGATTGGTTAGGTTTTGGCGTTGCGCTGGCTACCAGAGCACGGACGCGTCGATGGCTTTGACGCTGGTGCGGCCGGTGAGGGCCATGGCGGCTTCGAATTCCGCGCGAAGAATTTCGATCACGTCTTGTACTCCTGCTGATCCCGCAACACCCAAACCATAGAGAATCGGGCGTCCGACTAGAACGGCCGAGGCGCCGCGCGCGATCGCTTTCAGCACATCGGTGCCGCGTCGAATTCCGCCGTCCATCAGGACCGGTATGCGGCCGGCAATTTTTTCGGCGACTGAAGGCAGCGCATCGATGGAAGCGGGAACCGTGTCGAGGCCGCGGCCGCCGTGGTTCGAGACGATGATTGCGGCGGCGCCGTGTTTCACCGCTAGGTCGGCGTCATCGGGATTCAGCACGCCCTTCAGTATCAGCGGCAGTTTACAGAAACCGCGAATCCATTCCAGGTCGGACCAGCTCACGTTGCGGTAGCCCCAGGTTTTCTGGCCGGTGCTGGCGGGGCCGCCGGTGAAGCGGATGTTGGGGTAGGGAATCTGAGGCACTTCGTGGCGGACGTGAGCTTCGCGGTTGCGCGCGTAAATCCAGGGAAGATCGACGGTAATGCAGAGCGCTTGGCAGCCGGCGGCTTCCGCGTGCTCGATCAGGTCTTTAGTCTTGCCGCGGTCGTCATCGGCATAAAGTTGAAACCATACTGGGCCGCTCGCGGCCGCTGTGATTTCTTCGATGGTGACGTTCGAGAGGGTGCTGGCGATGAAGATTGCTCCGGCGGCGCCGGCTCCGCGTATGGTCGCGATCTCGGCTTCGGGATGCACGAGTATGTGCGAGGAGGTTGGCGCGATCAGGATCGGGTGCGGCAGGACGTGCGCGAGTACGGCAGTGCTTGTGTCAATTTTGGAGACGTTGACCATGACGCGCGGTTTGAGACGGAGGTGCGTCAGCGATTGAACGTTCCAGCGCACGGTGTTTTCGTCGGCGGATCCGCTGTGGATGTACTCCCAAGCGGGATGGGAGAAACATTTCTGGGCGAGAAGCTCGTAGTCGGCGAGGCAGGACGGGACGAAAACAGGAGATTGGTGCGCAGTGCCGCCTAGGGCGGCGCGTTTGGGAGTGGGTGGCTTTCTACGGCTTGGGCGCTTAGCCATGCAGAGACGCTTACCCTAACTGACGAATTGTTTCGGTGTCAATTCTGAGAGAGTGCCGCTGAGGAAAGGTGAGTGTTCCGCGATAGCGGCAGGTCGGAGATGCCATTCGAGGTACGGGTAGAGGGGCGCATCGGGGTTCGACATAGGGAAAAGCCGTGCTATACTTTTTGGCCCGTCCCTCTGTTTCGGCGTTACGGCTCGGGGAGGACTGGGAAACGGGCTGCAGTGACACTTTTTAGGGCTCGAGGGGTGATTTTATCGCGGAACGAAGCAGTGGACCTCCGGGACTTCGGGTCAACGAAAGAATACGAGCGCGAGAAGTCCGCGTCGTAGACGATATTGGAACACAGCTAGGCGTGATGACTTTGCCCGACGCGCTGAAGGCGGCGCGAGAGCAGGGTCTGGACGTGGTGGAAATTTCGCCGAACGCAGTGCCGCCGGTCTGCAAGCTGGTTGATTACGGCAAGTTTCTTTACGAGCAGAGCAAGAAGGCGCACGAGGCCAAGAAGCACCAGAAGAGTTCGCACATCAAAGAAGTGAAGTTTCGGCCTTCAACCGCGGAACACGATTATCAGGTTCGCAAGAATCAGATCATCCGGTTCCTGGGCGAAGGCTATAAAGTGAAGGCCATGATTTTCCATCGCGGCCGCGAGATGGCGCACCAGGAAGTGGGCCGCAAGAAGATGGACCGGCTGATGAAAGAAATCATGGACCACGCGCAGGTAGAATTCGGGCCGCGCATGGAAGCGAATATTTTGCTGGCGCTGCTGGCTCCGAAGAAGGGAGCAAGTGCGACGCCGGCGGCGCAAAAAGCTCCAGAAGCGCAGGCCTAGCCGGGGCATGGGGTTCGGTGGTCGGCGCAAAGAAGTGGCTCTGGAAATTCGGTAAAATTTGAAATCGCATGCACAGCGTTTACCTCGCGTGAGCGAAGGGAATTGAAGCGGCTGGCAGTGAAGCGGAAGAGGAAATCGTGAAGAAGAACAAGAAACTGAAAGCGAAGACGCACCGCGGAGCCGCCAAGCGGTTCAAGATAACTTCCACCGGAAAAGTAATGCGCTGGCGTTCGGGCAAGCGCCACTTGCTCGGCACCAAGAAGCCGCGGCGCATGCGCAGGCTTTTGAATAAGGTGCAGGTCAGCCCGGCGGACGTGAAGAACGTGCGCCTGGCATTGCCGTACGGCTTGTAGAAAGTCCTTTAAAGTTTTTTGCGTTGTGCAGTGCGTAACGGGTGCCTGCCAGCCAATCGTTCAGCCCGCCGGTTTTTCGGCACTGGGTAGAGCGCGCGACAACATGAGACAAACCCGTCGGCGCCTGTGGCGTATTTTACGCAGGCGTTCCGCCGCGTTTGTCTCCTGGCACGAAATCGAATTCCAATTCGATATTTGCAACAGGAGAATGAACGATGCCTCGAGTTAAACGTGGAACCAAACGCCGCGCCCGCCGTAAAAAACTACTAAAACACGCCAAGGGTTTTTTCCTAACAAAGGGAAAACTCTACCGCTCCGCCAAAGAAGCGGTGAACCGTTCGTTGCGTTACACCTACCGCGACCGGCGCGTGCGCAAGCGTGACTACCGCACTTTGTGGATTCAGCGCATCGGCGCGGCCGCGCGCAATAACGGCACGACCTACAGCCAATTGATTCACGCGCTGAAGGCGGGCGGCATTGAGCTGGACCGCAAGATTCTGGCGGACATGGCGGTGCATGATGCCGAAGGATTTGCGTCGTTGGTGGGTTCGGTGAAGCAGCACATGCCGAAGCCCGGCGCGGCGAAGACTGCGGCGGCCGAAAAGAAAGCGGCTGTGGTACGTCATCACGAAGAAGGCTAGTCGGTTTTGTTTCTGGTGGACGGGCGAACCTTGGGTTCGCCCGTCCACTTTTCCGTGATTCCTCTGCGTTCTATTTTTCTGTCGTGTAATGATGTTGCCGTCTTGCAGGCGCATGCATTTTTATGACGACTGATCCCACAGCACAAACTCTCGCGCGGATTCAGGCTACAAATGCCGAAGCGATTGCTTCGCGCTTCGCCGAAGTGCGTTTTCGCTTCGATGAAGAGGTGGCCGCACATTCCTCCGATCTCGAAAACTGGAAAGCGTTTGTGGTCAAGTGGACCGGGCGGAAAGCCGGTGTGCTGACCGCGATTACTGATAATTGGCTGAAACCGGCGCCGCCGGATTTGAAGCGCGTGGTAGGCCAGGAATTGAATCAGTTAAAGGCACACATCGAGCTGACAATCGCGGAACGTCAAAAGGCGATCGAAGCCGCGGCCGAAGATTCGGCAGCGGCGCGTGAGCGGATCGATCTTTCGCTGCCGGGTATCGAGCGTGCTATTGGTACGCGGCATCTGGTGCGGCAGACCTACTACGAGCTGGCGCGTATTTTTTCAGCGATTGGATTTAGCGTGGTGGAGGGGCCGGAGATCGAAACGCCCTACTACAACTTCGAAGCGCTGAACATTCCGGAGCATCATCCGGCGCGCGACAACATGGATACGTTCTACATCGAAGGCGCGCGCGGAGGGCACGTGCTGCGCACGCACACTTCGCCGATGCAGATTCGGACCATGGAAAAGCAGAAGCCTCCGGTGCGGATCATCGTGCCGGGAAAAGTTTATCGCCGCGATAATCCGGACGCGACGCACGGCTATATGTTCCACCAGATCGAAGGATTGGCGGTGGATACGGATATCACCTTTTGCGATTTTCGCGGGACGGTGGAATATTTCGCGCGCGAATTCCTGGGGCCGAAGACCAAGACCCGGCTGCGCCCCAGCTATTTCCCATTTACCGAGCCTTCGGCGGAAGTGGATGCGACGTGTCACGTGTGCGGCGGGTCGGGTTGCCGCGTTTGCAAGCAATCGGGCTGGATTGAATTGTTCGGCGCGGGAATGGTGAATCCCGCCGTGTACGGATTTGTGGGCTACGATCCAGAAAAATATTCGGGGTTCGCTTTCGGCATGGGCGTGGACCGATTGGCGATGATGAAGTACGGCGTGACTGAAGTGCCGTTGCTGTTCCAGAACGACGTGCGATTCTTGAAACAATTTCCGTAGCCGCCGAGAGATCGAGACTTACAGAAATGAAAGTCATCTACAACCTGCTGAAGGAATTCGTCGACGTCAAAGCGCCTGCGGAAGACCTGCGGACGCGCCTGTCGCTCGCGGGCATAGCCGTAGATGCCATCGATGAAACTTCGGCCGGGCCAGTGTTGGATGCGGAAATTACGGCGAACCGACCCGATTGCCTGGGACATTTAGGCATCGCGCGGGAGGTGGCCGCGATTTACCGGGTTCCGCTGAAGCCGTTTCATCCTCAACTGAAAGAAGTTGCCCAGAAGGTTTCAGACGCGACTCGGGTGGAGATCCAAGCGCCGGAATTGTGCGGACGATTCACAGCACGCGTAATCCGCGGCGTGAAAGTGCAGCCTTCTCCAGACTGGCTGCGGCAGCGGTTGGAAGCGATCGGTGAGAAGTCGATCAACAACGTGGTGGACGTGACGAATTACGTGATGTTTGAGCTGGGGCATCCGCTGCACGCCTTCGATTTCGACAAACTGGCGGAGCATCGCCTGATCGTCCGCCGCGCGCAGCCGGGCGAGAAGCTGAAGACGCTCGATGGTGGCGAACATAAATTGACCAAGGACATGTGCGTGGTTGCCGACGCGCAGCGCGCGGTAAGCCTGGGCGGAGTAATGGGCGGCGCGAATTCGGAAATTTCCTTCGGCACTAAGAATATATTGATCGAGTGCGCCTGGTTCGATCCCATTGCGATTCGGCGAACTTCGAAGGCTCTGGGGCTGCGCAGCGAGGCTTCGTATCGTTTCGAGCGCGGCGCGGATCCGGAGATGCCCGAGCTGGCTTCGCAGCGCGCGGCGGAATTGATCCAGCAGTTAGCCGGCGGGGAGATACTGGCGGGCGTGGTCGACGTCTATCCGCATCGCGCGGCGGAAAAGAAAATCGAAGTGTCACGCAAGGAACTGCTGCGGGTGATGGGCGCAGACGTTCCGGACCGCGACGTAGAGCAGATTCTAAGCGCTCTGGGATTTCATGCAGTGCGCATCGATTCCAACCGCGGCAGCGACGGTTCGATTGCCGCCATCTGGGAATGCCGAGCGGTTTCCTGGCGGCAGGACGTAACCCGCGGGATCGACCTGATCGAAGAAGTAGCGCGGCATTATGGCTACGACAAGTTTCCCCCACGGTTGCCGCCGGCGAAGATCGCGGCGCATCGTTTGCCCCATGCCGAAGCGCAAGACCGGCTTCGCGAGCGAATCGTGGCGCTGGGATACCAGGAAATCGTGGAAATTCCGATCGTCGATACCAAGCGCGACGAACTTTTCCGTGAAGACGGTCGGATCCCGGCGATGATCGGGAATCCGCTGGCCGAAGACGCCGCGGTGATGCGTTCGAGCGGTACGGTGAGCATGCTGCGCGCGGTGGAATGGAACTTGAACCACGGGCAGCGTAATTTTCGGCTCTTCGAAATCGGGAAGACTTACGAATTGCGCGGCGGCGAGCCGGTGGAAACGCAGATTTTGACGATTGGGGCTACCGGACTGGCGCGCCAAAAGTCGATTCACGAAGTGGCGCGGGAATTTTCGTTCGCGGATTTAAAGGGCGACCTGGACAGCATCGGCCAACTGAGTGGCGGCTTCCGATGGGAAGCGGGCGGCCCACAGTGGATGATGAACGCGCACGCGGCGCGGATTTATTTGGCGTCTGGTGAGGCAAACAGTTCTTTTGTAGGTCCGGCGGGGCAGATCGCCCGCAAAGTCGCGGACGTTTACAAATTTCGCCAGGATGTTTTCGTTGCGGAACTGAAGCTGGAGCCACTGCTGGGCGGCTTCGAAGCAGCGGCGGCGGCTTTGAGATTCAAGCCGCTGCCCCGGTTTCCGGCGGCCGAGCGGGATTTCTCATTGGTGCTGGGTGATGGCGTATCCTTCGCGCAAGTGGCTGCCGCGATTCGCTCGCTGGGCATCGCGGAATTGCAGACGATCGAAGCGTTGGATCTTTTCCGGGGTGGGCAAGTCCCGTCCGGAAAGTATTCACTGATGATTCGAGTATCGCTGCAAAGCGTCGAGGCGACTTTTACCGACGCGCAGCTCAATGACTTCTCGGCGCGTATCGTCTCCGCGCTGCAGAAGGAGTTGGGCGCAACGCTGCGGTCGAGCTGAAGTCGAAGTCTGCCTGCTTGCGGTTTCAGCCGTTGCCAGCGGCGCGGCGAATGAATGACAATGGCCTGCCAGTCCCGGGGAGCAAACGGTGAAAATTAGTATTTACGACCAGAGCTACAACGTGAATGCGGACGGGAACGAAGAGTATTTGAACGAGCTAGCCGCATACGTCGACGGCAAGATGCGCTTCATCGCGGAATCGACGAAGATGGTGGACTCGGTGAAGGTGGCGGTGTTGGCGGCGCTGAACATCGCCGACGAAATGTTTGCGACGCGCAAACGGCAAGAAGAGTTGGAAGGGCCGATGCGCGAGCGGGTACAGAATTGCGTGTCGATGGTGGAGAAGGCTCTGGAACAGGCTAATTAAACGCGGCTGGCAGTGCCTTTCTGCACAACCCGTTGGCGCTACAAGCCATCTGCTTATATGATGAAGACTAGGGGTTTACTCCGGCCTTAGGCAATGCACAAGAAGAGCTCAATCCGGCGCCTAATCGTACCCATCGTCCTGCTGCTGTTGCTGGTGGTGGGCATGACGCTGTGCAACGTCTCGCATCACCACGCCGGATCGTCCGATGCGAACTGTTCGATCTGCCATCTAAATCATCAGGCGATCGACCAACCGCTGCCTGCCGCCGACACGCGAATTCTGGCGCAGGTAGGCGTGTACTCCGATTTGCAAGAACCCGGGTTCATCCCGAACCCGCTGAAGCCCCGTTTACCGGCCCGCGCTCCTCCTTCCCTGTAAGCAATCCCGCTTTACCTGTGCTGATTTTGTGTTCGCAGCACATCGATGGATTCTCGTTTTCTCTTTCGAGGTTGAAGCTTATGGCTCTCAAATCCGTTTCACCGGCAGTGCTGACTCTATTGGTGTGCGCGAGCGCAAGTACGGGCGCTTTCGCTCAACAGGCGAATGCGCCTTCCGCACCATCCACGCCGCTGGAGACTCGTTCGCCGCAGGGCTTGCCGGCGCAGACTCCCGAGCAGCAAAAGGCTGGGGGCCAGCAGACTTCGCCGCAGAACGTTCCGTCGGGCCAAGCGCACGGTTCAGTGCGAATTTCGTTGGACGAAGCGATCCAGAAGGCGCTGGACAACAACCACACGCTGAAGGCTGCGCGCACGACGATCCAACAGAACGAAGCGATGGAGATCACCGCGAACCTGCGACCGAACCCAACGTTGACCGTCGATTCGCAATTTCTGCCGATTTTTACGCCGAATGAATTCAGCGCGGATTACATCAATACCACCGCACAGTTCGACGTGGGGCTTTCGTACCTTTTCGAACGTGGCAAGAAACGGCAGCACCGTTTGCAGGCTGCCGAAGACGCGACGGCGCAAACCAAGGCGACGGTCGCGGATAACGAACGCACCTTGACCTTTAACGTCGCGTCTCAATTTTTGATGACGCAGCTTGCCGAATCTTCGCTGGATCTGGCGCTTCAGGACATGAAGAGCTTTCAGAACACGGTGGACATCAGCGAGATTCGATACAAAGCGGGCGACATCAGCGAAGTGGACTACCTGAAAATTAAATTGCAGTTGCTGCAGTTCCAGAGTGATGTTTCCGCCGCGCAGTTGGCCAAGACTCAGGCACTCGTTGGGCTGCGCCAGTTCTTGGGATACCAAACCGTGCCGGAAGATTTCGACGTTACCGGAGATTTCGACTACCGGCCGGTGACGGTGAAGCTGGAAGATTTGCAGGCCCAGGCGCTGCAGAACCGGCCGGATTATCGCGCCGCGGTTTTGGGCGTGACGGCGGCGAAGAGCCAGTACGAGCTGGCCAAAGCCAACGGGAAAGTCGATGTGACCGGTACGGTGGATTACGACCACGTCAGCGCGACCAGCGCTGCTTCGTTTTTCGGCAGTTTGCAGCTGCCGATTTTCAATCGCAATCAGGGCGAGATCGCGCGCACCAATTACGTCATCAATCAGGCGACGGAATTGCAGCTGGCGGCCAGCGATCAGGTGCTGAGCGACGTGCTGAACGCGTACGAAGGCGTTCGCGAAAACGACCAGGTGATTACGCTGTATCGCGGCGGATATTTGGACGCGTCGCAGAAGACGCGCGACATCACTGAGTATTCCTACAAACGCGGGGCGGCCAGCCTGCTCGATTTTCTCGACGCGGAGCGGAGCTATCGCGCGACGCAGTTGGCTTATCGCCAGGCGCTCGCGGCTTATTTGACGGCCGTCGAACAGCTGCGGGAAGCGGTTGGAACCAGGAGCCTGCCATGATTCGGGTGGAACGGAACATCGCAGGAAATATTTTCGGACGGCGGCGCGGCGTAACTTCGCTGGTGGTAGCGACTCTAACTTGTGGTCTGGCGCTCGCGGCATGCAGCGCGGAAAAATCGGCGAGCAAGATGACGTCGTTCTCGTCGCAGGAAGCAAAAGGGCAAACTCCGGGATTGTTCACGATTCCGCAGGATCAGATGTCGCACGTGCAGGTGGTGACGGTGGCGCCGTCGGATTTGCCACGGGTGCTGCGGCTGACCGGCGCTGTTTCCTACAACGCATTCAACACCACGCCGGTGATTACGCAGGTGGGCGGGCCGGTAAGCCGATTACTGGCGGTGCCGGGCGAGCGAGTGAAGAAGGGGCAGTCGTTGCTGGAAGTGAGCAGCCCGGACTATTCGCTGCTGTACGCGTCATACCTGAAAGCGCGCGATACGTTTCGGGTCACCGACAAGAATTACGACCGCGCTAAGGACCTCTACGACCACCACGCGATTGCGGAACGCGATTTGCTGAGCGCTGAGTCGGACCGTATTCAGGCGCAGGCGGACCTGAATGCTTCGCTGCTGGGTTTGAAGATTTTGGGAATCGCCAAGCCGGAAGATTTAGAGAAATCTCCTACCGCGGAAATTCCGCTGTACGCGCCGATTGGCGGCGAAATCGTCGAGCGCGACGTGGCTCCCGGGCAATTGCTGCAGGCGGGCGTGACCCAGGCTTTCATTATTTCGGATATGAGTTCGGTGTGGGTGCTGGCCAATATTTACCAGAGCGATCTGGCGGATGTGAAAGTTGGAGATGACGTCTCGGTGCAGACCGATTCGTATCCCGATGCGTTCCACGGAAAGATTTCATTCATCTCGCCGGCGCTCGATCCAACTACGCGGACTTTGCAGGCGCGCATCGTGGTCGAAAACCCCGGCGAAAAATTGAAAAATAATATGTACGTGACCGCGACGGTAAAAGCCGGGACTACGCGCAATGCGATTGCGGTGCCAGATGCGTCGGTGCTGCGCGATGACGAAAACCAGCCGTTCGTTTATTTGGCGAACGGGTCGAGCCAATTCGGACGGCGTTCGGTGGAAATCGGTCCGAGCGTCGGCGGGCAAACACAAATTACCAAGGGGCTGGCTCCGGGGGACAAAGTCGTCGGCAACGGCGCGGTGTTCCTGCAATTCGCCAATTCGTTCCAACAATAGGAAACCCAACTAAGAAATGATTCACGGCTTGGTCCAATTCGCGCTGAAACAACGTTTCCTGATCCTGATGCTGGTGCTCTTCATCACGGTCGGGGGAGCGGTGTCATTCCAGCGCATGCCGGTCGATGCGTATCCCGATCTTTCGCCTCCGATGGTGGAAGTGATTACGCAATGGCCGGGACACGCAGCCGAGGAAGTCGAGCGCCTAGTCACGCTGCCGACCGAAGTGGAAATGAACGGCGTGCCGAAGATGTCGATTCAGCGCTCGATTTCGCTGTACGGCCTGTCGGACGTGATTCTGACGTTCGACGAAGACACGGACGATTATTTCGCGCGGCAAATCGTTTTTCAGCGACTGAGCGAAGTGACATATCCCACGGGAGTGACGCCGTCGCTGGCGCCGCTTTCGAGCCCGTCGGGGTTGGTCTATCGCTACGTGCTGGAAAGCCCGGACCGTTCGCCGCAGGAATTGAAGACATTTGAAGATTGGGTGATCGAGCGCGAGTACAAGCAAGTGCGCGGCGTGGCCGACGATTCAGGATTCGGCGGCACGGTGATGCAGTACCAGGTGCTGCTCGATCCGGCACGGCTGTATGGGTACCACATCACCGTGCCGCAGGTGCTGCAGCAGCTTT
Organism: uncultured Acidobacteriota bacterium; assembly: GCA_963847695.1. Lineage (GTDB taxonomy): Bacteria > Acidobacteriota > Terriglobia > Acidiferrales > UBA7541 > Palsa-295. Next base: position 277,841 of record CAWKAX010000027.1, on the reverse strand, counting down.
CGGTGAACAACGCGAATACCGGCGGCGGATTCTATTCGCAGGGCGGGCAATTTTATTACGTGCGCGGCTTGGGGTTGATCAAGGATGAAGCCGACATTGGCAGCGTGATCATTGGCTCGCAGAACGGTGTGCCGGTACACGTGCGGGACGTGGGCGACGTGGCGATCGGGCACGCTCCTCGGCTGGGACAGTTTGGGTTCAACAAGAATGATGATGCGGTAGAGGGCGTCATCATGATGCTGCGCGGCGAGCAAACCCAGAACGTACTGAAGGGCGTGGAAGAAAAAACCAAGGAACTGAACGAACACATTCTGCCACCGGACGTGAAAGTACGGCCGTATTACGACCGCAGCGATCTGGTGCGGTTGACCATCGACACCGTCGAAGAAAACATGCTGCTGGGCATGACGCTGGTGCTGGTAGTCCTGATTTTCTTTTTGGTCAGCGTGCGCGCGGCGGTGATCGTGGCGCTGACCATTCCACTGGCGCTGCTGTTTTCATTTATTTTCCTGCACGCGCATGGGGTAGCGGCAAACCTGCTTTCCATTGGCGCGATCGACTTCGGAATCATCATCGACGGCACACTGGTGATGGTCGAGAACATCTACCGCGAACTGAGCCTGCGCGAAGGGCAGAAGTACGATTTGAACGAAGTGATTCTGGCCGCGGCGAAAGATGTTGACCGGCCGATTTTCTATTCGGTGGCGGTGATCATCGCCGGCTACATTCCGATTTACGCCTTGACCGGGCCTTCGGGAAAATTGTTCCACCCCATGGCCGACACGATGTCCGTAGCGCTGGTCGGGGCGCTGCTGCTGACGCTGACGTTCGTACCGGTGATGTGTTCGTACTGGTTCAAGAAGGGCGTGCGGGAGAAGCGCAACAAGCCGTTTGAATGGGTGAAGACGCGTTATGAAGGGTATTTGACCTGGTGCCTGGACCGGCCGAAACTCACGATTTTCGTTTGCGCTCTGATTTTCGGAGCGACGCTACTGCTGATTCCTTTCATCGGCGGAGAATTTCTGCCGCACCTGGATGAAGGAGCGCTGTGGGTGCGCGCGACCATGCCATACACGATTTCGTATGAGGAGGCGGCGAAGATTGCGCCGCAAGTTCGCGACATTCTTGGGAAATATCCGCAGGTCACTGAAGTTGGGTCCGAGCTGGGCCGTCCTGATGACGGGACAGATCCCACTGGGTTCTTCAATTGCGAATTCTATGTGGGATTGAAGCCGTATAAGGATGACACCTGGGCGCAGAGCAAATTTCACACGAAGGCGGAGCTGACTGAGGACATTCAGCGCCAACTCGCCGCTTATCCTGGCGTGATTTTCAACTACACGCAGCCAGCCGAAGACGCGGTGGACGAAGCGCTGACCGGGTTGAAGAGCGCGCTGGCGGTGAAGATTTACGGTCCCGATCTGAACGTGCTGCAGGACAAGGCGCTCGAGATCAAACGGCGCTTGTCGCAAGTCCAGGGCTTCACCGAGTTGACCGTGGTGCGCGAGCTGGGCCAGCCCAGCCTGCTGGTCGAAGTGAACCGCGACAAGATCGCGCGCTACGGAATCAACGTGGCGGACGTGGAAGGCGTGGTGCAGGCGGCGGTTGGCGGGCAGGCGGCGACCCAAGTGATCCAGGGAGAAAAACTTTTCGACCTGGTGGTGCGCATGCGGCCGGAATTCCGCGAAAACGCGCAGCAGATCGGGAATTTGCTGGTCGGTTCGCCGACCGGGCAGCAAATTCCATTGAGCGAGCTTTCGGAGATTCGCGAAGGGAACGGTGCGTCATTTATTTATCGTGAAAATAATTCGCGATACATCGGCGTGCAGTACAGCATCGAAGGCCGGGACTTGGCCAGCTCAGTGGAAGAAGGGCAGAAAGCGATTGCCGAGGTGGAAAAATCTTTGCCGGCGGGTTACCGCTTAAGCTGGGGCGGAGAATATAGCGAATTTGTGGAAGCGCGGAAACAGATGCTGGTGATCGGGCCACTGGCGCTGTTGTTGATCTTTATGATTCTCTTCGCGCTGTACGGGAACTTCAAATTCCCGGTGACTATCGCGCTGGGCGTGGTAATGACCGAGCCGGTCGGAGCGTTGATCGCTTTGAAGCTGACGCACACGCCGTTTAGCGTGTCATCGGTGCTGGGGTTGCTGGCGTTGATGGGTGTGTCGGTCGAAACCGCGGTGATTTTGGTTTCGTACATCAACAAGCTGCGGCTGGAAAATAAAGATATACGCACGGCGACGCGCGAGGCTTCGTTGCTGCGGCTGCGACCGATCATGATGACCGCGCTGGTCGCTTGCCTGGGTTTGCTGCCGGCGGCGCTTTCGACCGGAATCGGGTCGGACACGCAGAAACCGTTTGCGATTGTGATCGTGGCCGGGTTGATTTCGCGTTTAGTCTTGGGATTTTTTGTGAATCCGGTGCTGTATGAAATGGTCGCACGTGATGGAGACGTGCTGCAGGTCTGAGCTAGCGAAGACGCTGGAAATGTTTGCCGAAGCTAAAACCGCGCGCCGCAATGCTGCACGGCTCCTCGCCGTCGCGCTGATTCTTTGCATCGGCCTATTCGCCGCGCAGGCCGCGGGCCACTGGCACGGGCATGAATCCGACGAGCAGCATTGCCAGGTTTGCCACATCGGCCACGTCGCAGTTCCGCAGCCGGCCACGCAAGTGGCGGTGCTGGCGCCCGTGCCGGTGGCGCGGTTCACGCCCGAAACACAAAAAATTGTTCGATTTGAAACGCTATTCACCCATCGAATCCCCCGCGCTCCTCCCGTCTAGCATTTCGCACCTCTAAAAAAAACGATTTCCAGGTGAGCGGCGCTCCTAGACAGCTGCATGCACACCTATTCATTCATCCATTCATGCATTCGTCCAGGTGGGGGAGGAGTCCAAACCTCCTTGCCGCCCCTATAGGGGAGATTTGTTCATGCGATTTTTCATTCGATTCTTGGGAGTTTTGTTTTTCGCTTTGCCATTGCTCGTCCTTGCGCCCGGGACTTCAGCGCAAACGGGCAACTCTTCAACGGTGCGGGGAACGGTGACCGATCCTTCGGGAGCGGTGGTTTCCGGAGCAGTGGTCATGATGCACAATCCGGTCAGCGGCTTTGAGCGTTCGACAACGACCGACGCGTCGGGAAATTTCAGCTTCGCCAACGTGCCCTTCAATCCTTATCACCTTTCGATCAAGGTAACGGGCTTCGCTTCGTTTGCGCAGGATGTGGATGTACGGTCGTCGGTTCCGGTGGAACTGAAGCTGACGTTGCAGCTGGCGGGGAGTGCTTCGACCGTCACTGTTGAAAGCGGGTCGGACCTGCTGGAGAACGATTCCAGCTTTCACACCGACGTGGACCGGGCGCTTTTTGAAAAACTTCCATTGGAGAGCGCTTCGTCTTCGGTGAGTTCGCTGGTGACACTGTCGACGCCGGGAGTGGCGGCAGATTCCAACGGTTTGTTCCACGGGCTTGGCGATCACGCCGAAAATTCATTTTCGGTGGACGGTCAGCCGATCACCGACCAGCAGAGCAAGGTTTTCTCCAACCAGATCCCGCTCGATTCGATTCAGTCGCTGGAGGTGATTTCCGGGGCGCCGCCGGCTGAATTCGGCGACAAGACCAGTCTGGTGATCAAGGTCACCACGCGTTCAGGGCAGGGCGTAACGACGCCGCACGGCAGCATTACGGCGTCATACGGCGCGTTTGGCACGGCGGACGCGGGGTTTGATTTGGCCTACGGCGGGGAAAAGTGGGGAAACTTCATCGCAGCGAGCGGATTGAATAGCGGGCGGTTCCTCGACGGCCCGGAATTTTCCGTGATGAACGATAAGGGCAACGAGGAAAACGTATTCGACCGCGTTGATTATCAGATTACGACCAGCGATTCGGTTCATCTGAATCTGGGATACACGCGCAGCTGGTTTCAGACGCCGAATTCGTTCGACGCGCAATTCGCTTCGCCGTGGTTCGGCGTGGTGGTGGATAACGGCGGCCTCGATCCGAACGGCAATGTAGTGAGTCCTACGGATCAGCGCTCGAAAATCGGTACGTTCAACATCGCGCCGACCTGGACGCGGCTGGTGAATTCTTCGACCGTGCTAACCTTCGGCGCGTTTGTGCGCCGCGATCAATTCAACTATTACCCGAGCAGCAATCCCTTTGCGGATTTGGGGCCTTCGAATCTGCAGCAGGAGACGGCTTCGCAATCGCGAAACCTCACCAATGCCGGAATTCGAGGTGAAGTGTCCTACGTGAAAGGGATTCACAATGTGAAGGCTGGTGTGACCTACGAGCAGACGTTTTTGAACGAGAACGATCTCTTCGGCATCGTCGATCCTACGTTGAATGCAGTTTGCTTGAACGCGGATCTGACGCCGTTTACGGCGCCTGGAGTGACCAGCCAGACGCAGTGTGTTGGAGGTTTGCTACCGAATGTGGGCCAAGGATCGGTGGCGGCGTTCGTTCCGCTGCTAGGCTGCTATGACCTGACGCGGACGGCTGCGCTGCCGGTAAGCGATGGCTGCCCCGGCGGCCAGACCACCAGCACGCAGGCGCAATTCCGCGGACACACCGATGTAAAGCAACTGGCGATGTACGTCCAGGATTCGATCACTACTGGGAACTGGACGTTCAACGTGGGGATTCGCGGCGATGTTTACAACGGGCTATCGAGAGCGACGCAGGCCGAACCGCGGTTGGGTGCGGCTTATAACATCAAGCCGACCAACACAGTCTTGCGATTGTCGTACGCGCGTACGCTCGAAACGCCGTTCAACGAAAACCTGATTCTCTCCAGCCTGGGATGCTTGAATCCGGCGGTGGGCGCGCTTTTTGCGCAGACCGGCGAAGGATGCACCTCCGGTACTGCGACGCCTCTGCAACCCGGCTTTCGCAATGAATTCCACGCTGGGTTTCAGCAGGCGTTCGGAAAATATCTGGTGGTCGACGGCGAGTACATCTGGAAATACACGCACAACGCCTACGACTTCAGCATCCTGGGGGCCACGCCGATAACGTTCCCGATCGAGTGGAACAATTCAAAAATTCCGGGGTACGCCATTCGGGCGAGCATGCCGGATTATCACGGGCTCACTGCGTTGGTGGTGATGTCCAGCGTGGCGGCTCGCTTCTTCACGCCGCAAATCGGTGGAGTGGGTGCGGTGCCCGCGGCAGTTGGCCCGTTTCGCATCGATCACGACGAGCACTTCAACTCCACGGCCCACCTGCAGTATCAGCCGAAGAAAAATCTCCCGTGGGTTGGGTTCAACTGGAGGTACGACAGCGGACTGGTGGCGGGTCCGGTGCCCTGCGACGGCGGCAACTGCGCGGGGAATCAAGTGCCAGGATTCGTCGACGTATCGGGCTTGTCGCCAGATCAGCAATTTCAGGCCGGATTATCCTGCGGAGGAGTTTTCGCCACGCCGCCCAGCGCGACGAATCCAACCGGCACGCCGATCAGCGCGACCGGCTCGTGCCCGTCTTCGCAGTACGGTTCGAAATTCCTGAAGATTCCGGCTCCAGGGACGGAAAACGACGACCACAATCCTCCGCGTGTGGCGGCGCGCAGTTTGTTCGATGTGGCCATCGGCGATGACAATTTGTTTCGCGGCGATCGCTACAAGTGGAGCCTGCGTTTGCAGGCGATTAACATCACTAATAAGGAAGCGGTTTACAACTTCCTTTCGACGTTCAGCGGAACGCACTACGTGACGCCGCGGGCGTTGTCGGCCGAGGTGGGATTCCACTTCTAAAACGAAACGGGCAAGCGCGGATACGCATCGTCCGCGCTTGTCTCGTCTTCCCGTCATCTAATTTTCACAAAACTCCAGTTGACACTGATTTACAACTAGCTTACCCTTGAACTCCAGTTGATACAGTGTTGCAACTAGAGAATCCTGGCTAGGGAGATTTTGTGCTGCGCTTTATTTGTCGTATTTCCGGGCTGTTGTTGGTCAGCTTACTCGTACTTTTGGCCGCGACCTCCAGCTTCGCCGGCGTAGGAGGGCGAATTTCCGGAACAGTGAAAGATGCGAGCGGCGCGGTCGTCCAACGGGCGAAGGTGTCGATAACCAACGTCGACACCGGGGTGCGGCAGAAACTGACCACCGACGAGAAGGGAATTTTTGTGTTTCTGGACGTCGCAGTGGGCCGATACGATTTAGAAATTGACAGTCCCGGCTTCAAGCCGTACCAGCGGAACGGAATCGCGATCGACGCGGACTCCGCGTTGTTGATCGATGCCGTGCTGGAAATCGGCGGGAAAAATGAGACGGTGGTCGTGGACGAAGCCGCCGCTCAGGTGGAAACCTCGAGCACGCAGTTGGGCGAAGTCATCAGCAGCCAGCAGATGACCGCGGTGCCGCTGAACGGCCGCAGCTATACCGATTTACTCGCGCTGCAACCGGGCGTCGCGCCCGTTACATCCATCACGTCCGACACGGTGCAGGACGTGGGCGCCAGCGCGCTTTCTCCCTCCGGTGATTTGAATCCCGGAACGATTTCGATTAACGGGCAACGTGAATTTGCGAACGCTTTCATCGTTAATGGCGGCGACGTGGAAGAAGATGTAAACATGGGCGCGGCGGTCATTCCCACCCTCGATTCGATCGCCGAATTTCGCATTGTGACCAGTAACTTCGACGCGGAGTATGGCGAGTTCAGCGGCGGGCAGATCAACGTGGTCACCAAGTCCGGCAGCAATGCCTTTCACGGCGATCTTTTCGAATTCCTGCGCAACACCAATCTTGACGCGCGCAATTACTTTTCGCCTACGCGCGGAGCGTTCGATCAGAACCAATTCGGCGGCACGCTTGGTGGCCCGATCCACAAAAATAAGATTTTCTTTTTCGCCGATTATCAGGGGACACGCTCGACCCAAGGGGTGGATACCGGCGAAATTCCGGTGCCATCGGTACAGGACCGCACGACCGGCAATTTCTCCGACCTGCCGCTAAATTCGAGCGGTTTCAATCCGCTTGGTTTTTGCGGAGTCGCCGCGTCCAATCTTGAAATACCTTGCGTCGTGAGCGGGCCGAACATTGCGACGACTCTTTCGAGCAAATTGGGATACAACGTGCAGGCTGGCGAGCCGTACTATTTCAGTGGCCCCACACAACAGCATCCTGGCGGAGGACCGTGCGTTAGCAATAATCCGGTCACTGGCTGTGTCTTTCCCAACGCCACTGTCCCGACCACTTCCTGGACGGCGCCGGGCACCAACCTTTTGCAGTACATCCCAGCTCCCAACAATTCCGACGGTACGTTCTCGACCTCGGCCTTCAATCAAACTTTGCGCGATGATAAGGGGGCCTATCGCCTCGACGCCAACACGCACTTCGGTCTGTTTTCCGCTTACTACTTCCTCGACGATTGGTCGCAGAACAATCCTTATCCGGTGGCGCAAGGCGGCGCTAACGTGCCGGGTTTCAACGCGCTCTACACTGGCCGCGCGCAATTGCTCGACCTGGGCTTCAGCAGGGCGATCGGCACGGCGTCCGCGAATGAATTCCATTTCAGCTACCTGCGCAACGCCAACGACCTGGGCAAACCGGTCGGCGGAGTCGGGGTTAGCCTAGCCTCGCAAGGTTTCGAGGTTGGACCGACTACGCCGGGCATCGTTCCGCTCTCGCCGAAAACCGAAGGTGTGGAGAGTGTCGGATTCAACAGCTATACGATCGGGACGAATACGAACGAGCTGAATCAAGTCGGCAATACCTTTCAATTTCTTGATAATTTTTCGAAAGTGATCGGCACGCACACGCTGAAATTCGGCGGCGAGTTTCACTACGACCAGGTCAACGTTAACGCCATTGCGCAATTCAACGGCAGCTTTCTCTTCTTCGGAACTGAAACCGGCCTGGATTTCGCTGATTTTCTGCTCGGGACTCCCAGCCAGTACAACCAAAGCCAGCTGCAGCCTTTTTACGGCCGCAACAAATACGTTGGCCTCTATGGGCAAGATAGCTGGCGCATCAACAACAGCCTCACCCTGAATTACGGTCTGCGCTGGGATCGCATCGAGCCTTGGTACGAGAAGTACAATCAGATCGCCACATTTATTCCGGGGGAGCAGTCGGTGGTCTTTCCCGGCGCGCCCGCCGGCATTGTTTATCCCACAGATCCTGGGGTATCGCGCACGCTCGCGCCTCCTGGGAATCGGGATTTCGCGCCACGCTTAGGTCTGGCCTATTCACCTAATGTTGCCGGCGATGGTCTGCTCGCGAAAGTTCTGGGCGGACCCGGCAAGACCAGTATCCGTGCCAGCTACGGAATGTTCTACACCGCGATCGAAGCTCTGACCATAGGTGTGATGAGCGCGAACGCGCCTTACGGGACGACTTACACAAGCCCAGCGCCACCACTTTTCGCGACGCCGTTCGTCACCGCGGCTACCGGCCAGAATCTTGGCCAAACTTTCCCGGTGACGCTGGCTCCGTTAAACTCCAGCGCCAAAAATCCCGACACGAGCATCGATTGGTCGCAGTTCGAACCCATCACCGGCCTGCCTAACTACTCGACCACCAATCGTATTCCTTACACGGAGGAATACATGTTCTCGCTGCAGCGCGGGTTCGGTAACAACACCGTGTTCAGCGTGAATTACGTCGGCACGCAGGGCCACCGCCTGCTCGTTATCGATGAAGCGAACCCGGGGGATCCGGCACTGTGTTTGTTTCTGAGCAATTCCGCGAATCTAGCCGCGGGACAAACTCCGTGCGGCCCTTTCGGCGAAGACACGCAGTACACGACCTCGACAGGGAAAGTTTTCGACGGCACGCGCGGACCGCTGGGCTCGAACTTCGGCAGCAATGCCAATCAGGCGACGATCGGAAATTCCAATTACAACGGGCTGCAAATCACTCTGCGCCATACCACCAAGCGCCTGACCGTGCTGGCCGGGTACACCTTCAGCAAATCGCAGGACCAATCTTCAAACCTCGGTGAAGCCGTCAATCCATTCGATCCCTCGCTAAGCAAAGCTCTTTCATCCTTCGATGTGAAACACAACTTCGTGGTGAGCTACAACTATCAGCTTCCATTCGAACAGCTCTTCCGCGTATCAAACGGCTGGACGCGCGGCTGGGAATTTTCCGGCATCACCCATTTCAGCAGCGGCCTTCCGGTGACGCTCGTAAATTTTGGCGATAATTCACTGATCGGATCCGAACCCAACGGCATCAATAATTTTGGAGTGGATGAGCCGGACTACACGGGCGGCCCACTGAACCTGAATTCCAATCCTCGCAACGGCCAGCCCTATTTCGATACCTCAGTACTGACGGAAAACGCATTGGGCACACCCGGCACGGCCAAGCGCCGATTTTTTTACGGACCGGGAATGAACAACTACGACCTGGCTCTGCTGAAGAACGTACGCCTCACCGAAGCGAAGTCTCTCCAATTCCGGGCGGAAGCGTTCAACGCCTTCAACCACGCGCAGTTCTTCGGGCCGCAGGCAGTTGATGGAAATATTGACAGTTCCACGTTCGGCAACGTAATCGGTGCAACTTCGCCTCGCCTGGTACAGCTGGGATTCAAGTTCTTGTTCTAGGACGAAGACTAACGCGCAGTTCAAACAACGGTGAATCCTCGCGCGGATGGTGCGCCGAGGGCCGGGATTTGCGCCGGGAATTCCTGCTACAATTAAGTGCGGAATGGCCTGCGACGCAGGTGACGTCGCGATGGTCTTTTGAACCAACACTGGATCCCAGGGAGTCCGCGTCGTCCTGCCCTTGTGCACGTCGATCGGTTTCGGCCGCTCGATAGCCTTAAAGCAGGCGCAGGGCACCCACCTATTCGTGGGGTTCAGGACCTAGCTGCGCACGGCGAAGTGGACCGCTCCGTATTTTTTGCGCATGGCATGCCGCCGAAAGGTTCAACACCCAAGTGAAAATACTATTTATCGGCGACATCGTCGGTTCGCCCGGACGGAAGATTGTGCACGACCGGCTGGCGGACATCATTACGCAGCGCGGAATCGATCTGTGCATCGCGAATGGGGAGAATTCCGCGTCGGGATTTGGCATTACGCCGCGGCTGGCGGAGGAAATCTTCGCGGCCGGCGCGGAAGTGATTACCGGCGGGAATCACAGCTGGGATCGCAGAGAGATTTTAGATTTTTTACCGCATGAACCGCGCCTGATTCGTCCGGCGAATTTTCCGGAGGGCACGGCGGGGAAAGGACACTACGTGGGAACCGCGCGGAACGGCGTTTCGTACGCTGTGCTAAATCTGCAGGGACGGACCTTTATGGCGCCGCTCGAGGATCCCTTCCGCACCGCCGAACGCGAGTTGGCCGGGTTACCCGCCGGGGTAAAAGTAATCGTGGTGGATATGCACGCGGAAGCTACTTCAGAGAAGCAGGCGATGGGCTGGTTTCTAGATGGGAGAGTTTCGGCCGTTTTGGGTACACACACGCATGTGGCTACCGCGGATAACCGCGTGCTGCCCAAGGGCACCGCGTACATCACCGACGTGGGCATGACCGGGCCACATGATTCGGTGATCGGCATGGAAAAGGAACCGATCGTGCAGCGCTTTCTGGATGCGATGCCCAAGAAGTTCGTGGTCGCCGAAAACGATATTCAGATGAATACCGTGCAGATCGACGTGGACGAAACCACCGGCCTCGCGCGATCCATCGACCGCGTTAACTTCCGCTTGGACTAGCGTCGCGCGACGTGAAGCAAAACCAATGCCCAGCCAGGGCATCCTGGCTTGGCGTTTTGACGCCCTAAATTCTGAACAGTCTGCCTGCAACCCTGGCAATTTCACTCTGCATCCAATTCACCTTTTTGGAACTTTTCCAGTAATCCCGAGGCAATAGGGATATCGGATTGACTCGTTCCGTCGGGTGGAGGCTCGTTCATGCGCCGGCTTTCCGGGATGGCTCTCGAAACGCTCCCCGGTATCATCTTGATTCTTTTTGGGTTGGTCGCGGTCGAGGTGCCGGCGGCTCGGGCGCAGTGGTTTGAAACCGCGGTGCCTTCCCGCGCGCGCGTTTTGCCGGAAATTACTTCCGGTGTGATTGCGATGAAACGCGACGCGGCGGGACGCCTCTATGTGCTGGCCAATCCCGCCAACCAGATTTGGATTTTCAGTGCGGATGGCAAGCGCATTGGTGCGATACCTTCGGTCAGCTCGGCGGGAACGATTCAGTATGCCGTAGATTTCGATTTTGACCCCGATGGGCGGATTCTAGTCGCCGACCGGGCCGCGAACGCGATCAAGATTTTCTCGCGGGACGGTCAGCTGGTCACAAAGGTGGCCGTGTTCGCTCCGACTGGGGTGGCTGCGCTGCCCGACCACCAGTTCGCGGTTTCCACGCTGCGCTCGAAGCGCTTGGTTGAGATCAGGGACGAACAAGGCGGGTTGGTGCGCAGCTTTGGAGATCCGGCCGACGCCGGGATCGAGCCAGACCCGAAGAAATTGCAGAACCTAGGCAAAGTGTCTGGCGACGGCCTCGGTGGCATTTATTTCGCGTTCGCGACTTTGCCGGACCCTACCATTCGCAAATTCGATCGTTACGGGTACGCTGCCGCCGACGCTCATTTCGATGCCGCCCGGTATGCTCCGAAGATCGATACACATCCCGACGATCGTGTGCAGGTCGGTTTCAACTATAGCGAGACGAATTTTTCCAGCTCGTACAACACCTGGGCCACCATCGGAAACAAGGGCGACATTCTATTCGGCGGGGGCGTTTCGCCGGGACTGGCTTCGCACTTGGGAGGCGGGCCGGCGACGTCGCAGTCCGCGACCGATTCGCTGCTGGCCACCGGGCTGGCCACCGGGCCGGGTGGTCGGGCTGGCGGAGGGACGCTGTCCGCGCAGGGCTCGTATCAAGGAGATGGGCTGCAGTTTCATCTGGGCCGTAAGACGAGCGCAAACAAGGGTAACGCCGGCGACGGTTCCGCGCAGGCGTTTGGGGACAGTGCGGACTTTCGCTTCAACGCGCAGGATCCTTCGAACGATTCGTCGGGGCTAACGGATCCTGACGACAATACGCAGGCGCTGCTATTTTCCGCGCAGCAAACCGGGCTATCGGGAGCTAACGCCGGCTTTACCCCGGGCGGACACGGATTCGGGGGCGGCGGATTTGGCGGGCCCGGGGCGGGAACGCTGGGTGGCGCGGGATTTTTTCCCGGGCTGGGGGGATTCGGCCGGGCAGGCGGCGGAGATTTTGCCGGAGGCATCGGAGGCGGATTTGTTTCGCGCGATTTGTCAGCCGAATCCACGCCGAATTTATCGGAGATCAGCGAATCCAGCCTGAAAACGATATCGACGCCGGGAAACACGACGACCACTTCGACACCCGGAGCCGGGAATCGATTTGGGGATCAACGCTTCGGCGGACCGCATGGGTACGGACGCGACCTCTACAACTTCACCGGGACGGTGAAATTGAATCTCGATCATTTCGCGGCTGATTCCGGGGAAAGACCGGCGATCACGGCGGTGGGGATCGATCCGGCGACACAGGAAATTTGGGCGGCGGTGGGCAAGGTGCTGGTGCATTTCGATAAGGGCGGCCGTTATTTAGGCGAGTATTACATCGTCACTCCGGAAGGAACGTGGCTGCGCGCGAGCGCGATTGTAGTGGAACCCGACAAATTGATCGTCGCTTCGGATTCGCGCGGCGTATACGAATTTGCGCGGCTCGACCGGCGCTCGGCGCCAAAGGCTGCGGTGCAAGCGACCGTCGCTTCTCCGGGAACGCAACAGCCGGACGCTGTTACGCCCGCCCAGCCGCATTAAAACGAGATTTTATCGATCCGACGATTCATAAATTTCTCATCTGGCATTGATGCGCGAAATTTCCGGTGTCGTGTTTCGCGAAAAAACTAATTTTGCAAGAAGAAAACGCGCTGTGGAAAACTTGTGAATTATGTGTGGAGCGTGCGCCGGAGTTTATTACAGTTTTTACTTGCTACGGACGTTTCCTTTAGGCAGAATCCCGCCTCGCGTCTTTTGCAAATAATTAACGCAATCATTTATAGCAGGACGTAGCGCGGGGGCGCGCTACCGCAACATCTGACCCGGAAGGCCAGACTAAAATTCACCCGCTGTGACTGGCGGTGTTTTCCACAGCATTTCCACTTCAGTGGAAATCGCGATAAAGGGTTGACTCGCTCGATGAATCTTTGGGACAAGATACTTCAACACACCGAGCGCCGTGTAAATCCCCACAGCTTCGCCACCTGGTTCCGTCCGACCCGCTTAGAAAAGCTGGAGGGCGACCATTTGACGGTTCGCGTGCCCACGCGCCTGTTTTGCAAACGCCTGACCGAGACTTATGGGCAGCTACTGCAGGCGGTGCTGACTGAAATTGGCAAGCCGCAGACCCAATTAGATTTCGTTTGCGCGGAATCGGAGCCGGTGCAGGTAGCCGCGCCGGTAAGCCCGCAGGCCAAACTCGATTTCGACGCGGTCACCAACCAGCTCAACGCGCGCTACACTTTCGACTCCTTCATCGTCGGGGCTTCGAACCAGTTTGCGCATGCGGCGGCCGTGGCCGTGGCCGAGCAGCCTTCAAAATCCTACAACCCGCTGTTTCTTTATGGCGGCGTAGGGTTGGGCAAGACGCATTTGATGCAAGCGATCGGGCACACGCTGAAGCGTCGGAATCCGGCGCTGCGCTTGACCTACATCAGCGCTGAAAAATTCACGAACGAAGTCATTGCTTCGATCCGTTTCGAGCGCATGGCTGGGTTCCGCGACCGCTTCCGAAACATGGATGTGCTGATGGTCGATGACATTCAGTTCATCGCCACGCGCGAGCGGACGCAGGAAGAATTTTTCCACACCTTCAACGCGCTTTACGATCAGCAGAAACAGATCGTGATTTCTTCGGACTGCCCGCCTAAGGAAATCTCCTCGATTGAGGAGCGCTTGCGCTCCCGGTTTGAATGGGGATTGATCGCGGACATTCAGCCGCCGGATCTAGAGACCAAGATCGCCATTCTGCAGAAAAGGGCGGATACCGAGCGCGTGCAATTGCCCGATGACGTGGCGGAATACATCGCGCGGGCGATCAAGTCCAACATTCGCGAGCTGGAAGGCGCGCTGACCCGGCTGATGGCGTACGCGTCCCTTACCGGCGCGTCGGTGAATCTGGCGACCGCGCAGCAGGTGCTGAAGAACATCATCGATACCCAGGAAAAGAAGGTCACCATCGAGCAGATTCAGAAGCGGGTAGGCGAAGTATTTGGATTGCGCGCCCAGGATTTGAAGGTGCGCAGCAATTCCCAGCAGATCGCTTTCCCGCGGCAAGTGGCGATGTTCGTGGTGAAGCAGCTGACCTCGGCATCGTTACCGGAAATCGGGCGGCAGTTTGGCGGGAAACACCACACGACCGTGCTGCACTCGATCAACAAAATTGAGAGCCAGCGGCTGACCGACAAAGATTTGAACAAAAAAATCAACAGGCTACTCGATTCATTCGGCTAGATTTAGGTGTGGTACTGTACCCCTCCCAGAGAATCGCGCTGTGCAATCCCTGTGCAACCAATCCCGGACCTCATCTGCGCCGTACTTCGCCCGGAATTTCGCACAGGCGGCGGCCTATTTCCACAGCGCGGCGCGCGGCGCAACCGGATTGGTTTTCAGCACTTGAAAGGTTTTGCGCGATTTCCACAGGTGCGGCGACGGCGACGGGGTTTGTTATATATTTAAGTAGTTAAAGAAAAGCAGTACAGTAGCCGCAGCAAAATTCAGCGCCAACATCGTGAGGATTGCCCCAGATGGAATTCAGCGTAAAGCGGTCGGATCTGCTGGACGAACTCGAACTAACGCAGGGCGTGGTCGAGCGCAAGACGACGATTCCGATCCTCTCGAATCTGCTGGTCGAAGCCAAAGGTAGTCGCCTGACGATCACCGCGACTGACCTGGAGCTGAGCATCCGCACGTCCTGCGATGCGAAGGTAAAGAAAGAAGGCGCGGGCACCATACCGGCCAAGAAACTTTTCGAATTGCTGCGCCTGCTGCCGGAAGACGGCGAGATCAAATTCAAACTGCAAGAAAATCACTGGGTGCACATAACCAGCGACCGGAAAAACTACAAGCTGGTAGGGATGTCGAAAGACAATTTCCCGGCGCTGCCCGCGTTTCCGCACGCGATGGTGAAAATCCCGGCCAGCCTGCTGGCGGCGGCGATTGCCAAGACGACCTTTGCGATTTCACTGGAAGAATCACGCTACACCTTGAATGGCGCGCTTTTGGTACTGAAACCGGGCTCTTTGGCCATGGTGGCCACCGACGGACATCGCCTGGCGATGGTGGAGACCGATCATAAGTTCGAAGGCTTCACCGCTGAGACGCGCGTGCTGGTCCCCAAGAAAGCCATGACGGAAATCCAGCGGCTGGTGGGAAAAGCCGGCGACGACGTGCAGGTGGAATTCGCACAGGACGAAAGCCATTTGTTCTTCCAGGTGGGCCGGCGCTTGTTGACTTCCCGCAAACTTACCGGGCAATTTCCAAACTACGAAGCGGTTTTGCCTCGCGATGCGAATAAGACGGTGCAACTGAAGCGCGGCGAGCTGCAAGATGCACTGCGACGCGTTTCACAATTAGCGGATCAGCGCTCGCACGCGGTGAAGTTCATGCTGTCAAACGAAGGCCTGGAGCTTTCTTCGTCCAGCCCGGAATATGGCGAAGCGAAAGAAGTCATCGAGAAGGAATACAAGGGCGACACGATCTCGATCGGGTTCAACGCCCAGTATTTGCTCGATTTTCTGGCCGCCGCGGCCGATGGGCCGATCAGTTTTGAGCTGAAAGATGAGCAGTCCGCTGGCCAGCTGCGCCCCACAGGCGACGACGCCACGCGTTACCGCTACGTGGTAATGCCGATGCGAATCTGATTGGCGTTGCAGACGACACTGCCTCGTTCGTGGCGTCTCAGAATCCACATAAAAGCAGCCCGAATTCCACTACTTTCGGCTTGTCCATCGGTCCCAAATTGGTACTCTCTTTACGTTTCACTCCTCCCGTAAACCACTGAGAAACTTGTAGATAAATCCTGTCTCGGCTCGTTGTTTGACCTTGTGCAATGGGTATCGATTATGTAAAATCGTGGTGTTCAAGAATCCTCCTGAACGGCACTACATTCGGGCCAGAATTCGCCTCGTTTTTTGCGCTTCCGCGCCAGGAATCGCGTGGCTAGTTGTGGGTCGGATGTCCCCCTTTCCGCGGGGGAAAACGAAAAGCTCCGCCATGTCCCACCGAATATTCGGAAGGGGACGGGATGGAGCCGCAACCCTTCGAGTCTCATGGGCGCCGCTGAGCGCTGTCGAATAACTGGATAGAAAATCGCCAGTTTTTCGAATGAAAGAGACCAATGGGCAAGGCCAGTGTCGGCAAATCCGCGCGACCGCCTTCCCGAGTTTGGCTAAAACGTACGAGTCATCTGAGGAGAAGCACGACCCATGGCTGAAAAAGAAACTGCGGGCGGAAAAGCCGCCGGGCACAAGTACGACGCGACTTCGATTAAGGTTTTGGGCGGACTCGAAGCAGTTCGCAAACGTCCGGCGATGTACATCGGCTCGACCGGCGAGATGGGCTTGCACCATCTGGTTTGGGAAGTGGTGGACAACTCCGTCGACGAAGCGATGGCCAACTTCGCGGACGAAATCAATGTGACGGTGCACGAGGACAACAGCGTCACGGTGGTCGATAACGGGCGCGGTATTCCGGTGGACATGCATGCCACGGAAAAAAAGCCGGCCGCCGAAGTCGTGATGACCGTGTTGCACGCGGGTGGAAAATTCGACAGCGAAACCTACAAGGTTTCGGGCGGTTTGCACGGCGTCGGAGTTTCGGTAGTGAACGCGCTGTCCGATTGGCTGGAGCTGGAAATCTGGCGCGACGGCGAAGTGTGGGAGCAGTCCTACGAAAAAGGAATTCCTACTTCGAAGCTGAAAGCCTCCGGCAAGACGCGCAAGACTGGGACGAAGATCACTTTTCATGCTGATTCTTCTATCTTCACCACGAACGTGTACACCTACGACACGCTGGCGCAGCGCTTGCGCGAGCTGGCTTTTCTGAACAAGGGTCTGAAGATTACGCTCGATGACGAGCGCAATGGGAAGAAGACGGAATTCCGCTACACCGGTGGCATCGCGGAATTCGTGAAGCATCTGAACAAGGGCAAGGGCGTGTTGCACGATTCGCCTTTGTACATCGAAGGGAAACGCGATCAGGTGGAAGTGGAAATCGCGCTGCAGTACAACGACAGCTACACCGAGAATGTTTTTGCCTTCGCCAACACCATCAACACTGTCGATGGTGGCACGCACCTTTCCGGTTTCCGCTCGGCGCTGACCCGCACGATCAACTACTACGCCAGTTCGTTCGGCATGTTGAAGGAACAGAAGGACGAAGTCACCATCAATGGCGACGACGTGCGTGAGGGCTTGGTCGCGGTGATTTCGGTGAAGCTGCCGCAGCCGCAGTTTGAAGGGCAGACCAAAGGCAAGCTGAACAGCGACATCAAGGGCGTGGTCGAGCAGATGGTGAACGAAAAGCTCGGCGAGTACTTCGACAAGCACTCTTCGATCGCGCGCAAGATTATCGGCAAGTGCATCGACGCCGCGCGAGCGCGCGAAGCGGCGCGCAAAGCCCGCGAATTGACGCGACGCAAATCCGCGCTCGATTCGAGCGGGTTGCCGGGCAAGCTCTCCGATTGCCAGGAACGCGATCCGGAGCGTTGCGAGATTTTCCTGGTCGAGGGTGAATCGGCCGGCGGTTCGGCCAAGGGAGGCCGCGACCGGCGTTACCAGGCGATTCTTCCGCTCAAGGGCAAAATTCTCAACGTCGAGAAAGCGCGCTACGACAAGATGCTGGGCCACGAAGAAATTCGCTGCATCATCACCGCCCTCGGCACCGGCATCGGCAAGGACGATTTCGACGCCAACAAGCTCCGCTACCACAAAGTAATTCTGATGACCGACGCGGACGTCGACGGCAGCCACATTCGCACGCTGCTGCTGACATTCTTCTTCCGCCACATGCGCGAACTGATCGAACGCGGGCACATTTACATCGCGCAGCCGCCGCTCTATCGGGTGAAGCGCGGGAAAATGGATCGCTACATTCGCGACGAGGGCGAATTCGCACGCGAAGTGATGAAGCGCGCTACCGAAGAACATTCCGTGAAGGGCAAGAACGGCAAGACGATCGAAGGCGGTGACTTGACTACGTTCCTGCTGAATATCCAGGAATACGATCAGGTGGCGGCAAAATTCGGACGGCGTTTACGCGAACCCAAGCTGGTCGAACTGCTGGCCGAAAGCGAACTGGACAAAAAAGCTGACTTCGGCGACAAGAAAAAATTGCAGGAATTGGCCAAGGCGATCGACAAATCAAAATTGGAGATGGAAGCTAAATTCATCTTCGATGAAGAACACAGCCTGCACGAACTGGTGCTGAAGAACGGGCAGGAGCGGCGTATTAACTGGGCGCTGGCCTCGACTCCCGAATATAAAAAGTTGCGTTCGTTGCACTCCGCAATCGCCGACTTGAATCGCGGGCCATTCACAGTGGCGCACGGCACCGACAAAGTGGTGAAAGAAGATTCCACGGGCGTGCTGAATTACGTACTGGAAGACGCCAAGAAGGATTTCACCATCACCCGTTTTAAGGGTCTGGGCGAAATGAATCCCGAGCAGCTGTGGAATACCACGATGAACGCGGAAGTCCGCACGCTGCTGAAGGTTCGGCTAGAAGACGCAGTGGCGGCGGAAACGATTTTCTCGACGCTGATGGGTGAGAACGTCGAAGAGCGCCGCAAGTTCATCGAAGAAAACGCGCTCGACGTGGTCAACCTGGATATTTAGTTCCTTGAACTATCAACTGGTGTGGAAAATTTTGCCGGGGTTGCGCGGGCTGAGTTGCTCGGATTTTCGAGCGACACCCACCGACGACCCTAACAACGAACGGGGTGTGGCGTTTGAATGCGCCACGCAGGCCAAGTGCGATGCGTTTTTGCGTGAACTGGAATCGCATTTCGGGCCGCAACGATTTTCGAATAATGCGACGGCGTTTGAAACGGTGAAGGCTTACGTCGTCGAGCAGGCCGCAAAGGCGCGCTGAACGCCGCGGCGAAATGCGGGGCAGAAAACTTCAAGGCGAGGGACGAATGGCGGACGAGCTAAATCAGTCGATAACCACACCGGTTGATATCGAATCGGAAATGAAAAAGTCGTACCTGGATTACGCGATGAGCGTAATCATCGGCCGCGCACTGCCGGACGTGCGCGACGGATTGAAGCCCGTGCATCGCCGCATTCTATTCGGCATGTACGAGCTGGGGCTGACCTCCACCAAGTCCTACCGCAAGTGCGCCAAGATCGTCGGCGAAGTCCTGGGCAAGTTCCATCCGCACGGAGATACGCCGGTCTACGACGCGTTGGTGCGTCTGGCGCAGGATTTCAACATGCGTTACCCGCTGGTTGATGGCCAGGGTAATTTCGGTTCAGTCGACGGAGATCCTCCGGCCGCGATGCGTTATACGGAAGCGCGGCTTTCGAAGATCGCCGAGGAAATGCTGGCGGATATCGAAAAGGAAACCGTCGATTTCGTTCCGAACTTCGATGAAAGCGAAAAAGAGCCGGTCGTTCTTCCCACGCGCGTTCCGAATTTGCTGGTCAATGGCTCGTCCGGCATCGCCGTCGGCATGGCCACGAATATTCCTCCGCACAACCTGAAAGAAGTGGTCGAAGGCGCCATCCTGCTGATCGAAGAACCGGAAACCACGCTGAAGAAGATGATGAAGATTATTCCAGGTCCGGACTTTCCGACGGCTGGATATATTTACGGGCGCGATGGAATCGAGCAGGCCTATAAGACCGGCCGCGGCTCATTCAAAATGCGGGCTAAGGCTGCGGTTGAAAAGCGGGGCAAAGACCGCGAAGACATCGTGGTCACCGAGCTTCCGTACCAGGTAAACAAAGCGCGGATGATTTCCCATATCGCGCAGCTGATCAACGAAAAGAAGATCGAAGGCATCTCCGACATTCGCGACGAGAGCGACCGCCAGGGCATGCGCATCGTCATCGAGGTGAAGCGCGACGAAGAGTCGCAAATCATCCTCAATAAGCTTTTTAAGCTCACCCAGATGGAAGAATCGTTCAGCATGATCATGCTGGCGATCGTCGCCGGGCAGCCGCGCGAATTGGGCATCCTGGACATGCTGCGCTTGTTCGTTGAGCACCGCATTGACGTGGTGCGCAGGCGTTCGCAGTACGAGCTGCGCAAAGCCGAAGAGCGCGAGCATATCCTGCTGGGATACCAGATCGCGCTCGATTACATCGACGAAGTGATCCGCATCATCCGCGGATCGGCCAGCCGGGCCAACGCACGCGAAAACCTGCACGAATACTTCCAAGACAAGAAAATATCGATCAGCGAAGACGGAAAGGCCAAGGGCCTGGCCGGCGTGAAGCTAAATAACAAGAAGTACGGCATGCCCGCTACCGTCGAGGGCCTCAGTTACGCGCAGATCGATGCCATCCTCGAACTGCAGCTGCACCGCCTGACCCGGCTTTCGGCCGACGATATTCTTAATGAATTAAAGTCGATTCGCGATCGCATTGCCGAACTTCGCGAGATTCTGGGCAGCGAAAAGAGATTGAAAGCGGTAATCGTGGCCGAGCTGCGCGAAATCCTGAAGCAGTATGGCGACGAGCGCCGCACCCAAATCGTCGATCGCGTTGACGAGATCAAGCTCGAAGATTTGATCAAAGACGAAGAGATGGCCATCACCGTGAGCCATTCGGGATATATCAAACGCACTTCGGTCGATACCTACCGCCATCAATCCCGAGGCGGCAAGGGCCGCATCGGCGCCAAGACGCGCGACGACGATTTCGTGGAGCACTTCTTCACCGCGTCGGCCCACAGCTACATTCTGCTCTTCACCTCGAAGGGACGAGTCTACTGGCTAAAGGTGTACGAGATTCCGGAAGCGGCGGCGGCAACGCGTGGCAAAGCGATCGGCAACCTGGTGCGTTTCCAGGAAAACGAAAAACTCACCGCAGTGGTTCCGACACGCAACCTGGAAGAGGCCGACCGTTACGTGTTCCTGGCCACTAAGAGTGGCACCGTGAAGAAAACCGGGCTCGCGGAATTTTCCAATCCGCGTCCTTCGGGCATCATCGCGATTAATCTGGATGGCAGCGATGAACTGATCGGCGCCAAGCTGACCGACGGGATGCAGATGATTTTCCTGGCCAGCCATGATGGCCAGGCAATTCTGTTCCGCGAAACCGAAGTGCGCTCGATGGGACGCGCGGCGGGTGGCGTGAACGGAATGGATCTGGCCAAGGGCGACTACGTGGTCAGCATGGACGCAGCGCAGCCGGATTTCGGAATCATCGAGAAGGAATTCAAGACCTCGACGCGAAATCTGGACGAATTGGAAAGCGATCAGATTCGCGAATCGCTCACGTCGTTGATGCTAACCGTGGCGGAAAAGGGTTACGGCAAGCGCACACCGCTGGCGGAGTATCGCGTCACGTCGCGCGGCGGGAAAGGCGTCATCAACCTGAAATCCACCGACCGCAACGGGCCGGTAGTCGCGGCGCTGCAGGTCCGCGAAGACTCCGACGTAATGATCATCACCGGTCACGGCAAAGTGATTCGCGTACACTCCGGCGAAATTCGCGAAGCGGGACGCTCCACCCAGGGCGTTCGCTTGCTGCGTCTTGATGAGGGCGACCGGATTGCAGCCGCGGCCTCCATCCTCGAAGAGGAAGAGGCGGTTGCGGTGACTTCGGAGAAGCCTGAAGGGGATAAGAAATAACGGGTAATGCGGGCGGCAGACTATGCGCAAAGTGTTGCTTGCGGTTGGTTTTCTCGTCATCGCGTTGAGTCCGGTTGTGCGAGCTCAGCACGGCACTGCGCCAGCGGACTATTATCCCGTAGGCTATTCGGGCGACACTTGGACTGGAATTGTGGCATCCGCCAGCGACGAAACTCGCGAAATCAAACTCACCTATACGAATAAAGACAAGACCGAGACATTTGCTGGCGTTTTAAAAGACGGCTACAAGATAAAGATGAAGGACGGCTCGATGCGAGAGCTGAAACCGTCCAGCATTCCTGTAGGGGACAGGGTAAAGGTTTTCTACATGGCCGATACGCGAAAGGTCGACGGTAAAAAAGTTAAGGTGTACGAGATATTTAAACTTCTCGAGATTCACGACGATAAATAAAGCCGAAATCCTACGATTTCGATTCTTTCGGCAATGCCGTCAATGGGATTCTTCCGCCGGCGCGATGTAATACCCGGGCCTGGCACGCACGGTGACATTTTTGCGGTCCACTTCAACTTTGATTTCGTGGTAGCCCTCGGGGTCTTCGCCAGACGGGCGGTAGCTGATGGTGTACTGGGCGTGCAGCTCGCCGCCGATTGCGTCCATTCCTTTTTCGATCGAACGATCGCGGATTGGATTCATGTGCAGGCCGCCGGTTGCTTTGCTGGCGATCGCCAGGGAATTCCCGGTCAGCGCGTTCTTGCCGGTTTTGACCAACCAGACAGCCAATGCCAGCAGATCGGGAGCGTCATTCACGTGGTCGGGCTTGGCGCGCAAGTCAGCCATCGCGGTACTCAAACCAATCGAATAGATCGTTACGTTCGCGAGCTGCGCCTGGCGCAAGACTTCGCCCAAACGCGCTTCGCTGCCTGAATCCTGGGCTTCGCCGACCACTAGCATTACGCGCCGACGGACTGCGGGGCGTTCACTGAGCATAGAGATGCCGCGGGACATCGCATCGTACAGCAGAGAGTCGTCGACGCCGACCGGGAGATGTTCGATGGTTTCGCGCACAGCGTCGGTATCGGTGGTGAATTTCGCGCGCAAGTCGACGGTGCTGTCGTAGCTGAGCACCGCTGCTTCCGAGGTTTGGGCCATCACCGTTTCAGCAAAAATAATTCCGGCGCGCTTCATGGTAGGGAACATCGGCGAGATGTGCGAGCTGGCTTCCATGACCAGCACGATGGAAAGCGGATCCCCACCAACGTCGAAGTGATCGATCTTCTGCTGAGTCCCGTTGTCGAAAATCTTGAAATCGGGTTCCTTTAGGTCGAACACCATCTCGCCGGAGGAATCGCGGACGATGACCGGTGTGGTGACTTGATCCACGCGCACGCGAATGGCGTGCTTGAGCTGCTCGGCGGGAGGCATGGGCTCCGGCTGCACGCCTGGCTTAGGGTGCATGGGGCCTGCAGGGGCGTCCTGGGCGCGCGCCACGGGGCATTCAACGCACAGGCTGAGGAACCCGGCGAAGCCGCAAGCTACGAGTGTTAGGCGAGTTCGTTTTGGCGCCCGAAACAAAAACCAACGCGGCAGCACTGTGATTTTCATTTCCTGCTCATCTGGATTGAACGGCGGCAGTGTATCTGATTCGTGGTCGCGGGACGGCGTTGCTTAGCCAGCACTAGAAGGACACGCGCGCCACTGGCATTCGGCCGGAGTTCTCCTAAAATGTTAGGTCGGACGTGAGCGAAGAGTAGACGAAGACGAAAGTGATCGAAACGAAGAGGAGACGAAGTGAAGAAGCGCACCAGTGGGAAGAAGCGAGCCACGAAGCAACGGAAGAAAGCGCCGAAAGCTTTGCCGGTACCGAAGCTCATGTACGAAGATCCCTCGTTCATGGACAGCTTGCCAGCCCGGCCGCTGCGGATCTTGGCGGAGTACCTCGATCCGCTGGCGCGGCTGCGCCAGGAAAATATCGGAGACACGATTGTGATGTTCGGTTCGGCTCGCATCCAATCCCGCGAGAAGGCTTTGGCGAATTTACAGTCGGTACAAAGCAAGGCTCCGCGCAAACGCACTCCTGAATGGCGGATGAAAATTACGGCAGCGCGTTCGCTGGTGCATATGTCGCGCTATTACGAAGAGGCCCGCGAACTTTCGCATCGCATCACGTCCTGGGCCATGACCTTGGGCAACGAACCGCGACGCTTCGTGATTTGCTCCGGCGGCGGCCCGGGAATTATGGAAGCGGCCAACCGCGGCGCGTATGAAGCGGGAGGGCCTTCGGTCGGCCTTAGCATTCAGTTGCCGCACGAGCAGTCTTCGAACCCGTACATTTCGTCCGAGCTGAATTTCTACTTCCATTATTTCTTCATGCGCAAGCTGTGGTTTTCACAGATGGCTAAGGCGCTGATCGTATTTCCCGGCGGCTTTGGGACCATGGATGAGTTGTGGGAAATGCTCACGCTGCTGCAGACCAACAAGCTTTCGTCGCACCACTTGATTCTGATTTATGGGCGGGAATATTGGGACAAGGTGCTCAACTGGCGGCACATGGTGCGCACCGGAGTGATTAACGAAAAGGAATATAAGTTGCTGCAGTTCGCGGATTCGGTGGATGAAGCGTTCGATCACGTTCGACGCGATTTGGAAGCCCACCATTTGATTCTGGATTCGGAAGGCGAGCCACGCAAACATCCGCACCAGTTGATTCCCAACGTGATGCGGCCCTGACGAGTTTCAGCGGGGGATCCCAGGACATAAAAAAGGCGGAGGGCCTGGGCTCTCCGCCTTTTGCTTTCATTGCTCGGGAAAAACTCCGATAACAACGACGTTACGATGTTCTACGTTTTAGTTGTTGGAAACCGGCTCAAGCTCGAAGACGGCCTTGAACCGCCGCGTTTCATCCTGATCGTGCAACATCACTACCGGAGCAACCCGCAGTGAATGTTTGCAGTCCCGGCAGGTGGCCGCTTCACCTTCCAGATCCTGAACGAATCCGTCGGTGAAGTGATACGCAGCGCGCGGCCGGCGAGCGGCCTTGGCGCCTTTCGCTCCGCACTGAGGACAGGTAAATTCCACGCGGTCCTCCAGCGGATCGCGATTCAGCGCGGCCCAAGCGGTGTAGCGAACGCCGATTGTCTCCAAAGAATCTCTACTCATGATGGCTCCCCCTTCCAACCAAATCTCAGAAACTTCTAAAATCACTAGCAGTTAGACGCGCGACACGTCCAAATCGATGCACCTTCCTACGGAAACCGTAAGTCCAGCAACGCAAGGCTGTTACATCTGCTCGGTTGTGGCAGTGCCCCAATCAGGGCGTTTTTCGGCAGTTTTAGAGTCACGGTGCGGCGCCGCCGCGGGTCGGGAACCGCGAAGCGATTGCGGTGTCTATCTCTGGTAAGGGAACGCGGACC
Source organism: uncultured Acidobacteriota bacterium (assembly GCA_963847695.1). GTDB lineage: Bacteria > Acidobacteriota > Terriglobia > Acidiferrales > UBA7541 > Palsa-295. Next base: position 252,674 of record CAWKAX010000027.1, on the reverse strand, counting down.
CAAAGCCGCCTGAAGATTTTCGAGAATCGTTCAGGCCGACGGCCATTCAGAAAAAACATTCGTCTGCGAGAGCTGTGCGTGGAGGTGTGTCCATGAGCGAGATGGGAAGCCTGTCGGGCTGCATTTTGGAGAACGACCCGGAAGTTCAGGAGAAGGCGTTTTGGCTGAGGGGCAAGTCGCTGGTGGCGTCGGTAGCCATCGAGGCGAGCCTGGTTTTGGCATTGCTACTGTGGCCGCTGCTTTCGCCGGGAATCCTGGGAGGCCGACTGATGGTGACGCCGGTGCCTCCTTATGGGGGCAGTGGAGAAACGGCCCGGCCCTCGCATCGATCGGAGCACTATCCCGACGCAAAAAGCGCGCCATCACATCTTTGTTTTTTCTGCTCGCGACCCGCGACGCCGTCACATCCGAGTCATGCGGAAGAAGGCGATGACGCCGCACCGGGAGGCCCGCCGGACGTAGGACTGGGCCCCGGGAGTGGCAATGGGCCACTCATCCCGGGCGCGGATGGAGACAGTCTGACGCATATCGAAATTAGAAAGCCCGAGCCGGTTCAACACGCCGGCCCGCAGCACATGAGCGAAGGCGTGATGGCCGCGGCGCTGATTAACAAAATTCAACCGGAATATCCTTACATGGCCAAGGTTGCGCACGTTTCTGGAACGGTGAAGCTGCGCGCGATCATTGGCACCGACGGGAAAATTCGTCAGCTTGAAGTGTTGAGCGGGCCTGCTTTGCTGCAGGCGGCAGCGGTGGCTGCGGTGCGCAACTGGCGTTACCGCCCGACGATGCTGAGCGGGACAGCGGTTGAAGTAGAAACGTTGATCACGGTGAATTTCGTTTTGAATGAACCTTGAAACAAAACAGATGGAGTCTTGATGCAAGGAAGAAATTATTGGCGGCGACGAGCCTGCTATAGCAGGCTCTCGCCGGAATTGATGACCGATGATTTCGCGGGTCGCGTCCCGCAGGCGCACGATTTCGTGCCAGTCATCTCCGGCGGCGGCGTTCGGGTAAACGAGAGGACCAAAGGTCACCGTGACTTTTCCGCGGCGAGGCAGGTGCGTCCTATCTCGCAGAATTTCGCGCGCCCCGCGCACCGAAACTGGGCAGATCGGCCGCTGGGTGTCAGCCGAGGCTTTGAACGCGCCCAGCTGAAAGGGTCGAATCCCGGCGATGGCGGTAAAGGTTCCTTCTGGGTAGACCACTACCGATTCGCCGCTGCGCAGCGTAGCATTTAGATCTTCTGCGAGCCGCACCCGCGCCTGCGGATCACCACGGTCGAAGAAAAATTGGCCACTCTTTTCGGCCAGCTTGCCGAAGAAGGGCATGTCACGCGTTTCGCCTTTGGCTACGAAGCGTACGTCAGCGGGCAGGTAGGCCAGCGAGACCAAAATATCGACGAAACTCGAATGGTTTGGCGCGAAGACCCAGGGTCCGGTTTGACTTCGCTGCGTGAGCATTTCGCCGTTTACGGTTTCGACCTGAACGTGCGCCAGCTTCAGCATCCACCAGGCGCCATGATGAACGAAACGTGCGGCGCGTTTGGCGTCACGCGTGAGCGAAACCAAAATCCACAACGGAACCAGCACCACAAAAACTGCCGCGAGCGCATAGATGCCGTAGAGCGTCTCTACCGCCTCTGCCAGCCGGGTTTTGATCCAGGCCCACGCGCCGGGAGCCGCGCCACGCACGGCCAGCTTGGCGATTTGCATCGACGCCGATTGTTGTTTTTTTCCCAGCGTTCCGGCTAGATACATCTGCCGCGTATCGCTGCGTCGCAGTTTGCCGCTGGAAGTTTTCGGAATGGATTGCGGGCGTAACAGCGCGACGACATCCGGAGGCATGCCCATCGCTTCGTCCACCGCGCGAGAGATTTCGCTTTCGATTTCTTTGGCGCGTTCGGCATCGCGAATCTCGGCGGCGATGATCAGCCGTTCGGTTCCGGTGCGCTCGTCCGGAGCGCCAAAGGCCACCACGCATCCCGTACGAACACCTTTCACCCGGCCGGTGATTTCCTCGATCTCATGCGGATAAAGATTGCGACCGGCTTTGATGATGACGTCCTTGGCGCGACCGGTGATGTAAAGTTCGCCTTCGCCCCAGTAAGCGAGGTCGCCCGAATTTAGCCAGTCGCCATCGCGCATTAGATCGCGGGTCGCTTCCGGATTCCGGTAGTAGCCACTGGTCGCCGAAGGGCTGCGGAACCAGAGCTGCCCTTCCTGGCGCTCACCCAAGTCTTGGCCATCGGCGCTAACGATGCGTACTTCCACGGAAGGCAACGGCTTGCCAGCATTTACAAATTCAAGCGGCGCAGGATCGGAGGAGGCTGCCGGAATAGCACGTCCTTCGGATTCGAAGGTCGCGCGCTCGATGCGGTCGACTTTGTAGCCGTCACCCAAGCGCGGCACCGAAATCGCGAGCGAAGCTTCGGCCAATCCGTATACGGCCATTAGTGCCTTGGGATTAAAACCGTACGGCGCGAATCGTTTGGCAAAGCGTTCCAGCGTTTCAGCACGCACCGGCTCGGCGCCGTTGGTCGCGGCCCGCCAAGAACTTAGATCCAACCCTTCGAGGTCTTTGTCTGGGATTTTTCGCACGCAGAGTTCGTAGGCAAAATTTGGAGCTGGGGCGATCGTGGCGCGATGCTTCTGAATCGCACGCAGCCATCGTTCCGGGCGCGAGAGGAACGCGAGCGGCGACATGACGATTAGCGGAATCCCGATGAACAGCGGCACGAACCAGGCTCCGATCAAGCCCATGTCGTGATATAGCGGCAGCCAGGAAACACAGGCGTCGTCGGGATGAATGTCCAGGCCGGCGACGATGGAATGAATATTGGCGAGCAGGTTCGCGTGGGTTAGGACGACACCCTTGGGCGCGCCGGTAGAGCCGGAGGTGTATTGCAGAAACGCGATGTCTTCGCCGCGCGCCTGGTGGGACAAATTCTCCACCGGCCGCCACGGTCCGGCCGCCGCGCCATTCGCGGGTGCGGCTGCGGGCGGAACACTGGCGAGCTTTTGAGCGTTCAGGACTTCGCGCAATGAGGGTACGCGAGGCTTCAGCAGCTTCGCCAGATTCTCAGCTTGGCGCCAAGTGACTAGAAACTGCGTTTCCGCATTACGCAGGATATTCGCCTGGCGCGTCGCGTATTCGGCGATGCGATCGGCGCGGAACGGCGGATAGATTGGAACGGGAATTCCACCAGCCAGCAGAATTCCGGCGAAGGTGTAGAAGAACTCGGCGCAGGTCGGAAGCATGATCGCGACCGTCTGATTGGGTTCAAGGCCGCGGCGCCGCAATTCGGCGGCTACCAGCGAAGCGCGTTCGTACAGATCGCCGAAGGTAATGGTGCGGAGTTGGTCGTCTTCTTCGTAGACCTGGACGTGAACGCGGTTCGGTTCGCCGCGCCCGCGCAGACGAATCACTTCAGTCAATGTTGTTGCCTGGAGGATTTGTTCCTGGATGTCCGGCCGCGCTGCAGCAGGCGCGAGAGGGGGATTCACAACAGTGGTGGACGCTGCCAGTTGTTGTGACCCGTCGATGGAATGCTTCGGGCCAAATTCCTCAGTGAGGATCGCGTCAACCAGGTCTTGAACCGTGTCCGCTTCGGCGACGACGCGGTCCGGCAGGCGCACGCCGCAGGCATCGCTGAGGCGCAGCATCAGTTCTACGCGTTCAAGGCTGCCCAGACCTAACTCGCGTTCGAGATGCGCCTGGGGCCCGCGGGCCGCCAATTCTTCTAAGCCTCGAGAGCCACCGAGCTCCATGAGCAACTGGCGCACCGAAGCCATAGCTTGCGCCGCGACTGCCGGCTTGCGCTCGAGTTTGGTTCCAGTTGAATTCACAGGCTGCTGAACGGCTCAGCGCCGTCCGGTCTTACGTTTTCCGCGCCAAATTCCCCCGCTGCTTTGGCGAGCCTAACACCGCAGGCAGGCGCGTTCAATCGATTGCATTGCACCGTGCATTTGTGGCGAAACTGGCGCGAAGCGTAACGTAAGTACGAAGGTACCGGGACGAAATGAACCGTCCGGGCTATCGACGGCGGCGAGCGCTGCGGGCACTCTATCAGTGTGTTCGAGGCCGCCCCCAAGCGCTTCGAACGTCAGCACCCTCCATCACCCCATGCCCACGAGCGGCCGGAACCCCCACCGGCCGCTCATTTTTTTGCGCCTTATTGTGACTGTAAGTCATTCATGCGACTCCGCTTGATACGTTGCATAAGCGGTTCTTTCTTGACTTCGCTACGCTGCGGTTCTATAGAGTTCCACCATCGGGGTGGTGTTCGGTTCGGAAGTGGGCTGGTCTAAAGCCGGGCGTGCGATCTCAGGCCCTCGCATTTTTCTTTTCCGCTGAATCCCTTCGAGCCACTTGCGTACTGGGCGCGCCTGTCCATGGGGGTGTGGGGTGAAAATCATTCGAGGATTTCTTTCTGCGGCGGTATTAGTCGCGATTATCGCATTCTGTAGTGCTTCGGCTTGGGGCCAGACGAACGCGTCCATGCGCGGCACAGTCACGGATCAATCGGGCGCGATGGTCGCCGGCGCCAAGGTCACGTTGACCAATACCGGCACGGGAATCGCGAGTTCCGCCACTACCAATTCGGATGGGTACTATCTCTTCGATCTGGTCCACGTCGGAAAATACAAGATCACAGTAGAGAAGGACGGATTCGCTACCTATCTGCAGGAAGGAATCGTACTGGAGTTGAACCAGAACGCCCGCGTGGACGTCGCCTTGAAGGTAGGCCGAACCAGCCAGACGGTCGAGGTCACGGCGAACGTGGCGCAAGTCGATACCACCGGCGCGGTGCTGGGCAAAGTAGAGACGCAGCGCATGATCGTCGATCTGCCGCTGGTCGATCGCGACACGTTGCAATTGGGTTTGCTGCAAGCGGGCGTGTTCAGTCCCGACCAGGACGATAGTTCAGGAAATCCCTTTTCGGTCAGCGGCCAGCGCTCGGAATCTCTGACGTTTCTGCTGGACGGCGGGAATAACACCGACTTTCTTGGCAACAACATCGTGGTCAGCCCGAATCCGGACGCGATGGAAGAATTCAAAATTCTCACCAACAATTATGACGCGCAGTATGGACGCACTTCCGGGCGGCATCGTCAACCAAGTCACAAAATCCGGGACCAATGATTTTCACGGAGACGCGTTCGAATTTCTACGCAACGACGTCTTGAATGCGAAGGACTATTTCCTGCCCGAGGGCGTCGCTAAGGCCTCGTTCAAGCGCAACGTTTTTGGTGGAACCGGCGGCGGACCGATCATCAAGGACAAAACTTTCTTCTTCGTGGCCTACCAAGGCGCACGCCGCCGTGAAGGCGAGACGACCGGTCAGCAGACCGTGCTGTCCCCCGCCGAACGCACCGGAAACTTCGGCGAGTTGTGCCCCTCATACGACGGCGGCGGCAACTGCCTGGATACCGTGAACGGCACCCAATTGGTGAATCCCTTTACTGACGCGATCGTTCCTTTTAACAACTTGTCTACACCGGGTCAGGGAGGGCCAGGACCGGGCGGGTCCTTGGTGAATCCGGTGATCCAGAACTACATCACGAAATTTCTTCCGCTGCCGAACCTATCTAACAACGGGTTCATTTCTTCGCCCAGCAAAGCCACTGACGAAGATCAGGGCATCGTACACATCGATCACAACCTGACCGCGCGCGACACGCTGTCGTTTGTGTATTTGATCGACGACTTGCGAATCGCGGACCCGTTGGCGGGCGGAACGGTTCCACTCGGTTCCGGTGGCGACACCACCGTCCGCAGCCAGATTTCCACCTTTACCTGGAATCACGCCTTCGCGGATGGTCGGGTGAACGAATTCCGCTTCGCGACCAACCGGGTGGCCACCGACCAATCGATTCCCACCGATACTACGTCGCCGGCCGCGCTGGGCTTTACTAACCTGAATCCGGACGATCCAGCCGGCACTGCACCGCCGGCCATTTTTACCACCAATTTCAATCTCGGCCCTTCCGTGCAAGGCCCAACCACGCTACACGATGCTACTTTCCAGTGGTCCGACAACTTCACGCTGCCTCATGGCAAGCATGAGTTCAAGTTTGGCGTGGACATCACCCGCATCCGTCAGAATTACAATTACGACTACTACAACAACGGCGGATTCGATTTTGGCGAAAGCGGGACCTACACCGGTGATCCGTTAGCGGATTTCGTCGGCGGCTTTTATGACAACTACTATCAGAACTCTAAATCGGTTTACGGCCTGCGCACCGGTTCCTTCGGCGGATATTTTCAGGATGTCTGGAAGGTAACTTCGCGCCTGACCCTCGATATTGGGGGCCGTTACGATTACTACGTTCCGATCAGCGACGTGCACAATGAGATTCTCGGTTTCTTCCCCGGGCTGCAGTCCACGAAATTTCCTGGCGCGCCTCCGGGAATCGTCTACCCGGGTGATCCCGGCACGCCCAACCGCGCGCTCGTCTATCCGGACTACAGAAATTTCGCGCCTCGGTTTCGGTTTTGCGTGGGACATGCTGGGCAATGCCAAGCTGGTCATGCGCGGCGGCTTCGGTATCTTCTACGACATTGAAGACGGCGCGCTGAACCTGCAGTTCGGCGGGTTGCCTCCCTTCGGTGGAGTCATCAATAATTTCCCCACGGCGTATGACGGCAGCGGCAATTACATCGGCGGCGACCCGGTGGCCGATCCGTTCGGATCATTCGGCCAAACCAACGTCTTTCCTTTCACGTTTACCGGAACCTTCGGAGTACCGGCGGTCGGCTACGCGTATGTGACGAATCCTCATTTCCGGACGCCGTACTCGGAAAATTTCAACTACGGCTTCCAGTGGCAGGCTACCAAGGACACGCTGGTCGAGGCCGTCTACGTCGGCAGCCTTGGCCGAAAACTGATCGCTACAGCCGAAGTGAACTATGCGGTTCCCTCGGTCTTGATGGAACAGCAAAACCTTTTTGGCAGTACCAATACAGATTGCGCCCGCCCTCTCGCCGCCTGCGTCGGAGGCTCTTCACCGATCGATCCGGCCGGCACTCCGACTGGCGCGATACAGTTGTATACCAACCTTTCCAACGGAATTTCCGATAGCGATCAGTTCCAGTTGACCGTGGACAAGCGCTTCAGCGGTCAATTTGCGTTGAGGGCGGCTTACACGGTGGCGAAAACGATCGACCTCACTTCCGGCTTTCGTTCGCGCTCCTCTACGTACACCGATCCCATCGATTACGGCTTCGATCGCGGTTTGGCCGATTTCGACGTTCCCCAGCGCCTGGTCATCAGCGGCATTTGGTCGCTTCCGATCGACCGTCCGTTTCAGAACAACGCCTTCATGAAAAAGCTAACCGGCGGCTGGCAGTTCAATGGCATCGTCACTTACCAGAAGGGCCAGCCCTTTACGATTTACTCGAATCTAAATTCGAGCCTGCAGAATAATTTTCTCGACCGTCCCGATCTGATTGGCCCGATCAAGTACGTCAATCCTCGCGCCCAATCGACCTTCGACACTGCTGCCGCAAACTGCATCGGCTCGACCGGAACCGTGACGGGGAATTTCTTTTTCGACCCCACGGCGTTCGATTGCGCCAACGTCCCGGAATTCAGTTTTGGCGACTTGGGACGCAACACGCTTCGCGGTCCGGGAATCGACAATTACGATCTTTCCTTCATCAAACGCACCAGTTTCACGGAAAGTAAATCGTTGGAATTCCGCGCTGAGTTTTTCAACGCGTTTAACCACGGCCAGTTTTACAATCCGGACCGCAACGGCTACGACTCCACCTTCGGGCAGATCACCTCGGCCCGGCCGCCACGCATCGTTCAATTTGGTTTGAAGCTGTATTTCTAGAAGCCGTTAGATTTACAGATGAAATGAAAAAGGCCCAAATCGCTCGCAGCGATTTGGGCCTTTCGTTTTGAAACCCGGAAAAGAGAGTCGGTGCAGCAAGCCGCCGATTCGAATCAACGCGCCTAGCGGCGAGGGCCGGGGCGGTAACTCGCCATGGGCCGTGCGCGGGTGCGAAATCGCGGCATTAGTGGCGGAGGGACGCTATGCAGCGGAGCACCGCACTGGTTGCAGCACTCCTGAGGGGTATCGCGGAGCCTGAGCCACTGGCCGCGCGCTGCACAATGCGGATTCAAACATTGGACCGTGCCGCCGGCCAAAGTGTGCATGGGGAGCCTCCGAGCGCGCGAGTAACGCGGGCGAAACGCAGCGTTAATGAGCGGGATTCTGCCTTCGAAGCTCTAGTGAGTCAAGAAAAATATCCACTATTAGTAGTGGTGCGTCTCCCGGCGATCGGGCAGCTTAGTTTACGCGGTGAAAAGTAGGTGAGAGCGGATTTTACGTTCGCAGCGTCTTTTCGATTTAGTTGTTTTTCGCTCCGTCGTTATTCGGTGCAGGCTGAGGGGCGTCTTTTCCGAGCGCTTGCAGCGCCGCGATTTCTTTTTCCTGTTCGTCGATGGTCTGCTGCTTACTGGCTATCTGGGTCTGCTGGTCGGCTAGTTTCTGGGCGCCGGCGCGATCGTTCGAGTAATCGGGCTTGCTGTAGTACATCTGCGAATCCAGGGCGAGAGTGCGTTGCATTAAATCCAGGTCGGTGCGCAGGCTAGCGAGTTTTTCTTTGGCGTTAGCGATGCGCGATTGAACGTAGGCGCCTTCGCTGCCGGCGTTAGCCGCGCCACCCGCGGCGCCTTGTGCTGTTGCTGTCCCTGCGCCGGTGGCCGCCGTTGCGTTGTTGGTCCCGTCTGTTGCGGACGTGCCGTCCGCGGGAGCATCGGTCGTTTGCCCCACTACGCTGATCGTTTGTCCGGCCTTCGGAATCGTGTCGTTGTCCCAGACGTGTGCGGGCTTGGACGCATCTTTCTTGTCGTCGCGTGAGCGCTTGGCCGCGGCGGCGAGGGGATCCGAATCGGCCTGCCCGCTCGTGGATTGCGCGTGCAAGACACCCGCCGGAATGACCAGCAAAATCCCCAACCCCAGATGCGCGATTCTCATGTCCCTCTCCAGGCAGGCGTATAGCTGCTCTTCAATCTTAGCCGCCCCAACCGCACGCGGGCAATCGGCCTTACGGGACGCGCCCAAAAAGGCACCTGTACAACTCGCCAGTTCGCGCCACCTTCGCCGGCGCGGCCCGACTTTTCGCTTGTGTGCGCGGGAGGCGCTGGGCATACTCTCCGAACATTTTTGTGGCGCTCAAGGTTATTTACCCGGAGACAGAATGAAATTTTGGCCCTGTGTGATTTTGTTCTCACTGTTCGCGTCCGCTTCGGTCTACGGCCCGCCCATCGCACGCGCCAGCCTGCTACAAGCGGCTTCGCCTTCGGGTTCTTCCGCAAACGCTCAAGCTCCTCCTCCGCCAAGTTCTTCGGCCGCCGCCGGCACCACTGCTGGAGCGGTGCCGCAAAATGAGAAGAAAGTCACGGCCTACACGTTGCCACCCGCGCAGTACAAGAAGGCGGTCGACCTCGGCCGCTTCCATTTTCGCTACAACCTGGTCGGGTTTTTCTACGGGCTGTTCGTGCTCTGGATCATCTTGCGGTTTCGGCTAGCGCCCAAGTATCGCGACTGGGCGGAAAAAACTTCGCGCAACTCCTTCGTGCAGGCGCTGATTTTCGCGCCGCTGTTCCTTTTGACCATGGCCGTGCTTGGGCTGCCTACCGACATCTGGGCTTATGTGGTCGAAAAGCAATACGGCTTGGTGATTCAGGGCTGGGGCTCGTGGTTCTGGGATTGGACCAAGGGCGAACTCCTCAGCGTCTTGCTCGGCATTGTTCTGATCTGGATTCTGTACGCCGTGATTCGCACCAGCCCGCGCCGCTGGTGGTTTTATTTTTGGTTGATCTCTCTGCCGATTGCCGTGCTGCTGGTATTCATTCAGCCGTTGGTAGTCGATCCGATGTTTCACAAATTCGAATCGCTACAGCAGAAAGATCCAGCGCTCACCGCCAGTCTGGAGCAGATGGTACAGCGCGCCGGGCAGGATATTCCTCCGGAGCGGATGTATTGGATGGGCGCCGGCGAAAAGACCACTGAGCTGAACGCTTACGTCACCGGGCTCGGCGCATCGAAGCGCATCGTGGTATGGGATAACACCATCGCCAAAATGACCACGCCACAGATAGTCTTTGTTGCCGGGCACGAGACGGGACACTACGTGCTTAACCACATCTGGAAAGGACTGGCTTTCGCCGCCGTGTTTCTTTTTGTGCTGTTCTATCTAGCGTTTCGAACCATCGGTTGGGTGTTGGAGCGTTGGGGGGCGGGCTGGGGAATTCGCAGTGTCGCCGATTTGGCTTCACTCCCGGCGCTACTGCTTTTACTGACGGTGTTCTCTTTTATCGCCGGCCCGATCTCCAGCGCATTCAGCCGTCATGACGAGCATCAAGCCGATCAGTACGGCCTCGAAGTCACGCACGGGCTTACTCCGGACTCTTCCCAGGTGGCCGCGCAAGCATTTCAGGTGCTCGGCGAAGTTGATCTATCGAATCCGGAGCCGAATCCCGTTGACGTGCTGATGTTTTACTCACACCCGGCCATTCCCAATCGTATCCGGTTTGCGTTGACTTATGATCCGTGGTCGAAAGGCGAGCAGCCGGAGTTTGTAAAGTAGGTGCGTGAAGCAGACACGATTTACCGGTGAGTGTGAATCGTCATCTTAATCCCGTACTTGGCGCGCAGTGTAACCAGCGGTTCGGGCACCACCGGATGACCCGGAACTAATTTGAAGCGGAACTGCTGCGCTACGCGCGCCACAACCAGGCCTAATTCCAGAAGCGCAAATCCCTGCCCGATGCAGCGACGAGGTCCATCTCCAAATGGAAAATACGCGCCGGCCGGCAGCCGGTTTTCCAAGCCGTCCAGCCATCGTTCAGGGCGGAAAGATTCTGGATCTTCGAAATACCGCGGATCGCGGTGCATGACCCATTGGGACATGACGAACGTGGTCCCCTCGGGAAAATCGTAACCACCGATGGTGCAGGGTGCGATCGAAGTGCGCGCGATGGTGTACGCTGCCGGATATAGCCGCAGCACTTCACTGATTACCGCCTTCAGATATGGCAGCCTTTCGAGGTCGCTGACTTGCGGTGCACGCCCGGCCAGAACCGTCTTCAGTTCCCGATGCAGTTTGGCTTCCGCTTCTGGATTTTCGCTTAGTAGATACCAGGTCCAGGAAAGCGTCAAAGCCGTGGTTTCATGTCCGGCTAGAAACAGCGTCATGGTCTCGTCGCGCAGCTGTTTCGCGGTCATCTGCGTGCCGTCCTCGTCCATCGCGCTCATCAGCATGGCCAGCAAATCGTTATGCGGATTCGGTTCGCCGGTCGCTTCTTCTTTTTTCCGTTCGTCGATGATGCGGTACACCAACGAATCCAGGAATTCTGTCTCGCGTTTCGCGCGGCGGTTCGCCGGAGTGGGCCAGCTTTCCGGAATTTTCAGCGGCGAGCGCGCTTTGCGCAGCGAATAGCGCATCAAGAATCCCAACGAGTGTCCTACGTTCCCAGCTTGGTCGGTCAATGTGGTTCCGAAAAGCGTGCGAACCGCGATGTCCAGAGTCATGGTCATCATTTCTTGGGCCATGTCCCGGACTTCGCCGTCCCGCCAGTTTTGAGAATGCCGGTCGGCGCACTCCACCATCGTTTCGCCGTACTCGATGATGCGGCTGCGATGGAACGCCGGCTGGGCCAGTCGCCGTTGGCGTCGCCAAAAATCGCCCTCGCTGATCAGCAGCCCCTGGCCCAGGAGGCGCTCGGTCACGTCCTTGGTCAGCGTGCTTTTGTGGAATTTGGCGTGCTGTACGATCGAAACCTGTTCGATATATTCGGGAAAGTTCAGCAGAATTCGATACTGCTTGAACACGCGGATGCAAACGATGTCACCATACTCCCGAGCTAGCCGGGTCAAGGTGGCCAGCGGGTCGCGGAGCACCTGAAACGCTAGGCCAAAGAGCGGAGCGCCTCGGGGGCCTGGGGGCAGTCGGATCGCTGTCGTAGTGCTGCTGGCCATAGGGTCTGATTGGTTGTAAGTGCCGCGGTGCGGCGCACTCTCCGCAAACTCCTGATACCTGTATCGATAATACGTGCCGCCGAGCCACTTTAGTTCATAAACCTTGCAGCTTTCCGGCGGCTCGCCGAATCCAATCAAGCGTTAGGGCCAAATCCATTTTTATTGTGCATTCGATGCGGGTAAGATACGCAGCGCGTGCGGTGGCGGGTAAGGGGATGTCAGTGGAAGTCGAACAACCAGATTGGCTCGTGCAGATGGAAGGCATTTTGGAGAGCCTGAACGAAGGTGTGCTCATCACCGATGAGTGCCAGGCGATCGTTTTTGCCAATTCCAATCTGGAAGAAATGTCCGGATTTCCGCGCGAGCAGTTGGTGGGTATGGACATCTACGGCGTTTACACCAAGGACGAAGCTGACTTCATCGTCACCCAGCGCGAGCGCAATTTTCGGGATGGGAAGAACCGGTTTGAATTTGTTTTACCCAAACAGGATGGCAGCCGGCTGCCGGTGATCATCAGCGCCCGCGCGGTGGAAGATCCCGAGGGTCGGCGCTATTCGATCGTCACCTTTACCGATATTTCAGACGTGAAGCGAGTCGAGCAGGAACTGCGCGTAGTCAACCGCGAACTCGAAGAACGCTATCAGGAAATTCAGGAAGATTTAACGCTGGCTGCGCGCGTGCAGCAGAGCCTGGCGCCTAAATCTATCGTCTGGGGCGGAGTTAACGTCGAAACCGTGTACCGCCCGGTGCGCACAATCGGCGGCGATTTCGGTCTGGTCAGCGCACTCGACGAAGATCATTTGAACTTGCTGGTATGCGACGTTTCCGGCCACGGGATCGGTTCGGCGCTAGTGGCCAATCGCATCTACACCGAAATGATGACCCAGCTTCGTTCGGGCGCCGGGCTGGACGTGATGTTGCGCCACCTGAACCGCTTCGTGATGCACAACATAGGCAGCTCCGTTTTCTTTTTCACCGTGGCTGCGGCCCGCATCGATCGCGGAGGCCGCCGCATGGTTTTCGCCGGCGCCGGACATCCTCCGGGAATGATCGTACGCGATGGCCAGGAGCCGCGGCTGCTCGAATCCCGCAGCATGGTGCTGGGCGCGTTGCCGGAAGCGGTGGGTCCGGAAGTCACGCTCGACGTGGATTTGGAAGAAGGCGACCGTGTAGTGCTTTACACCGACGGAATTACCGACGTGTTTAATTCTGAAGGAGAAATGTTGGGCGTCGAGGGCGTGCAGAAGTTCGTGCGCGAGACTTCTTTGCTGCCATTTCATCAGATGAAGCAGGGGATATTGGATCGTGTTGCCGCCTGGAGCGATGGACCAGCCACCGACGACGTTTCACTGGTTTTGATGGAAGTGTAAGACCTTAGCCCACCGTTTTGGGTTCGACCAATCTTCTTTTCTACGTTCCGTTCACTCGCAAGAATCTTTTCTTTCCTACTCGCAGCGCCAGCATATCTCCGGGATTCAGCAGAATCGTGCGCTTGATGTCTTTCTCGATTTCTCCATTCACTTCCACTGCGCCGGCTTTGATCAGGCGTTCAGCTTCGCTGCGCGAACTGGCTAGGCCTGTTTCGGTCAGCACCAAGTGTAGTGGGCGCGTGCCCCAGGCCAGCTTCATTTCCGGCATGTCCGTTGGCGCTTTCCGGTCGCGATAAACCAGGCGGAATTCATCGGAAGCTTCCTTGGCGGCTTCCTCGCCATGAAACCCGGCCACGATGGTGTGGGCCATTTGCATCTTGGCATCCATGGGATGCAGCACGCCCATGCTGACTTCTTCGCGCAGGCGCACTATGACCGGACTGCCAAAATCGGTCAGCAGTTCGTAGTACGACCACATCAGCTGGTCGGAGACCGACATTAGCTTTCCGAACATTTCTTTGGGTGGATCGGTGATGCCGATGTAATTGCCCAGGCTCTTGGACATTTTGCGTTCGCCATCGAGGCCCACCAGAATCGGCATAGTCATGATGGCTTGCGCCGGCAGTCCGTACTCCCGCTGGATTTCGCGATGAACCAATAAATTGAATTTCTGTTCGGTCGCACCCAGTTCGACGTCGGACTTCAGTGAAACCGCGTCGTAGGCGGTCAGCAGCGGGTACAGCAGCTCGTGCACGGAAATCGGGTGGTTGGCTTCGAGACGCGAACGGAAATCCTCGCGCTCCAGCATCCGCGCCAGGCGATAGTGCGCGCAGAGCTGCACCACTTCCTGGCTGGTCAGCTTGCCCAACCATTCGTTGTTGTAACGGACTTCGGTTTTGCTTTTGTCCAGGATTTTGAAAACTTGCTGCAGGTAAGTCTCGGCGTTGCGATCGACCTGTTCGCGGGTAAGCGGGGGGCGCGTTTCCGATTGGCCGGTGGGATCGCCGATCATTGCGGAGAAATCACCGATCAGAAATATTGCGGTGTGACCGAGATCTTGAAAGGCCTTCAACTTGCGCAGCACCACCGTGTGGCCCAGGTGTATGTCCGGTGCCGTAGGGTCGACGCCCAAATATACCCGCAGCGGCTTGCCCGTCTTGAGCGACTGCTCGAGCTTGGCCTTCAATTCCTCTTCGCGGATGATTTCTGCCGTGCCCTTTTTCAGGTAGGCGAGCTGTTCTTCCACCGGTTTGAATTTCGTCGACGACAAGGATCTCTCCAGGATTGCCTACAGCCGCGTGAGCACGCGGCGCCCGTCCATACGATAGCGCCCTTCCAGCACAATCCTCACTGCTTCCGTGTAAATGCGGTGCTCCTGCTGCAATATGCGCTCAGCCAGCGTGTCCGGCGTATCGGCGTCTTCGATCGGGACGCAGGCTTGCATCACGATTGGTCCAGCATCCAGGTTCTCATCGACGAAATGCACGGTGCAGCCCGCGAATTTGGCGCCATGTTCGATCGCTTGACGCTGCGATTCCAGCCCCGGAAACGCCGGAAGCAACGACGGATGGATATTTAGGATTTGGTTGGGAAACGCCGTCACAAAATGCGGAGAAAGCAGGCGCATGTAACCAGCGAGGCACACTAGATCCACGTTTTTTTCTCGCAGCGCGGCTACGACCAGCTTGTCGTAGGCTTCTCGTTCCAAGCCCTTCGACGGAATCACTTCGCTTGCCAGGCCGCGCGCTCGCGCCTTCTCGATTCCCGGCGCGCCTTCCCGATTGCTCAAGACGATGGCGATTTCCGTATTGGGCAGCCGTCCTGCATCGATGCTATCCGCGAGCGCTTCGAAATTTGAGCCACGACCGGAAAGCAGCACACCAATTCTTTTTTTCATAACCGCCCGAAATTAGCATAGTTCGTTATAGCGGCCAAACCGTGGGAGGCCTGCGCGATTTTCATTGGTAGTGAGAGCAGAGCTGACAAACCGCGAGTTTTGTGGCGATTGAATCCTGGACTGGATTGCTCTAGAGGCCGAGCTGGCCCGAATAATTTACCCGGGGCTTGCCGCGCACGGCCTTTTCGATTCGTCCAATTCGGTAAAACTTCTCCCGCCGCCGTTTCAGTTCCGTTTCGACTCGAGCGACGTTCTTGGCCGGCGCCACCAAGATCATCCCAACACCCATGTTGAACGTCTGTAGTAATTCGTCACGCTCGATTTTCCCGAGGTGCGCCAGGTAACGGAAGATTGGCAGCACCGGCCACGAATCCAGTTCGATGACTGCCTGCACACCCGAGTGCAGCGCCCGCGGCAAATTTCCAGTGATCCCGCCGCCGGTGATATGAGCCATCGAAGTCAGCCAACTCTTGGCTAAAGTGTTTTTCAACAGCGGCCAGTACGGCCGGTGAGGTTTCAGTAGCTCCGCGCCGATCTTGTTTCCAACTTCCGCGACGTACGTCTCCGGCTGCAATTTGGCTTGCCCAAACACCAGCTTGCGCGCCAACGAATACCCGTTGGTATGCAGTCCGCTCGACGGCAGCGCAATCAAGGCGTCTCCCGGGCGTACGCGTCGTGGATCCAGGCGCATTTTTTCTTCAACCGCACCGACGATAAATCCGGCCAGGTCGTATTCGCCCGGAGGGTAGAAGTCCGGCATCTCCGCCGTCTCGCCGCCGATCAGCGAACACCCGGCGTGCCGCGCCGCGCGGCTCATGCCTTCGATCACCTGCTCGATGATTGCCGTGTCCAGCTTGCCCATCGCCAAGTAGTCCAGAAAGAACAGAGGCTCTGCGCCTTGCGTCAAAATGTCGTTCACGCAGTGATTCAAAATGTCCGCCCCGACGCCGGAATGGATGCCGGTGGCAAAGGCGATCTTCAATTTCGTCCCAACGCCGTCCGCGCTCGAAACCAGGATCGGATTCTTCCAGCGCTTGCGATCCAGCTGAAACAGCGCGCCGAAACCGCCAATCGGTGCCAGCACGCCACGCCGAAAAGTTTTCCCGGCCATGGCCGCAATGCGCCGCTTGGCCTGGTCCGCCACGGTGATGTTTACGCCTGCATCGGAATAGCGCATCGGTGAGTTTGTTTTCTGCTTTCGGGAGAGTTCCGCGACTTCGCGGATCAAACGGCAAAACTAGAAAATGTGAAACAAGCGCTTCCAGCGAACTTCGCCCGGATGAATGATCGCGCTCAGATACGTCCCAAATCGTTCCCCAACGTGCCCCGGCTCCCAAACTTCCTCGGGCGCGTCGATCGACATGTAAATCAGCACCGGGGTGCCGATGATATTTTCCCGCGGCACGAATCCCCAATAACGGCTGTCGTAAGAATTATTGCGGTTGTCGCCCATCATGAAATAGTGGCCCGGAGGCACGACCAACTCACCGTCGACGATATCTTTCTGGATTTCGGCGGACCACTCCGGCGTCAAGTTCGAAGAGTACAGATCGTTGCCAGTCGGCGGATACACCGGCATGGTCCGCATTACGCCTTCGGGATCATGCGGAATGTACGGCTCGTTCAGCGCCACGCCATTCACGTAGACTTGCGAACCCGCGATGCGGATTCGGTCGCCGGGAACTCCGATGCAGCGTTTGATGAAATCGGGAAATCCCTGCTCCGGCAGAGGCGCGCGAAAAACGATGATTTGCTGCCGTTTGGGTTCGCGCCATAGCGGCACGTGCCAACCGGTGAACGGCACTCCGGCGTCGTAACCGATCCGGCTGACGATGAGGTGGTCGCCGATCAGCACGGTGCGCTCCATCGATCCGCTGGGGATCACTCGTGCCTGCACCAGCGTACCTTCGATGAAAAGAAACGCCAAAATGACCCAGAACCACGAGACGACTTCACGCCAAACTTTATCGCCGGTCGTGTCCGGTGCGCGTTCTTCCACCGGCTCGCGCTCCACCGCGATGGCGTCTGCCTCAGCTTTCACGGTGGGCCTCCACTTCGAGTTGCACCAGCTCGGTCGGGTAATTTCCGGTGTAGCATGACGTGCAAAAATTGCCCTTGGTATCACCTACGCCGGCACGAAGTGATGGCAGGGAAACGTAACCCAGCGAGTCGGCCGCGAGATATTTGCGAATTTCTTCCACTGAATTATTTGCGGCGATCAATTCTTCGCGCCGCGGCGTGTCCACTCCGTAGTAGCAGGGCGAAATTGTTGGCGGACAAGCGATCCGCACATGAACTTCAGTCGCACCCGCGTCCCGCACCAGACGCACAATCTTCCTGCTCGTCGTTCCGCGCACGATCGAATCGTCTACCAGGATCACCCGCTTACCCTCGATCATTCGACGTATCGGGTTCAATTTCAGCTTCACCCCGAAATCGCGGATGGCCTGGCTGGGTTCGATAAAGGTGCGTCCCACATAGTGGTTGCGGATCAATCCCATCTGGAAGGGAATCCCCGATTCCGCCGCGTAGCCGATCGCCGAAGGCACTCCGGAATCCGGCACCGGAACTACGATATCGGCAGGCACGGGATGTTCCTGCGCCAGCAATCGCCCTAATCGTTCGCGCGTTTCGTTCACTGGCTTGCCAAAGACGATGCTGTCCGGCCGCGAAAAATAGACATGCTCAAAAATGCAGAATTGGTTTGGCTTTTCTGGGGCGAATCGAATCGATTCCAAGCCACCGCGGGAAATACGCACCATTTCGCCGGGTTCCACGTCGCGCACGTATTCCGCATCGATCAAATCGAACGCGCAGGTTTCCGAAGCCGCGACCCAGCTTCCGTTCAGCCGACCCAGCGCCAGAGGGCGGAATCCACGCGGATCGCGAATCGCAAAAATCTCGTCGGGAGTCAATAGCAGTAACGAATACGCGCCTTCCACCTGGTTCAAAGCGTCGGCGATTGCGCCGGAAAGGTTTCGCGCGTTGCTCCGCGCAATCAGATGCACGATCACTTCGGTGTCGCTGGTGGTCTGAAAAATCGAGCCACGGTGTTCGAGCTTTTTACGCAACTCGATCGCGTTGGTCAGGTTGCCGTTATGGCCCAGCGCCAGCTTGCCTTTATTGCAATCGATCACCACCGGCTGCGCGTTGGTCAGGACTGTGTCGCCAGCCGTAGAATAACGCGTGTGGCCGATGGCTGATGCGCCGGGTAATTTTGTAATGACCGCCGGCGTGAAAATTTCCTGCACGTGGCCCATCGATTTCTGCACGTGCAGCTGCCCGCCCTCGGAAGTGGCGATCCCCGCGGATTCCTGTCCGCGGTGCTGCAGGGCGTACAAGCCCAGGTAGGTCATCTTCGCGGCTTCGGAGTGTCCAAAAATTCCAAACACGCCGCAGTGGTCGTGAAAATGATCGTCGTCGAGAATGTGGGTTTGGCAGGTCATTCTGTTTCGATCGCTTTTTGCAGAGATTCGCTCCAGGGCTTCTGGAAAGATTCGACAGAGCCTTGTATCACGGACGAGCCATTTAGTTGGATGCGAAATTCGTTGCGGGCGACTGTGCCGATGTTCTGAACCGACACTTTGTATTGTGCAGCAATCTCGTTGGCGCGGGCAAGCGAAGCGGCCCCCGCTGTAACTACCGCGCGCGCGCCTCTTTCGCCAAAAAGCGCAACTTCCGGCGGCTCATTTGCAGTTGCAGAACTGATTGCAACGCTTACGCCCAAGCCTTTGGTGTCGAAGCAACATTCCGCCAGGGTCACGGCAATTCCGCCGTCGCTGATATCGTGCGCGGAAGAAATCGCGCGCTCGCTGGCGAGTGCGACGAGGCAATCGATGAGGCGCTTCTCTGCGGCCAGATCGATCACCGGAGGCGCGCCGGCCACCAATCCCTGCAATGCTTTGGCGTATTCCGTAGACTCGAACTCTTCGGCTAGATTTGCCGCGATGGCGGAGCCGGCGTTCTGCGCGTCCAGCAGCAAAACCGCGTCGCCTTCCGAACGGAACGCAGAACCGAGCGCATTGTCTGCATCCTCGAGTAAACCCAGCACTCCCAGAATCGGCGTGGGATAGATCGGCTTGCCCAGCGTCTCGTTGTAGAAACTCACGTTGCCGCCGGTGATCGGAGTTTCGAGCGCGCGGCAAGCTTCGCTTATCCCGTCGATAGCTTCGGTGAACTGCCACATCACTTCCGGTTTTTCCGGATTTCCGAAGTTCAGGCAATTCGTCGCCGCAATTGGCAGCGCGCCGCTGCAAGCCACGTTGCGCGCTGCTTCCACCACCGCGTGCATCGCGCCGAGCCGTGGGTTGAGATACCCCCAACGTCCATTGCCGTCGGTCGCGAGCGCCAGTGCGCGCTTCGATTCTTTCAGTCGCAGCACCGCCGCGTCGCCCGCTCCGGGGCCGAAGCGCGTATTGGTGCGCACCATCGAATCGTACTGCCCGGTCACCCAGCGCTTCGAAGCGATCGTCGGTGAAGCCAGCAACTTGCGAAAATTTTCGCTCAGGTCTGCCCCGGCGTTGGTAAACCGAAATTGCGCCACGGATCCGGCACTCTTCTTGACCTCGGCCTCCGCGGGCCTGGCGATGGGTCGTTCGTATCGCGGGCCTTCTTCGGCAATGGCGTGCGCCGGAATCTCCGCGGCCACGACACCGTGGTTCAACACCCGCAAGATTCCGTCCTCAGTCACTTTGCCGATTTCGACCGCATCCAGCCCCCACTTATGAAACACGTCGAAAACTTCGCGCTCGCGTCCGCGTTCGGCGACCAGCAGCATGCGCTCTTGCGATTCACTCAGCATGATTTCATACGGAGTCATGCCCGTTTCGCGTTGCGGCACCTTGGCCAGATCGATTTCGATTCCGAGGCCGCCGCGCGAGGCCATCTCCGAACTTGAACTCGTCAGCCCTGCCGCACCCATGTCCTGAATCGCCACCACTGCACCGGTGCGCATCGCCTCCAGGCAGGCTTCGAGCAGTAATTTTTCAAGGAAAGGATCGCCGACTTGTACGTTGGGCCGCTTTTGCTGCGATTCTTCGCTGAATTCCGCGGAAGCCAGCAACGACGCGCCGTGAATCCCATCGCGCCCGGTCTTTGCACCCACGTAAATCACCGGGTTGCCCGCGCCCTGAGCCTTAGCGAAAAACAGCTCTTCGCGCCGGCAAATTCCCAGCGCTAACGCGTTCACTAGCGGGTTATTCGAATAGCAGGATTCAAAACCAATTTCGCCGCCGACGGTTGGAACCCCAAAACAATTTCCATAAAACCCAATCCCGCGAATCACACCATCCAGAATGTGCCGGTTGCGCGCAATCTCTTCGGCGCTGGCTGTTCCCGCCGCCGGCCCGGGCGTCACCGGCCCGAAGCGTAGCGAATCCAGTACGGCAATAGGCCGCGCGCCCATAGTGAAAATGTCACGCAGGATTCCGCCGACTCCGGTGGCCGCTCCCTGAAACGGTTCGACGAA
The DNA here is from genome assembly GCA_963847695.1 of uncultured Acidobacteriota bacterium. Taxonomy (GTDB): domain Bacteria; phylum Acidobacteriota; class Terriglobia; order Acidiferrales; family UBA7541; genus Palsa-295. The sequence continues at coordinate 231,941 of CAWKAX010000027.1, read as the reverse complement.
GCTGGGATGGTTGTGCGATTCGATTTTGAAGACGGCGACCAGACCATCACCGATGTCCACCACGCCCGCGTTTTCACCGGGGCCTTGAACCACATGCGTCCCGGTTGTCGGCAGGCGCTTCAAATGCACGCGCGAGGATTTGTAGGAGCAGTGTTCGCTCCACATCACGCTGAAGATGCCCAGCTCGGTAAAATTCGGATCGCGTCCCAAAATTTTCTGGGTCCGCGCATATTCGGCAGGCGTCAGTCCGTGTTCGGCGGCGATTTGTGGTGTGACTTTGATTTCGGTATCGATCAATTTAGGCGCTCAGTGCTTCTTTCTTCCTGCTCGCGCCGGTCAGGCTCTCGACCATCGACCGGAAAATCACCATGCCGTCCGAGGAGCCCAGCGGAGATTCGACCGCGCGCTCCGGATGCGGCATCAGGCCCAAGACATTTCGTTCGCGATTACAAATCCCGGCGATCGCTTGCAGCGAGCCGTTCGGGTTCGCTTCGCGGTCCCCAGCTTCTGCGGCGTGACCATTCTCCGAAGTCTTTGCCGCCGAGGGCCCGACGTAACGGAAGATGACTTGATGGTTCCTTTCGAGTTCGGCCAGCGTGGACGGCTCGCAGAAATAATTGCCATCCATGTGCGCGATGGGAATTTGCAGCACCTGGCCGACCTTCGCTGCGCTCGTAAAGGGCGTGTCGGTTTGTTCCACGCGAATATGCACCGGGCGGCACAGAAACCGCAGGCCCTGATTGCGCATCATGGCGCCGGGCAGCAGGCCAGCTTCCAGCAAGATTTGAAATCCATTGCAGATGCCCAGCACCAAACCGCCCGAGCGGGCGAAGCGGTCCACCGATTTCATTACCGGGGAAAATCGCGCGATGGCCCCGGTTCGAAGGTAATCTCCAAACGCAAATCCGCCGGGCAGCACGATGGCGTCGCTGCCGCCCAAGTCTTCGGATTGGTGCCAGATGAATTCGGCGGGCTGGCCGATGACCGTGCGGATGGCCTGCAGCGCGTCGTCGTCGCAGTTAGAACCGGGAAACTGGACCACTCCAAATTTCATTGGTGGGCATCCCCCTGAAACTCGTCGGCAAACACACCCGGCAAGTAGGACTATCGAGAGTGTCGAGCATATATTTTAGCACAACGCAAATTCGCCCCGTGTTTTTCGCGCGCCTCGCTCAAGGACCTTTACGGGCCGATTTCTTGCGTCCGTCGAACGATATCGCATACCCTTGCTGCACCTTACCCCAACCCTAATGCAGAATCCTAACCGGCGTTCTTTCCTCAAAACTGCCGCTTTCACCGGCGCGGGCGTTGCCGCCGGTGCCGTGGCATTGAACGAAGTATCTCCGCGCATTTGGCCTGAAGAGGTTAGGTTCGAGCCCAATTCTGGATATTGGGCGCGTGTTCAAGTACCGCCGAATCCGCCGTTGGCTGAAAACTTGGAGGTGGACGTCGCCATCATCGGTGGCGGATTCACCGGCCTTTCCGCCGCGCATTTCATTCGTAAGAACTCGCCTTCGAAATCTGTGGTGGTTCTCGAAGCGATGGGCTGTGGAAACGGCGCTTCCGGACGTAACGGCGCCATGCTGCTCAACATGACCGCCGACCGGTACATGAATTTCGGCTCTGATCCGGCGATGGATAAGAAAATCTACGACCTGACCACCGCAAATATCAGATTCCTCAGTTCGCTAGCCACGACGACCGGAGTCGATTTCGAGATCGATACTAACGGCTCCTTGCAGGTTCTGAATACCGCGTCGGACGTCGCCGATTGCCGGGCCTACGTCGAAAAAGCTCGCGGTTTGGGATTTGCGGTGGAGTTTTGGAGCAAAGACCAAACCGCGGCTGCTGTGGGGACCAGCGCCTATGAGGGTGCATTTTACGATCCGCAAAGCGGGCAGCTCCACCCGATGAAGTTGGTTCACGCGCTGAAGACGCTTGCCGAGACGAGTGGCGCCAAGATTTATGAAAATACGGTGGTCATGCGGGTCGACGAGGGTCCGGTGCACGAACTGACCACGCTCGGCGGTCAGTCGGTGCGCGCCAAGTCATTGGTGCTGGCCACGAACGCCTATTCATCGCACTTGGGCTACTTCCGCAATCGAATCGCGCCCATCCACAATTATGTCGGCATCACACCGCAGTTACCGCCAGCCACGATCGAGCAGATCGGTTGGCGCCGGCGTATTCCTTTCTCCGACAGCCGTACCTTGGTCCACTACCTGGGGCTGACCCGCGACAATCGCATTCACATCGGGGGCGGCACGTCGGACTATTCGTTCAACGATGGACTGGGAGATGTGCCGCACGGCGTTGAACGGTTTGTTGCCCTGCAACGAGAACTGGTCCGGATATTTCCAGGTCTCGAAGGGATGTCTTTCGAGACCACTTGGAGTGGACTGGTCGATTGCTCGCTGGATTTTTCTCCGTCGGTGGGTCGCACTGGAAAATTTCAGAACATTTTCTACGGCCTGGGCTATAGCGGCCATGGCGTGAATCTCACTTCGCTTTTCGGCCGGATCATTGCTGATTTGGAGCGCGACGCCGGCGACATCTGGCGGAATTTTCCGTTCGTCAATCGCACGCTGCCATACTTGCCGAACGAACCGTTTCGCTGGCTCGGCGCGCAATCCGCCATGGCTTACTATCGACTGACGAAGTAAACCGAGCTAGCCTACTTGCGACGGCGTTTTGAAGTTTTTCTCGGCTTGGCGCGCTGGTTTTTTCTTTGCGGACTTTTGCAGTTCACGCCTTCGCGCTGTGGCCCAACCAAGCTTAGTCGTTTGTCGGCCGCGCGCGATCGCTAGCGCATCCGGTGGAACATTCTCGGTGATGGTTGATCCGGCCGCGACGTAAGCTCCCGCGCCAATGCGAACTGGTGCAACCAACGCGGTATCACTGCCAATGAAAACGCGGTCGCCAATCGTAGTGTGGTGTTTGGCCACCCCGTCATAATTGCAGGTGATAGTTCCGGCACCGATGTTGGCTTGGCGTCCGATGGTCGCGTCGCCCAGATACGTCAGATGGCCCGCCTTCGCGCCTTCGTGCACCAATGCATTCTTCACTTCCACAAAGTTTCCGATATGCGCGCCCGCGCGAATGTCGGTTCCTGGCCGCAGCCGTGCGAACGGCCCCACAGTCGCACCGTGAGCCAGGCGGCTGGCGTGAATCGTCGTGTGCGCTTCGACCACTACTTCGTCGCCAAGCTGCGCGTCACTCAGCACGCTGCCGGTACGCACCACGCAACGCGCGCCAATCCGGGTCTTGCCCAGCAGTTGCACAGACGGCTCGATGATGGTGTCGGAGCCGACCACCACTTCGGGATCGACCACCACAGTTTCCGGCAAATAAATCGTAGCTCCGGCGTTCATCACTTCGGCGCTTTTGCGGGCGCGGAAGATGCGATCGACCTCAGCGAGGCCGATGCGCGTATTGCAGCCCAGAATTTCATTCGGGTCGGGCGCGATTTGAGCCAGCACGCGTTCATTGCGCGCGCGGAGTAAGGCAATCGCATCGGTCAGGTACAGCTCACGATGCGCGTTATTCGGGCGCAGCGCGTTCAGGCCGGGCCAGAGTTTTTCCAGGGTGAAGCAGTAGATGCTGGAGTTCACTTCGCGAATCGCACGCTGCTCCGGTGTGGCCGCCTTCTCCTCCACCACGGCTTGCACTCGGCCTTCCGCGTCGCGAATTACCCGGCCGTAGTCGGTCGGGTCGTTCAGCTCGGCGCTTAAAATCGTGGCGGCCGCTTCGCCTCGGCGATGCGTATCGAGCAGCGCGGCTAGCGTTTCAGGGCGCAGCAAAGGCGCGTCGCCCGGCACCACAACTACGATTTTGGCGGACCGTCGTAAGCGACGTCGCGCGATCTGCAGCGCGTGACCCGTCCCGCGCTGCGGCTTTTGCAGCACCGTTTCGGCGCCGAGCGCTTCGGCTACGGCGCTTACTTCCGGAGCCTGGTGGCCGACTACGGCGAGCAGTTGCGCCGGTTTCAGCGGCTGGCAGGCGCGAATCACGTGCTCCAGAAGCGTGCGTCCGCCAGCGCGATGCAGGACTTTGGCCAGCTCTGAACGCATGCGCGTTCCTTTACCGGCGGCGAGAATTACGATGGCAGTATCTTTAGCTGACATTTCTCACATTGTCGCTTCCCACCATGGCTTTGGCAAACGAATCACGGGAGACTGTTGCATTGCGGCGCTGCCGCCAATGTGGCTCTTGGCCGGCTCTAACCAAAACCGCAAGATTCCAGGGCGTCGATTGAGCGCCAGAAACGGATAGCCGGTGTAAACGCGGTCGTTTAGCCTTTTTGAGACGTCGGTTCGCGGGTGAGCGCATCGAAGAACCAAATACGAAAGTGCATATTCTCGATAATCCGATCTGGTCTTCGCTGACCACGCGACAAGCCTATCTGGCGGAGGGTGATGGTCTCGCTCGGCGCTATCCCGTCGACGTCACGGCCTTGGCCGCGTTGAAGGAACCCAGCGCGGAAGCGTTCGATTCCTTGGCTCGCATCAGCAAGAGCGATGCCGTGGCGTTGTTCTGCTACCAGCCGATTACGATTCCGGCAGGATGGAAGACCATTCACACGTCAAATCTGGCGCAGATGGTTTGCGTCGATCCGAGGGTCGCGCCGGTCCCGGCAGAGATAACCGTCGACAAACTCGGCACGGCGGATAGCGATGAAATGGTCGCGTTGACTAAACTCACCAATCCAGGGCCATTCGGTTCCCGCACCCATGAACTGGGGCTTTATCTCGGGATCCATCAGCAAGGGCGGCTCGCGGCCATGGCCGGAGAACGCCAAAAACTTCCCGGATACACCGAAGTGAGCGCGGTCTGCACGCATCCCGATTTCCAGGGCCGAGGCTACGCGCAAATTCTGATCTCCGAGGTCATGGCCAAAATTCGGGAGCGCGGAGAGACTCCGATGTTGCACGTGCGGGAAGATAACGCCGGCGCGATTCGAGTGTACTCAAAGTTGGGATTTAAAATCCGGGTAGTGTTTCCGTTTTTCGTTTTGCGAAACGAGACAGCTGCGGGGCGTGCCGAAGCAAAAACCAAATAGGAAGAGATGTGTGGAAAGTTTAGGCTGGAGCGTCGGCGGTTTGTGACGCAGGAATCGTAGATTCCGTTGCGCCGTGTTTTTCGCCAGTTTCGACCCACAACGAGGGATCGGCCAGCAGCCGCGTGACGAGCTGGGTGTGCAGCGCATGACCCGCTTTGTGCGCCACGATTCGCGCCTTCAATGGTCGGCCGATTAGCGCCAGATCACCGATGAGATCGAGCGCCTTGTGCCGCCCGAACTCGTCCGGGAAACGCAGCGGGCCATTCAAGACGCTGTCCTGATCGAGCACAATCGCATTATCAATTGAGCCGCCGCGAATCAACCCCATAGCCTGTAACCCGGAGAAATCTTTCATGAAGCCGAAGGTGCGAGCCGGAGCCAATTCGCGGCTGAAAGATTCCCGGTCAACGGTCATTTCCACTTCTTGCGGGCCTACTGAGGGATGATCGTAGTCAACGAAACAGTGCACCCGAAAATCTTCACCAGGATAAATTCCGATTCTCCGGTCGCCATCGGAAAATTCCAAAGGCTTAATCACGCGGATGTAGCGGCGTTGGCGGCGCAATTTGCGAAGGCCGGCTTGCGCCAATAGTTCGATGAATGGTTTCGACGAGCCATCCAAGATCGGCAATTCGAGCGCGTCGATTTCCACGTATACATTGTCGATGCCGCAGGAATAGAGTGCCGCGAGCAGATGCTCGGTGGTGGAAAGCAGCACGCCTTGGCGCATCAGGCTGGTGGCATAGCTGACCCGGGCAACATTGCGTACGTGGGCCTCGATCTCAAAGTTATCGAGGTCGACGCGGCGGAAGACGATGCCGGTATCGGCGGGCGCCGGAATCAGGCGCAGGTTGCTCGGCACGGCGGTGTGCAGGCCGACTCCCGAGGTCTGAACGGGCCGCTGGATTGTGAGTTGGTAAGACATTCGCCCAGGATTACTCCTCCATTATTGCAAATCGGCAACCAATCGGCATGGTTATTCTGCATTTATAATCAATGACTTAGGAGGATTGTCTGCGGATTTTTGCAAGTAGATGTTGCAAACATACAACAGACTGCACGGAGGCTGTGGTTTTGGTGGGGCTTAAGTCGCCTTCGGCTAGGCTGAGACGTTCAACAGCTTGCCTTGGGGCACGAATGAGCGGTGGGGGGCATCGGCGGAGGGTTTTGGGGTATCAGGAGTCGATTTGGATGACGCCGACTCGGTCGCAGGGGGGCGTGCCTCAGCCGGAGAACTGGCAGTAGCCGCCGCCACAATTGAAGGCGGCCCGAAATATTCACCGAGCGCAGGAGGATCGTTGGCCAGCCGAACCAACGCCACGCGCCGGACCAGACTGGTGTGTTGCGGATCGACGCCGATTTGTTGAAGTGTCCGATCCAATTGCAGCAACGACCGTTGCGTGGACTGCGTTGTAGGCTGGTACGAATCGTCTTGAGCAGCTTCCGATTCGCGCGGGGGCGGGGGAGCCGTGGGCTTCGGCGGCGCTTTGAGCGTGGAAGAAGCTGCTAGTTCCGCCCTGGTCTGGGCGGGTGATTGCGGGCTTTCCGGATTTCCCGTGGTGGAAGCCGGAAACGCCGTTTTTGAGCGGACCGGTGGAAAAGTGCTGATTGAGGCTAACGACGTGGCCGTGCTTGTTCCCGTCGTTTGGTAAGGCTCGCTGAGCGGAACTGCGTTCGAGAGCGTTACGGTGTCGTGAGGGAGGCTGGTGCTCGTCGGCTGCGAGGTAGTTCCGGCTGCACTATTTTCGGACGTGGGGCCAACGAGCGCATTCGAATACTCGGGTGCAAACTCCTGGTCGAGATTCGTGAAGCGGGTCAGGGCCAGACCGGGCGACGCCATCGCAATTTCCTGCCAACAGTAAGATTCGTAGAATCAATAGCAAACGGAGGACGTCCAGAATAACGGAACGCCGCAGCCATCGATTCTTACGGAACTTATCGGCTCACACGTCTTTCACTTGAGGCCATCGGCGTAAAAGACACGGAAATTGATTCGCCGTGACGAAGCGAATACAATTGAACCTCAACGACCCTATGGCCTCGCCCTTCACCATCCTTCCGAATAACGTGCCTCCGCCCTCGGCGCATCCCCGGCCGTCGTGGCTTCGGGTACGTTTTGGCGGTGGGCCGAATTACCAGGAATTGAAGCGCATCATGCGCACGCTGGATCTGCATACCGTCTGCGAAAGCGCGCGCTGCCCAAATATGGGCGAATGCTGGGAACACGGCACCGCCACATTCATGATCCTCGGGAACATTTGCACACGCGCCTGTGGATTTTGCGCGGTGCCCAGCGGAAAACCTCTGGGCCCACCAGAGGAAGATGAGCCGGACCGAGTAGCTGAAGCAGTCGAGCGAATGGGATTGCGTTACGCAGTGGTGACTTCGGTAAACCGCGACGATCAAGCGGACGGCGGCGCAGAAATTTTCGCGCGGACCATTACACGTATCCGCGAACGCGTCCCGGGCTGCCGAGTAGAAGTGCTGATTCCCGATTTCCGCGGAAATTGGAACGCCCTCGAGACCTTGATGGCGGCGAAACCCGACGTGTTGAATCACAACATGGAAACGGTTCCGCGTTTATACCGGCAGGTCCGCAAAGGCGCGGTGTACGAGCGCAGCCTGGAATTATTGCGGCGTGCCGGTGAAATGATGCCGGGAATGCCAACCAAGACCGGGATGATGTTAGGGCTAGGGGAAACACGCGACGAAACGCTGGGTGCGATGCAGGATATCGCTGCCCAAGGCACTCATATTCTGACCCTTGGCCAATACATGCAACCGACTCCCGAGCATTTGCCAATCGAACGCTACGTGCATCCCGACGAATTCGCGGAGTTCAAGAAACTGGGCGAAGAAATGGGCATTAAGCACGTAGAAGCGGGACCCCTGGTTCGATCCTCATATCACGCCTTCGAACAAGAGCAAGCCGCGCGCGATTAGGCGCTAGTGCATCGATTCCAGAAATGAACGCGCAATTTCGTGCACCCGCGTGCCGCAGTTTGAGCAGGATGCACAGTTTTCACCGTGAGTCACCTCCACCGCGGCGCGAAAATGGCGCCCCGCTTCCGCCGCGCGGCCGAGTTCTACGTTAAGATTTCCCAGTAACAACTGAAAGATTGGGTTCGCGGGGTAGTGAGCGCTCAAAGGTTCGGCGACCCGCAGGGCTTTTTCATACTCCAAATCAAAATTGCGCAGGTTCTTCGCCAGATAAAAGCGCATCTCGACCGGCGTCAGCACCCCACGATCGATTCCCACCTGCATCTGCCGAATTCCCTCTTTGCGGTCGCCGCCCGGAATGCCCATGAAGAAACGCAGTATCTTCACGGCCGACGAGAGCGAATCGACGTAGTAGTTGTAAAGACCCAGGCCGGCCGTGGCGTCCGCATTCTGCGGATCGATAGCGAGCGCCTTGAGAAATTCGTCACGAGCGGCGACTCCGGCGCGGGCGACGGCACGGTTTTCACCCTGCAGTGCGAACATACGAGTTTTCAGTGCATATCCCATGCCGGCATACACATGCATTTCGGCCGAGTTCGATTTCTCAAACTGGATACGAGAAAGGTCGATTACTTTGTCAGCCAGCGCGAGGTACGATTCGTCCTCGGGCTTTTTACCGCGCTTCCAGGCATCGACCATTCCGTATTTCACCGTGGAGTTCGCGCAATAGATCTGCCACCACTGCGCTTCCGCTTCGAGCAAGAAACCGAGCGGATTTTCCGGATGCGCAGCCTGCAGTGGCTTCACCAGCGCGATGGATCCAGAGAGGTCGCCACCGTAAATTTCTTGCATCGCGCTGGTGGCGGCTGGAGGCAAAACTAGTGTCTGGGCTGCTGTTGTGCTCGCGCCGGCCAACAGTAGCGTACACATTGCAAAGCAGATTGGGGCGGCAAGGTCTCTCACAGCGGGAAAGCTCATTTCCTTACGGTCCGCTCGCCCGATTCGCAATAACCTCGCGATGACGTGAACGATGCTCACTCGCATAAGTATGATGGATTTCTTGTTATGCTTGCGGTTCTTTTGCGTCCGGCGTTAAACAGCAAACATGGCGACACCTCAAAAACTCGAACGGGGCCTGGGATTGGTGGAAGCCACCGCTCTGAACATGACGTTCATGGTCGGGATCGGCCCGTTCATCGTGATCCCATTCATCATCCGGGCGATGGGCGGGCCACAGTGCCTATTGGCGTGGGTCGCCGGGGCGCTGCTGGCGCTGCTCGATGGTTGCGTCTGGGCGGAACTGGGCGCGGCCATGCCGGAGGCGGGGGGCAGCTACGTTTTCCTGCGTGAGGCCTATGGCATTCAGCGCTTCGGGCGGCTGATGTCGTTTCTTTTTATCTGGCAGACGTTATTTCAGGCGCCACTCAGCATTTCATCGGGCGCGCTAGGCTTCGCGGATTACTCGAAATATGTGCTCGGCAAAATTCCGGCATGGAACAGCTGGCTCGCGGCACACGTCTCAGTTGCGAATTACAACCGGGTGGTGGCGCTGGCGCTGATCGCCATCGTCGTGTTTTTACTGTACCGGCGAATCACCACCATCGGAAAGATTTCAACGGCGCTCTGGCTCATCGTGCTGGGCACCATCTTTTGGCTGATTTATGGCGGGGCCACTCATTTTCAGGCTAGCCGCGTCTTCAGCTATCCCCCAGGCGCGTGGAACCTCTCGAGCGTTTTCTTTCTGGGTTTGGGAGTGGCCAGCGTACAGACGGTTTACTGCTACCTGGGCTACTACAATGTGTGCAATCTGGGCGGCGAAATGAAGCAGCCCGAGAAAAATATTCCGCGGGCGATTTTCATTTCGATTATTGGCATAGCGATTTTGTATTTCGCGATGCAGACCAGCATTTTGAGCGTGATTCCGTGGCAAGAAGCAAAGGATTCGCCCTATCCGGTCAGCCTCTTCGTCGAACGAACATTCGGAATGCATTGGGCGACATTTGGCACCGCGTTGCTCCTGGTACTGGCGTTCGGGTCGATTTTCTCGGCGACTCTGGGATATTCGCGGGTGCCGTATGCGGCGGCGCTGGACGGCAATTTTTTCTCGATCTTTGGCAAAGTGCACCAGACCAAGCAGTTTCCCTACGTCTCGTTGCTGGCGCTGGGCCTGACGTCGGCCTTAATTTGTCTAGTCTTCGATTTGTTCTCGGTGATTCGCGCCATCCTGGCCATGCGCTGCCTCATCCAATTCGTGGGCCAGGCTTGCGGGCTGATGCTGCTGCACCGAAAATGGAAAAGTGAACGGTGGCCATTCCGGATGTGGTTCTATCCAGTTCCGGTAATTCTGGCGATCTTGGGTTGGATTGCAATTTTTCTCTCGACAGGATTTGTTCCCATCGTTAGCTCACTGGGCGCAATGACCATCGGAGTCTTGGTGTACATCATTCGAGCGCGGATGCTGGGCCAGTGGCCTTTTGAAAACGCAATTGAGCCGGCAAGTTACAAGGAGATTTCCTAGTGAGTGGATTGATGGTTCGAGCGGCGCGGCTGGTGGCCGGGATTCTGTTAGCGTGCTCGGTGAGTTGGTCGATCCCGGCTGCCGGAGCGCAATCGCTTCCGGAAACCGTCGAATCGATCCACAAAGCGCGAGTCACGACCCGAATTCTGTTCATCACTGCGCATCCCGATGACGAATGGTCCAGCCTGCTGGCGTATCTGTCGCACGGTCTTGATGCCGATGTGGCGCTGCTGACGATCACTCGCGGCCAAGGCGGGCAGAACGCGATCGGGCCGGAGCAGGGCGGCCAATTGGGCGTGATTCGAACGGAAGAGTTACTGGCGGCAGGAAGCCATTACGGAGTTCAGCAGTTTTTCACTCGCGCGCAGGATACAGGTTTCCTGAAGAGCCCGGAACAGGCGATGAAGGTATGGGACGGCCTGGCTCTGGAAGACATGGTGCGCGTGATTCGAACCTACCGCCCGGACGTCGTAATTAACGGATGGGGCGGAGTCCATTCTGGGCACGGGCATCATCAGGCGAGCGGAATTTTGACACCACAGGCCGTGATCGCTGCAGCGGATCCAAAAATGTATCCCGAACAAATCGCTGAAGGCTTGGCGCCGTGGAAGGCCAGACTGGATCTGAGGCTGGCGCGGGAACAGTCCGCTGATGCGGTGGAGCTCCCGGTGAACGCGATGTCGCCGTTGTGGGGCAAGAGTTACGTGGAAATCGGAATGGAAGGCCATGCCCAGCACCGTTCGCAGGGCACGCCTGCTTTTTTCGGAAACCCGTTTTTCCGCCGGCCAATTTTTCTGATCGACGAGAATGCGAAAACTGGGACGGGAGCGTTCGACGCGAAACTGCTGGCCCAACCGCTTTCGCGATTGGGCGATCAATTCGGCGATTTGAAAAGCGTGATGACGCCAGCCCTAATTTCAGCGGATCAGAATCTGGCCGCCGCGTCGAAAGCGGTAGAGCAGATCGATCGCGCGGTGGCGGCCCAATCACTCGCCGCCGCGGGAAAAGACATTCGGGGATTGCGCGAGCAACTTTCCAAGCAGAAAGGTGAAGACGCGAGAAACGCGGAGTGGAAACTGGCTCGGGTGAGCGAACGAATCGATTTAGCTCTGACGAACGATGTGGCAATTCCAATTGAGATCCAGGCAGACCGCCACGAGTTGGTAGCTGGAGCGAATTTCACCGTAGAAGTGACAGTCGGCGGCGCGTCCGCGGTTCCAGCAGAGTGGTCGCTCGATGCGTCCAGCCTGCAGATTCCCCCAGGATGGACGATTGCTCCTGCCGACGGGAAGGGATCCAAGGACGATGCGAAATTCAAAATTATGATTCCAGCCGGCGCGCAGGCGCCCACTTCGCCTGGAGATCGAATTCTTCCTTTTCCCCCGGCGCTGGTGCAACTCAGCTTAAGAGTGCTGGTGGATGGCTATGCGTTCCGCATCACCCGGCCGGTCAATTCGGTAGAAGCATCGACGACCGGAATCTCGACGTACCCCTTGCAGTTGGTGCCGCTGGTCACGCTGACCGTCGATCCGCAGCAACTGATGATGCCGCAGGATAAGGCCGGGACACAGTTGAACTTGCTGGCGCGCGTGCGCTACTACGGCGAGAAAGCGGCAAAAGTGGAAGTGGGAGCGGATGCACCGCAGGGATGGAAGATCGAGACCCCGAAACTTACCGGCGCATTGGAATTTTCTAGCGCAGGAGATCAGTTGGTGCAGTTTCTTGTACAGGCTCCTAACGGAGCCGAGGCGAAGGCCTACGCGCTGCATCCTTACGCGCGTATTGGAAACGAAACGTTTCGCACCTCGCTCGCGCCAATTCCCACTTTGCCGACCAGAAATTGGAGCGAGCCGGCGGACGCGACCGTTCACGTGTTGAATCTACAGGTGCCCGCGGGACTACACATCGGTTACATCGCCGCGGATAACGACACCCTCCCGGAAATTCTGCGGCAAATCGGAATTCGCGTGGATCTGCTGGACGATGTCTCGTTGGCATTTGGCGACTTGGATCAATACGACGCGATTACCGTAGGAATTAGGGCCTACGAGTTGCGGCGCGATTCGATCCGGTCGAATTCGAGATTGCTGGATTACGTGAAGCGAGGCGGAACGCTCCTGGTGCAATACCAGCGAGATTTCGCATGGAATAAAGAACTTCCGGCGCCGTATCCAGCGACCATGCCGGATTCGACTTCGCGAGTGACCGACGCCAATTCGCCGGTGCGATTTCTGGCGCCAGACAATCCTCTGCTGAATTTTCCCAACAAGATCACCATGGCGGATTTCGACGGCTGGGTGCAGGAACGTGGCCTTTATTTCTGGGGCACATTCGATTCGAAATACACACCTGTGTTGGGCTTCAAGGATCCCGGTGAGGCCGAGGCGAACGGGGCGCTGCTCTACGCCCAGGATGGCAAGGGGATTTACATCTACACCGGAATATCATTTTTCCGGGAATTGCCCGCAGGCGTTCCGGGAGCTTATAGGCTATTTGTAAACCTGCTGAGCCAGACGCAGCGGGGACGCGCGGGCCGGATACAGCAATAGCGTTTTGGGATTTTCGGGCGAGGCTGGGACGGTCTCTCGAGAATCTGGCCCGACTAGAACCGCTGATAACCGTCGTACAGCAGGAATCCACCGGCGGCAACCAGCAGCACGATCGAAGTGATCATCAGCATCTTGATGGGGCGGGAAAGCTTGTCAATGCGTTCGACCAGCACGCGTTGCTCTCGTGCCATCGAATCGCCTGCGCTATCGAGAAAAATTTGGTCATCTTCGCGCACCTCTAAAGTGCCGCGATAGACCAGCAGGACGACCAAGACCGCGGTAACGACTCCCCAGACGACCAAAACACCCAGAAGTGGACCGTGGATTTCAGGCATGACTCCTCCAGCGCCCGCAGGCCGTGAGAAGTTGCTGTGAGATGTGGCCCGAGCAGGCTCGTTTTCGGGGTAACTTTCGCGGAGTATACCACTTTTGGAATTGCAGGGAACGAAATGCTACAGGGTGTCGTCGGGGAACTGGACGCCCCAGAAATTGCGGGTGGGATAGAGCATTTCCAGACCAAGCTCGAAAATATTGTGCTCTTCCGTCCGGGTCACGCGAATGACCCGAAATTCCTGGATTTCCTGGGAAAGGCCGTTCAGGACCTCAATCCGTGAGCCGAGAACCGGTTCAAAGGTGCCGCGGATCAATGCCCCGTTGCGGCTCACTGCGATGGCTTCGGCTAGACGGTCAACCGGCTCGCCATGAATATCGTTGGTGAAAAGCTGAACTGGAATACGGATTAAGACTCGACTGGAACGGCGCCGCTCGATCATTGCGCGGGCACTGGCCATGGGTTGTGGTCTCCTTTTACCCGCGACAACACGCAGACAATTTAGAACCGCCGGCGCGATGGGTCAAGTTATGATGGCGCGCGTGTGCTGCGTTGACAAACCGGGGGTCACGGGCGAAGATAGTCGGGCCTCGTATTGCCGAAGCAGTGCCCGAATGGCGGAATTGGCAGACGCGCTAGCTTCAGGAGCTAGTTCTCGCAAGGGAGTGGAGGTTCGAGTCCTCTTTCGGGCACCAAATCTTTTGATTACTTCAAGTTGACCGCGCTGTCCTGCTTCAGAAATCAACCCTCGCATCTTTAACTTCCGAGCCATACACCAACCGAAACCGCGTCTCTTTTCAAAATATTTGTACCTCGACGCAGCTTGATGGATGATGGTGCGCTTCGGGAGAGGGCCAAATGGGGAATCGGAAAGTAAAGTGGGGAGTTCTAGGCGCGGCGAATATCGCTCTGCGGAAAGTGATTCCGGGGATGCAGTTGGGCGAATGGAGCGAAGTCACCGCCATCGCGTCGCGTGATCTGAAAAAGGCTGAAGAGGCAGCGCGCAGTGTTGGAGTTCCGAAAGCCTACGGCTCCTACGAAGCGCTTCTGGCTGATCCCGAGATTGAAGCCATCTACAACCCGCTGCCGAACCATTTGCATGTGCCATGGTCCATCAAGGCGGCCGAAGCCGGGAAGCACGTCTTGTGCGAGAAGCCGCTGAGCCTGACCGTGGCGGAAGCTAAAACCCTGCTCGCCGCTCGCGATCGAGCGGGCGTGAAGATGGGCGAAGCGTTCATGGTCAGGACCCATCCCCAATGGTTGCGCACCCGCGAACTGATTCGCGAAGGGAAAATTGGAAAGTTGGTGGCCATCGCAGGCGTCTTCAGCTATTTCAACCGGGATGCGGCCAATGTGCGAAACGTCGCGGAATGGGGTGGCGGCGGAATGATGGACATCGGGTGCTACCCGATCACCACCTCGCGATTTATTTTCGGAGAAGAGCCCACGCGCGTAGTGGGCTTGATCGAGAAAGATCCGGAATTCAAAACGGACCGGCTGGCTTCGGCGATCCTGGATTTTCCGTCCGGACCTGCCACGTTCACCTGCAGCACGCAGATGGTGCATTACCAGCGCATGCAGTTCCTGGGAACTAAGGGCCGCATCGAGGTAGAGATTCCGTTCAACGCGCCCTTGGACAAGGAAACCAGAATTCTCGTCGACGATGGCCGGGACGTTTTCGGAAGCGGGATTGTGCCGGAGGTATTTCCTGTCGTGAATCAGTACACCATTCAAGGTGACCTGTTTTCGCTGGCGGTGCGTGGGATGGGCGCGGTCCCCGTTTCGATCGAAGACGGCATCGCGAATATGGCTGTGATCGAAGCGGTATTCCGGTCGGCGGAGACCGGAAAGTGGGAAAAACCTTAGCAGTCAGTGGCAGTTCTTCACACCTACAGGTTCTGAATCACTGCCCCAAAAACTCACCGACTTCGACGCGTCGAGCCGCGAATCTCGCACTAGGCCTTTACGGCTTGGTCAAACTCACTTGGCGATGCGAGATTTTAGCTGCAGGCCGCACGGCGTGAGCGGACTGGTCGCCGTTGCCGTTTCCATTGCGAGGCAAATGCCGGTGGTCGTTACGCGTCTGCCGCCAATTCACACGCGGCATGATCAGGGAATCGTCGACGCGATCCTTGTATTTCTCGGCAATTTTCAGCAGCGAATCGACCAAGGAATCAGAGAGCAGGTGTGGTTGCAGGCCCAGGTCAATGAGCTTGGAATGTTTGGCATTGTAGTAATGCTCTTCAGCTTCGACCCGCGGGTCGGGAATATGCGTCACTTCCACACTCAGGCCCATTTTGGTGCCGGCCTTCTGAATGATGTCAGCGATTTCCAAAATTGAAAATCTTTCGGTGAATTGGTTGTAAACACGACATTCCCCCGGAGCTGCCGGGTTCAAACAGGCGAGTTCAACGCACCGCACGGTGTCGCGAATGTCCAGGAATCCGCGCTGCTGGCCACCCTTTCCATAGACGGTGAGCGGATGGCCGATGACCGCTTCGACGCAGAAACGATTCAAGACCGTGCCGAAAATTTCGTCGTAATCGAAGCGATTGATCAGCGCTTCATCCAGCGCGACTTCGTCGGTGACGGTGCCGTAGACCACTCCCTGGTTCAAGTCGGTAGCGCGCAGGCTCCAGGCCTTGCAAGCGAACATGATGTTGTGGCTGTCGTGAACTTTGGAGAGGTGATAGAACGAGCCGGGCTGCTTGGGGAAGGGCAGGACGTCCTTGCGCCCATTGTGCTCAATGGTGATGTAGCCCTCTTCGATATCGATATTCGGCGTGCCATATTCGCCCATGGTCCCGAGCTTGATCAGGTGACAATCGGGCGAAAACTCACGCAGCGCAAAAAGCAGGTTCAACGTGCCGACCACGTTGTTGGTCTGGGTGAAGACCGCGTGGCGCAGATCGATCATGGAATAGGGAGCGGAGCGCTGTTCGGCGAAGTGAATAACGGCCTCGGGCTCGAAGCGCTTGATGACTGAGGACAAGAACTCGTAATCGGTGATATCTCCCACATAGGAATCAATGGTGTAGCCGGTCAGCTTCTTCCAGACCTTTAGCCGTTCAGTAAGCGGAGCAATAGGCGTAAGAGTTTGCGCTCCCAATTCGTGGTCCCACTGACGCCGGATAAAGCTGTCGACGATCGCCACGTCATGGCCCTGTTTGGATAGATAGAGCGCCGTGGCCCATCCGCAATACCCGTCGCCGCCGAGAACCGCTATCTTCATGTTTCCTCCGCCCCGAAAGATTCCGACATTTCGATGCTTTACGGCTTTTGAGAGGTGAAAAAAATTGTTCAAGCCTGAAGCCAATTCGTCCGCGCCGCTATCGCGACGGACATTGTATCGAAATCAAGCACCAATCGTACTGCGTACAAATACCCAAATCGGACCGGAAAGCACGGCATATCTCCACCTTAAAGAGCCGTGCCGAAACTCCCGGTTACTTCCTGCCGATGAAAACGAGCGTCACGCCCACGCAAACCAGCAGAACCCCGACCCAACGGCGGCGCGACACGCGCTCGCCAAGGAAAAACTCTCCGCCCAACGCCCCGGCGGCGTAGCTGAGCGCGGTTACTGGGACCACAAAGCTCACGTTCTCGACCGACAAAGCCCCCAGCAAGGCAAAGAACGCCACGGCCATGAGGGCGATGCCCAGCCACATCCAGGGAACTTGAATAGCGCGGACCAACACGCGGAATAAGGCAGCCGGTCGAAAATCTTTCACCTCGCCGATGGTTTTCATCGCGCGGGTGACGCACAGCTCGCCGCTGGTGCCGGCGACCACGATCAAGAGCAGCAGCAAAGCTTCCCACGCCATTACTTGTGCTCCGTGGTGCGGGGGTGCGTATTGCCAACGGTCAGCACGCCTAAGCATATAACGATTATTCCCAGCCAGTGAGTGACCGAGATGCTTTCTTTTAGGGCGAAGTGGCCGAGCAAGGCCACCACCGCAAAGGAACTCGCCGACGCGGGCTGCACGTAGCTGTAGTCGGCCCACGACAAAACCAGCAGGTACGACACGAAAAAGAGGAGCAGGAAACCGACGCCGAGCCAAATGAAGGGTGAAGTCAGCGCACGCAAGGCGAGACTCGCGATATCGGAGGCGCTGTGAAAATTCACCTCGCCGACGCTCACCTTCATACCCTTGCTGAGCAAGACGTTGCCGATAGGAGCGAAAAGCACCACAAAGAAAATCAAAATGTAGGTCTTCAAATGCAATTCGGAGATGGATTTCATCCGGCGGGTAGCCTAAGGGCGTAAGCGTATGAAAAAAAAGCGTTTGGGTTGTCGAACGAAGTCGGGATAATCGTCATTCGCACTTCGCTCGGTTTCCTTTTCCTCGCGCTGAACGCAAATTCGCACGGACTTCCCTCGTAGCGAGAGTCAGGCGCCTCAAGATCGTTGCTACGAATTGCTTCCGGGAGGAAAAAAGGTTCCAGGCGCAAGAAGCTTTCAACCGAAGTACCCAACTCAAAAATTTTAGCATGAAACGGCCCGTTTGGCCGATTCCCACAGCCGTTATAGGCTGGGATGTGATGATTCCGGTAACGTGCCTGTAACAAGGGTCAGATAGGTTCTAAGGCGAAAATGACGAACAAGCAGACGGTGGACACAGCATATTTCCTCAACCGGCATTTTTCCTGGCTGCAATTCAACGAACGCGTATTGGAAGAGGCCCGGGATCACAATAATCCGCTGCTGGAGCGGCTGAAGTTCCTGGCCATCACCGCCAGCAATCTGGATGAATTCGTCGAAGTCCGTGTGGCCGGAATCCTGCAACAGGTCGAGCATGGCAAGGCGGTCGACGCCGGGCCCGATGGACGAACTCCACAGGAAGTACTCACTCTTTTATCCGGCAAGATTCACGAGTTCGTGAAATCGCAATATGATTGCTGGCGGGACGAACTCGTTCCGGCGCTGGCCGAAGAATCGATCCGGATCGTCAGCTTGAAGCAACTGAATCCGGCAGATCGCGCGCACATCGAGTCGTTTTATTTGAAATCGATCGAGCCGCTGTTGACGCCGGTCACCGTGGATCCGGCGCATCCTTTTCCCCACGTTCTAAACAAAGCTCTTTGCTTGGCGTTCTTGCTGCGGCGAAAGCGCAAAGGGGTAACGCCTTACCTGGGAGTGATCACTGTTCCGCGGGCGCTCCCGCGATTCCTGCCGTTGCCGGCCGAAAATGGCCCGGTGAAATACGTGTTTCTTTCCGATGTAATCCAGGCTTTCGCCGACCGCCTTTACCACGGCTATGAAGTCCTCTCCGCCGCTGCCTTCCGCGTGACTCGCAACAGCAACCTGTACATGGAAGAGGAAGAATCGCGCAGCATCATGGATTCGGTCGACGCGCAGTTGCACCGACGCCGGAAGGGTGAAGCAGTACGCCTCGAAATTGAAGCCAGCGCGAACCAGGAGATCATCGATCGTCTGGTGCTCAATTTTCGCCTGGAACCCTGGCAGACTTTCCGCGTGGATGGGCCCCCGAACCTCACTCGAGTCTCTTATCTTTACGATCAGATCGCGCGGCCGGATCTGAAATTCCGTCCATTCGTGCCGCGGGAACTGGCGCTCAAGAGTGGCGCGTCGTCAATTTTCGAGCTGATCCGGAAACGTGAGGTTTTGCTGCACCATCCTTACGATTCCTACTCGGGAGTGGTGCGCTTCATCGAAAGCGCGGCCAAGGATCCGGACGTCCTCTCGATCAAGCAGACTTTGTACCGGACCAGCGAGAACTCGCCGATCGTTCGGGCGTTGATCGATGCCGCGGCTCGGAAGGAAGTATCAGTGGTGGTGGAGTTAAAAGCGCGATTCGATGAGGCTTCCAACATCCGCTGGTCGCGCAACCTGCAAGAAGCCGGTGTGCAGGTATTTCACGGCGTGGTTGGGCTTAAGACGCATTGCAAGTTGATGCTGGTGGCCAGAAGAGAAGCCGACGGGCAGATCCGGCAATACGCGCACATGGGCACTGGAAACTACAACCCATCCACCGCGCGTTTTTACACGGATCTAAGTTTGCTCACCAGTGATCCGCACCTGACCCACTCGGTGAACCAGGTCTTCAACTATTTGACGGCCTACTCGGAACGTTCAAGCTACGCGCCGCTTTTCGTCGCGCCGCTCAACTTGGGAAAGAATTGCGAAAGCCTGATCGACCGGGAAGCCGAACACGCCAAGGCAGGCAAACCCGCCTTCATCTTCGCCAAAGTCAATTCGCTCCTCGACGAAAGAATTATTCAGGCCTTATACCGCGCGTCCCAGGCTGGCGTGAACATCGAATTGCTGGTGCGCGGCGGTTGCGCCTTGCGTCCTGGTGTGCGCGGCGTAAGCAGCCGGATCCGCGTCCGCAGCCTGATCGGCCGTTTCCTGGAGCACAGCCGCATTTTCGTCTTTGGAAATGGCGGCAAGCCCGAAGTGTATTTGGGCAGCGCCGACTGGATGCGCCGTAATATTTACGAACGCGTGGAAGTCATGTTCCAGCTGCGGAATCCGGCGCTCTGCAATCAGGTGGTCACCGAAGTGATCGAGCCATATCTGGCCGATACCGAGAAAACCCGGATCCTGCTCGAAGACGGCAAGTACGTACGCGCTTCCGACCCACGAGCGCTGAAAGCTTCGCAAAATGGCTTTCACTTCAACGTGCAGGAATTCCTCATCGGATTCGCCGAAGGGCGCGACGGCCTGGATGAAGTGCCGCCAGCCGGTGCGCGATTCTTCAAAATTCCCGCGGTGTTTCGCAAAACGGCGAACCCAAAGGCGCCGGCCGAGAAGAAATCGAAGTAGCCGTCTCCCGTTTCACGGCCTACGGCAGGGTTCCGTAAACATCCACTCCGGTCTGCGTTCCCACATATACTTTTCCATTCGCAATCGTCGGCACCGAGAACTTCACTCCCTGGCCCGTCGAGGCCCCTTGCGTCGAGCTGTTGTACAAAGTTGCGAGGCCGTTCGCCGGGTCGAACGCTTCAAGCACGGCGCCGCCCCCCGGAGCAATCGCCCAAACGATTCCATTCGAATTGCCGGACGAAGAAATGGAAGGCGTCGCGCCGGGATAACCGATGGTAGATGTGGAGGCGGAAGCAGAAGTGTTGGCGAACACTCCGTTCGTTACCGGAAAAGACTTCAGGTTGTCTCCCGCACCTTGAAAATAAACGGCGCCGTTCCAGTAGGCCGGCATGCTCCACAGACCGCTGACCTTGCCCTGAATTTCCTGGGCGATCTGCGCGTCCGTTCCGTTGCAGTTGCTTTTGCAGTAGTGCAGGTTGTTCAGCGTGAATTGGTCGCGATTGATGACGTAAATGCTCCCCTGTTTTCCTACCTGTACCAGTTCGTGAGGCGTTGCGCCGGACTGGTCGGGAAGCAGCAGCACGCCGCCGGAGCCCAGATCGGTGTCTCCGCCATCCAGCGAACCTTGGTTGTACGGAGTGAAATAGTCGCTGAGGGCGATGGATGAGCCGTTGAAGAAAAGTTTCAGCACGCTATCACCGAGCAGCCTGGCTGGGATGTTGGTGGTGTCGAAGTCTCCATTGCCGCTGGTAATGAAAACGTTGGCGTTCGAATCCGCCGCCACGCCCGCACCGGACATCCAGAAACCGGCGAGGCCTCCATTCGAAGTTGCTTCCGGAGTGGAAAGAAACGCTGCTTTCTGCGCCAGATTCGAAGCATCGTAGGCGAACAGCCAACCATGATACGGAGTGTTATCGCAGTGCGAGGCGTAGGCGATGTAGATCAGTCCGTTTAGCCATAGCAGCCCGGGACGATTCAAATGGGTCTGACCATTGAAGGAAACGGTTCCGCCGGGCACGCTGACGTTAGCGGAAATCAAAGTGGGCCCGGAGAACTTTTCGTCGCCGGTGGTGATGTCGATGGCGTGCAAGCGATGCGGGAAACTCGATCCTTCGCTCGATTTTGTTTCGACGTACATGGTTCCAGTGCTTGGATCAATCACCGGAGTGCTGGTGATCCCGATCTTCGGCACCAGATCGCCGCAACCGACTTGGCTGTTGGTGACCGGCTGAGCCCCGGCCGCCGCGCCATGGGAAGTATCAATAAGATTCGCGTGCCAGAGCGGATTGGCGTTCGCGCCGGTGTTACTGTCGGCGTCAAAGGCATAAACGCTGTCATTTTCGGTCGCCACATAAACCACGTTGTGATTCGCTCCGCCAATATTCACGTTCGGAACGTAGAGCGGCTGCGCGTACACATAGCCATCGACGCCTTGCGTAAATTTCTTGCCAAAGCTGGTGGTAGTTTTCACCACAGTTGGAGTGAGTGCAGTTTCGTTTACGTTCTGGCCGGTGCGCAAGATGTCGTTGTGCTGCATGAAAACACCGGCAAACCCGCTGGGATTGGCGGTGTGATTGGAGACACTGAGAATCGAAACCCCGCTAATAGCGCCGACCGTGGCTCGAATCGACGTATATCCAGTAGACTGCGTCGCGCCGAGCGATTGACTGGTGGCCGTTCCGGTTGAATTTACGGTGGCCACGCCGGTGCTCGACGAAGCCCAGGTCGCGGAGCTGGTCAGGTCCTGCGTCGAGCCGTCGGAGTAATGTCCGGTCGCGGTGAAGGATTGCGTGGCACTGGCGTCGGTGATCGACGGATATTGCGGGCCTACCACCAAAACCGTGAGGGTCGGCGTATTCACAGCGGTCACGGTCAGCAAAGTTGAAGCGTTCACGCTGCCCAGCGCGGCTTGGATAGTGGTTGATCCTGAAGCCAAAGTGCTAGCAAGGCCGTTCGTGCCAGCCGTGTTGCTGATGGTAGCGATGCTGGTCGATGAGGAAGTCCAATTCACCGTAGTCGTTATATTTTTGGTGCTATTGTCGCTGTAAGTTCCCGTAGCGGTGAATTGCTGCGTGGTTCCGCTTTGAATCGACGGGCTTGCGGGCGTGACGGCGATGGAAGTGAGCGTTGGTGCAGCCGCATTCACCGTGAGCGTCGTTGAGCCGGAGACGGCACCAGACGTAGCTTGTATTGTGGAGGAGCCGGGCGCGACGCCGGTAGCCAGGCCCGCCGCAGAAACGGTTGCTACCGATGTTTTCGACGAACTCCACGTCACCGAATTGGTGATCACCTGCGTGCTGGAATCCGAATACGTTCCGGTGGCCGTGAACTGTTGTGTGGCGGCAATCGCGATCGCAGGATTCGCCGGAGTTACGGCGATCGACGTGAGCGTTGCTGCGGTCACGGTCAGAATTGTCGAGCCTGTAACATTTCCCAACGTTGCCTGAATTGTAGACGTACCCGTGCCGACGCCTTTCGCCAAACCAGCGCTCGAAATCGTAGCAACTCCCGAGGTTACAGAAACCCAAGTCACCGAGTTGGTGATGTTCTGCGTGGAGTTGTCGCTGTAGGTGCCGGTAGCGGTGAATTGATCGGTAAGGCCCTTGCTGATGCTGGGATTCGCGGGCGTTACCGCGATGGACGTCAGTGTGGGCCCAGTCACGGTGAGAGTCGTCGAGCCACCAACTGAACCGGAGATGGCTTGAATCGTGGAAGATCCCGCACCCACTGCGGTCGCCAGTCCCGTGGAATTAATGGTGGCGACGGTGACGGCGGAAGATGACCAAGTCACATTCGAAAGCACTTGGGTGCTGCCATCGCTGAACGTTCCAGTTGCTGTGAATTGTTGCGTTCCGTTCTTGGCTACGGTTGGATTCGCCGGCGTGACCGTTAACGATTTGAGTGTGACGCCGGTGACGGTGAGCGAACCTGAGCCTGTGACTCCGCCAGAAGTGGCGGTGATCATCGAGGTTCCAGCCGATTTCGCGGTGACTAGTCCCGATGCACTGATCGTCGCGACCGAAGTCGTCTGCGACGCCCAAGTCACACTGGCCGTCATGTCCTGCGACGTGCCGTCGCTGAAATGTCCCGTGGCCGCGAATTGTTGACTAGCGCCAGCAGTCAGCGAGGCTGTCGCCGGCAGAATATCGATCTCCACAATTTGCGGCGTTTTGGTAGGCACGTAACCGGCGCAACTAGCCAGTGCAGCAATGCAAACGAACAGAAGAAGAGCCGATGAGAAGAATCGGACCGGTAGCTTGAGCGACATAAAAACACGCCTCCGAAAAATGGGAATTAAATCGGACCAAGGCGGTGGGCCGACCGACAACACCTGCACAGCCCTTGCTGGGCGCGGTTAGGGGAGGGGGCCGAACTGCCCCATAAGCGTAGCGCACGCCGAGGATTCGAAAGGCGTGGCAGCAGGTCGTGTGCGCAAACGCAAAACACCTTTTAGTCACTGAACGGAGTGGACTTATGCGCTTCGTGGCCGAAGGGACAGGCAGTAGGTACAATCCTTTTCGATGCAGATTCGCCTGCCAGCGGCGCTCGAATGGCTTCTCGGTCCAGAACCGATCACCGAGAAACGGCCCGGCCATCTGTGGCCGCGATGGATTTTTCTGCGGTCCTTGGGGCTGATCTACTTCTCCGCGTTCTACTCACTGCTGTTTCAGATCCGAGGATTGATCGGTCCCAACGGAATCCTGCCGGCTGCGGATTATCTGGCGGCGGTTCGCGGATCTTTCCACGCCGAACGTTTCTGGTTTGCGCCGGGCTTGCTTTGGTTTGATGCCAGCAACCGGGCTTTGATGGCGCTGTGTTGGATGGGAATCCTTGCTTCGGTCCTGGCGATCTTGAATTTTTGGCCACGCGTTTCGCTGGCGGTTTGCTTTGTGTCGTTCCTGTCTTTCGTCAGCGTCGCTCAGGATTTTTCGGGCTATCAATCGGACGGGATGCTGTTGGAAGCGGGATTCATCGCGCTGTTTTTCGCGCCTCCAGGTTGGCGGCCTGGAATTGGAGCGGCCAATCCTCCGTCGCGCGCCAGCCTCTTCCTTCTGCAGTGGGAATGGTTCCGCATCTACTTCGAATCGGGGGTTGCGAAACTAGCGAGCGGCGACGTTTCCTGGCGAACCTTGCGCGCCATGGACGATTACTACCAGAACGGCCCGCTGCCCACTTGGATTGGATGGTACGTGCAACAACTCCCGCATTGGTTTCACGCCTCGGCTACGCTGTACACCCTCGTGACCGAAACGCTGATCGTGTGGATGCTCTTTCTTCCGCGCAAATGGCGCATCGTTTGTTTTTGTATCGTTACACCATTCGAAGTCTCGATCATCCTCACCGCGAATTACACCTTCCTGAATTATTTGGTATTACTGCTGGGCATATTCCTGCTGGATGACCAAGTCCTCGAATGGCTCGTACCCGCGAGAATTCGAATGTGGATCGCAGGAGCTGTGGTGATCCAAGCCGCCCCTGCAGGAGTAGGCCAGGAAGTGGAAACGCCAGGAGCAAAGTTTGCATGGCGACGAGCGATTATTCCGGCGCGACGACTAGTCGCGGGAATATTCCTAGCTCTAGTCTTTTATTCCGCCACCGCACAGCTGATTGTCATGCTGATTCCTGCCGTGCCCGTTCCACTGGCGCCGGTGCGCTGGCTCGATCCCTTTCGCATCGCGAATCGTTACGGACTTTTCGCGGTGATGACTCATGAACGTTACGAAATCGAATTTCAGGGCAGCACCGACGGGAAAACCTGGACTCCCTATCCACTTCGGTACAAACCGCAGGATGTCCACAGCGCGCCAGGAATTTACGCGCCGTACCAGCCACGCTTTGAATGGAATTTGTGGTTTGCCTCACTAGGATCTTGGCGGGAATTCAAGTTCGTTATCTGGACCGAAGAACGGTTGCTGAAAAACGACCCGGACGTGTTGGCACTGTTTGCGAAGAATCCGTTCGCCGATGCGGCCCCATCCCAAGTACGAGCCGTCATCTATCAATATTGGTTCACGGACCTGCGCACCAAGCGCGCGAGCGGGAACTGGTGGCGACGCGAATTGCTCGGTGAATACGCCCCAGGGCTCCAGCGCGAACCTGACGGAAAAATTGTGATCCTCGATTTCCCGACGCGACAGGCTCCTGAGGAATAGTTCGCACGTTCTTCCGCTTATGCGGCCCACCCACTCCTTTGCTACATTCCGCCAAATCCGTTAGCCTATTCGGGATCGTATGAGCCCCAGTCCACGCCATTCGGAAGAACCCCGCGAACCGACCCAATCGGATGAAGTAACGCCCGAGCTGGTTCTCGCTTACCTTTCCACCCTTTCACAGCCATCGAGCGTTCGCCACATCGCTCACGGCATGGGACTGAAGCATCATGGCCGGCGCTTTCTTCCACGCGTCTTGAGCAAGCTGAAAAAACGTGGCGACGTGGAAGAAATCCACGGCGGGCGTTTTCAACTTGCCGGAGCAAAACAGGCACGAAACGAAGCGTCCGGCCGCGCTGCCGCGGCTAAGCGCTCCGCACAGGAAGCGCGGGCGTCCGCCGATGGGAAAACCGCAACACCGGTCGGCGGACCACAGTCACCGCAAACTGACGCAACTGCATCGAGCCGCGGCCGAGATCCGAATTTGATCTCCGGAAGAATCGTGGCGCACCGTGACGGTTACGGATTTTTGGTTCCGGACACGCCGATTCCGCGCGTCGAAGGCGATCTCTTCATCGGTCGCGAGGGACTTGGCGATGCGATGCACGGCGATCGAGTTCTGGCTCGCATTCAGCATCGCCGCGCCGATGGACGAGCCGAAGGCCGGATCGTCCAAATCGTGAAGCGCGAACATCCCACGGTCGTTGGATTGTTTCGCTACGGTCCGCAAGGAAACGTTGTTCTTCCTTATGACGTGCGCCTCCATCACGAAATAACAATTCCGCCGGGCCAGGAATTAACGCCGGTGCTGCGCGAAAAGCTGGGAATCGATCCAGAATCACCAGCGAGAGCCCGCACTCGGGTTCCGGAACTGGATGGCGCGGTAGTCGACGTCGAACTGATTCGTTATCCCAAAGGCGGCTTGTCGCCAGTGGGGCGCGTGATCGAAATTCTCGGCCGCCCCGGAGAAATCGGCGTCGACGTCGAAATCATCATCCGCAAGCATCACCTGCCTCACATTTTTCCTCCGGAAGTCTTGGCCGAAGCCCGCGCCAAACGGCAGGAAGTCAGCGCAGCGGATTTGCAGGGACGCCGTGACTTCCGTGATTTGCCGATCGTGACGATCGACGGCGAGACTGCCCGCGATTTTGACGACGCAGTGCACGTCACCCGCCTTGCAGACGGCGGCTACGAATTGCAGGTCCACATCGCCGACGTGGCCCATTACGTCGAGCGCGGATCGCCTTTGGACCGCGAGGCGCGTTTTCGCGGAACCTCTGTCTATTTTCCGAATCGGGCAGTTCCGATGCTGCCGGAGGACTTGTCCAACGGCATTTGCTCCTTGAATCCGAAGGTCGACCGGCTGGTGATGAGCGTCGTCATGCAAATGGACCCTTCCGGAGCGCTGAAGCTGGCTGAATTTTTTCCGGGAGTAATCCGATCCGTCGAGCGGATGACTTACACCAACGTAAACAAAGTTCTGCAAGGCGACGCCGAGATACTGCGCCGCTACGAAGCCGTCGCCGACGGCTTTCGCCGAATGAAAGAATTGGCGCTGATTTTGAACAAGCGCCGCCATGGGCGTGGATCCATCGATTTCGATCTGCCGGAGCCGGTGATCGAATTTGATGACGCCGGACGAATGGTGAGCATTATCCGCAGCGAGCGGAACATAGCCCATCGCTTGATCGAAGAATTTATGCTCGCAGCCAACGAAGCGGTGGCGCAGTACCTCGAACACCGTGGCGTTGCTTCGCTGCATCGCGTGCACGAAAAACCAGACCCAAAGAAGGTGTTGGACTTTGAGGAAGTGGCCCACGCCTTCGGCTACTCGTTGGGTGTGGACGATCTGGCCGAGCGCCGCGTCGTGGTGCGTCACGGCAAAACGAAGCAAGAAGCCCGCGGCGGGCGCGGAGGCAAAGGGCGGATGCGCCAAATGAGCGTCACCACCCCCGCAGCCGACGAAGTGGACATTCGGCCGCAGCACTACCAGCGCCTGACTGAAAAAATCGCCGGAACGCCGGAAGAAAGAATTCTTTCCTACTTGATGCTGCGTTCGCTGAAACAAGCGCGCTACGCGGCGGACGTGCTGGGGCACTTCGCTCTAGCCACCAAGGAATACACCCATTTCACCTCGCCGATTCGGCGTTACCCGGATTTGATCGTCCATCGCGCGCTCAAGTGGGCGCTTGACCATCCGGATGCCCCGCCAGTGCGCACCGTGATCCCCGGTCGCCGCGGCGAGGAGCAATCGATCGCAGCGCTGGGCCCGTACCGGCGTGTAGAACTGCAGGAAATTGCCTCGGAAAGTTCCGAGGCCGAGCGGCGTGCTGATTCCGCCGAGCGCGAGTTGATGGAGTGGAAGACGGCTCAGTTTATGGAGAGCCGCCTGGGCGAAGAGTACGAAGCGCTAATTATCTCGGTGCAAAAGTTCGGATTCTTCGTCGAGCTCGTCGAAATATTCGTCGAAGGCCTGGTGAGCATTGACCGTCTGGAAGAATTTACCGGGCAGAAATGTATGTATCGCGAACGCGATCATACGATTGTGACTGAGCCATATCGAGGTTCGCGTGGCGCGGGCTCGAAAAAAATCTTTCGTCTGGGAGATATTGTTCGGGTGCGCGCGGAGCGAATCGATCCGTTCCGTCATCGCGTCGAATTCGCGCTGATTTAGCTGGCCAGCGTCTGCTGCCAATACACTGCTTTTGTCGCCGCATTTTCATTCCACTTTTGCCGGAGGTCGAAATGAAACCAAACGTCGGACTAATCGGGTTGGGGCTGATGGGTGCGCCCATGGGATTGAACCTTCTGAAGGCAGGATTTCCTCTGACGGTTTGGAATCGGACCGCATCCCGCGCCGAGCCTCTCGCAAAACAAGGAGCGAAGGTTGCGACCACGCCAAGAGAAGTTGCGGCACAGTCAGACGTGCTGATCACGATCGTGAGCGATCCTCCGGCCCTGGAAGGGGTTCTGTGGGGAGCGGGTGGAGCGCTCGACGGCCTGCGACGCGGCAGCATCTATATCGATTCCAGCACGGTGACGCCGGACCTGGCACGGCGTGCCGCTGCCGAATGTGCAACGCGTGGTGTCGACTTTCTTGACGCGCCTGTAACCGGCGGCACTTGGGGCGCCGAAAAGGGCGAACTCGTTTTCATGATCGGCGGCGACGCCGGTGTGCTGAAGCGCGCGCAGCCGGTACTCGACGCGGTGGGCAAGAAATTTTTCCTGCTAGGGCCGAACGGCGCGGGCCAAACCGTGAAACTCGGAATGAATTTGATTCTGGCCATGCAGGTGGACGCTCTGGCCGAAGCCCTCGCTCTGGTTTCAACGGCCGGTGTCGAAGGCCAGCGGTTGGTCGAAGTGCTGCAATCCAGCATGGGGCGAACCGCGCTACTGGATATCAAAGCGCCGCTAATGCTGAAGAAGGAATATCCGTCGAGCTTCCCACTGCGCCTGATGCAAAAAGATCTGCGGCTGGCGTTAGAACTGGCGCGAGAGAAAGGTCTGACGCTGCCGGCGGCGGCGGCGGCCTTCGACACCTACACTACGGTGAAAAACTCGTCCACCGACGACCCCGACTACGCCGCCGTAGCCCGCTTTTGGGAGACCAAGCGAAATTAGGAAAGCCTGCGGTCTACGCGCCAGCGAAAAAGCTCAGTGGCAAATCGCGGGAACTGCGCAAGCCCGCGTTCGCTGCTAGTATCGCCGGAATCGAATTCACCACAACCGCTGCGGTAGCGACATCTCCGTGGGTTCCACCAGGAATCGTCAGCGTCACATTCGGATCACCTATCAAGACCACGGTATCGGCCGGATCTTTCGCGCCAACATACATCTTCAATTCCATAAATATTTTTTCTTTTCCGGAAGCCGTGCCTCGGGCCACCTGATGCACGCCCGCGACCTGTCCAGGCGCGACCTCCAGAAATTCCGTTTTAACCACGGTGTCTGCGATCATCGGCTCGATCGTCTCCGAAATATCATCGAGCGCGATACCAAGCCCGTCAGCGACCATGGCGATTGATTCTGGCAGACCATGATGCTTGATGACTCCGGCGGCAACCTGCGCACGAAACTCTTCCGGCGTCATGCCCGCACCGATTTTCTTCTGCAGCGGCAGCCGGCGCTTCGAAGCATCCACGACGCGAACTGCGCTGACCGAATCAATGCGCTGCGCCACCGCGCTTAGCGTGAGCGGCAGCTTATCCATCACAAATCCCGGATTTACCCCGGTGCCGACCATCGCCACGCCCTCTTCTTGCGCTGCTAAACTCAACTTCTTTGAAAGCTCCGGATGCTTGCGAAAAGGATAAGCAAGTTCCTCGCAGGTCGAAACCACGCACAGCCCGGCGGCGATGCACGAGAGAAGTTGATCCATCACGTCTTTCAGATAAGAGGATGTGGAATGAACGACGATGTCCGCCGGCTTGGCAAGTGCCGAGGCTGCGTCGGACGAAACCAGAATGCCCCACGGAGCATCGGTGGCCCCGACTACCGCGCCCAAATCTCTCCCAGCTTTTTGTGGGTCGGTGTCGATTGCCGCCACAATTTCGATTGACGGCTTTTGCCGCATCAAGCGAACGATGGACGCGCCGATGGGACCGATGCCGTACTGAATCACTCGAATTTTCTTTCTCACGATGATTTCCCCTGAAGATGATTAGGAATGAGCGTCTACCTTAAAGTGCCGGGCAGAAGTCTGCAATGGATTTTGGCGGGTTCAGAGCAGAAAATAATTGCATGCGCCGGATTTTACGGCAGACAGTTCGCCTGCTGCGCGTGTTTAGAAACGCGAGCGGCTGGCGCGGTAGAATTCGCGCAATGCGGTGGTATTCGGTCCGTAGGATCCGACCCGGCCCGCATCGACCGGCAATCCCAAATATTCAGCTTGTTCGATGCTCAGGCCGGCGTCGTCCAATTCGGCCAGACTGTATCCTTCGGTGGGCACCAAACGATTGCGGCGAGAAAGATCGACCGGCCGCGGCGGGCGGTGCGCGCTCCAGCGCTTTCCTACAATGACGAAGAAATCATCCCAGTCTCTTCGGTTCCACATGTTTCCCCCCAACGCTTTCACTTCACCGGCGTCGAATCACCACATTGGATGCAGGGACCTTGTTTTCCGTAACTAAAAACTTCGCAACGGCCAAGTCTCGCAGAGCTTCTGGCTGTAAGCCCGCTCAGAAGTCGAGCGCAGCCGATAGTAACCCCAGCTGGCCTCGAATGTTGCCTCAGAAAATCTTGTGTATCGATAGAGTTATGTGATGGATACGAACGGCTGGTGATCCGCGACGCACGACTGTCGTCCCCAGTTGCACCAGGTCACGCGGTGTCGCGGAGCAACAGTGAACCCGGCTCGGCGGTGCTATAATTCGTAAAACCTGAAGCTTATCGCGCGTTTCAGAGCCTTCTAAATGGGTAATTCCGTCATCGTCGTGCACTATCACGAAGTCTGGCTGAAAGGTCGGAACCGCCGTTTTTTTCTGCGCAAACTGCAAACTTCTCTGCAAATCGCGCTGCAAGGCCTCCCATTACGTCAGGTTGAGCCCCTAGGCGACCGGATGATCGTGCGCCTGGCTGACGACTCGGCGGTCGATCAGGCCGCCGCGCGAATCGCTCGCGTCCTCGGAATCGCCTTCTACGCCATCGCCCGGCCAGCGGAAAGAACGATGGAAGGATTAGCCGACGCAGCGTGGAAAGAGATCGAGTCGCTGCAGTTTTCCAGTTTCGCGGTGAGGGCCAAACGTAGCGATAAGTCCTTCCCGAATTCCAGCGTGGAAACCGAAGCAGCCATCGGGCGCCTTCTGCTCGAAAAGCTGCGCAGCCAGAAACGCGACCCGCGCGTGCGCCTCAAAGATCCGGAGTTAACCTGCTACGTGGAGATCATGCGCGAGCATGCTCTGGTCTACGCACGGAAAATGCCGGGCGCCGGAGGCTTGCCAGCCAACACTGCCGGCCGCATGACCTGTCTGCTCTCCGGCGGATTCGATTCGGCCGTGGCCGCATATCAAATGATGAAGCGCGGCGCGCACCTGACCTTTGTGCATTTTTACGGCGCCGGGGCGGATCCCGGAGAATCATCCGCTCATGTCGCTGGCGCGCTGGTGCGCCAGCTGACGCCTCACCAGGTTCGAGCCAAGCTGTATCGCGTACCGTTCGAAGCAATCCAACGCGAAATCGCCAGCGCCGCGCCTGAAGAATACCGGGTGCTGCTCTACCGCCGGATGATGTTACGCATCGCCGAAGTCTTCGCCAAACGCGATCGCTCGCTGGCGCTGGTCACCGGCGACAGCCTGGGGCAGGTGGCATCGCAAACCTTGCACAATCTGGTCGCGGTAGACGCGGCGAGCGGCATGGTCGTGTTCAGACCGCTGGCCGGCACCGATAAAGAAGACATCATCGACACCGCGAGAAAAATTGGAACCTACGCGATTTCCGCGGACCCCTTTCACGATTGCTGCCCGATGTTCTTGCCGCGCCAGCCGGCACTGTACGCCTCGCCCCGAGACTTGGCCGAAGCCGAAGCAAACCTTCCCATCACCGAACTCGTGACCCGTGGAATTCGCGGCGCGTCGGCAATCAAATATGAATACAAGAATGGGCGAGTCGAGGAAGCGCAGGTTGAAACGAAGAAAGCCGGCGACACCGTGCCAAGCGCAGTCGCCTAG
This sequence comes from uncultured Acidobacteriota bacterium, assembly GCA_963847695.1. Lineage (GTDB taxonomy): Bacteria > Acidobacteriota > Terriglobia > Acidiferrales > UBA7541 > Palsa-295. The sequence continues at coordinate 199,942 of CAWKAX010000027.1, read as the reverse complement.
AAATAATAAGGGCGCGAACGAGTCGCGCCCCCGATTTTCGCGATAATCCTAACGGTCGCGGCCCCCGCCACCGTAACCTCCGCCGCGGCCTCCGCGATTGTCCCGGCCGCCTCCACCGCTTCGGCCACCTCCGCCTCCGCGGCCGCCCCGTCCACCGCCGTCTTGTTGCGGACGAGCTTCATTCACCACCAGCGCGCGCCCCAAAAAATCTTTCCCATTCAGCGCCTCGATTGCTTTCGTCGCGTCAGCATCGTTTCCAATTTCAGCAAATCCAAATCCACGCGGCTGATCCGTGATGCGGTCGCGCAACAAACTGATTGCATCGGCTTGAATCCCAAGTTCGGCGAACAACGCAGTGACTTGATCTTCGGTAGCTTTAAACGGCAAATTTCCGAGATAGAGTTTCTTCATGGCCGTTCTCCTTAGGCCTCCGGCAAGCGCCGAAGCGCCACTGAGAAGCTGAAGAAGCAGGATTTCGGCCGCAGGCGTCCATCTGGCAATGGGCCCCACCCGGTCTGAAGCGAGCGCTCCAGCAACTGGCAGCATCTTGTTCCCAAGTGCCCTTGACAGTCAATAACCGCGGTTTTGCAGAACGGTTTTTAGCCTTTCGACTCAGGGGTGGGTTCGTGCCTAAGAATTTCGAGGGAATTTGCGCCAGTCGGAGCTAGGTGCGATAACTGGCGTTGATATGAATGTATTCGGTAGTGAAGTCGCACGTCCAGACCCGCGATGTTCCGCGGCCCGAATGTAGATCAACGATCACCGGAACGAACGAGGCCAGCATCTTTTGATGAGTGATCCGTTCGTCAAACGGATGTTCGCCGCCGTGGCGGCAAACGGTCACACCTGCCAGCCGAATATCCACTCGGCGCGGATCGAAAACGATTCCCGAACGCCCGGCGGCAGCGATAATGCGCCCCCAATTCGGATCGGCGCCGGCGAATGCCGTCTTTACCAGCGGAGAATTCGCAATCGTGCGCGCGATCTGCGTGGCAGCGCGGTCCGATTCCGCTCCGCGCACTTCGATTTCGATTACGCGCTGCGCTCCTTCGCCGTCGGCGACGATCTGCAGCGCCAGCGACTTGCACACTTCTTCCAGCGCCGCGCAGAAACTTTTGTAAGCCGTTCCGTCGCGCGTTATTTTCGCCGCGCCGGATTCTCCATTGGCCAGCAATGTGACCGTGTCATTCGTGGAAGTATCGCCGTCGACCGTGATGGAATTGAAAGTCCGCGTCACCACCCCCCGCAGAGCCCGCGAAAGCAGCACCGGAGAAACGGCGGCATCGGTGGTCAAGAACGCCAGCATCGTTGCCATGTTGGGCTGGATCATGCCTGCGCCCTTGGTGCATCCCAGAATACGAACTTCTTTTCCGCTGGCGCGATACTTCGTGAAGGCCCGTTTCGGGCGGCTGTCGGTAGTCATGATCGCCCGCGTGAATTCAGTGAACGCGCGCGCATTGCCGCCGCGCCCCCGAACCAGTTTGGGCACCGCGTTCACGATTTTCTGCCAACGCAGCGGCGCGCCGATGACGCCGGTGGAACAAACCAAAATCTGTGTCGGCCGGATTTTACCCAGCTCGCGGGCAACCTTCAGCGTCGTAGCCGTAGCCGCGGTGAATCCCTCGGAGCCGGTGCAGCAATTCGCGTTTCCCGAATTCACGATTACTCCGCGCATCTCTGTGCGCGATTTTTTCAAATGAAGTTGTGAGGTAATTACCGGAGCCGCTTTAACGCGATTGGTGGTGAAAACCGCGGCCGCAGTGGCGGGCGTTTCACTCACCACCAGGCCGAGATCGAGCCCGGATTTCTTTAGACCACAAGCAAGCGACGAGTAGGAAAAACCACGCGGAACGTCAGAATTCCTGACGCGTCCCGTCTTCGTCCCTGGATTTCGAGATTTGGATCGCTTCGCGCTCATGCCTGTGCCTCACGCTCGCGAAGCCGCGCCTTGAATTCATCCAGCGCCGCGCGCACCGCCTGGGGTGCCGTCCCGCCTTTCACGCCGCGTCGCGCCAGAGCCGAATCGACGGTAAGCATTGCTGAAAGATCGTTGCCGAAGGCGGGCGAAAAAGTCTGAAGGCGCTCGAGCGGCATTTCATGAACAGTCAGCGCCGGCTTGTTCCGCCGCGCGCAAAACCTTTCCTACGATTTCGTGGGCGTCCCGGAAAGGAACCCCGTGATTCACCAGGTAGTCGGCGATTTCGGTCGCGACCAAAGCCGGATCCGCGGCGGACTGCCGAAGCGCTTTCTCCTGAAAGCGCGTGGCCCCCAATGTTGCAGCAGCGATGCGGGTCATCGCCACCGTCTGATCGTGCGCGGAGAAAAGTGGCTCCTTGTCTTCCTGCAGATCGCGTTGATAGCTCGAAGGCAAGCCTTTGCAAGTGGTCAGGACGGAAACCAGCGCACCGTAAACCCGCCCGGTTTTCCCTCGAATCAATTCCCAGGCGTCGGGATTTTTCTTCTGCGGCATCAAGCTGCTGCCCGTGGAGAATTCGTCCGGCAGCGCGATGAAAGCAAATTCGGGAGTGGCGAAGAGCACGAAATCTTCGGCCAATCGCGAAAGGTGCATGGCCAGAGTCGAGAGCGCAAATAAAAACTCCAGAGCGAAATCGCGATCGCTGACGGCGTCGAGGCTGTTGGCAGTGATTCGAGCGAATCCCAAATCGCGCGCGAGAGCCTCACGATTGAGGGGAAAGGCACAGCCGGCCAGCGCTCCAGACCCAAGCGGGCAAACATCCGCATTTTGCGCGGAGGCTAAAAATCGCTGCAAGTCACGATCGAAAGCCTCGGCATGCGCCAACAACCAGTGCGAAAGCAGAATGGGTTGGGCGTGCTGCATGTGCGTCGTCCCGGGCATCGGCACGCCAAAGTTTTTCTCAGCCTGATCTACGAAGGCGCTTTCGAGCGACGTGACCGCCGATACCATTTCGCGGCACGCCTGCTTCACGTACATGCGGAATTCGGTCGCGACCATTTCATTGCGGCTGCGTCCGGTATGCAGCTTCGCGCCGAGAGGGCCCAGCTTTTCGATCAACGCGGTTTCCGCAAAATGATGAACGTCCTCTGCCGCAGAAGAATCGAGCCAGGCCAAATCCGTTTGCGCCCGCAATTCGATTTCATCCAGAGCTTTGACGATGGTCTCGCACTCCTTAGCCGTAAGAATTCCCGCAGCGGCGATGGCCCGAGCCCACGCTCGATCGAGCGCCAGTTCCTGAGGAAGAAAGCGTCGATCGAAACTCCACGAACGCTCGAATTCATAGAACGAAGCGTCAGGCCCGCGTTCGAAACGGCCTCCCCACATTTTTTGTGCGCCGGGCGCGGTCATCCGGCCGTCGCCTTTTGAGGCTTTTGCGTTTTTGGCACTTCGGCTTCCTGCGGGACGGTGATGGGCAAAGCAAAAAGATTGATGAAGCCTTCAGCGTCTTTGGGGTTGTAGCCGGTCATGGTAAAGCTCGCCAGGTTGGTGCGATAAAGCGAGTAAGGAGAGCGGCGCGATGCGATGGTCACATTGCCCCGGCACAGCGTCAACGATACGGAACCGGTCACTCGCTGCTGCGAAGCAGTGAAAAACGCATCGAGCGATTCGCGTAACGGAGTGAACCACATGCCGTAGTAAACCATTTCGGCGTAACGCAGCGCCAGTTGCTGCTGGTAGTGCGCGGTCTCGCGATCCAGCGCGAGCGATTCCAGTTCGCGATGTGCCGTGACCAACAAAGTTCCACCCGGCGTCTCATACGCTCCCCGCGATTTAATTCCGACCAGCCGATTTTCAACAATGTCCATGCGGCCAACGCCATTGGCCGCAGCAATTTCATTCAATTTATCGAGCAACGCCATTGCGCCGAGACTTTTGCCGTCGACCGAAACCGGAGATCCAGCCTCAAAACCAATTTCCACCGTAGTCGGTTTCTCCGGGGCCTTTTCCGGCGCCACCACCCACTGCCACATGGCTTCGTCCGGAGCATTCGCCGGATCTTCCAACACGCCGCCTTCGTGGCTCAAATGCCAAATGTTGCGATCGCGGCTGTAAATATTTTTTTTGGTTTGCTCCACCGGAATGTTGTGGCTCTGCGCATAAGCGATCGCTTCTTCCCGCGAGACGATGTTCCATTCCCGCCACGGAGCGATAATTTTCAGTTCGGGAGCCAGCGCCTTCGCGGCCAGCTCGAAACGCACCTGATCGTTACCCTTTCCAGTACAGCCGTGCGCCACGGCGTCGGCGCCGAGCTGCTTCGCCAACTGCACCTGCCGTTGGGCCAGCAAAGGCCGAGCGAACGAAGTTCCCAGAAGATATTTGTGTTCGTAGACCGCCCCGGCTCGCAACGTTGGCCAAATATATTGCGTAATAAATTCTTCGCGGAGATCTTCGACGTATGCGGAACTGGCTCCGGTAGCCAGAGCCTTCTTACGAGCCGCTTCCAGATCTTCCCGCTGGCCCAGATCGCCGATCATGGCTATGACTTCACAGCCGTCGTAGTTTTCCTTGAGCCAAGGAATAATGATGGAGGTATCCAAACCTCCGGAGTAGGCGAGCACAACTTTCTTCGGCAAGGGTAATTCTCCTCTATGGGTATGGTGTTCCCGATTTGTTGCGCGAGACTGAAGCCGTCGCCGCGCGATTAATTCAGCAACGTCAGCAAGATCGCTTTTTGCATGTGCAGCCGATTCTCAGCCTGCTCGAAAACAATGGAGCGTGGCGAATCCATAATCTCAGCCGTTACTTCTGCGCCGCGATGCGCGGGCAGGCAGTGCATGAAAAATGCATCAGAAGCAGCGCGCGAAAATAGCTCGTCATTCACCTGATACGCCGCGAATGCACCGGCCCGCGCGGCGGTTTCCTCTTCCTGGCCCATGCTGGTCCACACATCGGTGTAAATCGCTTGCACATCCGCCACCGCTTCTTCGGGTGACTGCAGAATTTCAATCTTGCCCCGGGTCTCGCGAGCCATGCGCTTGGCCTCGGAGACCACCGTCGGGTCCGGCTCGTAGCCCGGCGGCGTGGCCACCCGGACGTGAGCACCGCAGCGAGCGCCAATACTCAACAACGAATGACAAACATTGTTTCCGTCGCCCACGTACGCGATTTTCAGCCCACGCAGATTGCCGAATCGCTCCTCCAGAGTAAAGAAATCCGCGAAAGCCTGGCAAGGATGATAAAGATCCGACAGCGCGTTGATCACCGGCAGATGCGAATTCTCGGCCAGCTGCACCAGCGATTCCTGTTTGAAAACGCGCGCGACAATCCCGTTAACCCAACGCGAAAGGCTTTTGGCCACGTCGCAGACCGGCTCGCGTTCACCCAAATGAGTGACCGTGTGGTCGAGAAAAACCGAAGCGCCGCCCAGACTAGCGATGCCCACTTCGAAAGAGACCCGCGTGCGTAGCGAGGGCTTTTCGAATATCAGCGCCAGGAATCGGCCCGCTAGCGCGCCGCGATACCGATCGGGATGCGCTTTCACGTCCGCAGCCAGATGCAGGAGTTCGCGCGTTTGCGCGGGCGTCCACTCCATTCCGGTCAGCAGGTCGTTGGTTTGGGTCACGGGGGATGTGGCCGTAGCGTTCATTCTGGTTTACCTCGCTGCAGCCGCGGAAGCGGGCTGCTTTTGCGTTTCAGATTTTGTGTTTGGAGACGAATCGGCGGAACGCGAAGCACTCGAAACGGTTTGCAACACCTGCCCAAACTTCGACAAAAACTCGGCCACGTCCGCGCGAGTCACAATAAACGCAGGAAGCAGCCGGATGATGTGTTCGTGCGTACAATTTATGATCAGCCCCTGGCGCAACGCTTCAGCGACCACCGGCGTGCCATCGATCGAAAGATCAACGCCGACAATCAGCCCTTCACCGCGAATTTCGCGCACAAAATCAAACCGCGCTTGCAATTTCTCCAAGCCGGCGCGCAATTGAGCGCCGCGCTCACGAACGTTTTCGAGCAGCCCACGTTTCTCGATGACCGTCAGCACTTGCATAGCAGCCGCGCAAATTAAGGGACCGCCCCCAAAAGTCGTTCCGTGCATGCCCGGAGAAAACGCCGCCGCGAATTTCTCGTTGGCGATGATGGCCCCCAGCGGCAAGCCGCCCGCCAATGGTTTGGCGACGGTCACGATATCCGGCGCGGCATCGAAGTGTTGATACGCGAAATATCGCCCGGTGCGGCCCAAGCCGCACTGAATCTCGTCCGCGATAATCGCGGCGTCGTGCTGTGTCGCGAGCGCCCGGGCGCGATTCCAAAAACTTTCGCTGACCGGAAAAATTCCGCCTTCGCCTTGAATCGTTTCCATCACCAGCGCGCATACGGTGTCGTCGAAGTTGTGCTCCAGATCCGCCACGTCGTTGAAATTTACGAATTCGACGCCGGGAATCAGCGGTTCAAACGGCGCCCGGTATTTTTCCGGATAAGTAATCGAAACCGCACCGAACGTGCGCCCGTGAAAAGAATTTTCAAGCGCAAGAATCCGCGTTTTTTTGCCGCCCGAAGATTTCGTATGCGCGTATGCTCGCGCCAGCTTCAGCGCCCCATCCATCGCTTCTGTCCCGCTGTTGGTGAAGAAGACTCGATCCAGACCCGACCACTCGACCAACTTGTGCGCCAGCGGCCCTTGAAACGGATTCTGAAACAGATTCGACATGTGGATCGCGCGTCCCGCTTCGCGACGTATCACCCGCACCAGATCGCGATGCGCATGCCCCAGCGCATTCACCGCGATGCCACCCAGAAAATCCAGATACTCCCGGCCTTCCGAATCGTAAAGGCGGCATCCTTTTCCGCGCGTGAAGACTATCGGCGGACGCCGATACGTATTCATCAGATAGCGCGATTCTTCGGCGCGGATCTCTTCCGCAGCAGCCCGCCGGCGCTCTGCTAGTGAATTCTTTTTCATTGCAGTGGAGCGACTCCCTGAGCGCTTCCAGCGGAAGCATGCAGAATAGGCAAAACTCGCGTGCCCTTGGAGGTTGCGCCGCGCGCCGCGGACAGCAACGATTTCGGAAGCGTGCCGCCTACGATCCGAACTTCAGAAATCCCAGCGGCCAACGCCCGCTTGGCCGCTTCGAGTTTCAGGATCATCCCGCCCGAAACCTTGTTGTGCCGAATCAGCGTTTCGATTTCATCGCCGCCGATCACCCGCAATACTTTTTTGCCGTCGAGCACGCCCTCCACATCCGTAAGGAAAATCAGTCGGTCGGCTTGAATGAATTCCGCCGCCGCGGCAGCCATGTGATCGGCGTTGATGTTGTAAAGCTCTCCATCCGCGCCAAGGCCCAGGCAGCACGCGACCGGCACCAGCGAAGCGCGCCACAGCGCACGAACAAAATCGACGTTGACCCCGGTGAGGTAGCCCACAAATCCCAAGCTGTCCTGGCGCTCATCGAGCTGCATCGGCTCGGCCAGGAAACACGCGGCGTCACTCGCGCTGATTCCGACGGCTGGCTGCCCTGCCAGTGAAATCGCTCCGGCCAGCCGCTTGTTCAGCAGGCCGCCGAAGACCATGATCGCCGCGTCGCGCGTTTCGCGATCGGTCACGCGCAACCCGTTGATGAACTGGCTGGTGATGCCCATCCGCGCCAGAGTCGCTGTAAAAATCTTTCCGCCGCCGTGGATGACCAGCAATTCGTGACCTTCACGCGCCAATTCGCTCACCTGACGGGCAATGAGCTGCACGTTTTCTTCGCGCTCCAGCAGCGCGCCAGCAATTTTAATGACCAGTCTCACAGTAAACCTGCCGTTTCGGGAAAGCCGTACATCCCGTTCATGTTTTGCACCGCCTGACCGGCCGCGCCCTTACCCAGATTGTCGAGGCAGGATACGATTACCAACCGCTCGCCGCTTTTATCTAACGCGAATCCGATGTCGCAGAAATTCGTGTGGGTCACATGCTGCAATTCCGGCAACTGCCCCGCAGGAAGTATGCGAACCATCGGGCGCGCTGCATAAAATTTACGGAACAGTGCCTCAATTTCCCCGGCCGATCGGGAACCCGTCAGCGAAACGTACAGGGTCGAGAGAATTCCTCGCTCGACCGGCAGCAGGTGAGTGGTAAACACAAAATCGTTCAGCGCCAGCCCGGTGTGGTCAGCAATCTCCGGCGTGTGGCGGTGCGAAAATACGCCGTATGCGCGAAAATTCTCGTTCACTTCCACGAAATGAGTCTCGCGCTTGGGCTCTTTGCCCGCGCCGCTTACTCCCGATTTGCAATCGCACACAATTCCGCGCGCGAGGTTGATCCAGCCAGCCTCGACCAAAGGACGCAGCCCAAGAATTACCGACGTCGAATAGCAACCGGGATTAGCGACCAGATGGGCGCCGGGAAGATCCTCTGCGTAAAGTTCCGGCAGCCCATAGACCGGCGAAATATTTGAAATTGGGTCGGTCGCTTTCAGCTTGTACCAAGTCTCGAGCGTCGAGGCCTCGCGAAAGCGGAACGCCCCGCTGAGATCCACCACGCGCAAATCCGGACTTGCACCGAGCAGCGCAGGAACCAATTCCAGCGACGCTTCATGTGGCGTCGAAAGAAACACCACATCCGCGTTGCTGGTGGCGATCGCTTCCACCGAGAGCGGCTTGCAAGGCGCATCACCCCAGCTGCGAAGCTGCGGATACAGTTCGGTCAGGCAACGCACGTTGGCATGTCCATCGCGAAGGTAGAACGTCGGCTTCTGCACGTGCGGATGGCGCAGCAGCAGCCGGGCCAGTTCGAAACCGGCGTACCCGGTCGCTCCGACAACCGCGACCTGTAAAGGTTCGGTCATCCGACCATCTCCTCGATGCGCTTTTGCACCGCGGCGCGCGCCTTCAGCGAGGTAGTGATGATCAAGACGGTATCGTCACCGGCCAACGTGCCGGCCACTTCCTTCCAGCGTTCCGCATCCACTGCAGCGGCCAGCGGCTGCGCCCCGCCCGGAGGCGTTTTCAACACCAGCATGTTTTGCGCTGGTCGAATATCCGAAAGGAATGAATTCACTGCGCGAGCCAACCGCGAAACCGCTGGCGATTCCTCAACAGCTGCTTCGGAGAGCGCTTTGTAACCCTCGGTCGTCTTCACCAGGCGCAATTCACGAAGATCGCGCGAGAGCGTAGCCTGGGTGACCCGCAAACCAAGGTGAACGAGCTGGCGACGCAGTTCATCCTGGCTGGCTACCGGCTCCGCGGCGAGCAGCTTCAGGATCTGGCCTTGTCGAAATCGTTTGTGTGCCGGCACGGTATGGTTATGCAGTTTTATGCATTCCTCTGCATAATCATACAGTACGCGCATACAGTGTCAATAACACATCGCAAAAATGTCGCGTTCGATTTCCAGCCCGCGTTTGCCGATAGCTCGTCGCAATTTTTGCGTCCTTCATTTTCCAGAGACCAGATGTACAATCGCGCGTCGACGGCCCGTTCGAGCCTTCGCCGCCGTTTCCATGGAGAGTCCAGATGAAGAATCGGTTTCGCATCGCACTAGTGATGTTTTTCCTGGCCGCAATTTCGGGGATAGCAGCAGCGCAGGCCAAGCCCGCCGCCCCATCCGAAGTTGCAATTCGTGCCGGAAAACTTCTCGACGTGCGCACCGGCCAATACGCGACGGATCAAATCATCTGGATTGAAGGCGACCGCATCAAAGCCATCGGCAGCGCCACGGAAATAACAGCCAAACTTCCCGCCGGCACGAAAACGGTAGACCTCTCGCAGTTCACCGTGCTGCCGGGCCTCATCGATTGCCACACCCATCTCACCCTGAACCCATATCTAAATGGACCAGCTGGCTTGCATGTCTCCTACCCCAGACAGGCCTTGTATGGCGCAAAAGCCGCACGGGTCACGCTCGAAGCCGGTTTCACCACCGTGCGCAATGTAGGCGCTGACGGATTTTCCGACGTTGCCTTGCGTGACGCCATTCGTGCTGGCGACGTTCCCGGCCCAAGAATGCTGGTATCAGGACCCGCTCTAAGCATCACCGGTGGCCATGGTGACGAGAATTTTCTCGCGCCTCAATTCGGCTGGTCGTCGGACGGCGTAGCGGACGGAGTCGATGGAGTAACAAAAAAAGTGCGGGAAAACATCAAGTACGGAGCGGACGTAATCAAATTCATGGCCACCGGCGGGGTGCTTTCAGAAGGCGACAATCCCGCGTTGGCGCAATACAGTCCGGAAGAAATGAAAGCAATCGTGGACACCGCGCACGGTTTGGGCCGAAAAGTCGCCGCTCACGCCCATGGCGCGACCGGAATCAAATACGCGGTCCTGGCCGGCGTCGATTCCATCGAACACGGCAGCTATATTAATGATGAAGACATCGCCTTGATGAAGCAGCGCGGCACTTACCTGGTCCCCACGGTTTACCTCGAAGATTGGCTCTTAGAAAATGTAGACACGCTGGGTCTCACCCCCAACATGATCGAGAAGGCGCACGCCGTCCTTCCAATCGCCCAGCAAAACCTTTCGCACGCCTTCAAATCCGGCGTAAAAATAGCCCTGGGAACCGATGCTGCCGTTTATCCCCACGGTTTGAACGCGCACGAGTTCGGGAAAATGGTGGATATGGGCCTCACCCCGTTGCAGGCCATTCAAGCCGGAACAGTGAACGCATCGGACCTGATTGGATGGGCCGACCGCGTCGGAACTCTGGAGCCGGGCAAATTCGCCGACCTGATCGCCGTAGAAGGTGATCCAATCACCAATATCCGGGTCCTGGAAAACGTGCAATTCGTGATGAAGGGTGGACAAGTAGTGAAAGCGCAAACTCACTAGGCACTCGACCGTGGAAGGCTCAGGTATAGCGCTAAGGCGCTCAAACCTTGTGCTAAGATGTGGGGCAAGTCAGTAGGCCCGTAGCTCAGTTGGCTAGAGCGCCACCTTGACACGGTGGAGGTCAACGGTTCGAGCCCGTTCGGGCCTACCATTTTTCCAGCCCCACTTACAAAATTTCGGTTTCGCGCACGTCCCCCTGCGGACCGAATTTTAAGAGATGAAGATCCCATGACCATCGGTCGACTCGTCGATTAATAGTAATGTTTGCCATGACATACGAAGAAGTGTTAAGAAATGCTCGTGGCGTAACTTACCCGCAACGGTGGCATTGATAGCCTGCAAAATTCCGGGTAACTAATGAGAAAATGGGGAATTCGCCCCCACGCGTAGCGCCTTTTTAGGCTCTAAAAGCCAGCTTGGAGAAAGAATCGTGAACGCCCAAAACGCCGTAAGCAACGAAATCATAGGAAATACACAGCCAGGGAAACCAGGCTCTAGTTCCGACTGCGAGGCGGTCATCATCGGAACCGGGCCTTACGGTCTTTCCGCGGCGTCTCACCTGAAAAAGTTGGGCATGAACGTCCGCATTTTCGGCAAGCCCATGGATTTTTGGTCTAATAAGATGCCGGCGGGCATGTTGCTGCGTTCTCCTCGGGTGGCCTCCAACCTTTCCGATCCTGGCCATCAATATTCACTGGAAGCGTACGAATCCTCCGCCGGAGTTGCCGCGCGCGCGCCGCTCCCGCTCGAAACCTTTGTCGACTATGGTCTCTGGTTTCGGCGTCAACTCGGTTCGATTCTGGATGAGCGGGAAGTGAAGTCGGTGAGCCGGACGAATTCCGGTTTTCGCATTGAACTCCAAGACGGCGAAAGTTTTCAGTGCCAACGCGTGGTCGTTGCTGCGGGCATCGGGCCTTTTGCGCGAATTCCAGCAGTGTTCTCGGCTTTGTCTCCTGCGCAGGTGTCCCACTGTTATCAGGGCTGCGACGTGAAGAGCTTTCGAGGCAAGAAAGTCGCAGTGATTGGCGCGGGGCAGAGTGCACTCGAATGCGCGGCGCTCTTGCATGAGTCCGGCGCCGAAGTCGAATTGCTCGTCCGAAACTCGATCCTCCGCTGGATCGGCAACGCGCCTTTGCTTCACAATCTCGGACCTTTTTCTTCGCTACTCTATTCCTCTCACGATGTAGGCCCGGCAGGAATCAGCCGTCTGGTGGCCTATCCCAACCTGGTGAAGTACATTCCCGTTGGGCTGCGCGACAAGATTCGCAAACGCGCGGTGCGCTCGGCCGGATCCAGATGGCTCCCGGCGCGCCTCAAAGACGTGAAAGTTTCGACCAACCGTTATGTTACCGAAGCGACGTCCGCGGGAAGCTCAGTTGAATTGAAACTGGATGACGGAAGCCGTCGTTCCGCAGACCACGTTCTGCTCGGCACCGGCTACACCGTGGACATCTCAAAATATCCGTTTCTGTCTCGGGACTTGGTCGCACAAGTCGATCAATTCGATGGATACCCGCGCCTGACTTCCGGATTTCGCACCTCTGTTCCGGGACTGCATTTCATCGGCGCCACGGCCGCACGCTCCTTCGGTCCGCTGCTTTATTTCGTGGCCGGCACTGAATTCGCTTCGAACGAACTGGCTGGTCATGTGGCTCGGAGCCGCGCGGTGCGCTGATGACCCAAGCCGTTCCAAAGGAATCGCCGAAGAAGGCGCGCCCCGTCGAGCGCCTCCGGAAGACCGAGGGTATTGGCGCGGTTGTGATCGGAGGGGATCATCCGGGCCTGGCGATTGCCCGTAGTTTGGGTAAGCGTGGAATTCCAGTTTATGTGATCGAGGACCAGCATTCCATCTCGGTGCATTCCAAATATCCGAAACGGGTGGTGCGAGTCGACGATCTGCGCGACCCGATAAAGACCGTCGATTCCGTACTGGAAGTGGGCGAGAAATACGGGCTTCGCGACTGGGTGTTGTTTCCGACCCGAGACGAAACCGTAATGGCCATTTCCCAGCAGCGAGATCGGATGGACGAATTTTTTCGGGTGACGACTCCTCCCTGGGAAAGCACGCGCTCCGCCTGGGACAAAAATAACACTTACAGACTGGCCGAAGAACTCGGCATTCCCGCGCCGCGAACCTGGAACGTGACCGGCCCCGAAGAGCTGCCGAGCCTCTATTCCCGCCTTCCCTTGGCCATCAAGCCGGCGATCAAAGAGAATTTTTTCTACGCTACGGGCGCCAAGGCTTGGCGCGCCGAGACGCCTGAGCAGCTGCAGCAATTGTTCAAAGCTGCTGCCAAACAAATCCCCTGCAGCGAAATCATGATTCAGGAAATCATTCCCGGCGATGGCGAATGCCAGCTCTCCTATTGCGCGTTTTTTCGCAATGGCGTCGCGCACAGCAGCCTGGTCGCGACCCGCAAGCGGCAGCATCCGCGCGAATTTGGGCGGGCGGCAACGTACGTGGAGACCACGGAACTTCCGGAAATCGAGGAACTCGGCCAACGGTTCCTGAAAGCCATCGATTTCTACGGCATCGGCGAGGTGGAATTCAAACGCGATGCCCGCGATGGCCAATACAAGCTGCTGGACGTGAATGCGCGAGCCTGGGGTTTCCACGCGCTGGGTCCTGCGGCCGGTGTTGATTTTTCGTATTTACTGTTTGCGGATCAGATGGGTTATCCCGTCGAACCGGCCCGAGCGCGCCCGGGAGTCGGATGGTTGCGGCTGATTACGGATCTGCCGGTGGCGGGCAGTGATCTCTTGAGTGGATATCTCAGCCCGAGCAACTATTTGGATTCGATTCGGCGGACCAAAGTCGAATCCGTTTTTGCTTCCGGCGATCCTTGGCCGTCGTTCGTGGAGTTTGCCCTGCTGCCTTACTTCGTGATGAAGAAGCTACCGATGTTTTCCCGCTAGCCGCTGCGAATCCCGTCCGCTCTAACTCCGTCACAAAGTCTAATAAAGCGCCTTGTGCAGAAACGCCAGCGTCCTAGCCCAGGCATTGGCCGTAGCTTCAGGACGATATCCGGTCGTGTTCGTTGGATTTTCAAAGGCGTGGCCCGCACCCGGATAAATTTTGATATCGACATAACGATTTATTTTTTTCATCGAGGCCTCGAACGCATTCACGTCCGCGGGAGTAATGCCTCGATCGTCGGCGCCAAAATTTCCCAGAATTGGTCCCACAATCTGCTGCAAATCGTTCGGATCCGTAGGCAGCGCGCCGTAATTCACCACCGTGGCGCTCAGGCGCGGTTGATGAATCGCTAACTGTAGGGCAAGTCCACCGCCCATGCACCAGCCGATGGCCGCGACCCGATTCTGTTTCACGTCCTTGCGCGCGCCGAGATACGCGAAAGCCGCCTGCAGATCCTTCACCGCGCGATCCTGAGGCAGTCCGCGCATCAGTTCATGCGCTTCCGAAGCATCGGCTGTGGCTTTTCCTCGATATAGGTCGACGGCCAGCACCACGTAGCCCTGGGCCGCCAATTTTTCGGCCTGTTCCTTTACCCAATCGTTCAGTCCCCACCACTCGTGAATCGCGATGACTCCGGGGTATACGCCCGGCTTATCCGGAACCGCCAGAAACCCGCTGATGGTGTCGGCACCGCTAGGGAACTGAACCGTCTCGGTTTTAGGGGCGTCCGCATGCGTAACGAGCACCACCGCAACGAGCAGCGCCACGCTTAGAATTGCCGAAATTATTCGAAAACGCTTCTTCATGAGCAAAATGCCTCCACTCCAATTGTAATCCTGCAAGGCCTTCGATGCCGCGAGTCGCTTGGCCGGCCCCGAAACTTTATGCCGTGATGCGTTCCACCTGAACCGCCGTGCCGTAGGCCAGCACTTCGGTCACTCCCTGCATCACTTCGGTCGCGTCGTAACGCATACCGATCACCGCATTGGCTCCGTGCGCCGCGGCGTGCTGCATCAGCAGTTCCAGCGCTTCTTCGCGCGTCTTTTCACACATTTCCTCAAAAAGAGTGATGTTGCCGCCGACCAGCGTCTCCAGCGAAGCCCCGATCGTGCCGAAAATGCTGCGCGAACGTACGGTGACGCCGCGCACCAGCCCAAAAGTTTTTACCACGCGATATCCGGGCAGATCGAAAGTGGTGGTGACCATGTTGGAACTCACGCTGACGTTTACACTCATCGCAGAAGCCCTCCGTTAGGTTTGCAGCGAAGCCGGAGAATAGCACAGCCCCGAGCGTTGCGGCGCGGTATCGGCGTCCCACCACCGCCCCGCACCGCGCAGAACGGCTCTAGCAGGCTCGCGCTACGCATGATAAGATTCAGTCTGCGTTGTTGCTCCTGGAAACCCTTCTGTAGCGCTCGATTCGGGAATCAATCAGGGCCGCAAAACCGCTCAATCCCTAGTAGGAAACAAAAGACCCGATGACGAAACCCATTCGTAATATCGCTATTATTGCGCACGTGGACCACGGCAAAACAACGCTGGTCGACGCCATGCTGCGCCAAAGTGGCACGTTCCGTGCCAACCAAGAACTCGTTGAGCGCGTCATGGACTCCAACGACCTCGAGCGCGAGCGCGGCATCACCATTCTCGCCAAGAATACCGAGATTGAGTATCACGGCACCAAAATCAATATTGTCGACACCCCGGGCCATAGCGATTTCGGCGGCGAAGTCGAGCGCGCGCTGCGCATGGTCGACGGCGTCATCGTATTGGTCGACGCCAGCGAAGGTCCGCTCCCACAGACTCGCTACGTTTTGCAGAAGGCGCTGGCGGCCAAGCTTCCGCCAATCATGGTTCTGAATAAGATTGATCGTCCGGATGCGCGCCCTGCTGCCGTTCTCGACGAAATCTACGATCTCTTTATCGACCTCGACGCCACCGAAGACCAGCTCGATTTTCCGGTGGTCTACACCAACGCCAAGCTCGGCGTCGCGCACCTCGCAGTCGGCGACGATTCCACCACGCTCCAGCCGCTGTTCGAGCAAATCGTAAAATCCATTCCGCCTCCGGCCGGCGATCCTGCGGGCGTCTTGCAGGTTCAAGTTACCAACCTCGATTACAGCGAATTCCTCGGCCGCGTCGCCATTGCCCGCGTGTTTCAGGGAACTTTGAAACGTGGCACCGAAGTCGCCATATCCAAGCTCGACGGTTCGATCGTTCCCACCAAGATCACCAAGCTCTTTACCTTTCGCGGCCTAAATCGCGAAGAAGCCGAAGAAGTAATCGCGGGCGACATCGTGGCCATCGCCGGCGTGGAAGGCATTCAGATCGGCGAGAGCATCACCGACCTCGCCAACCCGTCGCCGCTCGAACCACTCACCATCGACGAACCTACGCTGACCATGGTGTTCACCATCAACACCTCACCTTTTGCCGGCCGCGAAGGCCAGTACGTCACTTCGCGTGATATTCGCGCTCGCTTGGAAAAAGAACTTCTGACCAACGTCTCGCTCCGTGTGGAAGACACTGGTACCACTGACGCCTTCCGCGTTTTGGGCCGCGGCGAACTGCAGCTCGCCATCTTGATCGAAACCATGCGCCGCGAAGGCTACGAATTAATGGTGGGCAAGCCCGAAATCGTCGTGCGCACCGAAAATGGCCGACGCCTGGAGCCGCTCGAACTTCTGGTCATCGACTGCCCGGAAACTTTCATCGGCATCGTCATGGAATTGCTCGGAACCCGCCGTGGCGAAATGAAAAAGATGGTGAATCACAATTCCGGTCGCGTGCGCATGGAATTTCAAATTCCTTCCCGCGGTCTGATCGGATTGCGCAGCCAGCTGATGACCGACACGCGCGGCACCGCCCTGATCCATTCGCTGCTGGAAGGCTGGACCGAATACGCCGGCGATATGGCCATGCGCTTGACCGGCGCCTTGGTCAGCGACCGCTCCGGCGTCTCCACTGCCTACGCCATCTGGGGCATTCAGGAACGCGGCGAAATGTTCGTCGGCTCCGCCATCGAAGTTTACGAAGGCATGATCGTCGGCGAGAACGCACGCGAAGACGACATGAACGTCAACATCACCAAAGAAAAGAAGCAAACCAACATGCGCTCGTCTTCCGCTGACGAAGCGATCCGCCTGATTCCTCCCCGGGATATGACTTTGGAGAAGGCCATCGAATTCATCGCGGACGACGAATTCGTCGAAGTCACGCCGAAATCGATTCGCTTGCGCAAGAAAGTGCTCGATGCCAAGCGCCGCCCGAAGCGCTGGCAGGAAATCAAAGCCAGCATCGAGTAGTCCGCGAAGCTCCAACCGCTTCGAATCGCCCGCGACTGCCAGCTCGTCGCGGGCGATTCCTTTTTCGCCGGCTCGATGGGGCCGAAGTAGCCATGAAAGCCCGTCCCAGAATTGAACATTGCCGCCACCCCGACCGTATCCTTTGGTACGGGTCATTCGGCCCGCGATTGTGGTAAGAATGTCCGTTAGCGGGACGGATGATTCCCATCAACGGCCAAGATGCAGCTTTTTGACGCACCGGCCATTTGCCAAGCACAGTGTTATCAGTATTTTAAGGTCGAGTTTGTACCGGAAGTGAATTTGCGATAGAGAACACGAGGTTCGTATCCGTGGATATCGTTCGACCCGAAGTTAAGCGCAAAAAGAAGATCCGTCTCATCATCTATATAGTGGCGGCCGTCGTTCTGGTCCCCGTGGTCAGCTTCGCCTTGTCGCGGCTGAAGCCGGCGGCGCCCAGCGTCGATACCGGCACCATCTGGACCGACACCGTCAAGCGTGGGCCCATGCTCCGCGAAGTCCGCGGCCTCGGGACCCTCGTTCCCGAAACCATCCTGCTCATCCCTGCGAATACCGATGGCAGGGTCGAAAAGCGTTACATCCTCGCTGGAACGCCGGTGAAAGCCGACACCGCGATTCTCGATCTCAGCAATCCCGAATTGCAGCAGTCTACCCTCGATGCCGAATTTCAAGTGAAAGGCGCGCAAGCCAACCTGGAGCAAACCAAAGCGCTGCTTCAAAACCAGCTGATGGATAAACGCACCCAGGCCGCTTCCATTAGTTCGGCTTATCACACGGCTCTGCTCGACCGGGAAACCAACGAAAAGCTCATGGCCAACGGCTTGGTTTCGAATTTGATTTTCGAAAAATCCAAGGTCGCCGCGGCCGAACTTGAAAAGCAGGACGTCCTGGCCCAGAAAGAAGTGGAAACCTTCGAAAATTCCATCGCTTCCCAAGTCGCCGTTCAACAGGCCGGCCTTGACGCCAAAACCGCGATGTATGAGCTGAAAAAGTCCCAGCTCGACCAGCTTCACGTGCGCCCCGGAATCGACGGTGTACTGCAGGAACTCGATGTCGAAGTCGGGCAAAAAGTCACCATGGGCACCGTACTGGCCCGCGTGGCCCAGCCGAGCCACTTAAAAGCCCAGCTGAAAATCGCAGAAACCCAGGCTAAAGACATTTCCATCGGCCAGAAGGCCTCGGTCGATACCCACAACGGCATCATTGCCGGGCACGTCACCCGCATCGACCCGGCCGTGCAGAACGGAACCGTCACGGTGGACGTGGGCCTGGAGGGCACTCTGCCGCCCGGCGCCCGTCCCGATCTCAGCGTTGAAGGCACCGTCGAGATCGAACGCCTCGCCGACATTCTGTTCGTCGGCCGTCCGGTGCACGGAGAAGCCAACAGCACCGTGGGCCTGTTCAAAGTGGTAGACGACGGAAAAGAAGCGGCTCGTGTGCAGGTACAACTCGGTCGTTCGTCCGTCAATACCGTGGAGATCGTAAAGGGTCTTGAGGTCGGTGACAAAGTGATCCTCTCCGACATGTCGGCTTGGGATAACTACGACCGGGTTCAACTGAAATAATGACGGAACATTTTGGGCCCTCGAATTCGTATCAAACAGCGAGACAAGGGATTGGCTCGCGAAAACTGATGAACTCTGGAAGGAGCAACGGATGAATACCACAGCGGAACAGGGCCTGATTCGCCTCAATGGCGTGACCAAGGTCTTCTACACCGACGAAGTCGAAACTCACGCGCTCAGCGGCGTACACCTGGAGATTAAGAACGGCGAATTTCTATCGATCGCCGGGCCTTCGGGCTGCGGCAAATCGACTCTGCTTTCGATTCTCGGATTGCTCGATTCGCCCACCGGTGGCGACTACTGGATCAACACTCAGGCCGTGGCCAATCTGTCTCTCTCTGATCGCACCCGCATCCGCAATCGCGAAATCGGATTCGTGTTTCAGGCCTTCAACCTGATCGGCGACCTGACGGTTTATGAAAATGTCGAGCTGCCGTTGACCTACCGCAGCATGGCTGCCGCCGAACGCAAGAAGCGCGTCCAGGAAGTTTTGGAACGCGTGGGAATGGCGCATCGCATGAAGCACTATCCCTCGCAGCTTTCCGGCGGTCAGCAACAGCGCGTCGCCGTGGCCCGCGCGTTGGTCGGCTCGCCCTCCATCCTACTCGCCGACGAACCCACCGGAAACTTGGATTCCAAGAATAGCGAAGCGGTCGTGGAGCTGCTGCAGCAACTGCATCGTGATGGCGCGACCATCTGCATGGTCACTCACGATCCGCGCTACGCCAGCATTGCCGATCGCACCATTCACCTTTTCGATGGCCGCATCGTTGAAGAAACTCTGGGCACCCGTACCGCGGCGGTCTAACCACGTTCGTGAAAAATTTGCTTTAGCGTAAGGCCAAGCGCTCGATTTGGTCTGAGTGTGTAAGTGTGTCGATTCGCCAGGGAGTGAAATGAGGAATTTCACGCAGGACCTCAGATACGCGTTGCGCACCCTGGGCAAAAATCCCGGCTTCGCGATTGTCGCCATTCTCACCCTCGCACTCGGCATCGGCGCGAACACCGCGATTTTTTCTCTCACCGACCAGGTTCTGCTGCGGCGGCTTCCCGTTCAACACCCGGAAGAGTTAGTGATCCTGCGCTCGCCCGGTCCCAGCCCAGGACGAAATTGGAACGATGGCCCGGGCGGCACCTCGTTTTCGTATCCCGCCTACAAAGACCTGCGCGGTCAGAATCCGGTTTTTTCCGGGTTGCTCGCTCGCTTCAGCACTCAAGTCAGCGTCGTGACCCAGGGTTCTTCCGAACTTGCCAATGGGGAACTCGTCACCGGAAATTACTTCACCGTGCTCGGAGTTCGACCAGCCGTCGGCCGTGTCCTCGATATGGGCGACGAAACCGCGCCCGGCGCAAATAACGTCATCGTTTTGAGCTACGGCTACTGGAAACGCCGCTTCGGTCTCGATCCCAGCATCCTCGATAAACAGCTGGTCGTGAACGGCCATTCGCTCACCGTCGTCGGCGTCAGCCGCTCCGGCTTTTCAGGCGTGCAGGTCGGTCAGGATCCCGACCTGTTTATTCCCATCACCCTGAAGGCGCAGATGACGCCGAACTGGGATGGACTCAGTGATCGCGACGATCATTGGCTCGCCATGATCGGCCGCCTGAAACCCGGAACGTCGGCCGCTCGAGGCGAAGCGGGCATTGCCTCCACCTACGCCGCGATGCTGCAAACCGAGTCGCCGGCCAAAAAGCACGACTCCAAATCGCGACAGGAATTCCTGGATCGCAAACTCCTTCTCGATCCCGGGTCGAAAGGCCGCCCGATTCTCCAAGCCGATACCAAAGGGCCCTTGATTGCACTAATGGGCATGGTCGGTCTGGTGTTGCTGATTGCCTGCGCCAACCTGGCCAGTCTGCTGGTCGCGCGCAGCGAAGCACGGCAGCGCGAAATCGCTCTGCGTCTGGCTCTGGGCGCGGGCCGCTGGCGTTTGGTGCGCCAACTTTTGGCCGAGACTCTGGTGTTGGCCATCGCTGGGGGCGCGGCGGGCATTCTGCTGGCGTCGTGGACTCTGGGATTAATCGTGAAGGCGATTCCTCAAGATTCCACCACGACCGGTCTTAGCGCCCAGCTCGATTATCGCGTGTTGATATTTGCCGCGGTCGTATCCATTGTCACCGGAATACTTTTCGGCCTCGCGCCGGCCTTGCGCGCCACTCGCTCCAGTATCCAAACGATCTTGAGGGAGCAGGGCTCGAACGTCTCTGCCGGTAGAGAAAATGTGCGTACTCGCAAATTCTTGCTGGCCTCCCAAATCGCCTTAACGGTCGTGCTGCTCGCCGCCGCGGGTTTATTTGCGCACAGTCTGCTCAACCTCAGCCGCCAGGATCTCGGCCTGCATCCCGACCACGTTCTGCAATTTTCAATTGCTCCGGAGCTGATTGGCTACACACCAGAACAAACCGTCGCGATGGTGGAACAAATTCGGAAGGGCATTGAGGCGTTGCCCGGAGTCCGCTCCGCCAGCGCATCGGAAATTCCCATGCTGGCCAGCTCCAACTCCAGCACCAACATCACCGTCCAAGGATACAAAGAGCAGGAAAACGAAAACATGGATGTCGACCAGGACTGGGTAGGCCCCAACTTTTTGTCGACTATGGGTGCAGCCTTGCTCAGTGGCCGCGATATCAGCGAAACCGACAGCGCCACCGCGCCGAACGTCGCCATCGTAAATGAAAAATTTGTGAAGAGATTTTTTGCCGGCCGCAATCCCATCGGCCAGCACTTTGGTTTTGGAGGCGGCGACGACGTAAAAATCGACGTTGAGATCGTCGGCGTAACCAAAGACAGCAAGAACGTCGATCTCCGCCAGGACATTCGTCCTTACGTGCTGGTGCCCTACTCCCACAGCAGCCATTTCGGCGATGCCACCTTCTACGTGCGAACCAATCAAGACCCGGTCTCGCTGGCCACCGCCATTCGAAAAACAGTTAAGGATAACGACGCGCGATTGTCGGTCTTCGACCTGCGCACTCTGACCAAGCAGGTCGACGACATCGTTTTCACCGACCGGCTCGTCACTTATTTTTCCCTCGCGCTGGCGTTACTCGCTTCTTTGCTGGCCGCTGTCGGTCTTTACGGAGTCATGGCCTACGTCGTGGCCCGGCGCACCCGTGAAATCGGGATTCGCATGGCCCTGGGCGCGACCCGCGCGAACGTCGCCGGACTGGTTCTACGGGAAATCGCGGCCATCGCCGCAGTGGGCTTGCTTATTGGCCTCACCGCCGCCTACGCCGTCGGGCGCGTAATGGAATCTTTGCTCTTTGGCGTGAAAGCCATGGATCCAATCGTCTTCATCGTAGCGACGTTACTGCTCCTCGCCGTCGCCGCGTTGGCGGGCTGGCTCCCCGCGCGAAGTGCCGCGAGCGTCGACCCCATGGTGGCCCTGCGCTACGAATAGATTGGGACGAAAAAGGAAAACGCATGGATAAGCTCTGGCAGGATCTCAAATACGGAATCCGGATGTTGACCAAGAGTCCCGGATTCACCGCAATCGCCGTACTCACGCTCGCCCTCGGCATCGGCGCCAACACCGCCATCTTTTCGGTGGTCAACGCCGAATTGCTGCGGCCTCTTCCGTTTCGTGATTCTAGCCGCCTCGTCAGCGTCGGCACCTCGAACTCGCGTGCGCATAATATCTCCGGCGCCATGTCTTATCCCGATTTCCTCGATCTGCGCGCGCAGAATCACGTTCTCGAGGATCTCGCCGCCTATACCGATAGCAGCGTCACCCTAACCGGTGTGGACCAACCCGCGCATCTCATCGGCGCCCAAGTCTCCGCCAGCCTGTTCAACGTCTTGAGCGCCACACCCGAACTCGGCCGCACATTTCTCCCCGAAGACGACCAGCCCCGCCACCACACGGTAATTTTGAGTCATCAAATCTGGAAAGCCCGATTCGCGGGTGATCCAAAAATCATCGGCCGCACCATCCTGCTCGATAAAACCGGCTACACCGTGGTCGGCGTAATGCCCGCGAGTTTTCAGTTTCCGCTGCAACGCGACGCGACCACGCTTTGGACCAACATTTCCGCGATGCTGGAATCGCCCGACAACTCGCCCGGCATGGCCCAGGAACGCGGAGCGCACTTTTTGCGCGGCATCGGCCGTCTGAAACCGGGCGTAACGCTGGCCCAGGCTCAAGCGGACCTCGATGTAATCATGAACTCGCTGAGCAAGCAGTATCCCGATACAAATAAATACTGGATCGTTCGCGTAATCTCCGAGCAGTACCGCATGACGCGAACCATCCGTCCGGCGCTGTTCGTAATGATGATCGCAGTGGGATTCGTCCTGCTGATCGCCTGCGTCAACGTCGCCAATCTTCTGCTCGCACGCGCCACCGCTCGTACCCGGGAGATCGCCATTCGCGCTGCGCTCGGCGCCGGTCGGAATCGCCTGGTAAAACAACTCCTCACCGAAAGCTTCGTGCTGGCTTCGGTCGCGGGAGTTCTTGGACTCTTGCTCGCGATGTGGGGCAGCGAAATTCTGGTACGCCTCAGCCCGGAGCAGTTGCCGCGCACCTCCGAAATTCACGTCGACGGATTTGTCATGGCCTTCACCCTCGGTATCGCCGTCCTCACCGGCTTGTTGTTCGGTCTGGCTCCGGCGATGAGCGTTTCCCATTCCAGCATCGTCGACTCACTGAAAGAGGGTGCGCTTAGCACCACCGCAAGCAAAGCGCGCTTCGGATTGCGCAGCTCACTGGTAGTC
This sequence comes from uncultured Acidobacteriota bacterium, assembly GCA_963847695.1. Lineage (GTDB taxonomy): Bacteria > Acidobacteriota > Terriglobia > Acidiferrales > UBA7541 > Palsa-295. The sequence continues at coordinate 176,694 of CAWKAX010000027.1, read as the reverse complement.
GTGGAGATGGCCCTGGCCCTGATCCTGTTGGTCAGCGCCGGACTACTGATTCGCAGCCTGGTGCACATGCAACAAGTGAATCCGGGCTTTGATCCGCACAACGTAGTCACCGCCAACATCGACCTGCCGGATGCCAAATATTCCGACGGGCAGAAGGCCCAGTTTTTCCACAATCTGATTCCCGCGCTCGGTGGATTGCCCGGCATTCAGTCGGCCGCCGCCATTTATCCCTTGCCCATGGGCGGAGACGAAATCCGCACGACCTTCCAAATCGAAGGTCGCCCGGTAGCGAAAAGCGACGAAGCACTAACTTCTTTGCGCGACATCACGCCGAACTATTTTGCGACTATGCGCATCCCGTTGCTGCAAGGGCGGGACTTCGATGGCCGCGAACAAGCCAAATCAACGCCGGTGGTCATCGTCAATGAAGCCCTCGCCCGCCAATTTTTTCCCGGCCAAAATGCGATCGGGCAGCACATCAAGCCGGGAATTGCCGTCGGCACCGACCAGCCGGAGATGCGCGAAATTATCGGCGTGGTCGGCAACGTGAAACACAGCGACCTGGTCAGCGAGTTCACGCCAGAATCGTATCTTCCGTCGGCGCAGATCCCTTTCAGCTCGATGACTCTGGTAGCGCGCAGTTCGCAGGATCCGCACAGTATCGCCAAGATGGTGACCGGCACCGTCCAATCCCTGGACCCCGACATTCCGACCTACGCTTGGAAAACGGTCGAGGAATATCTGGATGGAACGCTTTCAGTTCCGCGGTTCAATACCGTTTTGCTGGCGCTCTTCGCGGGTCTGGCCATGCTCCTCACCGCGGTCGGCTTGTATGGCGTGATCGCCTACTCCGTAGCCCAGCGCACCCACGAAATCGGGATTCGCATGGCACTCGGAGCCAATCCGCGAGACATGATGCGATTGATCGTCGGGCAGGGAATTCAGCTGGGGTTGATTGGTGTAGGCATTGGTTGCGCCGTGGCCGTGGGGCTCACCCATTTTCTTTCCAGCCTGCTTTTCGGGGTCACTGCCACCGACCCGGTTTCTTACGCCGGAGTGATCCTATTGCTTTTCGCCGTGGTGGTGCTGGCCTGTTACGTGCCGGCCCGCCGCGCAATGCGTGTGGACCCCATGGTAGCGTTACGGCACGAATAAAGAATCGTACGAGTATCAGGAGCTTGCATCCTTGATCAAACTAGTCGACGTTGAAAAGTTCTACGAATCCGGCGCGGGAAAGACTTGGGTTCTGCGCCGCATCAATCTGGAAATCAACGAAGGCGATTTCATCACCGTCCAGGGCCCTTCCGGAGCCGGCAAGTCCACGCTCATGGGCATCATCGGCATGTTGGACGGCGCCTGGAAGGGCGAATATCACCTTTACGATAATGCCGTACACAAACTCGACAATCGCCGCCGCGTCGAGCTGCACAAAAAATACATCGGCTTCGTGTTTCAGCAGTATCACCTGCTCGACAATCTGACCGTCGCCGAGAATCTCGATCTACCGCTCTCCTACCGCGACATCAAAAAAACGGAGCGTGAAGGCATGGTCGCGGACATCCTCGATCGCTTCCAGATCGTCGGCAAAAAATCGCTTTTCCCCAATCAGCTTTCAGGAGGCCAGCAGCAAATCGTCGCTGTCGCCCGCGCCGTGATCGGACGCCCCAAGCTGATCCTGGCCGATGAGCCTACCGGCAGCCTGCACTCCAGCCAGGGCAAGATGATCATGGATTTGCTGCGCAAGCTTAACGATGACGGCACCACCATCATTCAGGTCACCCACAACAACGAATGGGCGGCCTACGGAAATCGCATCATCCAGCTCGCCGATGGTTGGATCGTGGATGGTCAAACGCCCGCCGGCGTTGCGGCGGCCAGCCCCGCTCACTCATGACGAGTGCTCCGGCGGCGGTTTGCTTTTCATTTGCTGCTCCCCCTCGCCGCTCAAGCGGGCGCATGGTGGACAGAGAGTGACGAAGAAGTAAAATGGCTCGTCACCATCGTCCCTTGGGAGCCGTGTATGGGAGCCATCTGGCAGGATTTGCGTTACGGCGCGCGCATGTTGCGCCGCAATCCGGGTTTCGCGCTTGTCGCAATTTTGACCTTAGCCATCGGCATCGGCGCGAATGTAGTTATTTTCAGCGTGGTGGATGGGGTCTTGCTCAGGCCGCTGCCGTTTCCGGATTCCAAGCGGATTGTGACCGTCTGGGAAACGGACGCCAATCGCAACATCGTGCACGGCACCGCTTCCGCTGCGGAATTGCTCGATTGGCGCGACCTGAACCACTCGTTCCAGGATTTGTCCGGCTGGCGAGCGCTGTACTTCACCATTACCGGAAGCGGCGGCCCGGAGCAGGTCTGGGGCTCGCAAGTTTCCGGCAATTTTTTCCGGACGTTGCGAGCGTCGCCGATTTTAGGCCGCGATTTTTCGCTCGAGGACGAGCAACCGGGCCACGACAACGTAGTCATTTTGAGTTACGCGCTATGGCAGCGCCACTATGGAGGAGATCCCGGAATCATCGGTCGCACGATTCCGCTCGACGACAAGCCGTTTGAGGTCATCGGAGTCTTGCCTCGAAATTTCACGCTGTATGGAACGCTTCCTGAATTCGAAATTTGGAAGCCTTTCGCTTTCAACCGCGCACAGCTCGATCGCGAGAACCACGAGCTGGTGATTTTTGGCCGCCTTCGAGACCAAGTCACGTTGGCGCAGGCTCAGGGAGAAATGGAAAGTATTCTGGCCCGGCTCAAACAGCAATATCCGGGAATCGACCAGAAGAACGGAATTCATGTGGTGGGATTTCACGATGAATTGGTCAAGTCATTGCGCCCGGGGTTGCTGCTGCTACTCGCGGCGGTGGGGTTTGTTTTGCTGATCGCTTGCGCCAATGTCGCCAATCTGATGCTGGCTCGCGCCTCGGTTCGCGAACGCGAAATCGCCATTCGCGCTTCTCTGGGTGCCGGCCGCCAGCGGATTTTGTTTCAAATGTTGACGGAAAGCGTCTTGCTGGCCTTGATCGCCGCCGGCGTAGGCATTGCCTTGGCCTTTTTGGGCTTGCAGCTTTTTCACAATGTCATGCCTCCAGCGGCGGGACGCGGCCAGATTCCGCACCTCGACTGGATCGTGATCGACGGCCGAGTGCTCGGTTTCACCGTGGTCATCGCCCTTGTCACCGCCGTGATCTTCGGCCTGATGCCGGCGATTCAAATCGCCCGCTCCGAACTTTACGAATCGCTAAAAGAAGGCAGCCGAGGTTCCACCGGAGGACGACGCAGTCATTTTGCCCGTTCGGTGCTGATCGTTTCGGAAATCGCCTTTTCGGTTCTCTTGTTGATCGGCGCCGGTTTGCTGGTGCGGAGCTTTGCTCGCATGATGTCCGAAGATTTGGGCTTCAATCCGTCGCATCTTCTGACCATGCAGGTCTTCCTGCCTGAAACTCACTACTCCTCGGTTCCCAGCATCGTCAATTTTGATCGCGATGTGGTCGACCGAGTGACCGCGTTGCCCGGCGTGACTTCCGCCAGCGCCGTGAATTTTCTTCCGCTCACTGGTTGGACCGCCTTCGCCGATTTCGATATCGCCGGCCGCGCCAATCCGGCTTCCGGTGAACATTTTACCGCTGCGTATCGCGTCACCGACTGGCGCTACGTTCATACCATGGGCATGGTGTTGAAGGCCGGGCGCGATTTCACCGCGGCCGACGGTCCGGATAGCGAAGGCGTGGTGCTCGTCAATGAAGCGTTGGCCAATCGCTATTGGCCCGGTGCCGATCCAATCGGAAAGCAGATCAAGCTGGCTTTCCCCGCCACACTCCGGCCCTGGGATGCGCAGACTCGCGCTGGATGGCTCACCATTGTCGGAATCGTCGGTGACGTTCGCGATTGGTCCTGGTCCGAACCCAAGGTCGCTCAGCTCTATCTGCCGGACACGCAGAACGCGTCGAAAATCATGCGAATTGTGGTTCGCACCAACGGCGATCCTACCCAACTCACCGGCGCCGTTCGCCAGGTGGTTGAGTCGGTCGATCCCAACCAGCCGGTCACCGAAGTCAGCACCATGGACGATTTTCTGAAAATCGTCATGGCCCAGCGGCGGTTGAATATGGCGTTGCTCGCGTTTTTCGCCGCCATCGCTGCCGTGCTGGCGGCCATTGGGATTTATGGCGTGATGTCTTACGCCGTCACCCAACGCTCGCACGAAATCGGCATTCGCATGGCCCTCGGAGCCGAGCCTCGCAACGTCCTGCGCATGATGGTCAGCGAGGGAATGAGGCTGGCGCTGCTCGGCGTGGCTATCGGTTTTGTCAGCGCCATGGTGGTTTCGAAATATCTGGAAAGTCAGTTGTACGGAATTAAAGCGCGCGACCCATTGACCTTCATAAGCGTGGTCATCGGGTTGGGTCTGGTCGCCTTGGCCGCTTGTTATTTTCCGGCGCGCCGCGCGACCAAGGTCGATCCGCTTTCAGCGCTGCGCTACGAATAGTTTTAGCTTTCTTTCGATGAGGTGATTTTTAACATGACCGTTTATACGCAGGGAGAAATACCGGCAGTCGCTACCCCCAGCCGTCCGATGCGCTCCCGAATTCTCGTCGCCGACGATCAGCAGGATATTCGCGAAGCGCTGCGCATGCTGCTCAAGGGCGAGGGTTTTGAAATCGAAACAGCCTCCTCGCCTGCCGCGGTTATCTCCGCCATTGAGGTCCGCGAATTCGATGGCCTCCTGATGGATTTGAATTACGCCCGCGACACCACTTCCGGCCAGGAAGGCTTGGACCTGCTCTCCAATATTCGCGCCAAAGATAGCTCGCTGCCGATCATCGTCATGACCGCCTGGGGCAGCTTGGAACTCGCCGTGGAAGCCATGCGTCGCGGCGCCAAAGATTTCGTGCAAAAGCCCTGGGAAAATGTGCGGTTGCTCTCGATCCTGAAGACGCAGATCGAACTCGCCCAGGCGCTGCGCAAAGGCCATCGCCTCGAAGCCGAAAACCGTTTGCTCCGCGCCGACGGCCGCCCGGTAATGATTGCGGAATCGGCGTCGATGCGTCCAGTCATGGATTTGATCGCCCGCGTCGGGCCGTCCGACGCCAACGTCCTGATCACCGGCGAACACGGCACCGGAAAAGAAGTCGTTGCCCGCACCCTCTACGCGCTGTCCTCCCGCTCGTCCCGTCCTTTGGTCACGGTCAATGCCGGCGGCTTGCCCGAGGGCATTTTCGAAAGCGAACTTTTCGGTCACGTCAAAGGCGCATTCACTGACGCGAAATCCGATCGTGTCGGACGCTTCGAGCTGGCCGACGGCGGCACGCTGATGCTCGATGAAATCGCCAACGTCCCCATGAATCTTCAGGCGAAATTATTGCGCGCGCTGGAATCCGGCGAAATCGAACGCGTCGGCTCTTCCACCACGCGTCGCGTCGATGTCCGCGTGATCTCGGCGACCAACGCCGACGTCCAAGTCGAAGTCACCGGCGGCCGCTTCCGCGAAGACTTGCTCTTCCGGCTCAACACCATCGAAATTCATCTGCCGCCGCTGCGCGAAAGACGAGAAGACCTCTCACCCCTGGCCCATCATTTTCTGCGGCAATCCGCGCAACGCTACCGCAAACAGCTTGAAGGCTTCGAGCCGGTCGCGCTGCAGGTCTTGATGGATCATCCCTGGCCCGGAAATATTCGCGAGCTCGATCACTCCATCGAACGCGCCGTCTTGATGGCCGAAGGCCCCACGGTCCGGGCCAGCGACCTCGGACTGCGTCCTGCGCGCGAAGCCGCTCTGCGCCTGGAAGAAATGAGCATCGAAGACGTCGAGCGCGTGCTGATTCAGAAAGCCCTGGCGCGCTCCGCCGGCAACGTCAGCCACGCCAGCAAAGCGCTGGGCTTGAGCCGCAGCGCGCTGTACCGTAGACTGCAAAAATATAGCCTTTGAGCCCGATTCTTTACGAACGCCGCATCCTGCTCCTGGCTCTGGCTGCCGGGCTGGGCGGCTCGCTGGTAGCTTTCGTTTTGTTGTGGACTGGCGACTTCTCCGCGAATCTCCGCTGGACGCTCAGCATTGTCATAACTGTCGCTTGGCTGAGCTTCGCATTCTCCGCCCAAAGCCGCGTCGCTTTTCCTCTCCGCACTTTGTCGAACCTGCTCGCCGCATTGCGTGAAGGTGACTTTTCCATTCGCGCCCGCGGCGCCAACCGGGAGGATGTTCTCGGCGAAGTTCTGTGGGAAGTAAACGCCTTGAGCGACACCCTGCGCAAACAGCGCCTCGGCGCGGTCGAAGCCACCGCGCTCCTGCGCAAAGTCATGGAAGAAATTGACGTGGCCGTTTTTACTTTCGACGGTGCCGGCAGCCTGCGGCTGGTGAATCGCGCCGGGGAAAGAATTCTCAGCTTGCCCGAAGATCGCCTGCTCGGCCGCACCGCCGAGGAGTTGGGCCTTTCCGCCTGTCTCGATGGCGAAACGCCTCGTATCGAGCAAATGGATTTCCCCGGGAAATCCGGCCGCTGGGAAATTCATCGCGGAAGTTTCCGCGAAGCCGGCTGGCCTCACCAGTTGCTGGTCATTTCCGATTTGAGCCGCGCCCTCCGCGACGAGGAACGCCAGGCGTGGCAACGCCTGATTCGGGTCATCGGCCACGAACTGAACAACTCACTCGCGCCGATCAAATCCGTCGCCGAGAATTTGGAACGAGTCGTCGGCCGGAAAAAACGCGCGCCCGACTGGGAAGATGATTTGAAGCAAGGCCTCGGGATCATCGCCGCTCGCAGCGACGGTCTCGCCCGCTTCATGAACGCCTATGCCCGCTTGGCCCGCCTGCCGCCTCCCGTCATGCAGCCCATGGACGTCGGCACCTGGATTCGTCGCGCAGCCGCGCTTGAACTTCGCATGAAAGTGCAGGTGCAAAGCGGCCCTGAACTGCAAATCCAGGCGGATCCAGATCAGCTCGAACAGCTGTTGATCAACTTGTTGCACAACTCAGTGGACGCCGCGCTCGAAACCGGCGGCGGCGTTCGCGTCGGCTGGCAACGCGAGGGTTCGAGTCTCGAGGTGTGGGTGCAGGACGATGGCCCTGGCATCCCCAGCCCGGCTAATCTCTTTGTCCCATTCTTCACCACCAAGCAGGGAGGATCGGGAATCGGGCTGGTGTTATGCCGGCAGATTGCCGAAGCTCACGCCGGAACACTGAGCCTTGAAAACCGCGATGCGGTGAAAGGCTCCGAAGCGCGCCTTCGATTACCATACGCAAGCGGCGACCAGGCATAAAAAAAGGCGGCTGGATTAACTCCAGCCGCCTCAAACTTCCTTACAAACAATTCTTACTGCTGTTGCTGGTGTGCTTGCGGGTCCTTGGTCGCCACGTCAGCCTTGGCCGCGTCGATAGCCACGCCCGGTGTTGCCTTCTGGTAGCGCGTCAAGAAAGGCATAAACGGCGTAACTTCGAAAGGCATCTTCTCCCGTGCAGACAGCAGCGGGATCGGTTTCGCCTTCAGCAGTTCCACGTGATCGCTCCACGGATCCAACTTCAAGCGGGCGCCGATCGGCAGCGCAGCGATCTGATCGATTTTCTTAGGATCGAAATTCGCCGCGGTGCTGGTCAGGTTTTGGCTTAGAGCGATGCGATTGCCCAGCCGGGGATTGATCAGAGCCGGCAAATTCTTCGACTCCTGATCGAGCTGGCGCAGGAATAATCCAGCCGAACCCAGCTTATCTTTGTACGGCGAATTCTTCAGCAGCTCGAGCGCCTTGTCCGAAGCCATCTGTACCTGCGCCGGGCTGTCCTTGAAGGAGAAGCGGCTCAATGCTTCCGTGGTGGTCACGTTGGTGGTGTCGTTGAAGCCCCACTGATCGGTCGAGGGTTTGGTCACGATGATGTCCGCCAGTTCCTGCGCGATCATCGTCGCCAGGCTCGCTTCGTCCGGCAGCACGTCCAGCAAACCACGGCTCAGCACGATGGTGTGGCCGATCGAGAACATTTCCAACGTCCCGGTCAGCAGTACCCGGCAGTGAACTTCCGGCTGGACGTCCAGATTGTTCGTGACTTCCAGGTTGTTCACTACGGTTTCCAGAACCTTGTCGACTTCTCCCGGAGGCGCGAGCAAGCCAGTGCGCTGCAAGCGATCCAAGACATTGATCTCAGCCTGATGTTGCCACTCGCGCGACGCTTCGATCGGCGAGCGGTCCTGCGATGCCTGCACCGGTTCGTCGGTAATCGTCGGCGACTCGATGGTCATCTGCGTGAATTCTTCCTGACGTCCGACGTTCTTCAAGTTGTAGCCCCACAGACGGGTCTGCGCCTTGAAGCGAATGTCGCCGCCCAGAAAATCTTTCAGGTCCGATTCCTGGCTGTAAATGTAGGACGGCAGCCACAAGCCCGGCTGAACGTTCAAGCGCCAGCTGTCGAAGTGCAAGTTAAAGCTGTTGATGCCCGCCACCGGCGTGTACACCCCGTTGAAGCGAACGATCGTAAAGGTTTGATCTTCGGCCCAGATGCGTCCTTTGAACCGGCCCTTCCCGGATTTCGGCAGCGGCGTTACGTCGAAAACCACGCAGCGCACTTCGCCCAGAAATTCGCGATGCACGTAGTCGAATTGATAGTGCTGGCGATCGAAGCCCTGCGTATCCAGATAAATCATCTGCAGGAAGCCTTCCGGAACGTACGACGAGGAGAACAATCCGCTCATGTGCGAGACCGGATTGAAAGCGTCGAACTTTCCTTTGCGCGCCCCCAGCATGTTGTGGTCGACGATCCCCTTCGAGAGGTCGGCCTGGCCCAGGAAGTAGTGGTCGCGAACTGGAATCGCGCCCATCTCCTTGTCCGTTTTCATGTCCTGAATGTAGGTCTCGATCACCGGGTTGTAGCGGCGGATCGTCGCTACTTCGTCGTGCTCCCGGGCAATGACCCGATCGATGGCCTGATCAACGGTGACCACCGGGCTGGCGTTGGCGCTGCCGCTTTGTTGGTCCGTTGATGCCGCATTCTGGGCCGCGACCGTGCCGGCCAGCGTCCCCATGAGGAAAAACGAGAAGCAGAGATTTTTCAGCGTGCGCATTTCCATCCCCTTTATCAGTACGCCAATGCGAAAACGATGTGGATCGTGGCGGTCGTATCCACAGGTTGGCCATCCTGCTGTGCTGGTTTGAACCGGATCTGCCGAGCCGCACTTTGCGCCGACTCGTCCAGACCGTGACCCAAGCCCTGAACAACGCGGAGGACCTTGACGTCCCCCGACGCCGTGAAAATTACCTGCAACAAAACTTCCCCTTCAATCTTTTTGGCCCGCCCTTCGTCCGAATACACCGGCTTGGGCTGGAAAATAATTGAGATCGGCGTCGAACGCGCAACGGTGTTCGCCGTCTGTTTCACTTTCGGCGCCGCGACCGCCGCGTTTTCGTCTCCGAATCCGCCCTGCTTCACCGCGCCGTGCGCCCCGCCTCCGGGGCTTCCCACTGCAACGCCGTTACCAAAACCGGTGCTGGCGATGACGCCCTTTGCGCCATTCGCGCCGCCCGTTCCATTTCCGCTTCCTGGTCCGGTGGGCATGTCATACGCCCCTTGCACGTTCACATTGGCCTGATGGCCGGTACGCGAATTCGCCGGCAGGCCGTCCGGATCGCCAAAGCCACCCGTTTGCACCGCCTCGCGAGGCTTCTTCAAAGTCGGAATTGCCGAGCTGCCCATCGACATGGGCGGAGTCTGATCCGGGAACGCCTTGGCCACTTCGGTCATGTCCGGCGCCTGCACATTTTTTGGCTTGTTCACCCGGGCTACCGGGGCTGGATTCACCGGCGAATAAACGCGGGGTTTCGGTATCTCCACCGCGACCGGAGTCGGCACCGGCGCTGGTTTCGGAACTTCCTTCACCACTGCCTTTACCGGCGCAGCTTTCACCGGAGGCGGCGGGGGTTGCGGCTTCCAGGCCACCACGGGAGGCGCTTCCACCGGAGTCGTCCAGTAGTGGCGCACGATTTCCATCTTCTCCGGCATAAGCATCGGAATCAGCACCAGCAGGGTCACCGCCAGCAGTTGGATGCCAAAGCTCGTGCCGAATAGTTCCCAGCGGGGCTGGGCATCCGGTAAGAGGGACGCATTAAAGACAGCTCGATTAGTTGCAGGTGCCATCGCTTTCACCGGAATCCTTAGCTCGAATATTGAGATGCGTAAAAATACACGTCTACTTGACAGATCATTAGTACTGGAACGAGGGGCTGGGATGAATAGGACCGAAGTACCATTCTATCCCCTGCCGTGTTGAAAGCGATAACCCAAGAGGCAGCAGTTAGAGAAGGGTTAGCCTTCTGCGCTACTGCCGTTACGAGGCCGAAAGACACGAGTCCCTCACCTACTAATTTAACCCGGCCGGGAGGGTCGCGTTGCAGAAAAACCAGAGCTGGTGTCGTAAGAGGTTGGGGCACGGACTCGAAGCCCGTGCCCCTTTGTTTGCTTTGCGTTACGGCCTAGTGGGCTTCGACTACCACGTAGCCGGTGACCCCACCGTGGTTCACGAGCAGCAGAATCGGCTGGCCACCCGCGCCCGCCATCAACTGCTTGTACTGAGCCGAAGTGCTAACCGGTTTGTGGTTGATCTCCTGAATCACGTCGCCTCGGCTAATTCCCGCCGCTGCCGCCGCGCTCGAAGGATCCACCGAAGTGACCACCACGCCTTTCGTTCCGGCGGGCAGATTGAGCTCCTGCGTCGTTTCAGCGTTCAGGTCTTGCACTTCGATACCCTGAATTTCGCCGCTGCCGGTTTCCTCGTTGCCCTCGGCCGCCTGTTTGTCCGGAGGCAGCTCGCCCAGCGTGACGCTGTAGTCCTGCGTCTTGCCGTCGCGCCAGATATTCAGTTTTACCGACGTATTCGGAGCCATCTGCGAGATGTTCAGCCGCAGATCGTTCGCGTCGCTCACCGCTTGGCCATTCAGCTTCACGATGACGTCGCCCTTCTTCAATCCCGCGTTCGACGCCGGAGTGTTCGATGAAACGTCGCCGATCAACACGCCGCCGCTCTGGTTGAAATTAAATGCCTTGGCAATTTCCGGAGTCAAATCTTGGATGTGAACGCCCAGATAGCCGCGCACCACTTTTCCATGCGCCAAAATTTGGTCCATCACCGGCTTGGCCATGCTGATGGGAATCGCAAAGCCCACGCCTTCGTTGCCGCCCGAACCGCCGTGCGAAAGGATGGCGGTGTTGATACCCACCAGGTTTCCGTGAATATCAATCATCGCGCCGCCGGAATTTCCCGGGTTGATCGCCGCGTCGGTTTGAATGAAGTTTTCGTATTCTTCGATGCCCAACTTGGCGCGGCCCGTAGCGCTGACGATTCCCATCGTGGCTGTTTCGCCCACCCCGAATGGATCACCAATCGCGAAAATCAAATCGCCCACGTTTAATTGTGAAGAATCGCCGAGCGGAAGCGTCGGCAAATCCTTTCCTTCAATCTTCAGCACCGCCAGATCCGACTTCGGATCCGCGCCCACCAGCTTGGCCGCGAATTCGCGCTTGTCGCTCAGCTGCACTTTGATGTCGGAAGCGCCGTCGATCACGTGGTTGTTGGTCAGAATCGTCCCGTCCGTCGTGATGATCACGCCCGATCCCAGGGCCTGTTCACGTTCCGCGTGCGGCTTTCCGCCCTGCCCGCCTTGCCCGTCTCCGAAGAATTGACGGAACATCGGATCGTTAAAGAAAGGAGACATCTGGTTGGCTTGCTGCTTCACGATTTTCGACGTTCGGATGTTCACCACCGCCGGCAACGCCGGCTTGATGACCGCCGAGAACCCGTTCGCGAAATTACCCAGACTCACGGGCAAAGCATTTTGCGCCACGGTGATTGGCTGGTGAGGAGAACCAAATACGGTTTGATCGGCCCAATTTCTAAACCCTTGCGAGAGTAGCGCGCCTCCCGCAAATGCCGCGATCACCACGACCGTGGCGACCCAACGGCGAATCTTCAAGCTACTGCTTTCCATGACTGTCTCTCCTGACTGGATTTGAGTTTATCGCGCGGTGCGCTACGTTGGCGCTACCGCGAATATGGTATTTGACGTATCCGACGCCAAATTGTGTTTCGCCGAACCCGACGTCAAAACGGCGCTCCAAGCGCCTTTCGGCCTTGCCAACCCAGATCAGCTTAGATGCAAACCGGCAATCCCGCGGCTAGCGATTCTTCAACTGGAAGCTATCAGATTTCCTTCTCACTGAGGTAACCTTCCCGTGAATTATGCGTCAAATCAAGCACTTACGCAGACGCTAGACTGCGGGTTTGCCAAGGTTTTGAGCCCCAAGTTATAAAGTGATACGAAACCCAATTCAGCACGATCCCAGAGGAGTACTCGGATGAAGCGCAAGACTTTCGCCATGGTTACCGGCCTTTTGCTGCTGTCTGCATTTTCCGCTTTCGTTCCTCGCCTCACCAGCGCCCAGCAAGCCGCGGCCCCCGCATTTGACGACGGCACCGGAAAAGCCCTCACCGCCATCGCCGGCGCCGCCACCATGCAGCCCCGCGCCTTCGATTACCTCACCCAGGTCAGCGACGACATCGGCGCCAGAGTGACTGGATCTCCCGAGGCGGCTCGTGCCGTCGATTGGGGCGTCGCGACAATGAAAGAAATCGGTCTCGATAATGTCCACACCGAGACCTGGAAGATCTCGCACGGTTGGACCCGAGGCTCCGCCGAAGCCGAACTGATCGCCCCCATCCGCCGTCGCCTCATGGTCGATGCCCTGGGCTGGGTTGGTTCCACCGCTCCCGGAGGCGTCGAAGCCGACGTCGTCGCCGTCAACGCCAATCAATTGTCCGACGAATTGAAAAATAATTCGGCCAACTGGCGCGGAAAAATTTTGCTCGTGGTCCAAAGAGGCGATGCTCCTAAAGATCGCATGGCCGCATTCGCGAAGTTTGGAGATTTTCTCAAAGCCGCCCACCAAGCCGGAGCCATCGCCGTAATCGGCGGCCAGGGCGGGCGCAAGGCCGCCGGAATGCATCTGACCCACACCGGCGCGCTCGGTTTCGACACTTACTACGACATTCCGGTCGTCAGCATGGCCGCCGAAGACCAGGAACAACTCGAGCGCTACCTCGATCGGGGCAAAACCCCGCGCCTGAAAATTAACGTCCAGAACCAAGTCACCACCGGCCCGGTCGATTCCGCGAACGTCGTCGGTGATATCCGCGGCACCCAATATCCGGACCAGATCATCGTCGTCGGCGGACACCTTGATTCTTGGGATCTCGCTTCCGGTGCAACCGATAACGGTGCCGGCACCAGCGTCACGCTCGGCGCCGCCGAAGCCATCATGAAGTCCGGCTTCAAACCGAAACGCACCATCCGCTTCATCCTTTTCACCGGCGAAGAACAAGGTCTGCTCGGCTCGCTGGCCTACGTGCAAGCCCACCAGAAGGAAATGCCCAACTTCGTTGCGACTCTCATTCTCGATGCGGGGCAGGGCGCCGTGACCGGATTTCAGATGGGCGGCCACCAGGATCTAATCTCGACAATGCAGAAATTCGCTGGAACCTTGCAGGCCTTTGGCAAGTTGGACGTCGATAACGAAGTGGAATTCGGAACCGATACCGGACCGTTTACCCTCGCGGGAATTCCCGGAATCAATTTGAATCAGGATACGACCGAGTACAAGTATTCACACCACTCGCCCGTAGATACCTTGGATAAAGTGCAGCCCGACATCCTGGATCGCAACGCTGCGATTATGGCCCTGGCTGCGTTTTGGATCGCTGATCGTCCGGACCGGCTCGCGGCTCCGTGGCCTGCGGAACAAACCGCGAAGATGCTGATCGATCAGCATCAGGATGCAATGCTGAAGTTGTTCGGGTTGTGGCCCTTCGGCGATCTCGGCAGCGAACCAGCAACTAAATAGCAGCTCGGGAATCGCCACGGGTAGCGCTTTATTTTCGAAGCGCTACCAGAGCGTCGAGCCGCTGATCAGCCGCGCAATAAAGAACGCCGCCGCTGCGGCCAGTCCGCCCACCAGCACGGTTTGAATCGCGCCGCGCAGCGGCTTGACCCCGGTGAACGTGCCTTTGATCCACCCAAAAATGAAAAGCGCCAGCAGCGTCAGCCCGACCGACAAATACAAGGCACGCCGCAAATCGTGATGAATCGCGATATACGGCGCCAGCGGAATTAACCCACCCGCAATATAGGCCGTCGCAATCGTGATCGCACTGCGGGTCGCGCGCGATGGATCAGGCTTCTCCAGTCCCAGCTCGAAGCGCATCATGAAATCGACCCACTTCTTTTGATCTGCCGTAATCGCGCTGACCACCGGAGCCATTTGCGTTTCCGAAAGCCCATATTCGCGAAACACTTTCGCCACCTCTTCAATCTCGACATCCGGCAGCTCCACCGTTTCCCGATATTCGCGATCCAGTTCCGAAGCGTAATGTTCCGTATCGGTTTTTGCCGCTAGATACCCACCCAGTCCCATCGCAATCGATCCCGCCGCAATTTCCGCCAAACCCGCCGTCACCACGATGCCCGTTGACGCCACCGCTCCGGTCAGCCCCGCGGCTAGCGCGAAGGGCACCGTCAACCCGTCCGACATTCCGATCACGATGTCGCGCACCGCTGCTGTTGCGGTGAAATGTTTCTCGACGTGCTCGACCGATGGCATCTCTCACTCCTTCGTTCCTCAAAAAAGCGGCCCTGCAGCTTTTCCTGTACGATGGCACGTTCCCGCCGCCAAGCGCGTATAATTATGGGGTAGGAACTGGAAATTCGGAGCTACATACTGACTTCGACTTCTGGCTATATCCATAGAAAAGGAGCCGCCACTCGATGAGCTACACATTGCCTCCCCTGCCTTACGCGTTCGACGCGCTCGAACCTTTCATTGACGCCAAGACCATGGAGATCCATCACGACAAACATCACGCCGCTTACGTGACCAACCTGAACAAAGCCCTCGAAGGCCAGCCGGATTTGGCCAAGCTGCCGATCGAAGAATTGCTGGCGAAAATCAATACTGTGCCCGAAGCGATTCGCACTGCCGTCCGCAACAATGGAGGCGGCCATCTGAATCACTCCATGTTCTGGAAGATTATGAAGAAGGATGGCGGCAAGGAACCGACCGGAGACCTCGCGTCAGCAATCAGCTCGGCTTTCGGCAGCTTTGCTGAATTCAAAACCAAGTTCAACGACGCCGGCACCAAGCGCTTCGGTTCCGGCTGGGCTTGGCTGCTGTTCCGCGACGGCAAGCTCGTCATCGAATCAACAGCGAATCAAGACAATCCAATCATGGACGGCGGCAAAGTCGTTTTCGGATTGGATGTCTGGGAACACGCCTACTACCTGAAGTATCAGAACCGCCGCCCGGAATATCTCGAAGCCTGGTGGAATACGGTGAACTGGCAGCAGGTTGCCGAGAATTTCGCAGCCGCAAAAAAGTAAGAGCAGGGCAGCGGGCGAGTAGCGCACTCACACTCGCCCGCTGTATTTCTTCGTCGAACAAATATCGTCTTTAGTGCGCCCACACCTTCGCCGGATCGGTCTCGTAAGGGTAGACGTGAACCATCCACCCGAACATCTGCGGAACCCAGCGCCCGCTAGCTTGTGCGCAAGCGCTCTCGGTCGTAATCGAACCTAGAAAACCGAATTCTCCCATGTTGGCCGCGGTAATCGGCGTACCCTTCGGCGGAAAACACAGATTCACGTGCTTGTGCCAGCGCGCCACGCTCAAGGGAACCCGCGCGTTCAATTCTTCCTCGGTGAACCGCTTCGGCGCCGTATACATCGCGCCTTCCAACACATACCCATCTCCCGTTTTCTCATAAAGCAATGAAGTCGGATGTGCAGCGTCGAACTTGAAGATCGCCTCGCCCGCATTGCCATAACTCGTAAAGTGATAGTGCGGCTGCGGCACGTCCGGAGCAAAAATCTTGAAACCGTCGGCCAGCGCCACCTTGTAGTCCTTATACTTTTCGATGGCTGGCTTGAGTTCCTTCACGATTTCAGCCGCGCGCGCCTGGTCCGCCGTAGTCGCCGGACGCAAGTCGGTCATAAACATATGGCCGCCCATTTTCATATCGTGGTCGGACATCGCCATATCGGCGCCTTTTTGTTCGTCGGGGCTGGTCTTGTTTCCGGCTTGGTCCATGTTCATGCCCGGCATCGAGGCTGGCGCTTGCTGCTGGGCGTTTTGCGCCCGGCTGGTCCGTAGCGGCCATGCCGCCACGAGCAGAACCGCCAGCGCAGCGATCAGCGGACCCGCAATCCGCGATTCACGTTTCGTGTTCGAAGTCATAGCCCACCGTAACCCATTCGATTTACAATGATGTGCAGCCGTTCTTCACACTCTTCTCATCCGAATTTAACCCGGCGACTTCCGCAAAGTTCTGCAGTGAAACGCCCTGCCTTTATTTGAAACACCACGCCTCTAAGCAATTTCCGTTCCAGATTTTTGGTTCCTTGTAGCCCTTTTCGGCATCTTATGTATGCTTTTTGCTCCGTGTACACTTGACCTTAGCAACGAAATCGGTAAACTGCGGTTTCTGTCATGGCCACCATCGCCAACCCGGTCGAAGAGACGCTGCTGGACTTTCAGTTCCCGCAGCGCGAAGCCGCTTTTTTCTACGGCCTCTTTCTGCGCGGCCACTCCGCCGAAGAATTGCGCCGTGATATCCAAGTCCCCGCCGCCGTCTTGGCCAAATGGGATAAGGAAACCGTTCGTGCCCCAGAACTCCGGCCCGTCCTTGAAAAAGTCGTACAATACCGCCAGCACGTCCTGGCCATTTTCGAAAACTTGATCTGCCACGATTCCGCCGCCCAGAAACTGCAATAGTTGCATTTCCTGTCGCCTGCTCCCCACGTAGTTGACAACAAAAACAACCGAAGTATCATCAACCCAGTGGCGAAGGGGTTCGCCCTCAACCGCTGTCCTTCTTTTCTTGTGCCGGGACAGATGATGACTCCTGACAGTGAAATCGTCGCGGAGCCATGTCGCCGGCAACGCATCCTGACCAGCAATGTAAGAATTGCATCGGATTCAGGCGACGTCTCCAACACACATACGAGGGAGCAAACGATGAAATATTTGTTGGTCGCGCTGGGCGGCGCCGTGGGCTCGGTGCTGCGATTTTCGGTTGGGACTTGGGCAGTCGACCGCCTTGGATCTCGTTTCCCTTATGGCACCTTCGCGGTAAATATGACCGGTTCCTTCCTGATCGGGCTGATCATCACGCTGATCACCCAACGCGCGAACGTCAACCCCAACTGGCGATATTTGATTCCGATCGGTTTTATCGGGGGCTACACCACATTCTCGGCATTCGAATACGAAACGTTCCGCAGCCTGCAGGACGGTGAATTTCTCATCGCCTCGCTGAATGTAGTCCTGAGCGTCGCTCTTGGCTTGCTGTTTGTCTGGATGGGCGCCGCAGCCGCCCGCGCCATCGACTAAGAAACAATCAAATCAGCGCAGCTTCTTGATCCCCAGCGCATCCACGTAAAACTGCTGCACGTATTCCTTGGCCATGCGCATCGCGCTGAATTCCGGCGCCACGCTCTTGATCGCCGCCTTCATCACCTGCACAAATTCGTGCGGAATTTCATCGTCCGACCGCGTGTAATACATCGGCACGATTTTTTCTTCCAGCAAGCGATACAAAGAATCCGCGTCCGCCGTCGTCCGGTCGCCGTCCACGGGATTGTCGCCAAACGCCCAGCCGTTTGCGCCGTTATAGCCTTCCAGCCACCACCCATCCAGAATCGAAAGACTCGGCACTCCATTCGCCCCGGCTTTCATCCCACTGGTTCCACTCGCTTCCAAAGGCGGCAGCGGATTGTTCAGCCATACGTCCACGCCGCGCACCATCTGCTGCGCCATATGCTGGTCGTAGCCTTCCACAAACGCAATGCGCGCCGCGAACTCCGGGTTTTTCGCCAGATTGAACACTTTCTGAATCAACTGCGCCCCGCCCACGTCCGAAGGATGTGCCTTTCCCGCAAAAATAATCTGCACCGGCTGCAGCGGATTGATGAGCAGCCGTTTCAGCCGTTCCAGATCCTGCAAAATCAAATCTGGCCGCTTGTAACTCGTAAACCGCCGCGCAAAACCCAACGTCAGAATTTCCGGATCAAGCAGCGCGCCGAAAGCAATCACACTTTCCGCCCGCGCTTCCTTGTTCTGCCATAGCACCCGCGCCCGCTCATTGATTTCGTCGATCAGCAATATTTTCAAACGCAGCCGCGTGTGCCACAGCTTTTCGTCCGGAATTTTATCCACGCCCTGCCAGATTTTCGTCTGGTCTTGGTCGCGCTCCCAATTGGGCCCGACGTATTCGTCGAATAGCGGCTGCAACCACAGCGGATCCATCCAGGTGGTCAAATGCACGCCGTTGGTGATCCCGGCGATTGGCACATCGTTCTCTTTCAGCTCCGGCCAAACCGCTTGCCACATCGCCCGCGCTACTTCGCCGTGTTTTTTGCTCACCGCGTTGCAGAATTTCGACATGCGCAGCGCAAAAACCGTCATGTTGAAGCCGGCGTCAGGATTCATCGGATTCGTGCCCAGGCTCAGCAAGCCATCGCGGTCCGTGCCGAACTCCTGATAGTGGCTGCTGAAATACTTTTCGATCAGCGGAAAAGGGAAGACGTCCGTTCCGGCCGAAAGCGGCGTATGCGTCGTAAACACCGAAGTGTCGCGAATTTTCGCCACGGCGTCTTTGAACGTCGAACCCTGTTCCACCAAAGTCCGCGCGCGCTCCAAAAACGCCAGCCCTGGATGCCCTTCATTGATATGCACCGCCGCCGGCTCGATCCCCAAAGCGCGCAGCACGTGCATTCCACCAATTCCCAACACAATTTCCTGCCGCAAACGCTGCTCCGGATCGGTCGTATATAAACGATGCGCAATCGCCCGATCCCACGGCTGGTTCGAATCTAGTTCCGTATCCAGCAGAAACACCGGCACCCGCCCGATATCCGCGCGCCACACCAGCACGTCCACCGGAGGATTGAAAAATGGCACCCGCACCTTCAGCGGCTGGTTGTCCGGTCCCAAAACCAGAGTCACCGGATCGTCAGAGCGATCCAAAATCGTCTCGTTGTCTTCCTGCCAGCCGTCGTCGCGAATTTTCTGCGAAAGGTACCCGCGCGAATAAATCAACCCGACCGCCACCACCGGAATCGCCAGATCGCTGCATTCCTTAATATAGTCGCCCGCCAGAACTCCCAACCCGCCGGCGTAAAGCGGCAGCGAATGATGGAATCCATACTCCGCCGAAAAATAGGCGAGCGGCGCCTTCACCTTCCCATACTCCGAGGTAAACCACCCCGTGTGCGAAGCAATGTCCGCGTCGAACTGCGCCATCACCGCGTCGTAATTCTGCAAAAAGTCCCGATCCCGCGCCGCCCGGTCCAAAGTCTCCTGCGGCAGCAAAGCCAGCATCTTCAACGGATTATGGTCGCTCTCGCGCCACGCCTGCAGGTCCAAGGTCGGAAAAAGTTCGCGCGCCTGCCGGTGCCAGCTCCACCACAAATTGTAAGAAAGTCGCTCCAGTCCCCGCAGCCTCTCCGGCAAATTCGAAAAGCGCACCGGAATTTCCGACGTTTCAGCCATCTCGAGTAGTCCTTCCAGGAAATTAAAATTGTGTGGTGCCAAAGTTCAAAAAATCGCGCGCGGACCCGGGTCAACACCGTCAACAGTCGCCGCCGGACTGAAGCCCTATGCCAAATAGCCCAGTCAGGCCAACTATTGTCGCCCAAAAGAACGCAAATCAGAGCAGGGAATTCCGCAGGTGGTTCGCACCCAAAAATAAAAGCAAAATTACAACGTCGCCCGCCGATCGCGGCACGTTCTCTCCGCGATTCCACCCTCGGTTGCGCCGGAGATTCCCTCTGTCGTAAGATGGTTGAGCTTTTCTCCACAACAATTCCCCGGTAGCTCAATGGTGGAGCATTCGGCTGTTAACCGAAGGGTTGCTAGTTCGAATCTAGCCCGGGGAGCCACCTTTTTTCTACTTCACACACGTACCGACGCTCGTCTGTTTCGAATTCTTTTTTATTCTCAACTGTTTCAACGCCAGGCCGAAGGCCACTCTTATCGTTTTGTATCACTCTGCGACACCATACTCCATACTGGCCTCGAGTATGGTATAAACGAGTTATCATGACGACAGCGCGCAAGGTAACCGTCGAGATCCCGGAAGACCTGCTGGAGCAGGCCCAACGAGCCACGGGCACGGGCATCACTCAGACCGTCCGCACCGGCCTGCAGCTCGTCGCGGCATCGCGGACCTACGCTCGGCTGCGCCATCTCCGCGGCAAAGTTCGCTTCACCCGAACAGCATCGGAGCTTAAGGCTGACCGGTGATCGCCGTTGACACCAGCACTTGGGTCGCCTTCCTCGAAGGTGGCTCGGGCGACGACGTTGGTTTCCTCGACAAAGCTCTCGAAGCCCGGCACGTTATCATGGTGCCGGTCGTCCTCAGCGAACTCCTCAGTGACCCGAAACTCCCTTCAGGTGTTGCCGCGACGCTTTCAGAACTACCCTTGATGGACATCGCACCCGGCTATTGGGAACGAGCCGGACGGTTACGGGCGAGAGTGCTGGCCAAGCGCCGCAAGGTGCGACTCGGTGATGCGCTGATCGCTCAAAGCTGTATTGATGGAGGCATGTCTCTTCTCACCCGAGATCGGGATTTCAGGGCATTCGCCGAAACTGCGGGCTTAAGCCTCATTCTCGAAGCTACAGAGAATCGTTGAGACATCGTGCATCCGGTCATTCAAGTCTCCGGCGTCCGCAAAACCTACGGCAAGACCGTCGCCGTCGACGAAGTGTCTTTCGAAGTCAACGACGGCGAAATCTTCGGCCTGATCGGCCCCAATGGGGCCGGCAAAACCACCACCATGGAATGTATCGAAGGCCTGCGCACTCCTGATCGCGGCACCATCTCCGTGCTCGGCCTCGACCCCATCCGCGACGTCTACAGATTGCAAAATCGCATCGGCGTCCAACTCCAGCAGGCCCAGCTTCAAAAACGCATCAAAGTCTGGGAAGCGATCGATCTCTGGGCTTCGCTCTACCGCAAGAAACCTGCCGACGCCGAACGCCTCCTCGAACAGCTTGGCCTTACCGAAAAACGCGATGCCTGGTTCATGAATCTCTCCGGCGGCCAAAAACAGCGCCTGTTCATTGCCCTCGCGCTCATCAACGATCCAGAAATCGTGTTTCTCGATGAACTCACCACCGGCCTCGATCCCCAAGCCCGCCGCGCCATCTGGGACTTGGTGCGCGGCATCCGCGAACGCGGCAAAACCGTTTTCCTCACGACTCACTTGATGGAAGAAGCCGAACGCCTCTGCGACCGCGTCGCGGTCATCGACCACGGCCGCATCATCGCCATCGACCACCCGCAGAATCTCGTCAACCAGCATTGTCCTGATCGGTCCGTGGTTCTTTCCACCGATGATCCAAATGCCGCGCAGCACTTTCGCGCCATCCCGCGTGTAAACGAAGTCCTCGCCAACGGAACGGAATTCACCATCAGCGGACAAGGCGACCACCTCGTGACCGACGTAATCGAATGCATTTCGGAGAATCACATTCACGTCACAAGTTTCCGTACGATTTTGCCAAATCTGGAAGACGTCTTCCTGAAACTAACCGGTCACTCGATTCGAGATTAGCGTGTAGTGACGAGGCGAGGAAAAATGCTGCGTGGACTCTGGAAGCTGACCTGGATCGAAATAAAAGTTTTCATGCGCGAACCGCTGGGCGCCATCGGCACCATCATTATCCCGGTTCTGGTTTTCGTCCTCGTCGGACGCGCCGTGGGTCCCAAATTCACTTCTACCGGCGTACCCGGCACCAATAGCTTCATCGGCGTCGGCCTGCCAGTCCTCGCCTCCATACTCATCGCCATCAGCGCGGTTTTGTCTCTCGTAACAATTATTTCGATTTACCGCGAAGGAGGCATCTTGAAGCGCCTCCGCGCCACTCCACTGCGCCCCCAAACCATTCTCACCGCCCACGTAACCGTGAAACTGTTGCTCACCGCCGCCACGCTCCTCTTCATGGTCCTCGCTGGCAAACGTTACTATCCCGTCGGAATTCATCCGCCGCTACTCGCCTTCACCATCGCGCTGCTCATCAGCACCTGCAGCATTCTCTCCATCGGCTTTCTCATCGCCAGCATCGTGCCCACCGCGCGCTTCGCCCAACCCATCGGCGCCATCATCATGTATCCGATGATTGCCGTCTCCGGACTTTTCGCTCCCATCGCCTTATTGCCGCCGGTGCTGCACGCGCTTGCCGTCGCCGTCCCGCTGACCTACGCCGTCTCGCTCCTCAGCGGCATATGGAAGGGAGACGCATGGTCCGCACACCTCGGCGACGTCGCAGCGCTCACCCTCGTCTTCCTCATCTGTACCGCGCTGTCCGCCAAAGTTTTTCGTTGGGAGTGAATCGTTGAAAGATCTCAATCGTGGCGCAGTGCCACCAGCGGATCCACCCGCGTCGCGCGCATCGCGGGTAGGAAGCAGGCTGCGACGCCCGTCGCGGCGACGGTGATCGCTACAGCCGCGAGCGTCAGCGGATCCTGCGGTCGAACGCCAAAAAGCAGCGATTCCAGCAAAGACGCCAGCGCCAGCGAAAACGCGATTCCGATGGCGAGTCCCGCCGCGACCGGCACCAGATTCCGCTCGACGATCATTCTCAAAACGTTTTTGGAAGTCGCGCCCAGCGCCATGCGCAGGCCAATCTCATTCGTACGTTGCGCGACGCTATACGAAGTCACTCCGGCAATCCCCACGCACGCCAGCAGCAGCGCAACCCCTGCCAGTGCCGCGGCCAGATACGCCACGAATCGGTTTTGGGCCCGCGCCTGATCCGCCAGTTGGCCGAGAGTGACCACGCGCGCCAATGGCGCGCTTTTATCCACTTCATCCAGCTTCGCGCGAATCGCAGTACGCAACGCCGCGGGTGGTAGCGAAGCACGCACCACGAACGAAACCGGACGCGGGGCAAGCTGGAACGGCACATAAATCTGCGGCCGCACGCTCGTCGTCAGCGAATGATACTGCACGTGCCGAACCACGCCGACCACCACCACCCAGTCCCGCTCGAATTCGTAGAACCCCTTCGGCGAATCGGAAATGTTGAGTTTTTTGCCCAGCGCGCTCTCTTTAGGCCACTCGCGCGCGGCGAGCTCGTCATCGACAATCGCCACGTGCTGGTGCGCGGCGTCGTCTGCGTCGGCGAAGTCGCGGCCTGAAATCAATGTGGCGCCGATGGTTTGAAAATAGCCGGGTAGAATCGAACGGTCATCAGCAAGATTCGTATTCTGATCTTCCGGCGGCGCGCCTTCCTTGAAGTAGCCGTCGTACCAGTTCGCGTAATTCGCGTCGAGCGGCAGATGCGAGCTGGCCGACGCGGCTTCCACGCCAGGAATTTCGCGCAGCTTCGATTGCACCGTGTGCACGAATTGGTAGCCGCCGGGCGTGGTCGTAAACGTCAGTGCGTTTTCGGCGGTGAACCCGGGATTGACCCGCAGCAGCGCAGCGAAAGTTCGCACCAGCAAACCAGTGCCAGTGAGCAGCACCACGCTGATGGCGACTTCAGCGGCGATTAGCACTGCGCGCGATTTGCCTCCCGCATCGCGCGACGAAATGCCGCTGCCCGCTTTCACCCCGCCAATCAGGTCCACGCGGCTTCCGGCCACCGCCGGAGCAAATCCAAACAAAATCACCGTCACCAGCGAAACCAGCAGCGCGTAAGCGAATACCGTTCCGTTCACTTCGATCGTGCCTAGACGCAGTAGCGATTCTGGGCGCAGCGCCAGCAATCCTTGCACCGCGAGCGACGCGACCAACATCGCCGCCGCTCCGCCCGCAAGACCAAGCACCAGGCTTTCGACCAGCAGCTGGCGCATCAGCCGCCCGCGCCCGGCGCCGATAATCGCCCGGATCGAAGTTTCGCGCAGGCGGTAGCTCGAGCGCGCCAGCAGCAGGTTCGCCACGTTGACGCAGGCAATGAGCAGCACCAGCACCACGCCCGCGAACAACAGCAGCAGCGCGCCGCGCACATCTTTGACGCCGTCGGCTTGCATCGGAAAAACAGACAACCTCATTTTTTGTGCGGCAAAATCCGGAACGGTGGCGCGCAGGCGCGTGGCCACGCCGTCCATCTCGGCTTGTGCTTGGCCGACACTGACGCCCGGAGCGAGCAGGCCGATGGTCTTCAGATAAGCGGGCCCGTCGATCGCCGCGTCCGCCAAACTCACCGGATGATAGATGTCCACGCCGTCGGAAAGCGCGGAACTCGCAGGCAGGATCAAGCGAAAATCTTTGGGCAGCACCCCGACGATCGTGACTCCGCCCTCTTCTCCATCTTTTGCGGTTCGCAGCACTTTGCCCAGCACGGCCGGATCGCCGCCGAAGCGGCGCTGCCACAGGCCATACGAAATCACGACGTTCATTCCGTCGTCGTGCGCCGCGTCCTCGTCCCGAAACAATCTTCCCGCCGCAGGCTCGGAGCAAAGCAGCGAAAGAAAATTGGTGGTCACCCGCGCGACTTTCACTTGTTCGGGTTCGCCGGCACCCGGCACGGTTCCGTTGGTCATCCAGATGCCGGCAATTTCTTCGAACGCCCGCGAATTCTGGCGCATTTGCAGCAGTTGGTAATTCGAAGCGGGCGCTCGATGTTCCTCGGCAAGGCCAGTCCAAATGATGGTCAGCCGATCGGCGTGCGGGTAGGGCAGCGGTTTCAGCAAGATGCCATGCACCACGCTGAAAATTGCGGTGTTGGCGCCGATGCCGACCGCCAGGGTAATGATCGCGGCGAGTGCGAATGACTTGTTGTGGGTCAACAACCGAAAGCCGTGGCGCGCGTCCTGCAGGAACTGTTCAAGCCAAGTCATGGTCCACACCTCCCGCGTTTCCACGGCGACCCAGCCAAGGCAAGGTACACCGTTCTACGGAAGCGTGCACGAACGATTCCACAACCAGCTTCGCCCAATCCTCTGAAACATGCGAACTTACGGCACGCGCTCGCCGACCCAATGTTCGTTTGCGTGCGTCGCTGTCGCGCGACCGCACACCTTTTGCCTAGCCTTTGCGGGTGGCCCGCCCTTCCTGCTTTTGGAAGGGTGGGGCTTTTGCGCTGGACTTAAGCTCTCACGCCCGCCAAGGCCTGCGGATTTATTGCACGCGAGCCTGGCCCTTCGACGCGGCAACGTCAAAGCGATCCAGATTCATCACTTTGGTCCACGCCCCGATAAAGTCCTGCACAAATTTCTTGTGCGCGTCGGAGCTTCCGTAAACCTCCGCCAGCGCGCGAAGCTGCGCGTTCGAACCGAAAATCAAATCCGCCCGTGTCGCCGTCCATTTCACTTCGCCCGTCTTGCGGTCCCGGCCCTCAAACGTCTTATCCGCGCCCGACGTCGCCTTCCACACCGTCCGCATATCTAGCAGGTTTACGAAGAAATCGTTCGTCAACGCCTCCGGCCTTTTGGTGAAGACGCCGTACTTGGTCTGGCCGACGTTCGTCCCCAGCACCCGCATGCCGCCCACCAGCACGGTCATTTCCGGCGCCGTCAACGTCAGTAGCTGCGCCTTATCCAGCAGTTCGACTTCGTCCGTCCCGTCCGCACGTCCGTGGGCCGCTCCATTCCAATACGACCGGAATCCGTCCGCGGCCGGTTCCAGCACCTCGAACGATTCCACGTCGGTCTGCTCCTGCGAAGCGTCTCCGCGTCCCGGACGAAACGGTACGCTCACATCGATGCCCGCATTCTTCGCCGCCTTCTCCACACCCACAGCGCCCGCCAGCACGATCAAATCCGCCAGCGAGATTTTCTTCCCGCCCGCTGCCGCGCCGTTGAATTCACTCTGGATTTTCTCCAGCGCTTTCAGCACCTTCTGCAGTTGGGCCGGATCATTCACCTTCCAATCCTTCTGCGGAGCCAGCCGGACCCGCGCCCCGTTTGCGCCGCCGCGCTTGTCCGAACCCCGATACGAAGAGGCCGACGCCCAGGCGGTAGTCACCAGTTGAGAAACCGTCAGACCCGCGCCCAGGATTTTTTCCTTCAGGCTCGCGATGTCCCTGGCATCAACCAGCGGATGATTCACCGCCGGAATCGGATCCTGCCAGATCAGCACTTCCTTCGGCACTTCCGGCCCCAGGTAACGTTCACGCGGTCCCATATCGCGATGCGTCAGTTTGAACCACGCCCGCGCAAATGCATCCGCAAATTCCGCTGGCTTCTCGTAAAATCGTCGCGAGATTTTTTCGTAAATCGGATCGACGCGCAAAGAAATGTCAGTCGTCAACATCGCCGGCGCATGTCGCTTCGAAGCATCATGTGCGTCCGGAACCGAACCCGCGCCCACCTCGCCCTTCGGCTTCCACTGATGCGCGCCGCCCGGACTTTTGGTCAGTTCCCACTCATACTTAAATAGGTGCTCGAAGAAATTGTTGCTCCATTTCGTCGGCGTGCTGGTCCACGTCACTTCCAACCCGCTCGTGATCGCATCCCCAGCAATGCCGGTCGCGTAAGCGCTGTTCCATCCCAGCCCCTGATTCTCAATCGCCGTCCCTTCCGGGTCGTGGCCCAGGTGCGTGCCCGGTCCCTTTCCGTGCGTCTTGCCAAAAGTGTGGCCGCCCGCAATCAACGCCACCGTTTCTTCGTCGTTCATCGCCATCCGCGCAAACGTCTCGCGAATATCTTTCGCTGCCTTCAGCGGATCCGGCACGCCCTCCGGCCCTTCCGGGTTCACGTAAATCAATCCCATCGTGGTCGCGCCAAAGGGTTTCGCCAGTTCGCGTTCGCCCGAATAGCGTTTGTCCGTTCCCATCCAGGTCGTCTCGTGGCCGAAGTTCACATCCAGGTCCGGCTCCCACACGTCTGGACGCCCGCCGGCAAATCCAAAAGTCTTGAAGCCCATCGTTTCCAGCGCCACGTTGCCCGCCAGAATCATCAGGTCAGCCCACGAAATTTTCTTCCCATACTTCTGTTTGACCGGCCACAGCAGTCTCCGCGCGCGATCCAAATTCACGTTGTCCGGCCAGCTGTTCAGCGGAGCAAACCGCTGTTGCCCGCGGCCCCCGCCTCCGCGTCCATCAAAAGTTCGATAGGTTCCGGCGCTGTGCCACGCCATGCGAATGAAAAGCGGCCCGTAGTGCCCGAAGTCCGCCGGCCACCAGTCCTGCGAGTCGGTCATCAACGCCGCCAGATCTTTTTTCAGCCCGGCGTAATCCAGGCTCTTGAACTCCTCGGCGTAATTGAAACTCTCGCTCATCGGATCGGACAGCGAGGAGTGGGCGTGCAGCAGGTTTAAATTCAAATGGTTCGGCCACCAATCACGGTTGGTTCGGGCCGGGCTCCCGCCGTGCGGAAACGGGCACTTCGCTTCGTCTGCCATCAGTTCTTCCTCCCAATTTGCCATGCAAAATAAAATTGTGAAATCGGCGCTGCGATTTCGTGGCTTTCAAACTAGCACCGAAGCAGGATATAGTTCCAATATCTATATCCCATCCTAGGTATAGGCATACACTATGGAACTCCAGCAGCTCCGTTACGTCTGTGCCGTCGCCGACACCGGCAATTTCAGCCGCGCCGCCGAACGCTGTCAGGTCGCCCAGCCTTCACTTTCGCAGCAAGTCCTGAAGCTCGAAGAAGATTTGGGAGCCAAGCTTTTCGATCGCCTGGGCCGCAGCGTCCGCATCACCGAAGCCGGACGCGCCTTTATCCCTCGTGCCCGCGCAATCCTCGAACAAATGGATTCCGCCCGCTCCAGCGTCGCCGCCAATAACGCCGACCTGCGCGGTGGCGTGGCCGTCGGCGTCATTCCCACCGTCGCGCCCTATCTGATGCCGTCCTACACTGCGGCCTTCGCCAAAAAATATCCCGATGCGAAGCTCCGCATCGTCGAAGACACCACCTCAATTCTCATCGAAGGCTTGCGCGACCTTTCCATCGACGTCGCCATTCTCGCTCTTCCACTCCGCCACAAAGATCTCGAAGTCTTCCCGATTCGCACCGAGCCGCTCTTCGCCGCACTGCACTCGAGCCATCCACGCGCATCCGCAAAGTCCCTCGCCGTCCGCGATCTCCGCGGCGAATCGTTCGTCATGCTCCGCGATGGCCACTGCTTCCGCGATCTCAGTATGGGCGCCTGCACTCACGCCCGCATCACTCCCAACATTGCTTTCGAGAGCGGCCAATTCAGCAGCCTACTAGGTATGGTCGCCGCCGGCGTCGGCGTCTCGCTCATCCCCGAAATGGCCATCGACCGCAACGCCGGCTGCCGTTACGTGCGGCTCAGCGATACTCACGCCACCCGCACCATCGTCGCCGCGGTCGTTCGCGGGCGCAGTTTCAACCGCGTCCAACACGCCTTTCTCTCCGAATTGAAAACGCCTCCCAAACCCTCCGTCCGAAGCGCGGTCCGCACCCGCTAGGTTCCCACCCGCGCCCGGCATATACTTTTGGGTTCAAGCCTGACTAACCTCGAATCCGTCGCACCGAAAAGGCCCCCATGAAGCGCTGGACGAAAATATTACTCGCGGTAGTCGTGATCATCGTCTTGGTGCTGGCCGCGATTCCGCTTTTCGTTAACGCCAATACTTTTCGTCCCGTCATCGAAAAACAGCTCAGCGCCGCCCTCGGACGAACGGTCACGATTGGCGACTTAAAGCTGCCATTCGCCTCCGGCAGCATGGTCGCCCGCGACCTCAGCGTTTCCGACGACCCGGCTTTCAGCCCCGCGCCGTTTCTCACCGCCAAAGAAATGCGCATCGGCGTTTCGCTCGCGCCGCTGCTCTTCGCCCACAAGCTCGACATTCGCAGCTTCCAGATTCAATCGCCCCAGATCAACGTCATCCGGGCCGCAAGTGGCACTTGGAATTTTTCCAGCATTGGCAAAGCCGCATCTGCTCAGGCTCCGGCCGCTCCCGCCGGCGGTCCGCCCTCTCCATTGAAAGTCACCCCGGCCGAGCTGGCCGACCTTTACGTCGGGCACATCCTTATTAATGATGGCCGGGTGACCGTGGCCGCGCTTCCCGCGCACGGCTCACCCACGGTCTACGAACATGTGGACATCACCGCTCAAGATTTTTCCTTCCGCTCCCAATTTCCTTTTCAGGTCGCCATGTCCCTGCCAGCCGGCGGCACGCTCAACGTCGACGGCCATTTCGGTCCACTCAACCGCGACGACGCAGCCAGCAGTCCCGGCGAAGTCCAAATTACAGTGAAGGGCCTGAATCCAGTCGCCGCCGGTTTTCTGAATCCCGGCGCCGGCATGGCCTTCCTCGCGGATATGGACATGCACGCAAAGTCCGACGGGCAAACGCTCACCACCAACGGCACCATTCACTTGCAAAACTTGCGATTGCGCAAAGGCGCCACCACCACGGCCGCTCACCCCGTTGACCTCGCTTACAACGGCACTCATCAGCTGAAAGAAAATTCCGGCGCGATTCAAAACGCAGTCATAAAAATTGGAAACTCTGCCATACACGTCACCGGCACCTACCAACCGGTCTCCAACGGAGCCGACGATCCCCAACTGAAGCTAAAAATCGAAGGGCAACAATTGCCCATGGACGAACTCCAGGGCCTGATGACCGCCGCCGGAGTACGCCTGCCCAACGGTTCCAAACTCCAGGGCGGAACTGCTTCGCTAAATCTCGCCGTCGACGGCCAAGCCAAAGCGCTCGCGATCGCCGGCACCATCGCACTCGATAACACCAAGCTGGTCGGCTTCGATATCGGCTCAAAAATTCACGGCATCGCCGCCCTCAGCGGCATAAAAACGGGCGACACCACCGAATTCGAAAAATTGCGCGTGAATGTCCACATCACTGACGCTGGCGTCACCGCTCGCGACATCGATGCCGTCATTCCCGCCATGGGTCAACTCACCGGCGCCGGGACCGTCTCGGCTGAGAACCAGTTGGATTTCAATCTCATCGCGAAAGTCGCTTCGGCCGGCGGCATCGGCAAGGTAGGCGTCGGACTAATCTCCAAATTGAATGGCTCCGGCGATTCCTCCGGCGTCCCTCTAAAAATCACCGGCACGCCCGACGAGCCCTACATCACCGCCGATGTCGGTGGCGTTGTTGGAAAGAAAACCAAGTCCATCGTTTCTATATTTGGCGGCAAGAAGAAGTAGTTGGTCGCCACGATTTTCTTCAGTTCCCAAACCAAAAAGTGATAGAACTCCCCCAGCGGCAGCGTCTTTAAACCGCGTCTCAGGAATAAACAGGAGCCTCGGTATGACCTCACCCGTGGTGGGCGAATTCATGGGAACGGCTGTCATGGTTTTGCTCGGCGACGGAGTCGTCGCCAACGTGTCCCTCAAGAAATCCTACGCCGAAGGCGGCGGCTGGATGGTCATCACCACCGGATGGGCCTTCGCCGTCCTTTGCGGGATTTTCGTTTCGAAAGCTTGTGGCAGCGATGCCGCGCACCTCAATCCGGCCGTCACTCTCGGATTCGCCGTCGCCTCTGGAAACTACAGCCTGATCCGAACCTTCCTGCCCGCGCAATTGCTCGGTGCATTTGCCGGAGCCGTCCTCGTCTGGATTTTTTTCTACTCTCACTGGAAGGAATCCACGGACCCACATCAAAAGCTCGGCATCTTCGCCACCGGCCCGGCGATTCGAAATCTCCCCGTAAACTTCACCAGCGAAGTCATCGCCACCTGCCTGCTCGTCTTCGTCATCGGCGCAATTTTCTCCAAAGCCGTTTCGCCCGTCGGACTCGCCGCCGGAATCGGTCCGCTCCTCGTGGCCTGCCTGGTCTGGGCTATCGGTCTCTGCCTCGGCGGCACCGAAGGCTACCCCATCAATCCCGCGCGCGACCTTGGCCCCCGAATCGCTCACGCGATTCTACCTATTCCCGGAAAAGGAACATCTAACTGGGGGTACGCATGGTTGCCGGTGATCGCGCCGTTGGTCGGCGCGGCGATCGCTGGTTACGCGATGCGATTCTTTCAGTTCTAGAGCAGTTCCAGATGTAAAAGTTCGCAGGCCCATCATGCTAAGCCGCAATGAAGCCCTAAAAATCACCTCGAAGCGAATATTCGATGTCTGCGTCATCGGCGGCGGCGCCACCGGAGCCGGTTCAGCGCTTGACGCCCAACTGCGTGGCCTTCACACCGTCCTCCTCGACGCCGGCGACTTCGGCAGTGGCGCTTCCACCGCCGCCACCAAAATCATTCATGGCGGCGTGCGCTACCTCGAAGAAGCGGTGAAGAGTCTCGACGTGAAGCAATACGAAGTCGTCAACCGCGCACTCCACGAACGCATCCGCATGTTGCACAACGCGCCCTTCCTGGCCCATCCCCTCGAATTTCTTATCCCCTGCAAAAATTGGTTCGACGTCATCTATATGGGCTTCGGCATGAAGCTCTACGAATGGATCGCCGGTAAAGCCAGCCTCTTCGCCAGCCGCTTTCTCTCGAAGCCGGATACGCTGCAGCGCATGCCCGGACTTGCCACCCGCCAGTTGATCGGCAGCATCGCCTACGCCGACGGACAATTCGACGACGCCCGCTACAACTTTGCGCTGGTCAATAGTTTCGCCGAAGCGGCCGGAGTCCCGCTAAATTACGCCAAAGTCGTCTCTTTCGAAAAAGACGCCGACGGAAAACTCAAGGCCGCCCATGTCGAAGACCACATCTCCCAACAACGATTCGTCGTCCGCGCAAAATGTTTTGTAAACGCCACCGGTCCCGGCGCCGACGCCATCCGTACCCTGGTCACGCCCGGCATCCACCAACGCATGCGCCTCAGCAAAGGCGCCCACATCGTCCTCCCTTTAGAAGTCTTTCCCACCAGCGATGCGCTCTTGATTCCCAAAACCGAAGACGGCCGCGTCATGTTCGCCGTCCCCTGGTTCGGCCGGTTGCTCATCGGCACCACCGAAGAAGAAGTCGCCCCCGGCGATGAACTCTACCTCTCGAAAAACGACGTCGCCTACCTGCTGCGTCACATCAACAAATATTTCGCCACCGCCATCGGGCCCGACCAGATCGTCGCCGGATTCGCCGGCGCCCGCCCACTCGTCAGCGCCGCCGGTTCAAAAGACACCAAGAAGCTCGCCCGCGATCATGAAGTTGAAATCGACAGCCCCACCGGTCTCATCAGCATTATGGGCGGCAAATGGACCACTCACCGCGCCATGGCCGAAGACACCGTCAACGCCGTTCAAAAATTGCTGGGCGTACCGGAAACCCCAGGCGCCACCATCGATCATCCTTTATACGGATCGAATGGCTACTCCGCCGACTATTGGCAGTCGCTCCCGCGTGAATACAAAATTTCTCCAGACACCGCCAAACATCTCGTCCAAAAATTTGGCACCGCCGCCAGCCAGGTTCTGCTCCTTACCAAAGAGACGCCGAAACTACTGACCACGCTCGCACCGAACTTCGCTCCCATCTGCGCAGAAGTCGTCTACTGCGCCCGCAACGAAATGGCCGCCACCATCGAAGATGTCCTCATGCGCCGCATCGGACTTCAGTTTTACAGTTGGGAAGCCGCCATAAACGCCGCGGCTCCGACAGGCGAGCTTCTGGGAAGGGAACTCGGCTGGACGCCGGATCAAATAAAATCCAGTGTCGACGAATATGTGGGAAAAATTCGAAGGTTACAGAACTCGGCTGGCTTGTCGGTGAAAATCGCAGCAACCGCGAGCTAGTCCATGCCCAATCGATGCTGCATCTCTTCCAGCGTGAATCCTTTCGTCTCCGGATAGAAAAACAGCACCACAAAGAATTGCACCACCATCATGGCCGCGAAGAAAACGAACGGGTAGGCCCCCGAAGATTTCGCCATCACCGGAAAAATCCCGGATATCAAAGCATTCATGATCCAATGCGACGAACTTCCCAAACTCTGCCCCTTGGATCGCACCACGTTGGGAAAAACCTCGCCGATGTAAACCCAGATCACCGCGCCCTGCGAAATCGCAAAGAAGAAAATGTACCCGACCAGAATTCCGACCAGCCAGCTCGGATGCTTATGTGTGAAGAAAATCCAGGAAACTCCGGAAAGGCAGAACACCATGCCCACCGCGCCAATCAGCAAGAGCGTTTTACGTCCAAGCTTGTCGATCAACGTCATCGCGAAAAGCGTGGCGCACAGGTTCATTGCCCCAATCGCCACCGCCTGCAAATCACCCGACATTTTGCTGAAGCCCGCCGCCGCGAAAATGTCGTTCAGATAATAGAGGATGGCGTTAATGCCGGAGAGCTGGTTGAACATGCCAATCGTGATCGCCAGAAAAATCGGGTAACGGTATTTAAAGGAGAACAGCGAAGCCGATTTCTGCGCGCTTTCCAGGTGAATCGAATCGACGATCTCCTTCAGCTCGCCCTCGTAATTCTCATTTCCCAACTGGCGCAGCACCTCCCGCGCTTCATCCACGCGTTTTTGCGTAGCCAGCCAGCGCGCGCTTTGCGGAATCCCGAATAGCATTACGAAAAATATCAGCGCCGGCACCGCCGCCACGCCCAGTTGCCAACGCCATTCGCCAAGCCCCAGCCCCAAGGTCCCGATCACGTAGTTCGAAAAATACGCCAGCAGGATGCCCACCACGATATTGATTTGAAACAGGCCCACTAAACGTCCGCGCAATTTTGCCGGCGCCAACTCCGCGATATACACCGGCGCCAGCACCGACGATCCCCCGATTCCCAATCCGCCGATGAACCGGAAGATCACCAGCGAATACCAGTCCCATGCCAAAGCGCAGCCGAGAGCGGAAATCAGGTACAGGATCGCCATAATCCGCAGCGCATTGCGGCCGCCCAGGCGCTGGCCTAAAAGCCCCGCACTCAGCGAACCGATAACCGTACCCCACAGCGCAATCGACACCGTGAATCCCAGCGCCCGGGCACTCAAACTAAATACTTCCGTCAACGCATGCGTGGTACCCGCGATGACTGCCGTGTCAAATCCGAAGAGCAGCCCGCCAATTCCGCCGACGATGCTAGCCTTGAGCAGATACGAATTGAGTTTCATTCAGCATCCTGACCGCAGATTTTCATCGAACAGAACAGCACGCGACGCCTCTTCAGCATCCTTAATACTCGACCCACCTAGCTCGGCGAATATGCCAGCAGGCAAGCCCCCAACAACCCCGCATCCGATCCCAGTTCCGCCGGCACCACGTACGTCTTCGAAGGAGAGCCGCCATCCTGCACCGACCGTTCCGGATCGGTCAAGCGATACACGTAGCTGCGGTGCCGCAGTTCTTCAAACAGCGTGGGCGCAAATAGCGGCCACGCATTAATCAATCCGCCGCCCACGACATAGAGAGGTAAATTTAGCCCATTCACCGCAGCCGCCAACCCAATCCCCAAGGTCGTTCCCACGTCCGCGAAAATCTTCCGCGCGTCCACATCACCAGCGGTCGCCAATTCCGCAATTTCGCGCGGCATAAATTCCGGGTGCCGCTTCTGCAGCGCCGCCAAACCCGGCGCTTTCCCCGAAGCAATAATTCTTACCGCAGCTCGTCGCACCGCGGTTGCCGAAGCCAATACTTCCAGGCACCCATGGTTCCCGCACGAACACAATTCTCCGTCGGCGTAAATCGTGTTGTGTCCCAACTCGCCGGCCATTCCGTTCATCCCATCCCAGATCTTGCCGTTCAAAATAATTCCGCTGCCCACGCCCGTCCCCAGCGTCAGCATCACCAGCGAATCCACGCCCAGTTTCTTTCCCTTGCCAACCACGCATTCCGCCAGTGCCGCCAGGTTCGCGTCATTCTCCACCACCACCGGAAGCCCCAGCCCCGCGCCCACCGCAGCGCGCAACTCTAGACCATCAAACCCGGGAAAATTCGGCGGATTACGCATCCGGCCTTCCGGCAATTCCAATGGCCCGGGCGAACCGATGGCAATGCCGCGCAGCTCGGCGTTCGCGGAATATTTGTCGCGCAGCTGCAGGATACCCGCGCACATATCCGCGACCACCGCATCTCCTCCGGCCTGTACCCGGGTCGGAATCTGCTTCGTTTCCAGGATCCCGGTATCCGGTTTGTACGCGGCAATTCGCAGATTGGTGCCGCCGAGGTCCACTCCAATCGAATATGAGTCCCGGGTCATGGATGAATCAGAACGCTCCATAAAATGGCGCGAATGTATGAGCTGAAATCCCGTCGCTGGATCCGCGCGCGAAAAATTTCGCAATCGCCGGCTAACGCGAAGCAATGTACACGAATCGCCGGAGATGGAAACAGGAATAAATGGTGAGTTACGTGCAGAAGATCAGGTGGAGAAGGTTAAATGTTCGTGCTTGTGGCGCGCCGCAGCCGTCGATTTCCGCACCACCAACTCCGGCTCGATCAGGATTTCTGCCACGTACTCTTCGCCGTTCTTGATCTGGCTCAGCAGCGATCGCGCCGCAATCTCGCCCATCTTCAGTAGCGGCTGGCGCACCGTCGTCAGGCTGGGATTAATGTACGGAGCCATCTTAATGTCGTCGAACCCAACCACCGATACGTCTCCCGGCACGTCCAATCCCGCCTCTTGAAACGCGCTGATCGCACCCAGCGCTGAATTGTCGTTGAAAGCAAAAAGCGCCGTGAACGGCTGGTGCCGCTGCAGAAACGACTTCGTCGCCGGATAGGCCACTTCCGGTGTCGAAAGGTCGCCTTCCAGATGAATCACCAGCTCTGGTCGCACCGCAATATCCAGATCGTGCGCCACGTCCACAATCGCCTTCCAGCGATCCGAAGAATCCGCGCTGTATTGTGGGCCTTGCATAAACGCGATCTCGCGGTGTCCCAGTTCCACCAAGTGGCTCAAAGCCAGCAGCGCCGCACGCCGATGGTCCAGCAAAATGTTGGTAACGCCCTCGACTGGCCGGTGTCCCGCAATCGCAATCGTCGGCAAAGACATCGATTCGCCCAGAAAGGTATCCACCGAAATCAACCCTTCCACGCCCCGCTGCAGCAGGATTTGCGAGTACGTATCGAGCAGCTTGCGATCGTTGTGATGCGCTACGGTCAGGAAAAAGAAATTTTGCTGCCGCAGGAACCGCTCGATGCCGCTGATAATCATCGACGCGTAGGCATCGCCCAGATCGCGCGCGATCACTCCAATCGTATAGGTGCGCTGCACCCGCAAGGACCGCGCCAGATAATTAGGACGGTAGTTCAGTTCGCGCGAGGCCGCCAGAATGCGCTCTTTGGTGTGCGCCGGAACGGAACGCGCCGCCGCGGAATTGTTCAGCACCGCGGAAACCGTGCTGGGTGTTAGCCCCACATGGTCCGCAACCGATTTTAAAGTGACGACGCGAAGTTTCCGCTCGTTCTGCTTTTTGTTTTGACTTTGCATTAGGCTGTGTATCGGCCCGTATTCAAATTACAACTAGGCCGGATTCAGGATGCAAATTACCAGGATTGCCCGGAGCGGGCTCGGCAAAGGGCATGTCTGCCCTGCCGCATACTACTGCCAAAGCGCTTAGCAGTGATAACACATCTGTCACCAGCGGCCAAACGCTTCTAGAAAATCGATATTTTTATCTTGACAGAAATCCGCACTTGAAGCTAAATGCTTCCCAGCCGGGGTGGCATTTAATATTTCGATGGTTTGTATCTACAAGGCGGTTTCTTAGGGTTTTTGCGGTCAGAACACGGGGTTCTGGCCAACGTTACCTTTACGCCCATCGACCTGCTACTTCCCGCAAGCTATCCATTGAATTTTTGATTAAATGGCCTGTGCTCGATGGCCAATTTTGGTGTTTCTTGTTTTTTTCGGGGGAGGAAGGTCAGTTATGAAAAAGTCGTTTGAAAGGTCTCTAGTTGCTCTCGCATTCGGGCTTTGCATTTGTCTCGTCGCATTGATGACGGGCGCGCCCGTCTCTGCGCAGTCCACCTTCGGTTCGCTTTCTGGAACCGTTACGGATTCCTCGGGTTCCGCCATTCCCGACGCGCAGGTCACTCTGACCAGCCTCGCTACCAGCTCGTCTTCGACGCAAACGACCGGCGGCGACGGTCTCTATAACTTTGTGAACCTGAACCCCGGTGATTATCGCCTGGACGTGCAGAAGGATGGTTTCAAGCACTTCCGGCGCGAACCTGTGACCATTCAGGTCCAGCAGGCTTTCCGTATTGACCCGGCTCTTGAAGTCGGCTCGGTCACCCAGACCGTCGAAGTAACCGGCGAAACACCGTTGCTCACGCCGACCACTTCGACTCTCGGTCAGGTTATCGACGAGCGCGGAACGAACGAAATCCCCCTGAACGGCCGCAACGTTTTCAACTTGATCACACTGTCCCCTGGCGCCATCGCCCAGGGCGGCGCGGGCGGCACTCCGGTAGGTCAGAACCCCTTCAGCTGGGGCAACTATCAGGTCGCCGGATCGTTCGGCAACCAGAGCGCTGAATATCTCGACGGTCAGCCCCTGAACATCGGCTACATCAACCTGCCGATTTTCATTCCGACTCAGGATTCGATCGCTGAATTCAAAGTGCAGTACAACAACCTCGGCGCCGATTGGGGCAAGTTCTCCGGCGGTATCGTGAACTTCAGCACCAAGGGCGGTTCGAACGACTATCACGGTGAAGCGTACGAATACCTCCGCAACAAAGTGCTTAACGCGACTCCGTACAACTTCACTGCTCTCGGCTCCAATCCGTCACCCGGCGTCAACCCTCCGTACGTACAGAATCAGTACGGCGGTAACTTCGGCGGTCACATCATTAAGGACAAGACTTTCTTCTTCGTCAGCTGGGAACAGTTCCGCCTTCGTCAGGGCGGCAATCCTCTGACCTCGACCGTCCCGACTGCCGCTGAACTTGGCGGTGACTTCTCAGTTCTCTGCCCAGGTGGATTCAGTGGCCCAGGCAATACGTGCCCCGCGGCAAACGGAATTCAGCTGTACGATCCGTACACTGCCAATCCGACCACCGGCGCGCGTACACCCTATGCCGGAAACCAGATTCCTGTCGCGGAATTGAGCCCTGCGGCAAACACTTTGTATAACAAGCTCTATCCGACGACGGGTCTGTCTGCTGGAGACCCTGGAACTGGTGAGAACAACTTCGTTGCCAATACCTCTCAGGGCGGCAACACCAACCAGTTCATTACCCGTATCGACCAGAACATCAATAGCACGACGCGTCTCTTCGGACGTTTCGGCTACTACGGTCTTACCGATTTGCCGACTGACCCCTACGGAACGGGCTTCTGCCAAGACCGTTGCTCGGAACTTTATCATTCCAAAGTGCTGGCCATCGACCTGAACCATCAGTTCTCGGCCACCACGATTTTCGACTTGAACGTTGCCGGCAGCCGCTTCGTTTATGCTCGTGCTCCGATCAATTCGGGTTACGACCTGACCCAGTTGGGCTGGCCCTCGAGCTACAACGACGTGCCTTCCGCACTTCGCACTCCTCCGACTCCGGCCTTCACCTTCCCTGGTGACGTCGGTATTTCGCAGGGCGCGGGTAGCGCGATCGGCGACCACAACAGCCAGTACAACTTCTCGCCGCAGTTGACCTTGATTCGCGGCAAGCACACCTTTCAGTTCGGCGCCCAAGTCGAAGTTGGTTACGACAATTACTTCCAGACCAACATCGGCACCGGCGGTTTCGCCTTCAACGGGGTCTGGACCACCAACAACCCGAAGTCACCCGACGGCATTTCCGGTTTCCCCATCGCCGACTTCGTTCTCGGCTTGGCCAACAACGAAGGACACTTCGTCAACCAGACTGAAGGCGTAGCGCAGGTTCCGGCGCAGACGGCAGGCAAGCAAGATTACCGAGCCTTCTTCGCGGCGGACACTTGGAGAATCACTTCCAAACTGACCCTGAACTTGGGTCTTCGCTATGAACTCCAGGGTACTTGGTCGGAACGCTTCAACGGTTTGACCTACTGGGATCCCACCGCCACCAACGCGACCGTTACTGGTTGCGACGGCATCGTTGGCGACAGCTGCCCGGGCGACATCTTCCTGGTCACCACTGGCCGTAACCGTAGCCGCAACAACCTGCCGTTGGACAAGAACGAATGGTCGCCGCGTCTCGGTGCGGCTTACAGCTTTGACCAGAAGACGGTTATCCGCGCTGGCTACGGTATCTTCTGGGTTCCCAACTTCGTTTCGTTCGGTTTGAATCCGGACAACGACGTCGTATCGTTGGCCAGCACGCCGTTCACGGCCACCACCAATGCGTATGTCAGCCCGACCAGCACCCTGGATGCTAGCAATTGCACCCAGGCTGGCACTTCGTTTGCCACGTTCACCTGCGCGACACCCGGCCCATTCGGTCCGAACGGAATCGTCCTGGCCCCTGGCCGGAATGCTTCCCCGAACGTCTCGACCTTCGCAGCTGCCAACGGCAGCCCGACCGTCGCCCCGTTCTTCAATCCGAAAGAGGGATACGTCGAACAATACAACCTGGACTTGCAGCGCCAGTTGCCTTATGGCTTGTTCATTGACGTTGCCTACGCCGGCTCTCACGGTGTGAATCTGGCTCAGTACAGCACCAACATCAACCAGATTCCGGATTCGTTCGTTGCTCAGGCAGAAGCGCAGTGCCCGGGCGTCAACACCGGCGGCTGCACCCCGACCATCGGGACTCAGATCGCCAATCCGTTGCGCGGTAGCCCGAACGCCGGCTTGAACAACATCACCACTCCCACGATTTTCGCGGGACAAATCGACCGCCCCTATCCGCAATATAACGGCCTCAGCTTGGCCGGCCAGGGCGGATACGGCAGCAACTACAACTCACTGCAAGCCACCGTTACCAAGAAATTCCAGGGCGGCGGCACCTTCTTGGCTGCCTACACCAACGCCAAGTTGCTGACCAACACCGATACGCTGACCAGCTGGCTCGAAGGTTCAACCGGCGGCGTCGGTCAGGTTCAGGACTACAACAACCCCCAGGGCGAGCGTTCGTTGTCTTCACAGGACGTTTCTCAGCGCTTGGTCATCAGCTACGTTTACGACCTGCCGTTCGGTCACGGCCAGAAGTACATGGGCGACACCACCGGCATAGCCGACAAGTTGGTTTCCGGATGGGGCGTGGACGGAATCACGACCTTCCAAAAGGGCTTCCCGCTGAAGTTCAGCTATGCCAACACGACGCCGCTCGAAGCTCTTGGTCTGGGCATCTCGAACATTCGTCCTGATGTCATCGCTGGTTGCGACAAGTCCGCGCCTGCCGGCGGATTTGTAAACAAGATCAACGAGTCCTTCAACACGTCCTGCTTCGCGCCGCCGGCTGATTATGGCTACGGCACGGAAGCTCGCGTTGATCCGACTCTCCGCGCGTCTGGCATCAACAACTGGGATTTGGCCATCTTCAAGCGCACCCAGTTCGGACCGGATAACAAACTCGGCATTGAGTTCCGTACCGAGTTCTTTAACACCTTCAACCGAGTGCAACTCGGATTCCCGGGTACCTCGTATGCAGGTTCACCTACTGCGAACTCGTTTGGCGTAGTCACCAGCCAAGCGAACACGCCGCGTTTGATTCAGTTTGGTTTGAAGTTTAAATTCTAACGCGCATGAGGGACGAAGGTGGTCGCCGCCCCCCGGTGGCCACTTTCGTCCCTCAATTTTTTTATTCAGGCCCTCCTCAGCTTTTGTTTCCCGTCGGTTCCTATTCGTCTCGCACTTCGTCTAACAACCGTAGAATCCGTGCCGCGAGCTCCACAAACGATGCCGTCTTGATTTGCTTTTTGCTAACGAACCTCTAGCCTCGCAAATTAGAATAGTTTCGAGCCCGAATGACTGATCCCATCTCACGCCGCGACTTCCTCGAAACGCTCGCCGCGATGGGCCTCATCCTGCCTCTGTCCGATCTCTCACTCGATCAGCAGTCAGCCTCAGCGCCCGATGTTCGACGTCAAGCATCCCCGCGGCCTCGACTTCAAGCACGTGAATTCCCCCACGCCCCAAAAATACCTGATCGAAACCATGGGCGGCGGCGTCGCCCTCCTCGATTACAACAACGACGGCCTGCTCGACATTTTCCTGGTGAACAGCGGCGACCTCACCAACCCCATGCACCAGCCCGAAAAATTCAATCGCCAGGACCCCAAAAACTGGAACCGCCTCTACCGCCAGAATCCTGACGGCACCTTCACCGACGTCACCAAAGAAGCCGGCCTCGCCAATGCTGGCGACGGCAACTACGGCATCGGCGTCGCCGTCGGCGATTACGACAACGATGGCTTCCCCGACATTTACGTCACCAACTACGGCAAGAACACCCTCTACCACAACAACGGCGACGGCACCTTCACCGACGTCACTGCCAAAGCCGGCGTCGAAGCCGGCGGCTGGTCCAGCTCCGCTGGATTTTTCGACTACGACAACGACGGCCATCTCGACCTCTTCGTTACTCGCTACATGCTCTGGGACACCCAGACCAGCAAGATCTGCGGCCAGGAATGGCAAACCTACTGTCCTCCGGCTGAATTCCCGCAAACCACCAACATTCTCTACCGCAATCGCGGCGACGGCACCTTCGAAGACGTCAGCCAGCACTCCGGCATCGGCAAGATGAAGGGCCGATCCTTGGGAGTCTCTTTCGCCGACTACGACGCCGACGGCTTCACCGACGTCTTCGTCGCCAATGACGGCATGCGCCAATTCCTTTTCCACAACAATGGCGATGGCACCTTCAGCGAACGCGCCTTGGAAGCCGGGGCCGCCCTCACCGCCGACGGCAAACCGATCTCCGGCATGGGTACCGTCTTCCAGGATTACGATAACGACGGCCGCCCCGACATTCTGGTCACCGTGCTGCCCCGGGAGGTCTACGCCCTCTTCCACAACGATGGCAACGGCCTGTTCACCTACCGCAGCCTGCAAGTCGGCCTCGGCCTGCTCTCCGCTGCCAGCTCCGGCTGGGGCGTCGGCCTCGAAGATTTCAATAACGATGGCTGGAAGGACATCTTCGTCGCTCAGAGCCACGTCCTCGACAACGTCGAATCCATCGACCACATGCTGCATTACAAAGAGCCCCCGCTCCTCGCCATGAATAAAGACGGCCGCCACTTTGATCGCGCCGATTCCGGCGTCACAATGCCCATTGCCGGGCGTGGCGTCGCCTTTGGCGACCTCAATAACGACGGCTGGCAGGATGTCGTCGTCACCTCTCTCGGCGGTGAGCCCCTGGTTCTCATGAATCGCGCCGGTGCCACTGCCAACGCCGGCAATTGGCTCACCCTCACCCTGCGCGGCACCCGCAGCAATCGCGATGGCCTCGGCGCCCGCGTCCAAGTCAACAATCAAACCCGCTTCGCCACCACTTCGGGAAGCTACGTCTCGGCCAACGATAAGCGTCTACACTTCGGCTTGGGCTCGGCGGAATCCGCGAAAGTTGAAATCCTCTGGCCCTCCGGCGCTCATCAAACACTCGAAAACGTAAAAGCAAACCAATTCCTGGAAGTTCGCGAGCCCGAGAAATGATCATTCCAATTTTCTTATCCGCGTTCTTGGCTGTGCAGTCCGCCTCCTCGCCGGCTCTTGCCCATCTCCACGCCGGCGTCGAAGCCGATAAGCAAGGCCACCTCGACGCGGCCATCGCCGAATTCCAGAAAGCCATCGACGCCGATCCCAAACTCTCGCTCGCCTTCGTCGACCTCGGCGAAGCCTTCATCGAAAAGGGCGAATACACGAACGCCATGCCGCCTCTCAAGCGCGCGCTCGAACTAAACCCAAGCGTCGAAGGCGGCCATCGCCTTCTCGGCTACGCCCTGCTCGCCCAGGGCTACGCCAGCGACGCCATTCCCCATCTCGAAAAAGCCCACGACGACGGCGCCCTCGGCATCGCCCTCCTCGACGCCGGCCGCGTTCAGGAAGCCTCCGTCGTCCTGCAAAAAGCCGTCACCAAAAATCCCGACGATCCCAATCTTCTCTATTACTACGGCCGCGCCTCCGGCCTTCTCTCCAAGCAGGTTTTCGACACTCTCGAAGCTCGCTTCCCGGATTCTGCTCGCGCCCACCAAATGATGGCTCAGGACTACGCCGCCCTTCGCGAAGTCCCCAGTGCCGAGCGCGAATACACCGAAGCCATCCGTCTTCGCCCGCAAACTTCCGGCCTGCATCTCGATCTCGGCTACTTGTACGCGCGCTCCCAACAGTGGGATAAAGCCGAAGAACAATTTCGCCTCGAATCCGAATTGCAGCCCGGCAGCGCCGAAGCCGCCTATCGTCTCGGCGAAGCCCAGATGCAACTCGGAAAATTCCACGACGCGCTTGAGTCGCTGAAGAAATCCGATAAGCTCCAACACGACATGCCGGAAACTCTCTACATGCTCGGCAAAGCTGCCAGCAGCGACGGCGACGACGCCCTGGCCCAGACCTCCTGGCAGCACCTGCTCACGCTGCAGATCGATCCGACCACCGCGGCCCAAACCCATTTCGGTATGGCCGGCATCTACCGTAAGCAGGGCAAGGCCGCCGATGCTGATCATGAAATGGAATTGTTCCACCAGGCCCAGGAAGCTGCTGGTCGTGCGGCCGACTCTTCATCCAAATGACGCGCAGCTCGAGCACTAAAACGAATAGCACGGGGCACATTCGGAGCAACGTGAACAAGGGAGATCTCATGAGGCTGTTGGCGAAAAACGGAAGTGGGCTGGCGAAATTGGGAGCGATTCGAATCGTAGCGCTGCTGTGTCTTCTCGCGCTCACCATGGCCATCGTGCCTTCGGCGATCTCTGCCCCGGATGGTGTCGAGCAGCGCGTCGAATCGATTCTCAGCAAGATGACCCTTGAGCAGAAGATCGACCTGATCGGCGGAGAGGATGATTTCTACGTCCGCGCCTATCCCGCGCTCGGCTGGCCCCGCCTGCGCATGGCCGATGGACCCATCGGCGTCCGCCACGGAGGTCCGGCCACTACCATGGCCGGCGGCATTTCGCTCGCCGCTACCTGGGATCCCGCTCTCGCCGCGCGTGAAGGCGCTGAAATTGGCAAAGACGCGCGCGCCAAAGGCGTGCACTTCATGCTCGGCCCCGCCGTCAATATCTACCGCGCCCCAATGAACGGACGGAATTTCGAATACCTGGGTGAAGACCCTTACCTCGCCGGCAAGATCTCGGTCGGCTACATTCAAGGCATGCAAGGCCAGGGCGTCAGCGCCACGGTCAAGCATTTCGACGTAAACAATTCCGAATTCGATCGCCACAATACCGACGCCATCGTCGACGAACGCACCCTGCGCGAAATCTATCTCCCCGCTTTTGAAGCCGCCGTGAAAGAAGGCCACGTCGGCTCGGTCATGGATTCCTACAACCTGATCAACGGCACCCACGCCACCCAGAACGCGCACCTGAATATCGACATCCTCAAAGGCGAATGGGGTTTCACCGGCATCCTCATGTCCGATTGGACTTCCACCTACGACACTCTGGGCGTCGCCAACGGCGGAATGGATCTCGAAATGCCCAAGGGCGTCTACCTGAATCGCGAAACTCTGCTGCCGCTCATCAAAGATGGCAAAGTGACCGTCGCCACCATCGACGACAAAGTTCGCCGCATCCTCCGCACCGCTATTCAATTTGGAT
Source organism: uncultured Acidobacteriota bacterium (assembly GCA_963847695.1). Lineage (GTDB taxonomy): Bacteria > Acidobacteriota > Terriglobia > Acidiferrales > UBA7541 > Palsa-295. Next base: position 132,210 of record CAWKAX010000027.1, on the reverse strand, counting down.
GGCTTGATCGTGAACAACAGGATCTCGCGATTTCCCGTTACAACCGCGAAGGCGACGCAGTCGCTTTGGACGCCGCCCGCGAAGGCGCCGTCCTGCTCAAGAACGACAACAATCTTTTGCCCCTCAAAAAAGATCCCTCGATGTCTGTCTTGGTCGTCGGTCCGAACGCCTATCCTGCCGTGCCAGTTGGCGGAGGCAGCGCCAGAAGTGTTCCGTTTGAAGCAGTAAGCTTGATTCAGGGCGTCAGCGATTCCGTGGGAACTTCCGGCAACGTCCTCTACAGTCCCGGCCTCCCGACCATCGAAGAAATGGCCGAAGCCACCACTTTTTCCACCGCGGCCAAGGGCGGAAGGCCAGGCCTCAATGCCGAGCATTTCACCAGTGCTGACCTCAAGGGCAAGCCTTTCCTCTCCCGCACCGAATCGAACGTAAACCTCGGCCCTCACGCCAAAGCCAATTTGCCCGCGCAGGCCGAGTCTTCCCGTTGGACCGGCTATTTCGTGCCGGCCGCCTCCGGCAAACACGATCTTTTCGTTTCATCCACCGGAGAAGACGGCGGCTATTACCGACTCTACGTAGACGACAAAATCGTCCTCGACGATTGGACCACTTCCAAAGAACTTCTCGGTATCGCCACCCTCTCGCTCGACGCCACGCCGCACAAAATCGTGCTCGAACATCACGGCCGCTCCGATTGGCTCGGCGGTCACCTGCATTTGGGCATCACTCGCCAGGGCAGCTACGTTCTTCCCGCCGCGAAAGCCATGGCGGCCAAAGCCAACGTCGTCATCGTTGCCGTCGGGTTCGATCCGGATTCCGAAAGCGAAGGCGCCGATCGCACCTTCCGCCTGCCGCCAGGTCAGGACGAATTAATCCAGGACATGGTCGCCGCGAATAAGAACACCATCGTCGTGCTCAACGCCGGCGGCAACGTCGACATGAATTCCTGGGTTGATAGCGTTCCGGCCTTGCTACACAGCTGGTATCCCGGTCAGGAAGGCGGCAAAGCTACCGCCGAAATTCTCTTCGGCGATACCAATCCGTCCGGCCGTCTCCCGGCGACTCTCGAACGCCGCTGGGAAGACAATCCGGTTCACGATACCTACTATCCACAGGCGGGAACCAATAAGGTCGTTTACAAGGAAGGCGTGTTCGTCGGCTATCGCGGCTACGAAAAAAATAATACCAAGCCGCTGTTCCCGTTTGGCTATGGTCTTTCCTACACCACGTTCAAATACGGGAATCTCAGCGTCAAGCCTGCGGACGCCAGCGTGAAGGCGAACGAACTTTCCGCGCCGCTCTACGCGGTCTCGTTTGATGTCACCAATACCGGCTCAAGAGAAGGCGCGGACGTAGCTCAGCTTTACGTTTCCGATCCCAATTCCAAAGTCCCGCGGCCGGCCAAGGAATTGAAAGGCTTCTCCAGAATTAATCTGAAGCCCGGTGAGACGAAGACCGCGACGATCGTGCTCGATGGTCGCGCCTTCTCTTACTACGACACCGCCTCCAAGCAATGGGTCGCGGCTCCGGACGAATACCAGATTTTGGTGGGCCGCTCCAGCCAGGACATTCAATTGCGCGGAACGGTGTCGCTCCCGGCCGGGACGGTCGTCAAGTAGGGAACTGGCTTTTGAGCCAGCGCCGGCTCTAGTGCATCGTCTCAGCCGCCGGGAAAGCGTCGGTAAGTGAAATCACTTGCATGGCGCTTTTCATTTGGTCGAGCGACACGGATGCCGGCGCTTTCAGCCTGATCGTCACCGCTTCGCCCGGCAGCAAATCGAAGTAATTGTCCAAGGTTTGCACGTCCAGATCGCCGAACGAGACGAAAACGCTGCGCGCCAGTACCGGCGACCGCAACGTCACCGAATACGCTCCGTTCGCGCCATCCAACGTGGCGTCGACTTTCACCTGCGTAGGCAAATCCACATTGTGCATGGTGTCAAAGAACACCAGATTGCGCGAAGTCTGCTGGCCCGCAATCGCCAAATCGAATACCAAAAAGCTCTTCTTCGGGTCGGCGTTTCCCAGCAGCTCTTTTTCATCCAACGTGAAATACACTGCGCTCGACTGCGCCGGTATCTGCACGTCCTGCGTCTTCTCACTCAAGACCTTCCCGGAAAAATCCAGCAACCGCGTCCGGATCGTTCCGCTCAAAGGCGTCAGCTTGTCGGACACCACATATACATCCACCTTTCCATCGTGCCTGTGCGGCGAAACGATCACATCGTCATAAAATCGTCGCGCGTAATACTGCAATGCCTTCCAGCGCCCGTAATAATCGATGCTGGCCCACGAAGCCACCGGCCAGCAATCGTTCAACTGCCAGTAGAGTGACCCCATCGTATTCGGCATCTGTCGCCGCAAATGTTCCGCTCCCACTTTGATCGCTTCGGCTTGCAGCACTTGGCTCAAATACACGAACGAGGGAAAATCCTTCGGCTCCGGATACCAGCGCAGCATGTAACTCAAAATTCGCTCGTTGCCGCCGGTGTTTTTCTGGTGTTCCCTCATCGTCGCCGAGCGGATGTCCATGTCCTCCGGCTTGGCAAAAGCCCGAATTGTCCGCATCTCCGGAAACGACTGAAATCCATACTCCGACATGAACCGCGGAAACTGCTGTTCGTACATTTCGATTGGAGCCAGCGCGTGCCACACCTGCCAGTAATGCATGTCCCCGTCGGTCTGGCTGTCTGGCGCACTTTCGAAATTGGAACTGGGTGAACTCGCCCAGTACGGCACCGGACTTGCATACTGCGCGACGACCCCCGACAAAATCCCGTGAAACAGCACCACATAGTCGGTCCACACTTTTTCCCGGTCCGCTGCCGATACCGATTCCTTGAAAATTTGCCGGTCGCCCCAGTGCACCCACCCGGTCTCGATCTCATTATTCCCGCACCACAGCACGATGCTCGGATGATCCCTCAGCCGCGTGACCTGATCGATCGCCTCCTGCTTCACGCTGTTCTGAAAATCCGCGCCGCCCGGAACCATGTCCCCGCCGAACATGAATTCCTGCCAGACCATAATCCCCAGTTCGTCGCAGATGTCGTAAAAATCGTCGGACTCGTAATACCCTCCGCCCCATTCCCGCACCATGTTCATATGCGCGTCGCGCGCTGCTTCCAGGATCAGCCGGTGATTTTCCGGCGTAACGCGATTGGGAAAACTATCGAATGGAATCACGTCCGCGCCCTTGGCAAAAATCGGAATCCCATTCACCACGAATGCGAAGCCCTTGCCCGTCTTCATCACTTCGCGTCGCAATTCAATCGATCGCAGCCCCGTCTTCAAAGCCGCATTTGCCGCAATATCGCTTTCCCGTTCCGGATCACGGCCGCAAATTGATACCGATCCTGTGCCCCATAGCCATTCGGATACCACAATTTCGGATTCGCGATATGTAACGGCACACTGATCTTGTTCACGCCCGGCACCAGCTGCACGCTCTGCCGCACCACCGGAAAAGCCGTACCAGCAAGCGGCCCATAAGTAATTTCCAGATTCGCCGCGGTCGCGCGGCTCGCCTCGATATTCAATTCCGCACTCAATGCCGCATCCGTCTTATTGATCGTCTGCTGCTGCACATGAAAATTGTCGATCCGCAGCGCGTCCCAAGTTTCCACCCGAATCGGCTGCCAAATCCCTTCGGTAACGTACCGCGGACCCCAGTCCCAACCGTATTGATAGGGAGCCTTCCGCGTGTAGGGCGACGTAGCCACATTTTCTTCGTTGCCGGAATTAATGGCCGTCGAGATCGCCGGCAAAATGTACGGCAGCGCCTTCACTTTCGGAATCATCGACGTAATCGGCGAATGAAAAACCACCCGCAAAGTATTCGGCCCGCTTTTCAGAATTCCTTTCACCGGCACGCGCCAGCGCCGGAACATGTTGTCTCCGTGCAGCACCACCTGATCGTTCACGTAAACGTCGGCATACGTGTCCAAGCCATCGAAAACCAAATCCACATGGTCATGCCCCAACGTCGCCGCATCCGCCTGAAACGTCGTCCGGTATTCCCAGTCCGTCAGCCCGATCCACTGCAGCCGTGTGTCGTTGTCCCGGTAAAACGGATCCGGAATTAGCCCATTCTTCAGCAAGTCGGTCTGCACCACGCCCGGCACCTGTGCCGGATGCCAATTCTGCAAATCGGCGTTCTCCGTCTTGCTCACCGCCCGGAATTCCCACTTGGCGTCGAGCGCGTGCGACGACGCCTGAGCCCCCGCGCAAAGCGCCACCGACAAAAGCGCAACCACCACCAAGGCCATCGACCACCAGATCCGGGAGATATTTCGTGAGTTACTCAATTTATGCGCACCTCAAGTAGAATGTTCCGCCGGGCTGCCCTGCAAAGCCCGACGAAGGATAGTGAATGCATTTTGGGCTTGCAAGCAATTCATAGCAATTCAATCCCGCCCCGCTGCTGCCCATGGGAGATCGCACTTTGGATGATCGCGCCAATCACAAGCCTTTAGACGTCGCCCTGGTCGGCTACGGTTTCGTCGGCAAGACCTTCCACGCCCCGTTGCTCCTCAACGTCCCGGGCCTGCGCCTCAGCTACGTCGTTTCCAGTGACGCCGCCAAGGTCCACAAAGATCATCCCGGCATAACCGTTTTGCCCACGCCGCAGGACGCCTTCAACAATCCCGAAATAGACGTGATCGTGCTAGCCACACCCAACGGCACGCATTTCCCGCTAGGTCAGCAAGCCCTGCGGGCCGGCAAGCACGTAGTCATCGACAAGCCTTTCACCAACACCGTCGCCGAAGCCGCCGCCCTGATCAAAGAAGCCCGCACCGCCGATCGCCTCCTCTCCGCCTTCCAAAGCCGCCGCTGGGATGGCGACTACCTCACCCTCCGCAAATTGCTCGCGGAAAAAACTCTCGGCGACGTCGCCGTCTTCGAATCCCACTACGACCGCTATCGCCCCGAACCGCGCCAACGCTGGCGAGAACAACCCGGCCCCGGCAGCGGCATCTGGTACGATCTCGGCGCCCACCTCATCGACCAAGTCCTGCAGCTCTTCGGTTTTCCCGAATCGATCTACGCCGACCTCGGCATCCAACGCCCCGGCGGCCAAGCCGTCGATTACTTCCACGTTCTCCTCCGCTACGGCACGCGCCGCGTAATTCTTCACGGTGGCTTGCTCGTAGTCGCCGGCACCCCGCGCTTCACCGTCCACGGGACGCTAGGCAGTTACACCAAATTCGGCATGGACACTCAGGAAGACGGCTTCAAACGCGGAGACACTCCCGGCAGTCCAGGTTGGGGCCAAGATCCCGAAGCCGGCACGCTAATCGTCAAGTCAAACGACGGTTTCGACCCGCGCCAAATTCCCAATCAACCCGGAAATTATCTCGGCTACTACGCCGGACTCCGTGACGCCATCGTCCAAGGCGCGCCCAACCCCGTACCCGCCGAAGACGCCATGGAAGTCATCAACGTAATCGAAACCGCCATCAAAAGTTCCGACCAGCGGACCGAACTACCTTTCGTCCCAGTCAAACTATAAATTCGAATCTGCTATCATTTCTGCCGAAAGAAGAACCCAGCCAGCTGTTAGGGAACCTCATGACCATCGACCAAGACCTGGAAAAAATCGCCCAACAAGAAAAGAAACTCCAATTCCAAAAGTTTGACTCCGCCACCGCCTGGCAAATCGGCTCCGCCCTGAAAGCCGAAGCCGAAAAACGCCAAGTCGCCGTCGCCATCGATATCCAACTCGGCAACCATCCGCTCTTCGCCTACGCCATGCCCGGCACCAGCCCCGATAATCTCGATTGGATCCGCCGCAAGAAAAACGTAGTCATGCGCTACCACCGCAGCTCCTACTCCGTCGGTCTCCGCCACGAAAAATTAGGCACCACCCTGCAGGGCAAAGCAGGATTGGAATTGAAAGACTACGCCCCCCACGGCGGCTGCTTTCCCATCCTGCTCGCCGGCTCCGGCTGCGTCGGCACCATCACTGTCTCCGGCCTCCCGCAGCGCGACGACCACTCCATGGTCGTCGAAGTCCTTCAGACCCACTTGAAGCTCTCCGGCGAAGATCTAGCGCTAGGCCCCGAATCTAAGTGACCGCAGAGAACACAACTCCTGCCTCGCGCGACAAAAGCATCCGCGCCGTAATTCTCGACTACGGCGAAGTCCTCTGCCACCTACCTACCAGCGAAAATATCGATTTCCTCTCCCGCACCTTCCAGGCCGACTCGCAAACATTCCTACCTATGTATCTGAAGACCCGCGCTCCCTACGACCGCGGCGACATCCTCCCCGAAGAATACTGGCGCCACTTCGCCACCCAAGCCGGCGTGACGCTAAACGACGTTACCATCCAAAAACTCCGCGATATCGACAATCAAATGTGGAGCCGCCCCAATGAACCCATGATCCACTGGCTGCGCCAAATTCACGCCGCCAATTTCAAAACCGCCATCCTCTCCAACATGCCCACCGACATGGCCACCCACGTTCGCAAAACCTTCCCTTGGATCGCGGAATTCGATCACCACATTTTTTCCGCAGAGGTCCGCGCCATAAAACCCGATCGCGCCATCTACGAACACACCATGAAAGTTTTAGGAGTTAAACCGCAGGAAACCATCTTTATCGATGATCGTGAGGAAAATCTTACAGCAGCTCGCGCCATCGGCATCCGCGCGCTTCGTTATCAAGGCGTCGAACTCCTGCGCCAGGATTTGCAATCCATCGGTTTCCCGATTCTTCCCTGAAACCCAGAGACTAAGCCAGCCGAATTAGACAGCCTAAGACGCCGCCCGCAGGTTTTTTGCGCCCTTAGCCATCGCGACGTTTTCTTCTTCCCATTTCCGCCGTATCTGAGCCAAGAATTCCGCCCGATTCGTCCGCATCGTCTTTACCAGCGCCTCATTCTCCGTCTCTTCATGTGCCGCCGCCCACAACACCATCTCCGTCAGCACCGGAGCCAGATCGATTCCTTTCTCCGTCAGCCGATAAATCAATCGCCTTCCGTCCCCCGGATCCGGATATGGCCGAATGATTTCGTGCTCTTCCAATTTTCGTAGGCGATCCGTCAAAATGTTGGTCGCGATCCGTTCATACGACCCCAAAAATTCCTTGAACGTCCGAAATCCCCGCAGCATCATGTCCCGAATAATCAGCAGCGACCAACGGTCGCCCAATACCTCCACCGAGGCGTTTAACGGACACCCCGACCTTCGCAACTCTGTCGTTTTCCCGCCCATTTTTCAAAGCATACCACGTTCTCACTTGCTTTTCACAAGTGACATGTCCACACTGTCTCCGCCATATTTTCTGTCCCCGTCGTGAGACCAAGCGCGGCCACCGGCGTCAGTAAAGGGCAACCAGCAAGCTTGATTTCATCCAAACGGGAGAACCATCATGGAAATCTGTTCATACCTCGGCTTCAACGGCCAGTGCGAAGAAGCCTTCAAATCCTACGAAAAGATTCTCGGCGGCAAGATCCATGGCCTCATGACCTACGGCGGCTCGCCCATGGCCTCGCATTTCCCCCCGGAAATGCACTCCCGAGTCATTCACGTTCGTATGGTCGTCGGCAATCAGGTGCTCATGGGCGGCGACGCTCCTCCGCAACATTATCAGGCGCCGCAGGGTTTGAACGTTTCCATCACCACCAGAGATCCCGCCGAAACTGAACGCATCTTCAACGAACTCTCCGCCGGCGGAAAAATTACCATGCCGCTGCAGAAGACTTTCTGGTCCGTCCTCTTCGGCATGACCGTCGATCGCTTCGGCACTCCCTGGATCATTAATTGCGCCCAGGAGTCCTAGCGCTTTTCATTTGCTCGAAAGCACGTACTTGTTGCCGTCCACGTCTTTGAAGATGGCCGAGGTTCCCCAATCTTCTTTCTTGGGTTCTTTCTCGAACTCAACGCCTTTGGCCTTCATCGCTTTGGCCGTGGCAAAAACATCGTCGCACCAGAAAGAAAGCGGCTGAAAGTCGCCGATGCGGTTTTCATGCCCCTCCGGGGTGAAGAGCACCAGCCCGGTCTCCGCCCCGGGGATCAGCAACTCGATCCATCTTTGTGTCTCCGTAAAAAACTGGTCGGTCGCTACCTTGAACCCGAGTTTTTCGGTGAAAAATTCCAACGCCGCATCTTGATTCCGAACCGGAACACTTACAAATTTCAGACCACGAATCATTTCTTCGGCCTCCTTCTCGCCGTGGGTCGCAGCATATCCCGCGTCATTTATCGGTTGCAATCAGCCAGTCAATGCTATATTAACGATTGATATAGTGATGCTCTCTCTCGATCCCTATCTCACCGACGTCTTGATGCGCGATCTGGTCGGCCATGACCGCCGCCCGGTCAGCTTCCTCGTCTATCTCTGGCTTTCGGCCGAGCAGCAGCGCCGCAACGAACCAATCCGCATCAGTTACCAGGAACTCGCCGAATCAGTCGGCGTCTCCAAGAGCTCGGTTCAATCCGCCATAGGCTGGCTAGCCAGGCGCAAATTGCTAGAAGTCGCCAAACAAAACGCCACCGCTACGCCACTTTACAATGTCCTGCGACCTTGGACCGACCGAGCCCGTCGTCGCTCCCGCCAGAAAAACTAATCCGCCCGCACAACGCAGGCCTCAAAATCGTTACAATAGCGTCCGTGGAGAATCCCGTGAAATATCTTCGAAACTATTCTTGGCCGCTCGCAATCGTTCTTATCTTTCTGCATCCCGCACGCACCGCCGCCCAAGCCCCCCCCACCGACACTCTAGAAGTCGACCTCAACGCCCCCTCGCATCCCTTCCCACATTACTGGGAACAAATGTTCGGCTCCGGCCGCGCCATCCTCAGCCTCCGTGAAAACTATCGCAACGATCTCCGCCAAGTGAAATTAGCCACCAATTTCCAATACATTCGTTTCCACGCCATTCTCAACGACGAAGTCGGACTCTTCGACGAAGATTCCAAAGGCCGGCCCCTCTACAATTTTTCCTACGTCGATCAAATTTACGACGGCCTGCTGCAGAATCACGTCCGCCCTTTCGTCGAACTCAGTTTCATGCCCGCCAAACTCGCCTCCGCCGACACTCGCCAAGCTTTTTGGTACCGGCCCATCGTCGCTCCTCCGAAGGATTACCAGCGCTGGGGCGCGCTAGTCTCGGCGCTAGCCTCCCACCTCATCGCGCGTTACGGAATCGACGAAGTCTCTCAGTGGTATTTCGAAGTCTGGAACGAACCAAACATCGATTTTTGGGCCGGCGATCCCCGCGAAGCTACCTACTTCCAACTCTACGATTCAGCCGCCGTCGCGCTGAAGTCAGTAAGCCCGCGTCTCCGTATCGGCGGCCCGGCCACCGCCCAAGCCGCTTGGGCCGATCAATTCATCCAACATGTCACCGAAAAAAACATCCCGGCCGATTTCGTTTCCACCCACGTTTATGGAAATGACAATGCCAAGGACGTTTTCGGTACCACCGAATTCATTCCCATGAACCAGATGGTCTGCAGAGCTGTCGCCAAGGTCAGCCAGCAAATTAAATCTTCGTCCAAACCCAATCTCCCGCTCATCTGGTCCGAATTCAACGCCGTCTACGACAACCAAACCAAAGTCACCGACTCCGCCTTTATGGGCCCCTGGCTCGCCGATACCATTCGCCAGTGCGATGGCCTCACCGAAATGATGAGCTACTGGGATTTTTCCGACGTTTTCGAAGAGCAGGGCGTCATCAAAACTCCTTTCTACGGCGGCTTCGGCCTCATCGCCGAAGGCGGCGTCCCCAAGCCAGCCTTCCACGCTTTCGAATTGCTGCACCGCCTGGGCGATCAACGGCTCGACGTAAAATCCGACTCCATGCTCGTCACTAAACGAGCCGACGGCTCGCTAGCCATCGCCATTTGGAATCTTTCTCTCCCCGATGACCCCGGACAAACCAGGAACGTCACCATTCATCTCGCTGGACTGAAAGGGAACCACCACGCGGCAATCAGTCAGGTCGATCCGGATCACGGCTCCCCGCTTCCGGCCTATCACGCCATGGGCGATCCCAGCTCTCCCACCATGCAGCAATACGCGGACCTGAAAAAAGCCGCGCAAATGCCGCCGCCGCACCCGGAAAATATCAAGAACGGATCGCTCTCGTTAACGCTGCCACCCAAATCACTCGTCTTGATCGAGATCCGCTAGCAAAATAAACGCATGCCGAATCCACTGCTCCGCTACAACCCTCGCCGCCTTCTGCTAGTCGCGGATCTCGCCGGCACGCTCATCTTCGGCATCGAAGGCGCCACCGCCGCCGTCGGCGGCAATCTCGATTTCTTAGGAATTATGGTCCTGGCTTTTTCCACCGCGCTCGTCGGCGGAATAATTCGCGACTTGCTGATTGGAGCCGTCCCGCCCGCGTCTCTCCGCGATTGGCGCTACCCGGTCACCGCCTTCACCGGCGGCCTGCTCGTGTTTTTTCTCTACCGCTTCTTGCTCCGCATCCCGCCAAACGTGATGATCGATCTCGACGCCATGGGCCTGGCTTTATTCGCGGTCGCCGGGACCGAGAAAGCCTTGGAGTACGAACTCAGTCCATTCATCGCCGTACTCCTCGGCACCATCACCGCCGTAGGCGGCGGCACCATCCGCGACATTTTCCTCGCTCAAATCCCACGCGTCCTGAATTCCGACGTCTACGCCACCGCAGCCCTGGTCGGCGCCACTGTCTTGGTCGCCTGCCGAAAAGCCAAAGTCCCTCCGGTCTGGGCCGCCCTTCTAGGCGGCACCGTCTGCTTCCTGGTTCGCGTCATCGCCGTTTCGCACCACTGGAACCTGCCGAAAGCCGTCACTCCCTAGCCAACCCGTCGCGCAGTGTGGCAGCGGCGAGCCGTCGTCCGACAAACGTATCCTGCACCTCGCCGTCATTCTTCTATGAAAACAGGCGTACGTGTCCAGGGGCATTTGCGTGCGATGCGACAAGCTTCTATTCGTGCTCTAAGGCACATAAGGATTGTCCGGATCTCGGTTCGCCCCAACTGAGAAAGGTGCTCGAGGCACAAGAATGACGCCGGGCTGAACCGAGGTTCCTTACACCGCCGCAAAGATCGATTCGTCAAAGGCCACGCCATCGCGCAACAGCGCGTACACCGCGCCCAAAAGTTTCCGCGCCAGTGCCACCCGCGCCACATGCGGATGTTTTCGTTGCCGGAGTTTTTCGAAATAACTTTTCGCCGCCGGTGAACAGCGCACCGCGGTGTGCGCCGCCTCCACCATCACCCAGCGCAGCCGCGGCGATCCGCAGCGGGAAATTCCGCCGCGCGTCTTTTTGCCCGCCGATTCCCGCACCCACGGCACCAACCCGGCATAACTAAACAGCGCCTTGGCATTGGAAAATCTCTGCACTTCGCCAATCTCCGAAAGCAAAATCATGGCCGAATACACGCCAATCCCCGGAATGGTCGCCAGCCACTGCGCTCGCGCATCCGCCTTGGCCAGCAACCCGATCTCGCGTTGCTGCTCGGTGATGTGTTCGCTCACTTCATCGATCAACGCGCAATAGGTATCCAGCGCTGCGCGCGCCGCCGGCGGCAACTCCACCTGCTTCAGCCAGGCTCGCCCTTTTTTCCCGAACACATCACTAAACTCGCAGCGCAATCCGTGCTGATGCAGAATCGCGTGCACCTGGTTCTTCAGTCCCGCTCGATGTTGTCCTAGCGAAATCCGCAGCCGCACCCGCTGCCGCCGCTCGCGCGTCTGGCGATCCGCCATCCAGGCCGGCGGCAACAAATTGCAGCGCAACAGATGCGCTAGCGTTGCCGAATCTACCCGGTCGTTCTTCAACTTCGCCGAGGCAATCGCCTTCACCCGCTGCGGATGCACCAGGTGAATCTGGCCGACTTCGTGCTCGATCGCTTCCTTGAACGCCGGCCAGAAACTGCAGGCTTCCACCGCCACCTCGACCGGTTCGGAAAATCCCTGGAACCATTTTCGTAACGCTGCTGGCCGGTTGTCCACCGGCCCCGCCTTCAAACTGCGTCCAGTTGAATCCAGCGCCGTCATGTAACAAAATGCCTGGTGAAGGTCCACTCCTACGTGGATCATCGCGTGCCTCCTTCAGGGTCTGTGCTTCGAGCACGATCGTACCCTTGGAGGCACGCCTGTTTTCATACCATCTGAGCGTAGCGAAGGATCTCATCCAGTCCGCACCGGCGCGGCCCATACCACGGAGGTGGCTTCCTCGCGGCGACGCGACTGTGCGTTCGTCGTCGTGATCCCGGCGCGTGAAGCCCCACGGAAACACTCTACGCACACCGAATTTCCCCAAACCCGCCCGCGTGTTATCGTCAATGAAGGCCATGGCCAAGCGCGACACCTCTTTCCTCCACGAATCTTTCGAAGTGGGCATCGCCATGAAGGGCTTCGACGGGCTGCTCGAATTTTTCGGCGGCGCGGTCATCTTCTTCATGAAGCCCGCCCAGATGAACGATATCGTCCGCAAAATCTGCGAACACCTGCTGGCCCGCGCCCCGCACAGCGCCGTAGCCATTCACATGTTCAACGCCTCGCAGAATATGACCAACAGCAGCATCCAGTTCGCCGCACTCTACTTGCTGTCACACGGCCTAGTGAAAGCCTTGCTGGTGGCCTGCATTTGGATGGACAAGCTTTGGGCTTACCCCCTGACCGTCGCCGTTTTCAGCGCTTTCGCGGTCTATCAGGTCTTCCGCTTCACCCACACCCATTCCTGGGCGTTAGTGATACTGACAATTTTCGATGTCTTGATTATTTTGCTTACGTGGAATGAATACCAGCATCAGAAGGCAACCAGGCAGGAACAGCTGGCGGGCGCCAGCGCGGATTAATCCAAAGCTTCTGCGTCGATTCCGATGTTCGTCTCGCCGGCCGCTTTCTTTTCGTTATATTTCTTTACCCAAGCCGCGAAGCTTTTTCCCGCAGCGGTGTCGCGTCCAGTAAAGGCCAGCGCGGCAATATCAGAATAAAGGATCGAAAGCTTTTCAGGACTGTCCTTCGGCATCACCCGGATCAAACAATCAGAAAGCGCCGGCCCTTTGATCTTGCGATCGTAGACGTAACCTTCGATCTTTTGCCCGTCTTTGAGCGTAATCGTCAGATCGCCGCGGTAATCGAAAGCCTTCTCCAACGCCTCGTGAACTTCCGAAACCGAAGCCATCGCCGGAATCCAGCCTTCCAGATTCTCGTGGACCACGCCCAAGCGCTCTTCAGTGTTTGCAGCCGGTAGGGAATTCGATTCAGACATGAGAGATGTACTTAAACCTTCGGCGAAGCTGCGATCTGGACCAGCTGTCCGGAATTGCTCGGCTTGCCGCTCGCGCCGCCCATCGCATCAGGGTCGTTATATTTGTTGAAGAAGGTCGCACGTACGGTAGCCAGGAATCCGCCGATCGTTCCAAACATATCGTCCACGGCGCTAGCTTCATACCCGCTATGCACCATGCAGTTCGCGCACTTCGGATTGCCACTCTCGGTGCCGTACTGATCCCAATTCGTTTCGCGCAACAGCTCTTCGAACGTGTCGGCGTATCCGTCCTGCAGCAAATAGCACGGCTTCTGCCACCCGAAAATGTTGTAGGTCGGCATGCCCCACGGAGTGCACTTGTAATCCCGCTTGCCCATCAGCATTTCCATGAACAGCGGGCTCAAATTGAACCGCCACTTGTCGTGCCGGTTACTCAGAATCTGCCGGAACAATTCACGCGTCTTCTTCTTGCTCAGAAAATGTTCTTGGTCCGGAGCTTTGTCGTACGTGTAACCGGGCGAAAGCATCATTCCTTCCACGCCCAGCTCCATCATGTCATCAAAAAAGTGGCGAACGCTCTTCGGATCCGCTCCGTCGAATAGCGTCGTATTGGTCGTGACTCGAAAGCCCTTCTGCAGCGCCAACTGAATCGCCTCGACGGCTTTTTCGTAAGTCCCTTCGCGGCAGACCGAAAAATCATGCTCTTCGCGCTGCCCGTCCATGTGTACTGAAAACGTCAGATACTTGCTGGGCGTAAACTCGTGCAGCTTTTCTTTCAGCAGCAAGGCATTCGTGCACAGATAAATGTATTTCTTGCGCGCCACCAGGCCCTTCACGATTTCCGCAATCTGCGGATGCATCAAAGGCTCGCCGCCCGGGATACTCACCATCGGCGCCCCGCATTCATCCACCGCCTTGAAACATTCCTCGGGGCTCAACTGCTTCTTCAGCACGTGGGCAGGGTATTGAATCTTCCCGCATCCGGCGCAAGCCAAATTGCAGCGCAGCAGCGGCTCCAGCATCAGGACGAACGGGTACTGCTTACGTCCCTTCAGCCGTTGGCCGATGACGTACGACGCCGTCGTCCACATTTGCGAAATCGGTACAGCCATTCAGTTATCACTCCGCGCCCAAGCCTGTGCCGGCGCTTCTACTTAGACTCCAATTTTACCGGATTCGATGCTTCCTGTGAACCGTAGACTCACTTTTCGTGTCCAAATCGAACGCAAGCGCTCCTTTCCAAGTCGCTGAAATAACTGGAGATTCATCCCCAACCCCGATAGCCTTCCCGCCAATTTTCGTGTAAATTTTTATTTGTGACCAACAAATCCAATTTCAACGTCGGCCTGGTCCAGATGTCCGTCAGCCCCGACCCCAAAGAAAACCTCGCCAAGGCCACGGCCCGCATCGAAGAAGCCGCCAAAAGCGGCGCCCAAGTCGTCTGCCTCCCCGAACTTTTCCAATCCCAATATTTCTGCCAGCGTGAAGACACCCAAAATTTCGAACTCGCCGAAGCCGTCCCCGGCCCCACCACCGAAGCCCTCAGCCGCGTCGCCCAGAAATCCAAAGTCGTCGTCATCGCCCCGCTTTTCGAACGTCGCGCCGCCGGCGTCTATCACAATACCGCCGCCATCATCGACGCCGACGGCAAAATCGCCGGCGTCTACCGCAAGATGCATATCCCCGACGATCCCGCCTACTACGAAAAATTTTATTTCACTCCCGGCGATCTCGGCTTCCCCGCCTTCAACACCGAAGCCGGCCGTATCGCCACTCTGATCTGCTGGGATCAATGGTATCCAGAGGGCGCCCGCCTCTCCGCTCTTCATGGCGCCGTAATTCTTTTTTATCCCACCGCCATCGGCTGGCACCCCGCCGAAAAAGCGGCCAACGGCGAAGCCCAGCGCGACTCTTGGCGCACCATTCAACGCGGCCACGCCATCGCCAACGGAATTTATGTCGCGGCCGTCAATCGAGTCGGCCACGAAACTCCCAGCGAGGGTGGCGAGGGCCTCGAATTCTGGGGCACCTCGTTCCTCTGCGATCCCCAAGGCGTAGTCATCGCCGAAGCCTCCACTAACAAAGAAGAAATTTTGTACGGCGCTGTCGATCTCGCGCATCTCGAGGACGTCCGCCGCAACTGGCCCTTCCTTCGCGATCGTCGCATCGACGCCTATCAAGGAATCGAGAAGCGGTTCCTCGACGAAAAATCTTGAAGCCCCGCCGCGCCATCAAGCCCAAGCCGTCCGCCTCCCCCGCGCCTTCTCCAGCCGCGCAAGGTTTTGCAATGCCCGCCGAGTGGGCGCCCCACGAAGCCACCTGGCTCGGCTGGCCCCACAATCCCACCGATTGGCCCGGCAAGCTCGAACCCATCCAGTGGGTCTACGCCGAAATCGTCAGAAAAATAGCTCCCGGCGAACTCGTTCGCATTCTCGTCAATTCCGCCGCGCACGAAAAACAAGTCCGCAAAATTCTCACTCTCGCCGGCGCGCCGTTAAAAAAAATTCAGTTTTTCCATTTCCCAACGAATCGTGGCTGGACTCGCGACTTCGGCCCCATCTTCCTCAGCCGTGGAATTCCTAATCCTGCCATCGCCATCGCGCGTTTTCGCTTCAACGCTTGGGCCCGTTACCCGGATTGGCAAAAAGATGACGCCATCCCCGCGCAAGTCGCCCGCAAACTAAAAATCCCCATAATCCCCGCCGTTCTCGGCGCGCGCGAAATCGTTCTCGAAGGCGGCAGCATCGACGTCAATGGCCGCGGTACCGTTCTCACCACTGAAGAATGTCTCCTCGACCAAAAACGCCAGGTCCGCAATCCCGGCCTCAGCCGCAAAGACACCGAAACCGCGCTGCGCGAAAATCTGGGCGTCACCAATATCATCTGGCTCGGCAAAGGCATCGCCGGTGACGACACCCACGGCCACGTCGACGATCTCTGCCGCTTCGTCAACCCCAGCACCGTCGTCCTCGTCCGCGAAAAAAATCAGAAGGACGCGAACTACCGCCCGCTAGAAGAAAACTGGGAACGTATCCGCGGCGTCCGCCTGGAAAACGGCGAAAACGTAAACGCCATCGAACTCCCCATGCCCGCGCCGCTAGTCTTCGACGGCGTTCGCCTCCCCGCCAGCTACGCAAATTTCTACATCACCAACGCCGCCGTCCTGGTTCCCACCTTCAACGATCCCAACGATCGTGTAGCCCTCGGAATCCTCTCCGAACTTTTCCCCGGCCACTCCGTCGTCGGCATTCACGCCGTCGACCTCGTCTGGGGCTTCGGCACCCTTCACTGCCTCACCCAGCAGCAGCCCACGCTCTAGAACGTCCTGCCCAGATTAGTTTTTTCCAATCTCAGCAAGCGTACTTTTGCAAAAAGCGCCTCCCATCCACAGTCTTGGCGCCCTCCTCAACCTCCAAGAGGAAACTCGATTGCTCATCATCTTCAATCTCGATGCCCAACTCAGGTTTCACTCGCGCCCAAACCGGCCCGCTCAACGTCCTCGCCGTCCACGAGATGCTCCCGCATCCTGATCGTCACGGCGCCGACCTGCAGTGGATGCAAATGCTCGAAGAGCTCCGCGCCCAGGGCCATCAAATCACTCACATCGCCCGCAGCGGAGTAAACCGCGCCCGCTACGCCCCGCCGCTCGAAGCCCTCGGAATTAAAGTCCTCACGCCCGACGCCGAAAGACTCCACTTCCTGGGCTTCGATCTATACTCCGACTGGTCCCTAGAAAATCTCCTCAGCCAGAATAATTTCGATCTCGCCATCCTCTTCCACTGGTTCTGGAACGGAATCTCCATCCCTGAACACTATCTCGAAGATATCCGCCGCCTCTCGCCCCACACGTTCATCGCCGTCCTCACCGACGACCAGCAAGGCCTGCGCGAACTACAAGCCGCAAAACTCACCAATTACTGGGCCGATTTCGAGCGCTCCCACAATTTTTCCGCTCGCGAAATGGAGGTCTACCGCCGCGCTGACGTCGTCCTCACCATCTCCGAAGATGACCGCAAAGCTTTCCTCCGCACAGATCCAACTCTCCGCACCGGCCCCATGCCCATGATCGCCACCACCGGCCCCGGAGGCCTGCCCTTCGACGCCCGCGCCGACGTTCTCTTCCTCGCCAACTTCGACAACCCCGCCAATCGCGACGCCATCGACTGGATGCTCGCAGAAATTTGGCCGCAAGTTCGCAAAGAACTTCCCACCGCCAATCTCGCGCTAGTCGGAAATAATCTCCCCGCAAAATTAGGAACGACCCAACCCGCAATCCGCCGCGTTGGTTTCGTCGCCGATCTCTCCCCGATCTTCGGTCAATGCCGCATCGCCGCCTCTCCCATCCGCTTCGGCACCGGAATCAAGACCAAAAATCTTCTCGCCATGGCTCACGGCCTGCCCCTAGTCACCACCACCGTCGGCGCCGACGGCCTCAGCCTCGACCACAATCGCACCGCACTCATCGCCGATTCAGCGCCAGATTTTTCGGCAGCCCTCGTCCACGCCTATACCAACGAAATTCAATGGCGCGCCTTATCCACAAACGGCCGCCAGCTCATAACCCAAAATTTCAGCCGCCAACACATGGCCGAATCCGTCCGCACCCTGATCGATCAAGCCCGCACCCTCACACCAAAAAAATCCGACCCCGCCTTTCGCTGGTCCTACCGCCTCGTCGAAGATCGCTTTCCCGAAGTCCTGACCCACGATCCCCCCACCTCTCGAGCCCATGTGCGCATCGCCCGTTATCTAGTCCTCGCCGAAGAATTTCTCGCCGCAGGCCAACCGCAGCAGGCCCTCGACCAGCTCCGCCATATTTTCACCGTGCTTCGCGGTCGCATCGACGCCAACGGCCCGAACGTCCGCGCGCTAAATCTCCTCGCCGCTTGCTACACCCAGCTGGGCGACAACAAAACCGCAACCGCCTACCACCAAAAAGCAGCACATCGCCTCTGGACTAAGCCAACAACCAACTCAGCAACAAAAAATCGCGCATCCAAACACCCGTTTTTCTCGGTGACCATCCCCACTTGCAATCGCCTGCCGATCCTGCAGCAGTGCCTCCAAGCCCTCGAGCAACAATCCCTCAGCCCCAACGAATTCGAAGTCATCGTCGTCGACGACGGCTCCTCCGACGCCACCCAAGCCTTTTGCAAATCTTTTCGACCGCGCTTCGATTTTCAATACCTGCGCCAGTTGAACGCCGGGGCCGGCGCCGCCCGCCGCCGCGCCGTCCGCCACGCGAGCGGAGATTTCCTCCTCTTCCTCAACGACGATTCCATCGCTGCTCCAGATTTGCTGCAAACGCACAAGACCGCCCATCTCGGCTCGCCGTCCTGCGATCGCACCGCCATCCTCGGCAATTTTCGCCTGCCGCCCGAAGCCGCGAATCGCGCCCTCACTCGTTTCCTCAGCACCAGCCCGTTCCTTTTTCCCCAAAACACTCTGCGCCCCGGAAAATATTGGGAGTACACCTACTTCGTCACCTGCAATCTCAGCGTCCCCCGCGAAGCCGTCCTCACCGTCGGTTCCTTCGACCCGCAACTCCGCGTCGCCGAAGATTCGGACCTCGGCCTCCGCCTCAGCCGCAAAGGGTTTTGCGTGCAATACCTCCCCGAAGCCGCCGCCACCCACCAGCATCTCCCGTTCACCGTCCGCGATCTGATCCGCCGCGCCCAGGCCTACGGACCGATGCAATTAACATTTCTTCGCAAGCATCCGGCCCTGCTCGGCGACGGCACCTCGCCGTTCGGAATGTTGGATCAAGCCGCCGCGATAAGCTGGCAAACGCTCATCACCAGCCGCCGCCAAGAAATCGAAGCCACCGTGCAGCAGCTCGAACGCATCGACGCCCTCGACTTCTCGCCCTTCCTCACTATGTCAGCCGGTCAACGCTCCGCCGCCGATGAAATCACCACGCTCTTCCGCCGCTCCGTGCCCGATGTCTATTGGCACTATTTTTTCGAAAGCCTGCTCGCTGCGTGGAACCAGCAGCCCGCCGACCACGCGCCGCAGCCCGCACGCGCCACCGCTCATCACGACCAAGCCTTCCTTTAATCCGCCGAACTTTGTATTCTGCCCATTCAGAATTCGCCGCAAACTGATGTCGCCGTTACAAAGGGAAGGGAATTGACCGATCCATCCTCCAATAGCGAAACGTGGCGAGACTGGCCGCTCGAAAAACTCGAGCGCGAATATTCTCCAAGCAGTTGCGTCCCCTCCATCACTCCATTTCTGGAAGCCTACGTCTCGCGCAGCCAGGCCGCCGCTCAGGAGCTTCCCAATCGCGCAAATCTCCAATGGGGCCAGGGCCCAGATGAAGTCTATGATTTCTTTCCCGCCGCTTCCCCCACCGCGCCCCTCCTCGTTTTCTTTCACGGCGGCTATTGGCAGGAACATTCCAAGAACGACGTTCTCTTCGTCGCCGCTGATTGCGTGAAGAACGGCGTCGCCTACGCCTCGGTCAATTACACTCTCGCGCCCCACATCACCGTCGCCGGCATCGTCGACCAATGCCGCCGCGCCGTCAGAGCAATCCACAGCCAATCCAAAGAACTGGGTTTCGATTCAAGCAGGCTATTCGTCGCTGGCAGCTCAGCCGGAGCACACCTGGCCTCGATGATGCTCTTGAATGATTGGAAGAACGGTTCCGGAACAGGAGCAAAAAAAATCGCGGGCGCGATCCTGCTCAGCGGCGTTTACGATCTAACTCCGCTGGTTCCCACATACATAAACGAAGCACTGAATTTAAACGAGCCAGAAGCCAAACAAGTCAGCCCGCTCTACCAGCCATTCGGCCCACCGGTCCCCGTCATCGTAGCTTGGGGCGAAAACGAACCCAGCGAGTTCAAGCGCCAAAGCCAAACCTTCGCATCCAGACTACAGAGTGCCAAATTTCCAGTCACCACACTGGAAGTCCCCATCGCAAATCATTTCGACATCGTCTTCGAGATTGCCGATCCGGTCACGAACTTGGGGCGGCTTTCGCTATCGATGATCGAGAGCGAAGCCGGCAAGTAAACAAAGTTTGAACGGACCTTCTGCCGGGTGAAAATCGGGGATGAAGTGCGGGAATTCCCTCTAAATCGCCTTGAACAATTGTTCCGCAAACACGTAAGCATCCGAAAACGAATTGTAAAGCGGCACCGGCGCCACCCTCATAATGTCCGGCTCGCGCCAATCACAAATCACACCGGCCCCGCTTAACCGCTCGCACGCCCGCTTCCCATCCTTCGGTATTCGCAGCGAAAGCTGCGCTCCACGCTGCGCCGGATCGCGCGGCGTAATAATCTCAAACTGCTTTGACGAATCTTGTTCCAACAAAAACTCCAAATAACCAGTCAACCGTTCGCTCTTCGCCCGCAAACGTTCCATCCCGGCCTCATCGAAGATTTCCATCGAAGCCCGCAAGGCCGCGAGCGACAGTATGCAAGGATTGCTGAGCTGCCAACCTTCCGCGCTGGGAATCGCCCGGAAATCCGGCCCCATCCGAAACCGCGAGTCCTTGTCGTGCCCCCACCACCCGGCTAGCCGGGGCAACTCCGTGTTCCGCGCGTGCCGCTCATTGATGTAGCACCCAGCGATTGCCCCAGGGCCGGCGTTCAAATATTTGTAACTGCACCAAATCGCGAAATCCGCGTTCCATTCATCCAGTTGCAAACGTAAATTTCCCGCAGCATGAGCCAAATCAAACCCCACCACGCATCCCTTACCGTGGCCCGCCCGCGTGATCCGCGAAAAATCAAAAGCCTGTCCGTTGTAATAATTCACTCCACCAAAAAGAATCAGCGCGATGTCCTCGCCTTCAGCCGCAATCCGCTCCTCAATTTCCTCAGCCCGAACGTACCTCTCACCCGCTCGCGGAGCTAGCTCGATCAACGCCGTATTCACATCGTGTCCGTGCAACCGAAGTTGCGACGTTATGGCGTAACGGTCGGACGGAAACGCATTCGCTTCCATCAAAATCTTGAAACGCTGCGAAGTCGGCCGGTAAAACGTCGTCATCATCAGGTGCAGATTCACCGTCAGCGAATTCATTACCACCACTTCGTCGGCTTTCGCGCCCACCAGCCGCGCCGTCGATTCCGCCAGCAATTCGTGGTAAGGCATCCACGGATTCGCCGCCTGAAAATGCCCTTCGACTCCCAGTTTTTCCCAGTCCGCCATCTCCTGCTCGATGAATCGTCGTGCGCTCTTCGGCTGCAATCCCAATGAATGTCCGCACAGGTACACCGCGTCGGAGCCATCCGTCTTCTTCGGAATGTGAAACCTCTCCCGAAATGCGGCCAGCGGATCGCTGCCATCCAACTTCGCCGCGAAAGCCTTCGTCCCCTCGAACCTTTCGTTCGCCACTAAACCAGCTCCAAAGCCGTCAGCTTACTGCGGATCAAACTCTCCGCTTTCGCCCAATCGAGCTCATCGATCGTTCGAATCGAATCGCAAAGCTCGCCAAGGATCCGATCTTGAGTCTCTCCGCGCGCCGACGCCACCGAATACGGTATCCGGTGGAACGTCACCATCGAATATTTAGGCACAAATACGCCGGGAAACTTCGCTTCCAGCAGTAGCTCCACTTTTTTGCGTAGCAGAAACCGAGGATCGGCGACCTTGTCGCGCATCTCCACAAAATTATCCCTAGCCAGATCCGCAATCGCGTCCGTGTTTACTTTTCGCGCCGCCTCGAACTCCTCGAATATCACTGGCCAATTCGGCCCATGTCGGTCAAGCAATTCCAGAAACACCGTGCAATCTTCGAACGCGCAATTCATCCCCTGCCCAAAAAACGGAACAATAGCGTGCGCCGCATCGCCCAAAATCAGCGCCTTTCCTTCCCGATGCCAGGGCCCGCACTTGATCGTCACCATGGAGCCCAACGGGTTTCCAAAAAACTGCTCCACCAGCTGCGGCATCAGCGGCACCGCATCCGCGAAGTACTTCCCAAAAAACTCCCGCACCGCCTCTTGCGTCTCGAGCCGCGCAAAACTCTGCTCGCCTTCAAACGGCAAAAATAAAATGCACCCGAACGTCCCATCGGGAATCGGCAAAGCGATCAACATAAAAGACCCGCGCGGCCAGATATGCAAAGCGTTCGTATCCAGCACATGCGAGCCATCCGGCCCAGCAGGTATCGTCAGCTCCTTATACCCGTAGTCCAACAATCGCTCAGAGAAATCGGTCCCGCTACCGCGCATCAATTCATCGCGAATCGCCGATGCCGAACCATCAGTCCCAATCAGGATCGACGCATCGACCGAACTCTCCGTCCCGACCCGTTCGTCGCGTACCGTCAGCTTCGGAGCATTCAGATCCGCGCCAACGCAACGTTCCTCGAAATGAAACCCAACTCCCAAAGCCTCTGCCGCGTTGATTAACGCAATATTCAGGTCCGCTCGCGAAATCGAATTAATTACTTCGCTTTCGTCTTTTCCATACGGCTGAAACGATATCTTCCCATCCACCGCATGCATCCGCCGGCCCTTCATTGGTATCACCAAATGCCGCAACCCATCCCACAGCCCAGCTTCACGCAGCGCGTGAATCCCGCGCCTGGAAATAGCCAAATTGATCGAACGCCCGGCGCGAATCTGCGTCTTGCGCATGTCCGGCCGCCGCTCATAAATGTCCACCTTGAATCCACGCTGCGCCAGCGACACCGCCAGCAGCGGCCCAGTCAAGCCCGCCCCGACCAACGCAATCCTCTCAGTCCGATTCATAGTGTGAATTCACAGCAGATGGGTTATTCGGCAGGCCCACGGCTATCCTTGCAGGTAGGTTCGAGCTTCCCACAATTCCGGAAAGAATTTTTTGTCCAGCGTCAGTTTCAAATACGAAGACCCGCTGCTCCCGCCGGTCCCCATACGGATGCCGATCGTCCGCTCCACCATCTGGATATGCCGTAGTCTCCAGCTCACCACCAGCTCGTCGAATTCGGTCAAACGCTCGCACACGTCGATCCAGTCCCGATGATGTTTTTCATCCGAGTACAAAGCGTGAATCGCCCGCGCCCGCGCTTCGAAAGTCTCCGCCTCGCTAGCCCCGTCCTTGGAATCAGCGAGCAATCCTAACGCCTTCAGTGCCGCAAAAAACACATCGCGCAGCGAAGGTTCCCGCAGTCGCCGATCCAATATCTTGTGCGTCTCTGGAGTCAGCGCGTGATACCGCAGCATCTTTTCGTCTTTCAACCCGCACAAAAATTCAATTTCGCGAAATTGCTCCGACTGAAATCCGCTCGCCGGCGCCAGCTTTTCCCGAAACGCCAGAAAATGCGTCGGCAGCATCGTCTCCAAAATCGTGAACTGCTCCACCAAAACCCGCATGATCTCCGTGCATCGCCGCAGCAGACGAGCCGCCTCATACACCTCGTCGCGCGCCTCCGGCCGTGCCGCCGCAACCTTCAAATTCGCCACCACCGCGTCCAAATCGTGTAGCAACTCCTTGAACCAAAGCTCGTACGTCTGATGCACCACGATGAACAGCAATTCATCGTGATGTTCCGGCGACGACTCGGGAGCTTGTAATCGCAACAGCTCCGGAATTTTCAAATACGAACTGTAAGTCAGCTTCGGCGCCGTCTCGTCAACCGTCGCAGCCTTGCCAGCATCGCCACTCTGCGTCGAAAATCCCGCCGGACACCCAGTCGCCGAACTCCGACCCTCCACTGCCGCCCGCTCACCTCCACTTTCCGCCATAGAAGTCGCCGTGTCAGCCGGAATCGGTTCGACGTCCAGCCACCGCTGCGCATTCCTGAAAAGCAATTTCGCCTTCACGTCCTCCGCCAAACCACTACCGCGAATCAAAGCACCAACCCGCTGCTCGCCCAAGGGAAACGGGTAGTCGGACCCCAGCACCACGCGGTCCGCCCCCATCTTCTTCACCAAAAACTCCAGCGTCGTCGAATCAAACACCGCCGAATCCATATAAAACCGATCCAGATAATGGCTCGGCGCAAACTCCGAAACCCCGCGCGCCACCGGATGATGTTTCCACGCGTTCTCCAGTCGTCCCAGCAAGAACACAAACGCCCCACCGCCATGCGCAAAACAAATCCGCAAATTCTTCGGCAATTTATCGAACGAGCCGCCCACGATCATCGAAACCAGCGCCAGTTGCGTTTCCGCCGGCATGCCCACCGTCCACGGCATCATATATTTCGGCATGCGCGGCGCCGCCATCATGTCCCACGGATGCACCAGCACCGCCGCGCCTTCCTGTGCGCAGTGCCGCAGAAAATCCAGAATCCCCGGGTCATCCAGGTTCTTTTCGCCCACGTGATTCCCGATTTGCACGCCCAGATGTCCGGCCCGCATGCACCGCGTCAACTCCGCGCAAGAAGCCGCGATATCTTGCAGCGGCACTTGGCACAGCGCTTTCAGCCTGCCGCCAGTCGGCGCGCAGAATTCCAGCGCCGCGTCATTGAAATATCGCGCGCAGTCTAAAGCATCCTTCGCCTCGCGCCCGTAAGCAAAAAGCACCGGCGTAGCCGAAACGATTTGCGTCGCGATGCCGTCGCGATCCATATCCTCCAACCGTACCTGCACGTCCCAGCACGCCGAAGTGATTTTCCGAAACTCGCGGTCGCCGAGCATGATGACGGCCTTGCCCGGCTCCGTGTGCTTGATCCAAGGCCAATCCGGCGTGCCATAACGCGCCGCCAAATCCGGCCAAGCCTTCGGAAAAAAGTGTGTGTGAATGTCGATTGCGTTCATGGGTTCCAAAAAACCAACTTACCTCGGGGCAGGCTTACCAGGATGGACCGTCCCGCAGTTCGGGCACTTCCGCAATTTCTCGTTATTATAAAAATCCGCAAAAAGCGGCGGCAAATCCGTGACGATGCTCTTCAAAGTCACCTCCGCCCGATGCACCAGATGGTGGCACTTCTCGCAGTACCACTCGAATCCATCCTTCTCGCCCTCCGCCCGCGGCATTTCCACTACCACTCCGATCGTTCCGTGCGCATGCCGCTGCGGCGAATGTCGCATGTGCTTCGGCAGCAGAAAAATCTCGCCTTCTTTAATCGGAATATCGATCGGCGGTTTTCCCGGCGTTTCCATCACCCGAATAAAAATATCGCCCTTCAACTGGTAGAAAAATTCCTCGGTCGGATCGTCGTGATAATCCACCCGCTGGTTCGGCCCGCCCACCACCGTCACGATCATCTCGCCGTCTTCCCAAACCTGCGCGTTTCCCACCGGTGGCTTCAACTTCTCGCGATTGGCATCAATCCACCCCTGAAAATTAAACGCCTTCAGCGATTTGATCGACGGCATATAAAACTCCTTAAACTCTCGGCACAGGCTTGTAAGCGATAGCCTTCATCTCGATCAGCAAATGCGGATGTGGCAGTTGATGCACCGCCACCGTAGTCCGCGTCGGTCCCTCTTCGTCGAAAAATTGCGCGTACACCTGGTTGTAGCCCACGAAATCGTCCATGTTCACCAGGTAGGTGCAAATTTCCACCACGTCCCGCAAATCGGCGTTCACACTGGCCAGAATGTCTCGAATATTTTCGATCACCGCCCGCGTCTGCACCCGGATGTCCAGCTGCACCCCGCCTTCTTTATCCGGCTCAGCCCCTGCAATCGAATTGTCCGCCCGCCGCGAACTGGTCCCCGACACAAACAGATAATCTCCCGCGCGCTTCAAATGCGGAAATCTGCCGCGCGGTGTGGCCTTGCCCGCCACAGTTTTGCTTTCAGTGTTCATCGTCGTTCACAACTTAACGCAAATATTGTTGAGTTCGGAATAAAAATTCAGCGAATGCATGCCGCCTTCGCGCCCAATCCCGGAAAGTCCCACGCCGCCAAACGGCGTGCGCAAATCGCGCAGAAACCAGCAATTCACCCAGGTAATTCCGGCCCGCAGTTGTTCCGCCACTCGGTGTCCACGTTTAATCTGGCTGGTCCACACGGAAGCCGCCAGGCCGTAGCGCGTATCGTTCGCCTTCGCAATCGCTTCCTCTTCCGCATCGAACGGCGCCACATGGCACACTGGACCGAAAATCTCTTCCTTCACGCACCGCGCCGATTCCGCCAGCCCGGTCAAAATCGTCGGCTGAATAAAATAACCGCCGTCTCGCGCGTCTCCGAATCGCGGCGCTCCTCCGCCGGTCACCACCGTAGCTCCCTCTTTTCTCGCCAGCTCGTAATAACCCAAAACTTTTTCGCGATGAATCTTCGAGATCAGCGGCCCAGTGGTCGTAGCCTGATCCGCCGGCCATCCCAATCGCAAAGCCTCGGCCTTGCTCTTCAGCGCCGCCACAAATTTCTCGAAAATCGGCCGCTCCACATAAATCCGTTCCGCACAGAGGCAAACCTGCCCCGTGTTCATAAAAACCGCTTCCGCCACTCCCGCGACGGTTTCTTCGAAATCACAATCCGCAAAAACAATAGCCGCATTCTTTCCGCCCAGCTCGAACGAAACCGGCTTCACGCTGTCCGCCACGCGGCGCATGATCGCCGCACCGGTACTCGATTCGCCGGTAAAAGTTATTGCGTCGACATCCGCATGTGACGTCAGAAATTCTCCCGCTGACTCGCTGCCGAATCCATGCACCAAATTGAATACGCCCGCCGGCACTCCCGCCGCCTGCATCACTTCCGCCAGCAAAGTCGCGCTCGCCGGAGTTTCCTCCGAAGGCTTCACCACCACGCTGTTTCCGCAGGCCAATGCCGGCGCCACTTTCCAGGTCAGCAGCAGCAGCGGCAAATTCCACGGCGTAATGATTCCCACCACTCCCAGCGGTTTGCGCACCGCATAGTTCAACGCCACCGACCCGTCCGCCGCTTCGGTCCGAAATGATTCCAGCGGCGCGGTCTTCATCAGATCCGCAAACACCCGAAAATTGGCCGCGCCTCGCGGAATATCGATCCGCGATGCCAGCGACACGGGCTTGCCCGTGTCGCGCACTTCCGCCGCAACAAAATCATCGAAGCGCGATTCGATCCCGTCCGCGATCTTCTGCAGCATCGCTGCGCGCCGTGCAACGGAGAACTTTCCCCACTCGCCGAGCTGCGCGTTCCGCGCAGCCCCCACTGCTTCGTCCACCAAACCTCGGTCCGCTTCCGACGCCTGTCCAATGACGGTGCCGTCCGCCGGATTCACATCCGGAAATTCCCGCGGGCCGCGAACGAAGCGTCCATTCACATAGTTTTGAAATATTTTCACGGGAGGTTCGATCGACTGGCCAATATGCTTACGTCTTCAACTGCGCATCCAGCCGCGATCTGCCTAATACCATATCAAAATTTCAACACCCGGCGCTGTTTTCGCTTCCCAGCGAAATCGCTCGCGGCAGCCATCATCGTGCCCGCGCAAGCGCGCTCGGCAAAAGCTACTGATTGCTGGTCGCCGGCGGCGTCGCCGGATTGCCCGCAGCCACCTGCTTCTGTGAAGGCAATTGCGATGCATCCCAACCGCCGCCCAGAGCCTCAACCAGCTGCACGCTGGAGGTCATCTGCTGAATCCGCAGATTCACCGCCGTTTGCTTGTTGCTCAACAACGCCGTCTGCGCCGTCAACACGTTCAAGTACGGATCGATACCCAATTTATACCGGTCCGTGGCCACCTTCAGCGTGCGTACCGCCGAAGCCACCGCCGTATCTTGCTGCTGAATCTCAATCGATAGCAGCCGCAACGCCGCCAGATTATCTTCCACCTGCTGAAACGCCGTCAGCACCGTCTCGCGATAATTTGCCACGGTCACGTCGTATTGCGCCCGGAATTGCTGCACCGTGCCCTTCCGCAATCCACCGTCGTAAATCGTTTCCGAAACTGCTGGACCCACCGCGAAAAATCGGCTCGGCCAGGTGAACCAGCTGGTGAACGAATGTGATTCAAGCCCGGCCGCCGCGCTCAGCGTCAGCGTCGGATAATATGCGGTCAGCGCCACGCCAATCTGCGCGTTGGCTTGCTCCATTAGCCGCTCGTTCGCCGCCACGTCCGGCCGCCGCTCCAGCAGTTGGGAGGGAACACCGAAAGGAATTGCCGGAGGGTTCGCTTTC
This sequence comes from uncultured Acidobacteriota bacterium, assembly GCA_963847695.1. Taxonomy (GTDB): domain Bacteria; phylum Acidobacteriota; class Terriglobia; order Acidiferrales; family UBA7541; genus Palsa-295. The sequence continues at coordinate 103,992 of CAWKAX010000027.1, read as the reverse complement.
AACGGCTCCGCCGCGATCGAAAACGTGGAAGCTGGTTGCCCCACCAGCATCGCGATCGCATGTTCGTACTGCGCGCGCAGAATTCCCAGGTTGGTGTCTTGTGCTTGCGTCGATTCCAGCTGCGTCTCGGCTTGCGCCACCGATTCATCCGAATCGATTCCCGTATCGTAAAGCGCCTTGGTCAGATTCAGCGATTCTTGATAAGCAATTACCGTCGAATCCAGCAATTGTTTTAGATCGTCCTGCCCGCGCAGCTGAAAATAATCCGCAGCCACTTCCGCATGCGCCGTCAGTCGTACGTTTTCCAGATCCGCTTCGCTGGCCTGCGCCGCTGCGGCCTGCCCCCGCACTTGGTTTCGCACCCTACCCCAAAGGTCGGGCGTCCAGGTGGCATCGAAAGGCAAATCGAATAGCGAGCTCGTTCCCGCGCCGGTCGCTGTCGAAGACAGCCCGGCTTCCGCCGGCTGCCGGCTCGTGGTGATTTGCGGACCCACCGTCACCGTCGGGTAATAAGCGGCTCGCGCCTGCTTCACCAGCGCTCGCGCTGCGAAATAACTGGCCAGCGCCGACTGAATATTCTGGTTCGAGATGTTGACCTGCTCTTCCAGCGCGTTCAATTTCGGATCGTTAAATGCTTCCCACCACTTGCTGTGCAGCGCGCCGTCTTGCGGCTGCGCCACTTTCCAACCGTCCGTCTTGGGGAAGTCCGCGGGAGTCAGTTCCTTGTAAGCCTGCGGCGCTTGCACCGTCGGCTTCTGATACTTCGGCCCAACCGTGCACCCCCCAAACGTCAGCGCGGCAATCAGCGCCGCCGCGGCAATCCTCTGCTTCCGAAAACGATGGCCAACTAAACTATGATTTTTGTTCATAACAATATTTTCAAGACGATTCGTGTCCCAAAGGATCAACCCAAATTCTCCTGAGGCGTCGAAGTGGCCGCGATTCTCCGGCTGCGCCGGTTCGCCCAGCGCAACCGCATCCGGTCCAGATACAGATAAACCACCGGTGTCGTGTACAACGTCAGCATTTGGCTGACAATCAAACCGCCGATAATCGTGACGCCCAAAGGCCGCCGCAATTCCGAACCCGTCCCGGTTCCCAGCGCGAGTGGCAGAGCGCCGAACAGCGCCGCCAGAGTCGTCATCAAAATCGGCCGGAACCGCAAAATGCACGCCTGAAAAATCGCATCCTCTGAAGTCTTGTGGTCGATCCGTTCCGCCGCCAGAGCGAAATCGATCATCAAAATCGCGTTCTTCTTCACAATGCCGATGAGCAGAATCACCCCGATCACCGCGATGACGCTCAGATCGATGTGGAAAATCAGCAAAGCCAGAAATGCACCCACTCCCGCCGAAGGCAGCGTCGATAAAATCGTGATCGGGTGAATGAAGCTTTCGTACAACATTCCCAGCACGATATAAATCGCCGCCAGCGCCGTGAAAAGCAAATATATTTCGCCGGATAGCGACGCTTGGAACGCCGCCAGTGCTCCCGAAAACATTCCCTTGATCGTGCTCGGCATGCCCATCGCCGTTTGCATCTGCACGATCGCCGCCGAGGCGTCGCTCAAAGCCACACCCGGGGCCAGATTGAACGAAATCGTCACCGAGGGAAACTGAGTCTGATGATTTACCGAAAGGGCCGCGGTTTTCGGCGCGTAGTGCGTGATCGCGCTCAGCGGCACTTCCTTGCCCTGCGATGGCCGCAAGTAAATATCGTTCAGCGAGGATGGGTCTTGCCAGAACTGCGGCGCCACCTCCATCACCACATGGTATTGGTTCAGCGCCGTGTACATCGTCGAAACCTGCGCCTGCCCAAACGCTTCGTACAGCGTGTTGTCAATCGTTTGCGGCGTAATTCCCAGCCGCGAAGCCGTGTCCCGGTCGTACACCAGCGACGCCTGCAAGCCGCTGTTTTGCTGATCCGAATTCACGTCGGTCAGCATCCGCTGCTTCTTCATCTGGGAGAGCAGTAGCGGACCCCACTTCACCAGATCGTCCAGGCTGTCACTCTGAATCGTGTATTGATACTGCGCGTTGCTTGAGCGTCCACCGATTCTCAGGTCCTGGCCCGCCTGCAAAAATACGGTCGCTCCCGGAATCGAAACCAGTTGCGGCCGCAGCCGGTCCACCACTTGGCTCGCGCTGATCTTGCGTTCGCTCAGCGGCTTCAGCGCCAGAAACACTGAGCCGGTATTCACCGCTCCGGAGCCCCCGGTGAACGCAGCCACATGCAGCACCGCCGGATCCATTTTTATTTTTTGTACGAATTTCAGCGTCAGGCCTTGCATCGCCTGGAACGAAATATCCTGCGACCCTTGAATCCCGCCGAAAATGCTGCCGTTATCTTGCTCCGGGAAAAATCCCTTGGGCACGATGTAGAACAGCACTCCGTTCACGATGATCGTCAGAATCAATACCGCCAGCGTGATACCCGAATGTTGCAGCACCCAGGTCAGCGTCCGCTCGTAGAACGAAAGCATCCACTCGAAAAATTTCTCGCTCAGGTTGTAAAGCTTTCCGTGCTGCTCGCCTTCGTGATTCTTCAGCAGCCGCGAACACATCATCGGCGTGGTGGTCAGCGATATCGCCAGCGAAACTAGAATCGCCACCGATAGCGTCACCGCGAATTCGCGGAACAGCCGTCCCTACGATTCCGCCCATCAGCAGGATGGGAATAAACACCGCGACCAATGAAATGCTGATCGATAACACCGTGAATCCGATTTCCGCCGCGCCCTTCAGCGACGCCTGCATCGGACTCATTCCTTGTTCCAGGTAGCGCGTTATGTTTTCGATCACCACAATCGCGTCGTCCACCACGAACCCGGTCGCCACCGTCAAAGCCATCAACGACAGATTGTCGATGCTGAATCCGCACAGATACATCACTCCAAAGGTTCCAATCAGTGAAACCGGCACCGCCACGCCCGGAATCAAAGTCGCCCGCACGTTGCGCAGGAACAGAAAAACCACCAGGATCACCAGGAATACCGAAATCACCAGCGTCCGTTCCACGTCTTTCACTGACGCCCGGATCGTCGAAGTGCGGTCCAGCACCACCGTGAATTGGATTCCCGCGGGCACCGACGCTTCCAGCGACGGAATTGTGTCGATGATGCGGTCCACCGTCTCAATGATGTTCGCGCCCGGTTGCCGGAACACAATCAGGACCACGCACGGCTTGCCGTCCAGAAATCCCGCGGCCCGAATGTTCTCCACCGAATCGACCACTTGGGCGATGTCCGACAGCTTGATCGCTGCCCCTTTGTTGTAGCCGACGATCAAGTTCTTGTAGTACTCCGCCTTCAATAGCTGATCGTTCGCCACGATGTCGGAGGTAGTCAGCCCGTTGGTGATTTGTCCCTTCGCCAGATTCGCGTTCTGCGAACTCAACATCGAGTTCACGTCTTGCAGGCCCAGACCGAAATTGTTCAGCTGCGTCGGGTTCAATTCCACCCGCACCGCCGGCAGGGAACTGCCGCCCACTGAAACCTGGCCCACGCCATCCACCTGCGATAGCCGCTGCTGCACGATGGTCGAAGCCGCGTCGTACATTGGCCCGCGGTCGTAAATCGCCGAAGTCATCCCCAGAATCAGAATCGGTGAATCCGCCGGATTCACCTTGCGATAGGTGGGATTGGAGGGAAGGTTCGCTGGCAGATAACTTCGCGCCGCGTTGATCGCAGATTCCACGTCGCGCGCCGCCCCGTCAATGTTGCGATTTAGATCGAACTGCAGAGTAATGCTGGTCGTCCCCAAAAAACTCGACGACGTCATCTCCGTAACGCCCGCAATTCTCCCGAATTGCCGCTCCAAGGGCGTCGCCACCGAAGACGCCATGATTTCCGGCGCCGCTCCGGGCAAGCTGGCCGCCACCGAAATCGTAGGGAAATCCACCTGCGGCAGCGAAGCCACTGGCAGCACCCGGAACGCCACCGCCCCAGCCAGTGCAATCGCAATCGTCAGCAAAGTCGTCGCGACCGGTCGATGGATGAATGGCGCTGAAATGCTCATGTCTTAATCCGCCGGTACCGACTCGGGGTTTTCATTTCCGCCCGCCCGGTAAGTCGCCAGCCGCTTCGCTAGATTGTCGAAGAAGATGTAAATGACCGGTGTGGTATACAGCGTCAAAACCTGGCTCAGCAACAAGCCGCCGACCATCGCGATGCCCAACGGCCGCCGCAGCTCCGAACCAATTCCATTTCCCAACGCCAAAGGCAATCCGCCCAGCAGCGCCGCCATCGTGGTCATCATGATCGGCCGGAATCGCAGCAAGCACGCCTCGTAGATCGCGTCTTCCGAACTTTTCCCGTGCTTGCGCTCCGCCTCCAGCGCAAAGTCGATCATCATGATTCCGTTTTTCTTCACGATGCCGATCAGCAAAATAATTCCAATCAGCGCGACAATGCTCAACTCCTGACCGCAAATGATCAGCGCCAGAATCGCGCCCACCCCCGCCGATGGCAGCGTCGATAAAATCGTGATCGGGTGAATGTAGCTCTCGTACAAAACCCCCAGCACGATGTACACCGTGATCAACGCCGCTAAAATCAATATCGGCTCGTTGCTCAGCGAAATTTGAAAGGAAGCTGCCGTCCCCTGAAACGCGGCCTGCACGCTCAGCGGCATATTCAAACTTTTCTGCGCCGCCGTGATTGCTTCCGTCGCTTCGCCCAACGACGCCCCCGGCGCCAGATTGAACGAAATCGTCACCACCGGAAATTGTCCCTGATGATTCACCGAGAGCGGCGCGCTGCGCTGCTCGAAATGCGTGAACGTGGAGAGCGGCACCGCCGCCCCATTCGGCGTCGTCACTGCCGTAGGATTCGTCGACCCCGTCGCCGCACCCGATTTCGAAGCCGATGGGCTCGGTGAAGATCCTCCACCGCTGCCCGACGCACTCGACGACGTAATGGTGTTGTTGTTCCCCGAAGTCGGCCCGGTGGTCAGCGACGTCGAAGCCAGCGCCGACCGCACGTAAATGTCCTGCAGTTTCGACGGCGTCTTCTGAAAATCCGGCAGCGCCTCCAGAATCACGTGGTACTGATTCAGCTGCGTGTACAAAGTCGAAACTTGCCGCTGCCCGAACCCGTCGTAAAGCGTCTGATCGATGCTGGTCGGTGTAATCCCCATCCGCGAAGCCGTGATTCGGTCGATCACCAGCGCCGCCGAAAGCCCGCTGGTCTGCTGATCCGTAGCCACGTCCTGAATTTCCGGAATCTGCGTCAGCTTCTCCATCAGCCGGGTCGTATAGCTGTTCAATTCGTTCTGATCCGGATCTTCCAGCGTGTATTGATACTGCGTCCGGCTCACCCGGTCTTCCACCGAAAGGTCCTGCACCGGCTGCATATAAAGCGTGATGCCGTCCACCTTGGCTAGCTCGCCTTGCAGCCGCCGAATCACCGCCGTCGCGTTCATCCCGCGCTGGCCCAGCGGTTTCAGGTTGATCAGAATCCGCCCACTGTTTAGCGTCGTGTTGGTTCCGTCGATCCCGATAAACGACGACAGGCTCTCCACCGCCGGGTCCTTCAGAATCGCCGCGCTCAACGCCTGCTGCCGCTCCGCCATGGCCTGAAACGAAATCTGTTCCCCCGCCTCCGAAATTCCCTGAATGATTCCAGTGTCTTGCACCGGGAAAAATCCCTTGGGCACGATGATGTATAGAAAAATGGTCAGCGCCAGCGTCAGCACCGCCACAATCAAAGTCAGCGTCTGGTGCTGCAGCACCCACTTCAAGGTCCGGCTGTAGAAACTGATGACCGCTTCGAACCCGCGCTCCGACAGCTTGTAGAACTTTCCGTTCTGCGCCTCCGGATCGTGCTTCAGCAGTCTGGCGCACATCATCGGTGTCAGCGTCAGCGATACCACCGCTGACACCAGAATCGTCACGCTCAAAGTAATCGCGAATTCGCGGAACAACCGCCCCACGATGTCGCCCATGAACAGCAGCGGGATCAGCACCGCGATCAGCGAAATGGTCAGCGACACGATGGTGAAACCAATCTGCTGCGACCCATTCAACGCCGCTTCCAGCGGCCGCTCGCCCTCTTCAATGTAACGAACGATGTTTTCGATCATCACGATCGCATCGTCCACCACGAACCCGGTCGAAATGGTCAGCGCCATCAAGGTCAGGTTGTTTAGGCTGTACCCCGCTAGGTACATCACTCCAAACGTGCCCACCAGCGATAGCGGCACCGCCACGCTGGGGATAATCGTGGCCCGGATATTCCGCAGAAACAGGAAAATCACCATGACCACCAGGCAAACCGTCAGGATCAATTCGAATTTCACGTCCGATACCGACGCCCGAATCGTCGTGGTCCGGTCGGTCAATACATCGACGTTCACCGCCGCTGGCATACTCGATTGCAGCAGCGGCAAAGTCTTTTTAATGCGGTCGACCGCATCAATAATGTTGAAGCCAGGTTGCCGTTGAACATTGACGATCACCGCCGGCGTCAAATTCATCCACGCCGCCTGCTTCACGTTCTCCACGTCGTCGATCACATTGGCCACATCCGAAAGCAAAACCGGCGACCCGTTGTGATAGGCGACCACCACCTTCTTGAAATCGCTGCTGGCCAGCAATTGGTCGTTCGCGTCGATCTGATAGTCCTGCTGCGGCCCGTCGAAATTTCCTTTTGCCGAGTTCAAGCTCGTTTGCTGCAAAGCCGTGCGCACGTCTTCCATGTTGATGCCGTAGGAAGAAAGCGCCGTCGGATTTACCTGCACCCGAATCGCCGGCTTCTGTCCGCCGCTGATGCTGACCAGGCCGATTCCCGACAGTTGCGAAATTTTTTGCGCCAGCCGCGTGTCCGCCAGGTCTTCCACCTGCGAAAGAGGAATCGTCTTGGAGGTCAGCGCCAGCGTCAGAATCGGCGTGTCGGCGGGATTGGACTTGCTGTAAATCGGAGGAGTAGGCAGGTCTACCGGCAGATAAGACTGCGACGCATTAATCGCGGCTTGCACTTCCTGCTCCGCCACGTCGATATTCAATGCCAGCGAAAACTGCAGCACAATCACCGAGCTGCCGTCCGAACTGGTGGACGTCATCTGGTTCAAGCCCGGCACCTGCCCGAATTGCCTTTCCAGCGGCGCCGTTACCGCCGATGCCATCACGTCCGGATTTGCGCCGGGATAAAACGTCACCACCTGGATCGTCGGGTAGTCCACTTCCGGCAGCGCCGAGATCGGCAGTTGCGAGTAACCCACCAATCCTGCCAGCAAAATCGCGATCATCAACAGCGTGGTCGCGACCGGCCGCAGAATAAATGCGCGGGAGGGATTCACTAACGCTGGCCTCCCGAACCGATCTGCCCGGAACTCCCGCCCGAATTCGTACCAGAACCACTCCCGTTCGTTGACCCGGCTTGCCCGCCCGCGGCTTTGCCCGCGTTTCCAGAACCCTGCCCGTTGCGCACCGTGACTTTCGTCCCATCCTGCAGTTTGTCAAACCCGGTCAGCGCCACTACATCGCCCGGCTTGATACCTTGCACCGCCGAAGTGTTCCCGTCGGTCGTACCCACCGTAACCTGCTGCACCGATGCGCTTCCGCTCGGCGCATTCTGTCCCTCGCCCTTCTGACCTGACCCGTTCTGCGCCGCTCCGTTCTGTTCCGATCCGCCCTGATCCGGCTTGATCAGATACACAAACGCGCTCGCCGCATTCCGCTGAATCGCCGCCGTCGGAAGCAACGTCGCGTCTTGCTGCGTATCCACCAGCAGCCGCGCATTCACGAACTGATTCGGAAATAAAGCCAGATCCCCATTTTCGAAGATGGCCTTCAGCTTCACCGTCCCGGTGCTCGTATCAATCTGATTGTCCAGCGTCAGCAGCGAACCCGTGGCCAGCTTGGTCTGCTGGTCTCGATCCAGAGCGTCCACCGACATCTTGTGCCCCGCCCGCATCTGCTTTTGAATTTGCGGCAGGTAATCCTCGGCCACGCTGAAAATCACCGTGATCGGTTGCAGTTGCGCGATCACCACCAGCGCCGTCGTGCTCCCCGCGGTCACAATGTTTCCCGGGTCCACCAAGCGCAGCCCCACCCGCCCGTCGATTGGCGCTCGAATCGTCGCGTAATCCACGTTGGTCGTCGCGCTCGCCACCGTTCCCTGATCGTTCTTCACCGAGCCTTCGTACTGCTTCACCGTCTGCGTCTGATCGTCCAGTTGTTGCTTGGCGATCGCATTCCGGTTGAACGCCTCTTGATAACGGTTCAAATCGATGCGCGCTTCGGCCAGCAACGCTTCATCGTGCGCCAGCGTTCCTTCCGCCTGCGTCAACGCCGCCGCATAGGGCCGCGGGTCGATTTGAATCAGCACATCGCCCTTATGCACCATCTGCCCTTCGCGGTAATTCACGCTGATGATCTGCCCGTCCACCCGGGTGGTAATCGTCGCCGTATAAACCGAAGTCACCGTCCCCAGCGCGCTGATGTAGACGCCAATCGGCCCCTGCGTCGCCGTCGTCGTCGTGATCGGTACCCCACGATTCGCCGCCGCGGCTTTAGCTTTGGCCGCTTGCGCCTCCGCCTGTTTGTTCTCGTATGCCCGGAAGCCCACCAGGCCCGCGAGCAGCAGCAGCAAAATCCAGACCCACGCGTAGCTTCGCCGCCGCGGTGGTTCTTCCGGCGTGGAGTGGGTCACCCGGTTCGCCGTCGGAGTTACCGGCGCCCCGGTCGTCGTAGTCGTTGCGCTATCGGGTTTCGCCAGATTATGAAAATTTTCAGCCACGTGTATCCCTCTTCATGAAGTCACTTCTGCGGTCAGCACGAGTCAGTTTCGCGGGTCACGTCAGAAATCCCTGCGATGCGTCCTCGAGGAGGTCGGCTGACGATTCAATTATCCGTTGATTGGCTCGACTTCGGTTAGCGAGTCTTCTTCGGCATGCGACGTTCCATCTGCGGCGCGAGTTGCCTTGCCACCCTGGCTACTACCGGCTCCTCGCCTGCCCCTCGGATTGCTGCGATTCTACACGCATTACATTCCGACGAGCCAGAACCGCATTTGGTTTCATCCCGGGGCAACCGGGTATAAACTCGCCAGGTATGCGTTCGCGGTTCCAGACCTTCCGCGCGTTTGTCGCCACTGGGGTTTCGCTCTGGCTGGCCCTGCTGGCTTGCCTCATGGGCTGCACGGTTCCGGCCCTCGCTAGTTCCGGCGCGAACCAAACGGTCGTCGCCCACGCGTTCCCAGCCGGCCAAAGTCCAACGCCATCGAGCCCGCCGGACATGATGGCGGACATGCCAAATTGCCCGCATCACTCTGGCGGTAACCTCCCCGCGAAACCAAACTCGTCCAAACCGAACGCTCCTAACCCACCTCGCAGTGGCGGCATGTCCTGCTGTCCGGTGGAAGTGACCCTCGCGTCGAAGCCGCACACGGCTACGCTGCACCTCGCCCCCGCCAGCCATTCCTTCCTGACCCCGAATTTCACGCCGGCCACCGTCTCAGTTTTCCATGCAACGGAATTCGCTCCGCCTCTGCAACACAGCGGAAGAGATACCCTCCTCCAAACCCAGCTGCTGCGCCTCTAGAAATCACTCCTGGAATCCTGCATTGGTTTTCCGCGGGCGGCACAGCCGTCAGCCCACAAAAACCACTACGTTCGATTTTTCAAAAGGAGAAAAATCATGAAGACCATGAAGAAAATGCGAGCAGTCGTGTTGTTGGCAGTGATCGCTCTGGGCTTTGCCGGAACGGTCCAGGCGGCGCAGGCAGCCTGCTGCGGCTCTCCGGCCTGCTGTGCTTCCTGCGACGGTTCGTGCTAGAAGCGCAAGCGGGTAGTTGACCTGAAAGGGGCGCGAAATTTGCTGTTCGCGCCCCTTTTTATCGGTGCGAACTGCGCACGAGTCTTCAATGCGAAACGAGGATTTCTTTGGCCGTGGCGTCCAGGCGCGGAACGAGCCATCGAAAAAGAAGGGTGGCGGCCAGCGCTCCGGCGAATTGAGCCGCAACAAACAGCGGCACATCGGCCGGACGAATCCCGGCGAAAGTGTCTGACAACGCGCGGGCAAGGGTGACCGCAGGATTTGCGAACGACGTGGAAGAAGTGAACCAGTAGGCCGCCATAATATAACCCGCGACCGCGAATGGCACGGCGTCCGAGCGCCGCCGCGAACACCCCCAGATCACGCAGAGCAGCCCAAATGTAGCTACGAATTCGCTGAAGACCTCAGCAGAGCCCGCCCGCACGTGATGTGACAATTGAATCGCCGGTAGGCTGAACATGACCTGCGCTGCCATCGCCCCACAAATCGCTCCGGCACATTGCGCCGGAACGTAGCACGCGGCCACGGTCCAGGAAATTCCGCGCTCCATCGCGTCCACCATCGTCACCGCTGGATTCAGATGCGCCCCGGAAATTGGGCCGAAGGTGAGAATTAAAGCGGCCAGCGCCGCGCCGGTAGCGATGGTGTTGGCCAGGAGCGCGATCGCAACGTTACCTCCCGCCAGGCGCTCACCCATGATCCCCGAACCGACCACCGCAGCCACCAAAAATCCAGTACCCAGAAATTCCGCCACGATTTTGCGCCAGAGCGTCTGCCTCATTGCTGTCCGATCTTGTCGACTTCTTTCTTAATCGCCAGGGAATCCAGACTTTCCAGCGGCAGACTCACGAACAAATTAATCCTGCGGCCCAGCGTGACGAAAGCGTCCCGAAAAGCGCGGTCGATTTCTTCTGGCGTGCCTCTGACCACGGCTGGATCTGGAATTCCCCAGTGAGCGGTCATCGGCTGGCCGGGCCAGATCGGACAAACTTCTTTCGCCGCGCTGTCGCAGACCGTAAAAACGAAATTCATTTGCGGCGCTCCGGGCTTGGAGAATTCTTCCCAACTTTTGCTGCGCGCGCCCTCGGTCGGAAGGTTCGCGGCCCGCAACTGCTGGAGCGCCTCGGGCCGTACCGTGCCGCTGGGCCTGCTTCCAGCGCTGTACGCGGTAAAATGTGGATTATTTTTTCCGTTGAGAATGGCTTCGGCCATGATCGAACGCGCCGAATTGCCGGTACACAGGAACAGCACGTTGAAGTGTTGAGCCATCAGCGTTCCGCGCGCTAGCTGCAGCAGTCCGAGCCGCAGCAGGGTCTCGACGCTGACGCCGGCTTCTTCGCCCGAATGAACGCACTGAAAAATTTTCCGTCTACCTGCGGGGCGATAGCATCTACGTCGAAGCCTTGTCCCCAGAGAAATTCACGAGCGTCCTCGACCTGATAAATGCGAGTGGGCTCAATTTCAGCCTCTGCAAAACCGGCAGCCTTGAGTTTGCTCACGTAATCGTTTTCTTCCAGCGCCCCGGCGATGCATCCGACCCACAACAGAACGCTCTTGCGAATTTCCGGAAGCATTTCGCCGCGCGTTACTACGTCGGATACCGCGAAGCGCCCACCCGGCTTCAGCACTCGAAATGCTTCGCGCAGCACCGCATCCTTGTCCGACGAAAGATTGATCACGCAGTTCGAAATGACCACGTCCACCGAATTGTCGGGCAGCGGGATGTGCTCGATTTCGCCCTTCAGAAATTCCACGTTCTCCACTCCCGCTTTCTTCTTGTTCTCGTTGGCCAGTGCCAGCATTTCGTCGGTCATGTCCAGACCGTAGGCCTTACCGGTCGGCCCAACCCGGCGCGCGGAAAGCAGTACGTCGATTCCGCCGCCGGAGCCCAAGTCCAGCACCGTTTCGCCGGCGTTCAGCTGGGCCAGCGCCGTCGGGTTTCCGCAGCCGAGCGATGCCTGCATCGCTTCGGTTGGAACTTCGCCGGATTGTCCAGCGTCGTAGAGATTCGAAGTGATCGGATCGCTCCCACAACTCGAGGAAGGCTGCCGTAGCGCCGCAACAGGAACTGCCCCCGGTTGTCGCTCGCCGCGCCGCCTCGCCATACTTTTCCTTCACCAGTTCCTTCATGTCGAAATTTTCGGTGGCCACGGCTCCCTCCATTACGATTTGCAGATTTGGATAATGTCCCTCGGTGCGACTGCCTTATTTCGCGTACAGCATTCCGCATACAGGAATTGCAGCACTTCCTGCAGCGCTTCGGTGTTCGCTGTATACCGCAGAAACGTGCTCTCCCGGCTGACCCGCACCAACTCTTCGTTTTTCAGTTTGTCCAAATGATGGGAGAGCGTGGAGTTGGGGATCTCTAGTTCGGTTTGCAGCTCGCCCACCACCATGCCTTCCGGATGCGCCGAAAGCAGCAGCTGCATAATGCGCAACCGCGGTTCGGTCCCCATCGCCGAAAACATGTCGGCGAACTTCGCCACTTGTTCGGCATTTTTCCTTTGTGCGATCGTCGACATAATTCGATATTTGCAGAAATAGGGAAGGATGTCAAGGACTGCGAACTCCGGAGCCTGGCCTCAGCTGCTCCGTGCCTGCCGCGCTGCCGCCGTCGCCGCAGACTTACGCTCTTAACGTCCCGGAACGCCCATTAGCGTGGCAATAATCACCAGCGTAAAACCAAAATCTGCAGGAAAAATCCCTCTTTCGCTTCTTTCCAGTAAGCCACGATATAAACCAGCTGAACGATCGGAACCAAAAGGAAGATGAGTCCCCAAAGAACACTCCGCTGCCAGGCCAGAACAATGATCCATAGGGTGCCGAGAAATCCGGCTAGCCACCCGAGTATCAAAATCGCTCACCCGACGGTATGAAATGTCGGACTAAAAAAGTTCACCTTCGAGTTCCAGCGGCCGTCTGCAACCATAGCGCGGCGGCACCCATCAAAGCCGACTGCGAACCGAATCGAGCCTTCACTATTTTTATTTTTCCGGATTTCGGGCGGCTCGCGCCCTCCCGCAGCGTCATTTGAATCCGCACCTGGTGCTCCATGAAAAGCCCCGCCAGCCCCCCGCCGAAGATCAGCGCTTCCGGATCCAGTATGTCCAAAATGTTTCCGAGCCACACCGCCAGACGGTCGCAGGCATCTTCCAGAATTTCCCGCGCCAGCGCATCGCCCTGCTTCGCCGCCGCAACGATCGTTTCGGTTTTCAACGATTCCAAATTTCCCTGCACCAACCCTTTCAGCAGCCCCGTTTTCGCATCGCTGCTCGCCAGTCGCCGCTTCGCCTCGCGAGCCATGGCTTTTCCCGACGCGTACATTTCCACGCAGCCGCGCTTCCCGCAAGGACACAGCGGGCCGCTGAAATTGATACTCATATGGCCGCCCTCGCTGGCGGGAAACTGCCACCCGTCTTTGCTGCGATACGCCATACAGGTACCGATCCCGGTGCCCAGGCTCACATAAAAAAATCGCCGGTAACCCCGTCCCGCTCCCCACACGGCCTCCGCGGCCCCCGCGGCATTCGCATCATTTTCCAACCGCACCGGAATTCCATAAATCTTCTGTAGCGCTCGGGCCAGCGGGTAGTTCCGCCAGCAAGGAAGATTCGCGGTCTGCAAAACTTTCCCCGCCTTCACATCGACCCAACCGGGCACCGAAACGCCAATCGCCTTCGCGCTGCGCTTCGGCGCGAGGTCCAAAACCGCGTCCACCGCCTCCCGCACCGACCCTAACCCATCCGCCGCGCTGCGCTCCACCACCATCGGACGCCGCTCCGCCGCGACAACCTTCCCCCGCGCATCGACCAACGCCGCTTCCACCTTCGTCCCACCCACATCAATAGCCAAAATCAATCGACCCTCACCGCCCGATACACCGCCGCTCCGCTTCTCGCGCGCCTTAGCTCTCATATTCCTTCGCGTCTTTCGTCACGCCTTGCTTGCGCCGCTGAATTTTATGGCACACCCAGCCAACTCAAGCAATCTCGATCATTCCAGGCATCCGGCCAACTATTCAGCGCGATGCGCCCGCCGCCCACCGCAAACCTCATCGCCTAGCGTCCCCTATCACGCCGTGCCCAACCCATTGTGGAGTGCGGCGGCTCTGCCCCGCTTTCCCAAAATTCAACACCTCAACATTTTCCAAGCGCGAAGCGCCCCCCGGCAATCTCCGCGTGCTCCCATCTTTCTCGGTGCCCTCTGCGGTAAATCTTTGAGCGATACCCCGCAGCAGAACGGTCCTCTTCTCCTAGCCTTTCAGGCCAACCACCAACCCGCCCTTGGCCGTCATCCTGAGGAGCAACGCGACGATGGATCTCCTTCTTGCCTAGACCTCAACCGAAGAAACACCGTGTGTGTCCTTTTTCCGAAACGCCCAAGGTGTTATCATGCATCGCTTTCGTCTGAAATCACGCCGCCATGGCGGCCAGGAGGGCGCCACCCATGCAACAAGCCGTTCCCTACGTCCTCCCCAACCCAGAAAAAACGACTCTCAGTTTTCTAATAACGCAATCCGCGATTAGAAATCGCCGCAAACCGCTCAAAACAAAGGATCGGCATGCTTTCTAATCGGCTCTTTTTTGCAGACATTTCTACCTGTTTCCCAAAGTGGGCAATGACTCCCAGTTTTCTAATCGACAATTCTCAAAAAACTCGCGCGATTAGAAACACCCTCCAACTCCAACAAAACAAACGCCGACCATGATTTCTAATCGACAATTTTTACGACCCCCCGCCTTCCCAGTTGCAACTCGCCCGGAACATGCCTCCCGGCGTACAATTTTCCCGGCGTCCCTTTCATCGGCCGGAGGCAACATGATTCGCTTCTCCCTTTCTGTCCTCATCGCTGCAGCTTTGCTGCTCGGCGGCTGCACCTCGACCTACTACAAAGCGATGGAGAAGCTGGGCAAGGAGAAGCGCGACATCCTGGTCCAGCGGGTGAAGGACACTAAGAAAGATCAGGAACAAACCAAAGAGCAGCTCAAGACCACCATGGAATCGTTCCAGGAACTCACCGGGTTCCAAGGCGGGTCGCTGGAAAAATCCTACAAGAAACTTAACAGCGAATACGAACGCTCTCAGGCCCAGGCCGATAAGCTGCACGACCGCATTAAATCCATCGATCAGGTCAGCAACGACCTTTTCGCCGAATGGCAAACCGAAATCAACAGCATGCAAAACGCCGGCCTGAAAAAACGCAGCTCCGGTTTGCTGCAGGACGCCAAAGTCCGCCAGGCCACCTACATGAAAGCGATGAACAAAACCGAAGCGCAAATGACTCCGGTGCTGACCGCCTTCCGCGACCAGGTCCTCTACCTGAAACACAATCTGAACGCTCGGGCCATCGGCTCGTTGAAAGGTACCTCGGCCAGCATCAATACCGACGTGACCGCGCTGATCGCCAGCATCGATAATTCCATGCAAGAAGCCGACAAGCTGATTTCCAGCCTCTCCAATACCGACACCAACTGACCGAACCTCATTAACCCTTCGAAAAGCCGCGAAAAGGCCCACAAGCGCGTTGACACAACTTATCGTGGCCTCTAAAATCTCGGCACACTGGAACAGCCTTCCGGTGCGAAGTCCCTGCTGTTCCTTTTTTGAGGGGATTCCCCATCTCTGCCGTAACCTTGAAACCGAAAATCGCCATCGTCGATGACGACGTGGCGTTGCGCTCCAAAATCGCTTCTTCGCTGCGCTCCCACTTCGAAGTTCTGGAAGGCAGCGATTACGAAGACGCCTACAAGCTGCTGCAGGAATCCGAACTCGACGTCCTGCTGCTGGCCATGCCGATCCTCTCCGGCGGCGTCAAAGAATGCACCCACCTGCTCGCGCGCCTGACCAGCGGCAACATCGATACGCTGGTGATCGTGCTCAGCTCGGACGAGACCAAGGCCACCGCGCTGAAGGTGATCGACGCCGGTTCCTACGATTACTTCATCAAGCCCATCGACAACGACGTGCTGCGCCATCTGCTCGAGCGCGCTGTCGAAAAACAGCACATCCAGCGTGAGAACCGCATCCTGCGGGAGGAGATTACCCGCAAGAACTCGCTAGGCGACCTGATCGGCGCGACCGATGCTATGCGCCACGTGTTCGAATCCATCAAGCGCATGGCCCGCGCCAGCACCAACGTCATCATCCGCGGCGAAAGCGGCGTGGGCAAAGAGCTGGTGGCCCGCGCGCTGCATGAGGAAAGCCCGCGCCGCAACCGTACCTTCGTCAGCGTCAACTGCGCCGCGCTGCCCGAGGGCCTAATCGAGGCCGAACTGTTTGGCTACGAGCGCGGCGCGTTCACCGGCGCGGTAGCGACCAAGGAAGGCCGCATCGAGCTGGCCCATCAGGGCACGCTGTTCCTCGACGAGATCGCCACGCTGACCCCGGCGCTGCAGAGCAAGCTGCTGCGCGTCCTCGAAGACCGCTCGATCACGCGCCTGGGCGGCAAGAAGTCGATGAAGGTAGATTTCCGGCTGGTCAGCGCGACGAACGAAGACCTGGAAGAAATGGTTCGGCAGGGCACGTTCCGAGAAGACCTTTATTACCGCATCCACGTGGTGCCGATCTTCGTCCCCAGCCTGCGCGAGCGGGTGGAGGACATCCCGGTGCTGGCTGAGTACTTCGCCAGCGTGTACTGCGCCGCGAACGGCTTCCCGCTGAAGCGTATCGACGATGAGGCCATGGCCGCGCTGAAGCGCTACCCCTGGCCGGGCAACGTGCGGGAACTGGAGAACGCCCTGCAGCGGCTGGTGATCATGACCGACGGCGACGTGATCACCTATAAGGATCTGCCGCCGGACATGTCCCACGGCAGCCCGCGCAATGCGCGCAACGGTTTCCGGATTCCGCCGTCGGGCATTCACCTGGATAAAGAGATTGAAGCGTTCGAGAAGCGCTGGCTGGAAGAAGCGCTGGAGCACGCCAAGCAGAACAAGACCGAGGCTTCCCGGATGCTGGGCGTGGACCGCAACCGGCTGAACTACCTGTGCCGAAAATATAATCTGTAGCGCAAGGCGAGTCGGCGGACCTGGGGATGGTGAAAAATTCAACGTCCGGCTGAATTTTCAAACACTTCACGGCTCACGCGCGAGGCTTTAGCCGATGCGCCGGAGTGACAAGCTCTTTGTTGTGTTAGAGAAGTAGAAAATTGCGCGATTTGATTTCTTTGGCGTTACGATTGCAACCGTGGAGAGCAGCAAGCAACACCGGGATCCTGCCGTAAAAAAGGAGAAACAAAATGGCCAAGAAAACAGTGAAGAAAGGCAAGAAGCTGGGAAGCGTGAAGCCGTTGATGAGGGCGCCGATCGGCAAGCACTAGTCTTTCCGACTGCGCAGTACGGAAAAAGGGCCGCGCCCACCGGGGCAGCGGCCCTTTTTCTGTTTATCCACACCATTTTCCGGACCTGTTGAAAATTTCAATACCCCCCTGCAAATTTCAACACCCAGTATCACTCATCTGGTGCGAAGCAAATCGTGGGAAGAGTGAAATCGTTACATCTGCACGAGATAGCGAACGCATTCCGAAAAACAGCATTTGGCCACGGGATTGCAAATATAGCTACGTAAGCAAATTCTAGAAAGAATGGAGATCTCGATCATGGCAAACGCACCGGTAAAGGCGATCAAGAAGGGCAAGAAGCTGGGAGCGGTGAAGCCGCTGATGAGCCAGCGTCCGCTGTCGGTCGTTCGTCCGCTCACGCGCGTTCAGTAAGCGCGCCGCTAACGAGACCGAATGTTTTGAGTTCGTCGCGCCGGACCCCAAAATCCGGTTGCGGTCGAAGTAGCACCTCGAGAGCCGCCGTCCCAGGAACGGCGGCTCTCTTTTTTTGTCTACGCTCCTTCAAGGTCCTGCCCGCTCTAAAAATTTCACTTCACAGAAGGTTATTCGGATGTTGAAAAAATCAATGAGGGCCTTGGAAATTTCAACACGCCGGGGTAGTTCTCAAGCGAAGTTAGATTCGCTGGGAGTGATAGCTGTCTTATTTTCAGAGATTTACGGCGGATGGGCCGGAGGTGCGAGTTTGGCGGGGCGATTGCACTTAGGGATGTGCGGACGCAACATCAAGTCCTAAAGTTCAAAACGGAGAAAACACATGACGAAAGCCAAGCCGGTAAAGAAAGGGAAGAAGTTGGGAGCTGTGAAGCCGTTGACTCGGACCGGTATTACGAATGTCAAGCCGCTGATGTCGATTCGCTAGTTCTTGAGTTCGTTCCGCGCGGACCCCAAAATCCGCGCGTGATCGAAGTAGCACCTCGAAGGCCGCCGTCCCAGGAACGGCGGCCTTCACTTTTTTTGCGCGCCGAATTTCCGCTCAAGTTACCAAATTTGGGATTTGGCCCAACGCCAAGCGGCCCGGCAGAACTGCGCGCCTAGCGGGTAGTGCTTTCCTGCGATTCGCGCAGTTCCGGTCATGCCTTCGCGCAGCGAGCCATCGGGGTTGGGGAATTCCATCTCTACGGCGAAGTAGTTGGTGAGCTTTTGGCCCAGCTTCTCGAGGTCGGCGGTTTGGGTTACGGGCCGGTCGAGAGCCGCGGCGGGGAGGATTTTTTCCACGCTGCCGCCGTAGGTTCGGAAGGGGAAAGGCGTGACTTTCACGCTGACTCCGGCGCCGTCCTTGACGTCTTCCAGTTCCCAATCGCGCACCAGGATGCGCGCTTTCATTTCGCTGCGGTCGACAACTCTACCGAGAGTGTCTCCGGCTTCGACGAACGAGCCGGCCTTTTGGGCGAGGTCGTCGGCTACCACTACGCCATCGATCGGAGCGCGGACGCTGAGCAGGTCGACATTTCTCTCGGCGATTTCCAATTCCTGCGACAGGCGCGTGCGGTCGCGGACGCCGCCGGCGGTCTTCTCGTAATCGGAGTGCTCCTGCCCGTTGCGTAATTCGCTGTTGGCCATCGCGAGCTGGCCTTTCAGGGTTTGGGTGTCGGATGACAGATCGGAATTGTTCAGAGTGGCGATGACCTGGCCGGCTTTCACTACGTCTCCGGACTTTACATACACTTGCGCGACCTGGCCGAAAATCTGGGAGCGAATCGGAGCGCTTTTGCCGGCCTCGAGGACCAGGCCGGTGGAGACGCGGGTGCGCACCGGCGGAAGAATGAGCAGCAGGGCGAGGCCAACCATGCTGACTTGTTGCCATCGAGAAACTTTCCAAGCCATGTAATCCTCCTTCTTTTGCCGGAGCCAGGCGCGCACGGTGGGAATGGATTCGCGAATCCCTTTGCGCGAGAAAAAATAGACCACGCCGAGCGTGGCGAGATAGCCCCAGTCGCCGAGCTTCGAAACCAGAACATTTTTAACGAAGAGCAGAACGATGATCAGCAACGAGGTGCTGTAGATGACCGCGGAAACTCCGAAGAGGAAAAATATGCGGCGCTGGCGTTTGGTGGCCTGCGGAAGTTCGACATCCTGAAACAGCAGATATTTGCGGGTCCAGGCGCGCAGGAATTCGAAGGAGTCTTCGCGCAGGTTGTCGACATCGAGAAATTGGGAGAGGGCGTAGTAGCCGTCGGCTTTGATCAGCGGGTTGAGATTCAGCAGTGCGCCCTGAATGCCGCTGAGCAGCATCATTTTGTAGGCGATGTCGTTGGTCACTGAGCCGGCGGGAGTGAAATGCCAGACCAGCGCGCAGATCCCGCAGAGGACCATTTCGATCCAGATGCCGGCGAAGATGACCCATTGGCGCTGAGAGCCTTTGGTGAAAAGCAGAATGTCGGTGGTGTCGGTGTAAAAGGCGGGAGTGAAGTAGATCAGCAAGAAACCCATTTGGTGGACGTCGCCGCCGAAATGTTTGCAGGTGAGGCCGTGGCCGAATTCGTGAATTCCGCCGAGAAGCAGCAGCAGAATCCAGAAGATCCAGATGTCGTAGGCGCTCTTATCGGAAAAATTGTAGAGCGCGCCGGTGTCTTGCTGCACGCGGGTCCAATCGCCGGCCAGCAGATAGCAGGCGACCGCAAAGATCACCAACGAGAAATAGACGAAGCCTTTGGTGTACATCCAGCTGAGGTAGGGATCGAGTTTTCCCAAAGTTACATTGGGATCCCAGGCTTTGAAACTGATGTAGAGGACGCTGGATTGATCGACGCGGCCGCGGCGCTCGTCGCGAATGCGTTCGAGGACGGCGAGATTTTTTTCGCCGATGGAGCGTTCCCACATGGCCGGCTCGATGCTTTCGATAAATTCGAGGGCGTCGGTTTCGCCGAGCGGGGATTCGGGATGGCGAGCGGTCATTTCCTCGGCGATTTCGGAGTAGGTGCGGGTGCCGTCGCAGAGCTGGAGAAGCTCGTATTCGGTGTGGCCGTAGCGGTTGTAGGAATTTGTTTCGTGATTTTTGATGACGTAGCTCGTTTCGCCGGCGACGGTCTGCTCGCTGATCCGGAGATCTTCGCGCAGCTTGGGGCGTTTCAGGCCCTTGGCCAGGACGCTCGAAACTTGCAGACTGGTAGGGCCGAATCGCATCGGGCTAGGGCTTGGCGGGGGCGGGCCAGGCGACTTTGACGGCCATGCCGGGGCGGAGATCGGAAATGGCGGAGCCGGTGAGTTGGGCCAGGACATCGTAGCTGTCGCTGGCGGCGTCGATGGTGGGGCTGACTTTTACGATGCGCGCGGTGAGTGTGCGCGCCGGTTCTTCGACCAGCGAGAGTTCGACGGGCGCGCCACTCGCGGGGCGATGGCCGGAAGATTCGGGGACTTGAAATTGAACTTGCAGCGGCGAGAGCTGGCTGACCCGAAAACACTTGTCGCCCTTGGTGATGGCTTGGCCTTCGCGGACGTAACGGCGCACCACGACGCCGGAGAAGGGCGCGTGGATGCGGGTCTGATCGACTTCGAGTTCCAGGCGCTTGATTTCGGCGTGGCCGCTTTCGACCAGGGCTTCGTAACCGCGCAGATCGTATTCGGCCGCTTTCTCCTGAAATTCGGCGGCTTCCAGATCGGCGTCGCTGGATAGGCCGAGGGCGCGGAGCTGCTGCTGGCGGTGAAAGGCGGCGGTTTTGGCTTTGAGTTCGGCTTCTTTGTATTTGCGATTGTTGTCTTCAACCTGCAGGTCGTCATTGGCTTTGATCAATTCCATTTGCAGACTGCGCTCGTCGAGTTGCGCCAGGATTTCTCCGGTCTTGACCGAACTGCCTTCGTCTTTGGTGATGGAAGTGACCACGCCGTCGCGCTGGGCGGCGACGTCGACTTGATGCTCGACGGTTAGAACGCTGAGGATTTCGTTGCTCTTCGGGAGCGCCGGCGCGGTGGCGGGTGCTGGCGAAGCGGGCGCGTTGGGCGCCGGGCGCGGCGTGGGGTTGCTGTTCGATTCGACGGAGGATCCACCACAGCCGGTGATGACGAACGCGGCCGCCCCGAGCATTGCCGCGGCGAAGAAAAATCTGAGACTACCTCTCATCATTTTCCATCCTTCTTTACCGAAACCTTCGCTCATGGCATTAGCGCCCACGCTTTTTGCCAGCCCCACTGGAACGGCGATCGCAACAGCGTGTATCCGACGGGATACCAGCCGCTATTGAACCAGCCGCCCCCGGCGCGAATGCGCGCGCGGCCGACCATGCCGGGGCGAGCGAGCGCATCGCGGTTCACGAAGATTGCGCGGACGATGAAATATTGGTCGCCGGCTTCGGCTTGGGTTTGAGCGCCGATGCGATCGACTTCACCATCGAACGTGGTGGTTGGATACGCGTTCAGCTTCAGCACGACTTTTTTGCCGGGCTTGACCAGCTCCAGATCGCCTTCGGGGACGCTCATTTCCGCGGCCATCTGATCCTGGGCCACGATCTCGACGAAAGCCTCGCCGGGTTTGACCATGGCTCCGGTTTTGTCTTGCACTTTCGCGGTGATCACCATTCCGGCGATCGGTGAATGCAATTGCGAATCCGCCACGCGCTGTTGTTCCAGATCGACTTGAGCCTGATGCATGTCGCTGCGAATTTTGGCTTGGCCAGCCAGCGAGGGATCGTTGTGGAATTCGGCGTCGGCCAATTCGCGGCGCGACTGTGCCAGGGCCGCTTCGGCTTCCGCCAATTTCATTTGATCGTCGGAGGCATCGAGTTGCGCGAGGATCTGGCCGACCTGCACGGTGTCGCCTTCGTGAACGAAGACGCGCTTGACCACGCCGCCTTGAATCGCGCTGACTACGCGGCGCTGGGCCGGGACGACGGTGGCGTCGGTGCTGACGCGCATGGGCCACGGAAACAGAATCAGAAAAGCCAGAACGGCGGCGGTGCGGCGGGCGTACTCGACCACCCGGCTGACCGGCATGGAGGCGATGAATTTTTTCTTGCGCTGCGAAAACGGCTGTAGCAAATTCGCCAGCGGCACTTGCTGGTAGAGCTGCGCGTTGCGGATCGCGACGGTGGTTTGGTTGGCCAGAATCGCCACGGTTTCGCGGTTGCTGTCAGTCAGAAAATCGGCGTCGCCGCTGAGCAGTGCTAGAACGCCGAGGCGGCCTTGATCGTCGCGCAGCGGCAAGGCGTAGAAACCGTTTTCCTCGTGTTCCTGCATGAACGGTGTGATTTGCGCCCGGGCGTCTTCGGGCGTGGTGTGCCAGCCGTCTTCATACATATCGGCGGAGACGGCGCCTTCTTGCTGCGCGACCCATTCCAGGCGGCTGCGCAAATCTTCCATTTCGCGCGATTTGGGAACTTCGGTTTCGCCGGAGACCGCGCCGAGGACGAATTTGTTGCGATCGAAGAAGCCGATGACGCAGCGATCGAAGGGCACGACGGACGAGGCCTGGTGCACCACGGTGGAGAGGACGTGATCCAAATCGAGAGTGGAAGTAATTTCCTGGGAAATTTTCAACAGCGCATCGAGCGCGTGAACTTTGCGCTCCGATTCCAATAAGTTCGCGTTGTGCAGCGCCACGGCGGCCTGCTCGCTGACGCTCGAAAGCATGAAGAGGTCGTCTTCAGTGAAGGCGCCGCCGTCGGTGCGGTTGATTAGTTCGACCACGCCTAGGACTTCATTGTCTTTACGCAGCGGCGCGCCCATCCAGGATTGAAATTCGAATTCGCCGGCGGCTTTGACCCGCTCCTCCAGGCCCGCTTCTTCAGCCGGCGCTTCGACCAGTTTTCCGCTGGCCTGCTGGGCGATTTCGCCGAGCAATCCTTCGGCGAGTGGGGCGCGCGCTCCTTCTTCAACTGAAGGGTCGCTGCCGACCTGCTTGGCCAGGTACAGATCTCCGGAGCCTCCGTCGGCGAGCCACAGGTTGCAGACGGCGCCGCCGAGCAGGTCGCGGATCTTTACGGCGACGATGGGAAGTAGTTCGCTGAGTTCGAGCGTGGAAGTAAAAGTGCGGCCGAGGTCGTACAAGGCAGTGAGACGTTCGAGAGTCGAGAGTTGGGTGTGGCGCTCGCCTTCGATTGCGCTGAGGTTGGTGAGCGCGTAGCCCGCCAAGCGGCAGGCTTCTTCGAGAAAATGGGTGTCTTCTGCGTTGAAATCGCCGGCGCGTTTATTGAGAACCTCGACCACGCCAGCCGGTGCGGCGTCTCCGGGCAATGACGCGAAGAGCGCGGATTTCAGGCGGCCGCGGGTGGCCTCGTCGAGATGTTCGAAGGATGCAGGCTCGATTTCGACGGCGGCAAATTTGCGCGATTCGGCGGCTTCGTAAATCTCGGCCAGCATTCCATCTTCTGTGTCTCCGGAAAGGCTGAAGCGTTCGCCGACTTCGCTCCAACGCATGCGGCAGATGAGCTTGCCGCCGTCGCCGTTGTTGTCGGTCAAGCCGGCGTTGGTCCAGACGAAGACGGCGCGCGCGCCAAGAGCTGCGCCCACACGAGCAGCAAAAGCCTTCAGCAGGGTATCTTGATCCCGACACGCTAAGGAAACGCTCGCTAATTCATAGAGCGCCGACGATGCTTCCATGATTCTCCCAGGAAGGGACTACGGCCCATGATGGACGTTCACACCACATTCACACCAAGGGGGACAGGGGCGCAGCCTAACAAAAGGGACGCGGGCGCGTCAAGGAATGGAGATTCGGGGACTGGAAAAAAAAGGCAGCGGGCAGGGGCCAAAACAGTGAGCGAGTGGCTCTGGTCGAGAAGGCATCAGCGGAGGACTTGGCACCGAAGGCACACCCCACTGAAGGTGGGGTGCAGACAGGCTGAGAGCATATCCTACTGGACTTCATCTCACCTTCGTTGACTTGCTCCGTACCCCCACTTAAGATGTGCGCGACGTGCCCAGCCCTGATTCGTTGATTGGCCAAATTATTTCGCATTACCGCATTGTCGAGAAACTCGGCGGCGGCGGGATGGGCGTGGTTTACAAGGCTGAGGACACTACGCTCGGCCGTTTTGTGGCGCTGAAATTCCTGCCGGACGACGTCGCCAAAGACCAGCAAGCGCTCGAGCGCTTCCGCCGTGAAGCCCGCGCCGCCTCCGCCTTAAATCATCCAAACATCTGCACCATTTATGAAATCGCCGAGTTCGACGGGCGCTCGTTCATCGCCATGGAATTTCTGGACGGCGTGACGTTGAAGCATCGCATCAACGTAAAGCCGATCGAGACCGAAGTCCTGCTGAAGTTGGCGATTGATATCGCCGACGCCCTGGACGCGGCTCACGCCGAAGGCATCATTCATCGCGACATCAAACCGGCAAATCTTTTCGTGACCAAGCGGGGTCACGCCAAGATTCTCGATTTCGGTCTGGCCAAGGTGAAGTTCACCGGAGCCGGCTCCGCCGGCGCCACGCTCGCCGGAGAAGTGACCCAAGGGGTGAGCCCCGAACATCTCACCAGCCCGGGTTCGACGCTCGGCACGGTCGCGTATATGTCGCCGGAGCAGGCCCGGGCCAAAGAGTTGGATGCGCGCAGTGATTTGTTCTCGTTTGGAACCGTCCTCTACGAAATGGGAACTGGACAGCTACCTTTTCGAGGCGAAAGCACGGCCACTATTTTTGACGCGATCTTGAATCGCGCACCGGTTCCGGTCATGCGGCTGAATCCCGACCTTCCCCCCAAGCTGGATGACATCATCAATCGCGCGCTGGAGAAAGACCGGGATCTGCGCTACCAGCACGCCTCGGAGATGCGCTCCGAACTGATGCGCGTGAAACGCGATACGGACTCCGGCCGCTCGGTTTCGGTGAGTTCGGCGCCGGCAAGTTCCGCTCCGCTGGTTTCTGGATCAATAACCATGGCGCCGGAAACCGGGGCGCCGAGCACCCCGCAAATATCCGCGGTTTCTGCTCCCGGAGGAGCGGCTGCGGCGGCCCCTCCCTCTTCCTCGACCGCGACGAAGCCTGCGGAAGTTTCCGGTGCGAACGGAAAACGGCGGAAGATCGCAATTCCTGTCGCAGCGATTCTGGTGGCTGCAACCGGCGGTTTTCTTTATTTCCGCTCGCAGAAAGCCTCGCCGGCGCAATCGACGACTGCCAGCACATCTGCCACCACGCGGGTCATCGAGAAGGACAAGATCGTTCTCGCCGATTTCGACAACAAGACGGGCGATGCATTATTCGACGACACTTTGCGGCAGGGACTTTCCGTGCAACTGGAGCAATCGCCGTTTCTGGAATTGGTTTCCGAGAACACCGTGAATCAGACTTTGAAGATGATGGGACGTGCGGCCGGCGACCGCTTGACGGCCGAAGTAGCGCGCGAAGTTTGCCAGCGCACCAACAGCGAAGCCATGCTGACCGGATCGATCGCCGCGTTGGGCAGCCAGTATGTGATCGGGTTGAATGCCACGAATTGCGAAACCGGCAATGTTCTGGCGGCAGCGCAGGAGCAGGCCGCGGGGAAAGAAGCGGTGCTCAAGGCGCTGGACGCGGCGGCGGTGAGCCTGCGAAGCAAACTGGGAGAGTCCATCAGTTCCGTGCAAAAGTACGCCACACCGGTGGAGGAGGCGACGACTCCTTCGCTCGCGGCACTGAAAGCTTACAGTTTGGGACGGAAGACCACCGCAGCGAAGGGCGACACCGCGGCAATCCCCTTCTACAAACGGGCCATCGAACTCGATCCGAAGTTTGCTGGGGCTTATCTCGCCCTCGCGGTTTGCTACTCCAACCTGAACCAGCCCGATCGAGCGGCGGCGTATGCACGCAAAGCCTATGACCTGCGGGACAAGGTGAGCGACCGTGAGCGGTTCGGCATCGAGGGATTCTACTATCTGGAGACGACCGGGCAACTGGAGCAGGCAGCGCAAACCTACGAACTCTACAAGCAGACCTACTCGAAGGCCGGCGGGTCGGACACAGATTTAGCATTCATTTACAGTGCGCTAGGAAACTACGACAAGGGTCTGATAGAAAACCGTGAAGCCATACGCCTGCTACCGGATGTGGCCATTACGTATTCGAACCTCGGCAACTCTTTGATCAGCGTCAATCGTCTAGATGATGCGGAGGCGGTGTTCGAGCAGGCCGAGCAACGAAATTTGGAAAGTGAAACCCTGCTTTATACCCGCTACCAGTTGGAGTTTCTGAAAGGTGACACCGCGAAGATGGCCCAGTTGGCCTCGGCAGCCGTGGGCAAGCCCGGTGCTGAGGATTTGATGTTGGCCGCGCAGGCGGACACCGAAGCCTGGCACGGCAAGCTGAAGAATGCCGGCGAGCTGACGCGTCGGGCGATGGATTTCGCGGGGCACAACGACGCGAAAGAAAGTGCGGCCTCCTACCAGGCGGCAGCGGCGCTGCGCGAAGCGGGTGCGGGAAACCGCGAGCAGGCGCGCGCCGATGCCAATGGCGCCTTAAAGCTCGCCCCGACTCACGATGTGAAGGTGGTCGCTGCACTGGCCCTGGCTTGCGCCGGCGATACGGCCGGTGCCGAGAAGCTGGCCGTTGAACTCGATAAGGCCTACCCGCTGGATACCATGGTGCAGCGCAACTGGTTGCCTACGATTCGAGCGGCCGTGGCCCTGGAACGCAAAGACCCCAATAAGGCCGTCGAATTATTGAAAGACGTGGGCGACATCGAGCTGGGTCAGTCCACCAGCGACCTTGCGATATTTCTATGCCCGGTTTATGTGCGGGGCCAGGCCTATCTGATGCTGGACGATGGCAAATCCGCGGCGGCGGAATTTCAGAAATTCATCGACCACCGCGGAGCGGTGTTGAACTTTCCGTGGGGCGCCCTGGCGCGCCTGCAACTCGCCCGCTCCTACGCCATGCGGGGGGACAGCGCCAAAGCCAAGGCCGCCTACCAAGATTTCCTCGCCCTCTGGAAAGACGCCGACTCCGACATTCCCGTCTTCATCGCCGCCAAAGCAGAATACGCCAAGCTGCAGTAGTCCTGCTGCCCTGAAGCGACGTG
Source organism: uncultured Acidobacteriota bacterium (assembly GCA_963847695.1). Taxonomy (GTDB): domain Bacteria; phylum Acidobacteriota; class Terriglobia; order Acidiferrales; family UBA7541; genus Palsa-295. Next base: position 76,955 of record CAWKAX010000027.1, on the reverse strand, counting down.
ATTCGAACGGTCCTCGTAGCATTTCGTTAGTGGCTGCCTGCGGCTGCTCGGGTTCCGGGTTGAGCCAGCCAATCATCGAATCGAGTCTTTCCGAGCTTGGCGTTGTCTTCGGGAACGAGCGTGCACTCCGTGACTACGATGCCGTAGTAGCGAGATTGCGGGTCGGCGACGACTTCGCGCGGATCTTTGCTTGCGGCCAGGCCTTTGGCCACGAATTCATTGAGGCGGAATTTCTCCGGGCCGCCAATTTCAAGTATGCCTTTGACCGGTTGGCCGATGGCGACCTGGGCTACGGCTGCGGCAACATCGTCAGCAGACATGGGCTGGATGAGGACTGGCGGCAGTTTCACTTTATTGCCTTCGGTCGCGGAGGTGTCGGCGATGCCTTTGGCGAATTCAAAGAATTGGGTGGCGCGGACAATCGAATAGGGGATGGACGAAGCCTGGATCAAATTTTCCTGGGCAATTTTTGCGCGGAAGTAACCGCTTTCGAGCATGCGCTCAGTTCCTACGACGGACAGCGCTACGTGATGGCCGACGCCGGAGGCGGCTTCCTGTTTGAGCAGGTTTTGAGAGGAGGTCTCGAAGAATTTCAGCACTGCTGAATCTTCCCAGACCGGGGAGTTCGAAACGTCGACGACCACGGAGGCGCCCTTCATTGCTTCGGCGAGGCCCTCGCCGGTGATGGAGTTGACGCCTGAATTGGGAGATGCGGCGATTGCGTCGTGGCCCTGCTCGCGCAGTTTGGTGACGACGCGAGATCCGATGAGTCCGGTGCCGCCAATGACGACGATGTTCATGATTTGCCTCCAACGGCTTTAGACTGCGGATGCTGTGGTTTGGGTTTTTGGAAAATTCAATGAGCCTGAGAAGGCCCGGTGGTCTGCGGTTAATCGGAGTTCGAGTCTCGAATGCGGTAAGGGACGCATAAGCGTTTGGTACGCGGCCCGACTCCGGTAGTTACGCTATTGCAGAGATGATGTCAACGACGAGCTGTGCGGCCGAGGTTGGCGATTGTCGGTCTCTACTTGGGTATTTCCGCTGGTGCGCCGGGTGTGGTGACGGTGTGCTTGGTCATTTCGGCGCCGGTGATTATTGCTGTACGGATTTGGCTGAAGATGTCGGTCAGGGTATTGGGCGTGTGCGGGATGAGGATGGTGTTGGTGTGGTCGTTGGCGGCGACTTCTTTTAGGGTGTCGAAGTATTGGGTCATCAGGACTAGTTGCATTACGTCTTGGGGAGTGGAGCCGGGGACGGTTTTGGCAAAATCTTCTACGGAGTCTTTTAGGCCGGCGATGATGGCTTTGCGTTGGTTGGCGATGCCCTCGCCCTGGAGGCGTTTTGATTCTGCTTCGGCTTCAGCTTGTTTGACCAGCAGCAACTTGTTGGTTTCGGCGCGAGAGACGGTGGCTTCGCGTTCGCGCTGGGCGGCGTTGATGTCGTTCATTGCGGCTTTTACTTTTTGGTCGGGGACGATGTCGGAAATCAGGACTTTGACGATGGAGTAGCCGTATTCCTTCATCGAGGCGTCGAGGTTGTCGCGCAGGTCGCTGGCGATGTCGGCTTGATTGAGGAAGGTGTCGTCCAGCTTCATTTTCGGGACGTGGCCGAGGACGACGTTGTAGACCATGGATTCGATTTGCTTGACCGGGTCGGAGAGTTTGTAGAAAGCGGATTCAACGCCTTCGGGGATTACTTTGTATTGGATCGAGACGGGGATTTGCACGAAGACGTTGTCCTGCGTTTTGGTTTCGACCTGCACTTCGAATTGCTGGACCTTCATGCTCATGCGCTGGACTACCGTTTCGAGGTAGGGCGTCTTCCAATTCAGGCCGGGGCCGGCGATGCGCGCGAATTTTCCGAGGCGCTGAACGATGGCTACCTGCGCGGTCTGCACGGTGAAGAACGAACCCAGGAAAATGCTCAGCGCGAGAAAAGCGATGATGGCCAGCAGGATGAGGAAAACCCCTTCCATGTTTATTCTCCTTTGATTGGAAGCCTGGACAGTAGCATCGAGCTTGGGCCAAATCAAATGGATGGGGCGCGCATCGTGGCGGGCTCGACCTGGATTTCCCCCGCTTCAAACGCTTGATTGGCGGCCATAATTCGGTTAGCTTTGGTGCCGCAGTGAGGGACATGTGAACATCGGCATTCGCAAAGCAGGCCACGCCACCATCCTGGACCTCGATGGCGCTCTGAAGCTGGGTGACGCGGAAGAGGCGTTTCGGAATAAAATCCAGGAATTGATCGAAGGCGGTTCGACACATATTGCGGTGAATCTGGCTGGGGTTACGGAGCTGGATAGCTCTGGGATTGGGGCTTTAGTGCGGGCATTTACTACGTTGAAGCGGGCGGGTGGAAAGGCGACTTATTTTGCGCCGACTAAGCGGGTGATGATGTTGTTGAAGATGGTGCGGTTGGATACGATTTTGGATTTGGCTGACGACGAAGGGACGGCGCTGGCGCGGATTTAGATTTTTCTCGTAGACCTGAAGTTCCAATCCTGTTGATCAAGTTGCGTCTGATGCGATAGCCCCGAACGCCGTCGGTTCGTCCGAAGTGTGTTGATCACCGTGTGTCGCACCTACGGCGCTCGTGTTTGTTTTTCATGGTTACCCAGCCGTAGGGGTTGGGCCAAGTTGTGCCGCGCCTGCGGCGCCGCGCGGAAAAGATTTATGTGGCGCTTCGCGCTGGATCATTTTGTAGCGGCGTGGTGTTTTGGAAAAGCGGCGGCAGAGCCGCCGCACTCTACTTTCGGCCTAGCGGCGGTCCAGGGCTGGATGGCGGACGTCGCGGCCGGCTACGAAGTAGATTACGTCTTCGGCGATGTTGGTGGCGTGGTCGCCGATGCGTTCGAGGTTCTTCGCCACCAAAATTAATTCGAAGGCGGCGAAGACCTGGGCGGAATCTTCCATCATGTAGGTGAGGAGTTCGCGGAAGAGTTGATCGCGGAGCTTGTCGACTTGGTCGTCGCGGCGGAGAACGCTTTGGGCGAGATCCTGGTCGCCGCGCACTAGGGCGTTCAGGCTGTCGCGGACCATAGCTTCGGCGAGTTCGCTCATTCTTGGCAGATCGACATAAGGCTTGACCTGCGGGTGGCGCAGGATGCGCGTCGCGGATTGCGCGATGTTTACGGCCTGGTCGCCGATGCGTTCGAGGTCGCCGTTAATGCGGGAGACGGCGAGGAGCAGGCGCAGGTCGGCGGCCATCGGTTGATTGAGAGCCAGGACGCGCTGAACCCGCTCGTCGATCTCGATCTGCATTTCGTTGATGGCGTCTTCTTCAGCCAGGACGGTTTCGGCGAGATGCTCTTCGGCGTCGAGGACGGCGTGAACGGCCTGATGCACGGCGCGTTCGGCCAGGCTGCCCATCCAGAGCAAGCGTTGTTTCAATTCATCCAGATCGTGTTCGAAATGTCTTTCCATGTTTCGTTCCTCAATTTAGCAAACCAAAACCAATATGGTGCACGCTGCGCTGCTGCGCGCTCTAACCGAAACGGCCGGTGATGTAGGCTTCCGTTCGGGGGTCGGTGGGCGTCGTGAACAGTTTCGAAGTGACGCTGTGTTCGATGAGCCTGCCGTCCAGCATGAAGGCCGTGTAATCACTGGCCCGCGCCGCTTGTTGCATATTATGCGTCACGATGGCCATGGTGCAGCTGTCCTTTAGCTGAAACATCAACTCTTCGATCTTGGCGGTGGTTACCGGATCGAGGGCGGAGCAAGGCTCGTCCAGCAGCAAAACTTCCGGATCGACGGCCAGCGCGCGAGCGATACAAAGGCGCTGTTGCTGTCCGCCGGAGAGCGCAAAAGCGGACCGCTTCAGAACATCCTTCACTTCTTCCCACAACGCGGCGCGGCGCAGACTTTTTTCGACCAGATCGTCGAGGCGGCCTTTGAATCCATTGATGCGCAATCCGTACGCGACATTTTCGAAAATGGATTTGGGAAATGGATTGGGGCGTTGAAAGACCATGCCGACGCGGCGGCGCAAGCCGACGACGTCCATCTCGCGAATTTCCTGGCCGTCCAGCAGAACTTTGCCTTCCACGCGAGTGTTGCGAATTGTTTCGTTCATGCGATTGAGCGTTCGCAGGAAAGTGGATTTGCCGCAGCCGGAGGGGCCGATTAACGCAGTGACTTTGTGCGTCGGAATCTTCAGGTTCAGCCCAAAGATGGCTTGCTTCGGTCCGTAGAAAAAATTCAGGTCGCTGATGTCCAGTCGGATGGACTGCTCGGTTGGTTGGATTATCGTTTTTTCCATGGGCACCGGATCCCGGAACGGCTTGATTATCATTGCAGGTTGAGGGGCTCCACTCACGCTGTCCACCTTTACAACTTTATACGGCTTTGCTTTTCGCCAGGATAAATCGAGCGCCCAGATTCGATACCAGCACCAACGCCAGCAAAACCAGGCCGGCAGCCCAGGCTTGGCGATGCCAATCGTCGTAGGGCGAAATGGCGTAGGTGTAAATCATCACCGGCAGCGACGCGATAGGCTGGCCCCAACCCCGGCCCCAGTAGCGATTGCCGAAAGCGGTAAAGAGCAGGGGCGCTGTTTCACCGGCGACGCGGGCCAGCGCCAGCAACATACCGGTTAGGATACCGCCGCTGGCCGCCGGGAGCACTACGGTGGCGATGGTTTTCCATTTGCTGGCGCCGAGAGCCATGGCTGCTTCGCGCATGCTGGTGGGTACGCTGCGCAAAAATTCTTCGGTGCTGCGCACGGTGATGGGAATCACCATGATGCCGAGCGCCACTCCACCGGCCAGCGCGGAAAAATGTTTCACCGGCAGAACCACCAGCGCGTAGGCAAAAATTCCGATGACGATAGAGGGGACGCCGTTGAGCAGGTCGGTGACGTAGCGCACCACGAACGAAAAAGTTTTGCCGCCGAATTCCGCCAGATAAATTCCGGCGAGCAGACCGATCGGCAGGCCCATCAGCGCGGCAAGCAACAGGAGTTTCAAACTTCCGACGATGGCGTTAGCCATGCCGCCACCGGTTTCACCGACCGGCTTGGGCAGCTGAGTGAAAAAATTCAGATTCAGCGAATGGCCGCCATTGAAGATCAGGTAGCCCAGAATCAGAAAAAGGACGCAGACTACGCCGAAGGCCGCTACACCGGTGAGCGTGAGCATTACCGCGTTCACGGTTTTGCGCCACATGGTGCGCGAGCTGCTCATGCGGGGCGTCCGCCTCCGCGCTCGGTGGCGACGATCAGCAGCCGGGCCAGGCCGTTGAGGATAAAAGTCATCAGGAACAAAACCAGGCCCAGTTCGATCAGCGCGCTGAGATAAAGGTCGCCGCTGGCTTCAGTGAATTCATTGGCGATGACGGAGGCGATGGTGTAGCCCGGCGCGAATAGAGAGGCGCTGATTTGCGGGTTATTGCCGATGACCATGGTGACGGCCATGGTTTCGCCCAAGGCGCGGGCCAAGGCCAGGAATACGGAACCCATAATGCCGGAGCGGGCCCAGGGGACGACGACCTGCCAGGTAGATTCCCAGCGGGTAGCGCCCATGGCGAGGGCCGCTTCGCGCTGCTCGCGCGGGACGCTGAGCAGAACTTCGCGGGAGACGGAAATGATGAAAGGCACGACCATGATGGCGAGGACGATGCCGGCGGTGAGAAATCCGACGCCGTAGTTGGGCCCGGAGAAAAGCGGGGTGAATCCAAAAACTTTTTTCAACGCGGGACCGATGGTCGTGCGCATCACCGGGACCACAATAAAAATTCCGAGGAGGCCGTAGATCACGCTGGGAACGGCGGCGAGCAAATCGATGAGGAACGAAACAATGTCGCTGAGGCGACGCGGGGCCAGCTCCGACAGAAAAATCGCGCTGGCTAGACCCAGCGGCACGGCGATCACAAGAGCTACCGCGGAAGTGACCAGCGTGCCGTAGATAAATGGCGCGGCGCCGAAATTATCAAAATTGGCATCCCAAACTTTGGTCCAGAAGAACATCCAGCCGAATTTGGCGCGGGAGAGATGGGAGGTGCGCCACAGCTCCAGCACCAGGAGGCTGGTGATGACAATAATTCCCGCTGCGGCGATCAGAGTAATCAGGTGGGCGATTTCATCGCCGCCCTTCAGCCGGTCGATGAACGCACGAAGCCCCGATTTTGGCGGGACCTCGTGCGTCATCGTGGTGGATGCTGCCGCCATGTTTATTGAATCAGTGAAATGGCCTTCAATTCTTTTTCGATGACCGGCTTGGGTAGCTGGGCGTAAGTCAGGCCTTCATTGTATTTCTGGCCTTCCGTCAGCATCCACTTCAGGAAATCCTTGATGGCGTCGCGCTTGGCGGGGTCCTGAATCTGGGCCGGGATTAAAAGCCAGGTGAAGCTCGAAATCGGATACGCGGTGGCACCCGGCGCGTTGGTGATGGAGACGCGGAAGTCAGCCGGCATATCTTTGGCAGCTCCAGCGGCCGCAGCGGTGACGCTGGCTAGGTCCGCCTTGACGAATTTTCCGGCCGCGTTCTGAACTTTGCCGAAGGTGATGCCGGCCTGAGCGGCGTACACCAATTCGATATAGCCAATTGAATTGGGGGTCTGTTTCACCAGCCCGGATACTCCCTCGTTGCCTTTGCCGCCCAAACCGACCGGCCAATTGATCGAGGTGCCTTTGCCGACTTTTTGTTTCCAGTCATCGCTGGCTTTCGAGAGGAAATCGGTCCAGATGTAGGTGGTGCCGCTGCCGTCGGAGCGATGCACGACGATAATTTCGTTGTTCGGAAGGTTGACGCCGGGATTTGCTTTGGTCAGCTCCGGGTCGTTCCATTTGGTGATGGAGCCCAGGAAAATTCCGGCCAGGGCTTTCTGGGTGAAATTCAGTTCACCGGAAACTCCGGGAATGTTGTAGCTGGGAACGTCCGCGCCGAGAACGGTGGGGAAGTGCAGAATCTTGAATTTAGAGCCGGCCAATTGTTCGTCGCTCATCGGGCCATCGGAAGCGCCGAAATCCACCGTTCCGGCTTGCAACTGCCGAATACCGCCGCCCGAACCGATCGATTGATAATTGATCTGCACGTTCGGATGAGCCTGGTGGTACACGTCAAACCACTTCGAGTAGATAGGGTAGGGGAAAGTGGCGCCCGCGGCATTCAGAAAAACTTGTCCTTGGGCAGCGGCCAGCGCAGCCAGCCCCAGGAAGAGCGACACCAGTACCAGCAGCTTTTTCATGTTCATGATTTTCAGACTCTCCTTATCACTATTTTTGGTTTCTATTGTTACCGCTGTGTTACATCGCCACGAATTCGGAGTGAATTAAGCGTGGCTGGGGGGACTGGAGGCGCAGCCCCGGGGGTGTGGTCGAGCTGCGCCTCGCAATGGGAGGTAGGTTTTTATTGCCGTTCTTCCGGCGCAAGCCGTTATTGCGCAGGACTCTGGCGACGTTCGCAGACCAAACCGGGTTATGAGTGGCAAGCGAGCGCCAATGACGGGAGGTTAAATGAGCCGCGTGAGCGCACGATGATAAAAGTGTGAAAAGCGCGTTACATTCCAGCGGCGGCTTCCTTGCTTTCCGTCGGGCGCTCCATTTGGCGGGCGCGTCCATGACGAACTTCGAGACCCCGGACCCAAAACAGAATATCTTCCGCGATATTGGTGGCGTGATCGGCGATTCGTTCGAGGTGCCGCGAAGCCAGAACGTAATGCAGGTTGGGCGCGGCGAGGCTGGGATCTTTGGACATGTCGGCGAGCAAAGTTTCGAAGACGCGGTCGCGATACTGGTCCACCACGTCGTCACTTTCCAGAACTTGGGTGGCGAGTTCGACGTTTTTGTAGATCAACGAGCCCAGGCACTTCGAAACCATGGCGCGCACCGCAGTGGTCATCGGTTCCAAGTCCGCCGGGGTTTGCACCGGTCCCATGGCGGCGAGCGAGATGGCGCGCTCGCTGAGGTTCACGGCCAGGTCGCCCATGCGTTCCAAATCGTTGTTAATTTTCAGGGTGGCGACAATCAGCTGCACATCGGAATCGAGCAGATTGCCCTGGCGCAACATGCGGATGGCATGTTCGTCGATCACGATTTCCATTTCGTTGATGCGCGGCTCGGTGAGGAAAACTTCGCTGGCCAGTCGTTCGTTGCGTTCGAGCAAAGCCCAGAGGGCGCGGTTGACGGAGGCCTCGACCGTGCGTGCTTGGGAAACCAGATAATTCACCAGCACGCCTTGCAAAATGCCGTCGCTGCTCGATTTAGCTGAAGGCATGGGCACTCTCCCTGAATCAGAACCGCCGAGACAAAATGATTTCGCTTACATGATCGGCGGGGCAGATTGCAAAGCGTTCAATGGGAGATAAATGTTAGAAGACAACTCGCGGGTGTTTGCGGTGCGCGTGCGTTAGGTCGCTACCGGTATGGAGAATGAGAATTTAGAGCCTTCGCCAATCACGCTATCGACCCACAGGCGCCCGCCATGGGCTTCGACAATATGTTTCGCGATGGAAAGACCCAGGCCGGTGCCGCCGGCTTCGCGGGAGCGTGCGGCGTCGACGCGATAGAAGCGTTCGAAGATGCGCTCCTGGTCAGCGGTGGGTATGCCGATGCCGGTATCGGTGACGGTCACGACTGCCTCGCGCCCGTTCAGGGCGGCGCTCACCCGGATGTGACCGCCTTCCGGCGTGTACTGGATGGCGTTATCCAGCAAGTTCTGCAAGACGTCCCGCAGCAGGCCGGCGTCACCCTGAACCGGGGGAAGGCCCGGTGGCACTTCGATCTCCAACGTGATTTGTTTGCGGCTGGCTTTGAGCAAAGTTGTTTCGGCGCAGCCTTCGATCAGTTCCATCAGGTTCACCGGGAAAAACTCGACTTCCAGTTTTCCGGCTTCGATGCGCGCGAGTTTCAAGAGATCGTTGGTGAGGCGCGCCAGGCGCACCGCGTGGGTGCGGATAATTTCGAGGAACCGGCGATTGCTGGTGGGATCGTCGAGCGCGCCGCTGAGAAGCGTTTCGGCGAATCCCTGGATGGCGGTGAGTGGCGTTTTGAATTCGTGGGAGACGTTGGCGACGAAATCCTGGCGCACGCGCTCGAGTCGTCTGAGTTCGGTGACGTCGTGCAGCACGACTACGGCTCCGGAAGGTTTGGCGCGGTCGGCATCGGGCGCGTTACCGGCGGCTTCGAGCGCCATGACCGGCGCAGCGGTGACCGAGAAGTTTTGCATTTGCACGATGCCCATGGAGATGTCGTTCTGCAGGCCTTCGTCGCCGCGCAGCGCTTTGCGAATCAGGCCGACCAATTCCGCGTTGCGCACGGCTTCGATCAAGGGCCGGCCTTCGGCAGTAGAAACCGGGACGTTGAAAATTTCGGAAAACGCCCGGTTGTAAAACACCAGGCGTTCCTGAGCGTCGATGACCGCGACTCCCTCCACCATGCTGCGCAGAATGGCGCTGGAACGATTACGCTCGCCGCTCAACGTGCGAATTTCCTGGTCGAGGCGCGCGGCGGTTTGATTCATCGAATCCATGAGTTCGGAAAGTTCGTCGCGCGGACCTTCGATGGAGAGCGGCTGGAAATTTCCTTCGGCGATGCGCTGGGAGAAATCTTTCAGGCGGCCGATGCGGGTGGCAAAAACGCGAGTGAATGCGAGGGAGGCGATGCCGCCGATCAGCAGCATCAGGATGGAAGCGATCAGCAGGCGGCCGCGCAATTCCTTCACTGATAGATCGATTTCTGAAAGCGGCACAGCGAGGCGAATGATGATCGATTGGCCGTCGGGTTCCTGGTAGCGCACGGCTTCGTAAACCAACTCGCGGCCGAGCGTCACACTGAGATGCACGGATTTGCCTTGACCCTCGGCAAGGGCCTGTACCACTTCGGGGCGATTCGCGTGATTTTCCATGGCGGCGGCGTCCGCGGCGGAATCCGCGAGTACTTGCCCGTTGCTGGCGATGACGGTGACGCGCGCGCCGCTCTTGGCCATCCAGGCGGTCCAGGTTTTCAGATCTTCGGGATTGCCGGCTTGCGGCGGACGAGTCTGCGCGACGTTGAGGAGAGAAGTGAGTTCGGAGTAGGCGGCGCGGATGGCCTGGCTGCGGATGACCCGCGATGAATACAAATCGACGGCGATGAGGACGGCAACTAAGAGGGCCACATAAGTGAGCCCCAATCTCCAGAAGAGCCTAGCTCGCACGGGTTTCGAACAAATATCCTGCTCCGCGAACGGTTTTCATGTGCACGGGGCGCTGCGGATCGATTTCGACTTTTTCGCGCAGCCGGCGGACGTAGACATCGACGCTGCGCGGCGTGACGAAACGTTCGGTGCCCCAGACGGCGTCGAGTAATTGATCGCGGGTGAAAACGCGATTGGGCCGCGCCGCCAGGAAATAAAGTAACCGAAATTCGAGCGTGCTCATCGGGACGGGGCGGGCCGCGCGGGTCACGCGGTAGGCGGCGGGGTCAATGCGCAACGTGCCGATTTCGATGGGCTTTTCGGACGGCGTGCCGGGCTCCGCGCGGCGCAGCAGCGCTTTCACGCGCGCGGTGAGTTCACGGGGGCTGAACGGTTTGGTGACGTAATCGTCGGCGCCCAATTCGAGTCCGACGACGCGATCGGCTTCTTCGCCCTTGGCGGTGAGAATCAAAACCGGCAGGCGGTTCAAGCCGACGTCCTTGCGGACCTCTTTGCAGATTTCGAGGCCGGAAAGTTTCGGCAACATTAGATCCAGGACCAACAAATCCGGCGGAGCTTTGCGGATTTGGGCCAGGCCGGTGGCGCCGTCGGCGCTGGAGGTCACTTGATAGCCGTCTTTTTCGAGGTTGTAGCGAACCAACTCGACGATATCTTTGTCGTCTTCAATAACGAGAACGCGTTTCATTGCACCTTTGAAATAGGGCTTGGCGTGGTGTCGTTGAGCAAGATACGAGAACGGGCAGCGGGAAGCAAGACGAAGGGGGGTGGTAGCGAGATTTTTAACAGAGCATTCACAACCGAACACAGCGGGGCACAACCGTGTCAGATTGGCACTCTGCGTCCCGGTTGCAACGCGAGTTCCGATTTGGTTTTCCCTCGTGAGATTCATGCCCCTGTAGGCCATTGATTCGAAGCGTTTTGTATTAGTTTCGGTTAACGCCGATTGGCCCCTATTCTGCTGTTTTTGCGTCGTTGGTCGATATGTCAGTTGGGTGGTAAAAAAACGTCCCGTGGGGGGACCTTATGAGTGCTTCGACGGGCCGTCAACTCAATCCGAGCCAGCGCAGCGTGGAGTCGCGGGATTTTGAAGCAGGGCTGCGACGCAAGATCGTGGGGCAGGACGAAGCGGTGCAGGCGGTGGTGGACCTGTATCAGGTGTTCCGCGCGGGGTTGAATTCGCCGGGGCGTCCGGTGGGGAATTTACTGTTTTTGGGGCCGACCGGCGCGGGGAAGACGCGCGTGGTGGAAGCTACGGCCGAAGTGCTGTTCGGCGATCCGCGGGCGGTGATTAAGGTGGATTGCGCCGAGTTCCAGCACTCGCATGAGATTGCGAAATTGATTGGATCGCCTCCGGGATATTTGGGGCACCGCGAAACGCATCCGCTGATTACGCAGGAAGCGCTGGCGCAATATCACACCGAGAAGCTGAAGATTTCCTTTTTGCTGTTTGATGAAATTGAAAAGGCCAGCGACGCATTGTGGCAGTTGCTTTTGGGGATTTTGGACAAGGCTACTTTGACGCTTGGCGACAACCGACGCGTGGATCTGTCGCAGACCATGATTTTCATGACGTCGAATTTGGGCGGCGTGGAGATTACGGAATTGATGAATGGCGGATTGGGATTTGCGCCGCAGGTACGCGCGGAAAACAAAGAAGGTCTGGACGAGAAGGTGAAAAACACGGCGGCGGAAGCAGCGAAGCGGAAGTTCGCGCCGGAGTTCATGAACCGGATCGACAAGACGGTGGTGTTTCATCCTTTGCGGTCCGCGCAGCTCGACCAAATTCTGGATATTGAGCTGGGGATGGTGCAGCAGCGCGTGCTGGAAACGGCGAAAGGCAGATTTTTGTTTCGAGTGACGCCAGCCGGCGCGAGAATTTCTGCTACAGGAAGGAACGGACCTGAAATATGGGGCGCGACACTTGAAACGGGCGATCGAGCGGCATGTGGTTTATCCGTTGGCGAGTTTGTTGTCGACCGAGCAGGTTTCGTTGGGGGATGTGATTTCGATCGACCGGCACGCGGGGGAGACCAGCTTGAATTTCCTGAAGGAAGCGGAAGGGGCGCTGATTCCGATGGCGGCCCGGACGACTTCGCGCCACGCGGAAGGCGCTGCCGCCAGTTCCAGCGGCCAATCAGCGCATCAACCCAGAGAATTCTCAATTGCTGAAACATTGCCGCTGCGACCCATTCGTTAACGGATGGATCGGCCGCGACAGGAGTGCGTGGTAACCGCGGCGTGCCGTACATGCTTACATTTGCGAGTGCCGGAGCAACTTTCGACCCCAATCCCATGACCGCGCCAGCCGAGACGGAACTTCGTTCAGCCCACGGCCGACCCTGGCCGTCGAAGTTTGGTCTTTGGCTGAGCTCACGCAACCCCTGGCGAGTCGGCGCCGGCGTGGTCTTTTTGGTTTTGCATTTCGCGCTGGACCGGGTGACCGTCGCTTTCCAGATGTGGACGGGCGTGAGCGCCTGGTATCCACCGGCGGGGCTGGAAGTTGCGGTGTTTGTCGGTCTGGGATTCGCTTATGCGCCAGTGGTGCTGCTGGCGAACTGCATTTCGTCGTTCGTGAACTACCACATGTCGCCGGCGACGCCGGGTTTTTGGGCTTCGAATTTGGCGATTACCATGGGATACGCCGGCGGCGCTTTTATTTTGCGGCGCATTATGCCGCGAGATTTTTCCTTTCAGTCGGTTGGCGACGTGTTCCGTTTTTTGTCGATCACGATTACGACTTCCTTTTGTGTCGCCGCGCTTGGCGCGCTGGCTCTGACCTGGAACCAGCCGTCGATGCTTTCCGACTATCCAAAAATGGTATTGAACTGGGCGGTTGGCGATTCCATCGGACTGACCTCCTTCACGCCGTTCATTCTGGTTTATGTGATTCCGTGGTTCCGGGAAAGGGCCTATCGATACCGGATGCCCGGCCCGGCCGACGCTGTGGTGACCCCGGCGAAGACGGGAGAGGCGCGGCCTTTCGGAGTGCTTGAATTCCTGGTGCAAATTCTCACCATCGCCGTCGCGCTGTGGATCGTGTTCGCCGCCCGCATTGGCGAAAGCTACGATCTCTTCTACCTGTTCTTCCTGCCGATCATTTGGATCGCGGTGCGCCAGGGCATGCGCGGGGCGACTTCGGGAATCCTGTTTTTGAATGTGGGCACGATGGTGATGCTGTGGTTCAGGCCGGAAGATTTGCATCATCTGGCCATGCTGCAATTCCTGACGCTGATCGTCTCGCTGACAGGGCTGAGCCTGGGCACGCTGATTACCGAGCGGCATGCGATCGAAGACGGGCTGCGGCAAAGCCAGGCGCGGCTGGAGGCGATCGTGGACGCGATCGACGAGGTGATCTTCGAGTTCGATCAAGCGGGCACTTTCCAAAACGTTTGGACCACGGATGAATCGGTACTGGCCCGGCCCAAAAAGACCTTGATTGGGCACCGCATTGGGGAACTGCTGGGCCGCGACCACGCCCAGCAATTCTCAGAGGCTTTTGGCCGGGTGATCGCTTCGGGCCGGGGCGAGAGCATTGAGTACGCGATCTCGGTGGCCGGCGAAAAGCGCTGGTTTCTGGCGCGGGTCAGTCCGATTTATTCGACGGACGGTTCCTGCCACACCGTCTGCATGACTTCGCGCGACATTACCAACCGCAAAGAACACGAAAACACCCTGCGTGCGGCCAAGGAAGCGGCCGAAGCGGCCAGCGAAGCGAAAAGTGAATTTCTGGCCAACGTCAGCCACGAGTTTCGCACACCGATGAACGGCATTCTGGGGATGACCGGATTGGTTCTGGATACCGAAGTTACGGCCGAGCAGCGCGAATATCTGGAAATGGTGAAAGCCTCGGCCGATGCGCTGCTGGGTCTGCTGAATGACATTCTCGATTTCTCGAAAGTGGACGCGGGCAGAATGGAATTGTCACCGGCGGAATTCAACTTCGCGGTGGACGTCGGGGAAATTGTGAAGGTGATGCAATTTCGCGGAAACCAGAAAGGCGTTCAGGTTTCCTGGTCGCTGGACCGCAAAGTTCCGCAGGATTTAGTAGGCGACTCGCTGCGATTGCGCCAAATCCTGATCAACTTGATGGGCAACGCCATCAAGTTCACCGAAGCCGGTAGCGTGCGCCTGGAGGCCAGCGTGGAAAGCGAAACGCCACAGGGTTTGCTGCTGCATTTCAAGATTCAAGATACCGGCATCGGTATTCCGCGGGAAAAGCAGGCGATTATTTTCGAAGCCTTCACCCAGGCGGACAGTTCGGCCACCCGCAAGTACGGCGGCACCGGGCTGGGCTTGGCCATAGCCAGCCGGCTGGTGGCCTTGATGAACGGCAAGATCTGGGTCGAGAGCAGTCCGGACCAAGGCAGCACGTTTCACTTCACGGCACACTTCGGGCTGGCGCTGCACGAAACGGCGCTGGCTACGCGCGTCCACCTTCAATGAGGGAAATCCAATGATTGCACCAGACGGATTCAAGAAAAGAATTCTCGTTGCCGAGGACGATCCGGTCTCGCGCCGCCTGCTCGAAGTATTCCTGGTCAAATGGGGTTTTGAAGTAGTGCTGGCGACCACCGGGGTCGAAGCGCTGCAATTGCTGGAGCGTATGGACGCGCCGCGGCTGGCCCTGCTGGATTGGATGATGCCGGGAATGGAGGGCGTGCAAGTTTGCCAGAAGCTTCGGGAGTTTAAGGAGCGTCCCTACGTTTACGTGATGCTTTTGACCGCGCGCACGCAAAAAGAAGATTTGCTGCAGGGCCTCGAATCCGGCGCCGACGACTACCTGACCAAGCCGTTTGATTCCCAGGAGCTTCGCGCCCGCCTGCAAGTGGGCCAGCGGATATTGGATCTGCAGGACAAGTTGATCGCTGCCGGCGAAGAACTTCTATTCCGAGCCACGCACGACAATTTGACCGGCATCAGCAACCGCGGGGTGATCATGGACACGGTGCGCCGCGAGCGTTCGCGACAGGACCGCGGCGGAAGTGCGTTCGCCATCGTGCTCGCCGATGTGGATCATTTCAAGTACGTCAACGATACCTACGGCCACTTAGCCGGAGACGCAGTGCTGCAGGAAGTGGCGCGCTGCATGACCACCCTGATTCGCCCCTACGACGCGGTGGGGCGTTACGGTGGCGAGGAATTTCTGATCGTGGTGCCTCACTCCGACGCCATGGGAGCATTGGGCCTGGCCGAAAGAATTCGCAAGGGAATTGAAGGAACTCCGGTTGCCACGGGAGAGGCCAAGATCACGGTTACGGCGAGCTTCGGCATCGCCTCCAGCACGCCGGCGCAGATGCTGGAGCCACAGGAAATGTTGCGATTGGCGGATGATGCGCTGTATCGCGCAAAATCCAACGGACGGAACCGGTGCGAGCTGGCGTCGCACCAGGATTTGCTGACGCACGTGGCGCCGACGGTGGATCCGGTGGCGCCGGAAACCGCCGCGAAACTGAGATCGCAATAAAGGTGCGCCAGCTCATGCTGGGGCTCGGACGCTCCAGCGCATTCGAACATTTCAAAAATCTAGAAACCGGGCATTTCGATTGCGTTGCTGATGGCTGCGGCGGATGATTGGCGAATCGGCCCTGCGCAGCGCGGGCGACTCTCCTCGTGGCCAAAATTCCCGACGTTCGCATTTCTGCCTGCAACACCGCACCAGTCCATCCTGACGGCGATTTCGTTTTGTACTGGATGATTGCGTTTCGCCGCCTCCACTGGAATTTCGCGCTGGACCGCGCCATCGAATATGCCGCCGAGCTGAAAAAGCCGCTGGTGATTCTGGAAGCGCTGCGTTGCGACTATCCCTGGGCCAGCGATCGAATGCATCGATTCGTTCTGGATGGGATGGCGGAAAAGGCGCGCGCGCTGGATAAAGCCGGGGTCACGTATTACCCGTATGTCGAGCGTGCTGTTGGAGAAGGGAAAGGCTTGCTGGCGGCGCTGGCCGCGCGTGCGTGTGTAGTTATTACTGACGACTTTCCGTGTTTTTTTCTCCCGCACATGATTCGGAGTGCGGCCGGGCAACTGCGCGTGCGCCTGGAAAAAATCGATTCGAATGGATTATTTCCCTTGCGTGCGGCGGAGCAGGTGTTTACGACCGCGTATTCGTTCCGGCGGTTTCTGCAGAAAAATCTTCCGGCACATTTGGATGAAGCTCCGCAGGCCGATCCGCTGACGCGTCTCCGTCTGCCTGGGGCGAAGCCGCTGCCCAAAGCGATTACGGCGAAATGGCCGGCGGCTTCGACGGCGTGGCTAGCCGATCCGGCCTCGGTGAGCGAACTGCCGATCAACCATAGAATCGTTCCGGCTGCGGGAGCGGACGCTTTTGGAGGCGGAGAGACCGCCGCCGTTGCTGCCTGGCGACAATTCGTGGTGAAAAAACTTTCGGAGTATCCGGAGCATCGCAACGAGCCGGAAGAGGACGCGACCAGTGGGCTCTCGCCGTATCTTCATTTTGGGCATATCTCCTCGCATCAAATGTTTCAGGAGCTGATGTCCGGCGAGAAATGGTCCGCGGCGAAACTCGCGCATCGCACCGATGGCAGCCGTTCCGGATGGTGGGGCGTGCGGGTGCCGGTGGAGCAATTTCTAGATCAAATGATCACCTGGCGCGAGGTGGGCTTTAATTTCTCGAGTCATAGCACGGATTACGACAGATATGAATCGCTTCCGGAATGGGCGCGGAAGACTTTGGGTAAACATGCGCGGGATGAACGGCAGCACATGTATTCCTTGAAGGTTCTGGCCGCGGCGCGGACTTACGATCCTTTGTGGAATGCGGCGCAGCGGCAACTGACCCGCGACGGGCGAATGCACAATTACCTGCGCATGCTGTGGGGCAAGAAAGTGCTGGAGTGGTCGGAGACTCCGGAGCAGGCCCTGGAATATCTGATCGAACTGAACAATCGCTATGCGGTCGACGGGCGCAATCCGAATTCCTACAGCGGAATTTTCTGGTGCCTGGGCCGCTACGACCGGCCGTGGGGGCCGGAGCGGCCGATTTTCGGCAATATTCGCTACATGAGTTCGGACAACACCGCGCGCAAACTCCACGTGAAGAATTTCCTGAAGAAATATGGCGAGCAAACAAGTCTTTACGGCGACGTCGACGATTGACGCTCCGGCGGAAGATGTTTTTCGCTGGCACGAAGAGCCCGGCGCGCTGGAGCGCCTGACGCCTCCGTGGGAACCGGTCGAGATGGAGCAACGGCCGGCGAGTATTCGAGACCGAGCGCGGGCGGTACTGCGCGTCGGAATTGGGCCGTTCAAATTGCGCTGGGTGCTGGAACACCGCGATTACATTGACGGCCGACAATTTCGCGACGTGCAAATTTCGGGGCCATTCCGTTTTTGGCGGCACACCCATTTCTTCCGGCCGAGCGAAGATGGCCGCAGCGTCCTCGAAGACCGTGTCGAATATATTTTGCCGCTGGGCTCGGCCGGAGCGATTTTCGGAAACTGGTTCGTCCGGCGAAAACTGCGCCGGCTCTTCCAATATCGTCACCGGATCACCAAGGAAGCGATGGCGGCCCGGCATGCGGTTGATTTCGACATTTCGCGCCCCAAAACGCCGGTGAACGGCTAGAATCACACGGTTAGAAACCAACCGGTTGGACCTTCGAGAGGAATTTAAGCCGACGAATGAGCGCGAATCCTGACGTAGTGATTATCGGCGCGGGCCTGGCGGGGCTGTGTTGCGCGCGCAAGCTGCAGGAAAAAGGAATTTCGTTTCAAATTCTGGAAGCTTCGGACGGTATCGGCGGGCGCGTCCGTACCGATCAGGTCGATGGCTTTCTGCTCGACCGCGGTTTTCAGGTTCTACTGGAAGGCTATCCTGAGGCGCGACAGGTTCTGGATTATGGCGCGCTCGATTTGAAGGCGTTCGATCCCGGAGCTTTGATCTGGTTTGCCGGGCGCTTGAATCGGTTCATCGATCCGTGGCGTAAAACGGGTGAATGGCGCGCGGCGTACGATTCGCCGGTGGGCTCGTTCATCGACAAGCTGCGTTTGGCGCGGCTGCGCAACAGCCTGAAGGGCAGCTCGATCGAGAAAATTTTTGCGCGGCCCGAGAAATCGACGATGGCGGAGTTAAAGTCCGCGGGATTTTCGCCGGCGATGATTCAGCATTTCTTCGAGCCGTTTTTTGGCGGGATCATGCTGGATCGCGATCTGCACGCTTCGAGCCGCATGTTTGAGTTTGTTTTCAGCGTGATGTCCAATTCCAACGTCGTGGTGCCGGCGCGCGGGATGGGAGAAATTCCTGCGCAGCTCGCGGCGAAACTGCCGGCGGATTCGATTCGTCTGGGCGCGCACGTGGATTCGCTGCTCAGCAATACTCTGACGGTGGGGGAGAACGAGAAAATCACCCCGCGCGCGGTGGTGGTCGCGACCGAAGGCCCGGCCGCGGCTAAGTTGCTGGGAGAGATTCCGCTGGCCGGCTCGCGCGCCGTGAGTTGCTTTTACTACGCGGCTGATGAGCCTCCGGTGGCGGAGCCGATTTTGATTCTGGCCGGCACGCGCGGCGGAACGGTGAATAATCTTTGCGTGATGAACGCGGTGGCTCCGGGGTACGCCCCGGCCGGCAAGCATTTGGTTTCGGTTTCGGTGGTGGGTGATTTTCCGCTGACCGACGATCAGCTCGGCGGGTTTATCATTGCAGATCTGAAAGGCTGGTTCGGGCCGGTGGTGCGCTCCTGGAAGTTTCTGCGCAGCTACCGGATTCCGCACGCGCAGCCGGCGCAACCGCCGGGGGCGCTCGAGCCGCCGCAGCGGCCAGTGAGAATTCGGCCGGGAGTATATGTTTGCGGCGATCATCGCGACAACGCTTCGATCAACGGCGCGATGGTTTCCGGACGACGCGCGGCTGAGGCGCTGATCTCCGACCTCTCGAAGTGAGAGCAACTTCAAGTGAGTAGCTTCTTGTGAACCGCGCATGATCGCTTCGAATCACTGGCTGTCGTTGATTGTTTCGCTCGGAGTTTGCTACGCCGCCGCTTGGGTCGGTTCGGCGGTGACGCGGCCGGCGATCAAGGATTGGTACACGCACTTGGCCAAGCCCTCGTGGCGACCGCCGAACTGGGCGTTTGCTCCGGCGTGGACCGTGATTTTTACGTTGATGGCGTTCGCGGCGTGGATTGTTTGGAACCGGCACGAGGCGCTATTCGTCCTACCTGCGCTCTGCTTGTTTGGTATTCAACTCGCACTGAATATGGCTTGGTCCGCGATTTTTTTTGGGCTGCGGCGTCCTGGGTTGGCGGTGATCGAGATTGTCTGCTTGTGGCTGGCGATTCTGGCGACGGTGATTCAGTTCTGGCGGATCGCGCCCTTGGCCGGTTGGCTACTTGTGCCATATTGGGCGTGGGTTTCGTTTGCCGTGATCTTGAATTTCACGATCTGGCGGATGAACAAGAAGGATGCAAGCTATGCCCAATAAATGCAATAGGATAAGAGATATAGTGCGAACCGATACGTTGCCGTATTGTGCTGCTAAGCGGCTCCAAGCCGGACCCGTACGGAGACTAACTACGAGTGCCGTACGCATCCGTATGGACATTCGCGAGCAACTGTTGCTGTTTGCAGCAAACCATTTACTCCATTCCGGTTATTTGGTGTACATTCAGAATGTAGGCGAACTGCGGCGAGTTCTAGCTCGCCCGAAAGGTATCCCGCATGAATCCCACAAAGACAGATTCAGTAGCGACTCCGGACTCCGCGACGGCGACGACGCGTGACACCCTCTCGATTACCGACAATCGTACCGGGCAGAAAATCGAAATTCCGGTGAAGCACGACACGATTCGGGCGATCGACCTGCGTCCGCTGAAGGTGAAGACCGACGATTTTGGTTTGATGACCTACGACCCGGCGTTCACCAACACCGCTTCGTGCCAGAGCAAGATCAGCTTCATCGACGGCGACAAAGGGATTCTGCGTTACCGCGGATATTCGATCGAAGAGTTGGCGGAGAAGAGCACCTACACCGAAACCGCCTACCTTTTACTGCACGGGGAGCTGCCGACCAAGGCTCAGCTGGCGGACTGGACCTACCACATCACGCACCACACTTTTATTCACGAGAGCATCAAAAAATTCATCGACGGTTTTCATTACGACGCGCACCCGATGGGCATGATGATTTCGACGGTGGCCGCGCTTTCCGCTTTTTATCCGGATTCCAAAGACATTTTCAATCCAGAATCGCGCCGCAAACAGACCTACCGGCTGATCGGGAAAATGCCGACGCTGGCGGCGTTCGCCTATCGCCACAGCCTGGGCATGCCGTTTGTTTACCCCGACAACGACCTGACCTATAGCGGCAATTTTCTGAACATGCTGTTCCGGACTACTGAAGCGAAGTATCGGCCGAACCCGACGCTGGAACGCGCTTTGGATATTCTGTTCATTCTGCACGCGGACCACGAACAAAACTGTTCGTCGACGGCGATGCGTCTGGTGGGCAGCTCGCACGTGGATCCGTACTGCGCCACGGCCGCTGCGACGGCTGCGCTCTACGGACCGCTGCATGGTGGCGCGAACGAAGCGGTTCTGCGCATGCTGCTCGAAATTGGGTCGATTCAAAACGTGCCGGCATACATCAAAAGTGTGAAGGCCGGCGAAAAGCTGCTGATGGGTTTCGGCCACCGGGTCTACAAGAATTACGATCCGCGGGCGCGCATCGTAAAAAATATCGCTTACGAAGTTTTCGACGTGATGGGCATCAACCCGTTGATCGAGATCGCTCTGGAATGCGAGCGGATCGCGCTGGAAGACGAATATTTCGTGAAGCGAAAACTTTATCC
This sequence comes from uncultured Acidobacteriota bacterium, assembly GCA_963847695.1. Taxonomy (GTDB): domain Bacteria; phylum Acidobacteriota; class Terriglobia; order Acidiferrales; family UBA7541; genus Palsa-295. The sequence continues at coordinate 56,024 of CAWKAX010000027.1, read as the reverse complement.
CAACGTGGACTTCTATACCGGACTGATCTATCAGTCCATGGGCTTTCCGGTGACCATGTTCCCGGTGCTCTTTGCGATTCCGCGGACTTCGGGATGGATCGCGCAGTGGCAAGAGATGCTGCTGGATCCGGAGCAGAAGATTTCGCGTCCGCGGCAGGTGTATTTGGGCAGCGATCTGCGCGGCTACCTGCCGATGGACAGCCGCAAGTAAATTTTGTCGCGCGTTTTTACGATCAGGGCGCTGTGTTCGTTCCCGCGGCGCTTTGAATGTCTCTTCCTTCCTCCATGCCGCTCGCGCCAAACAATATGACCTTCATCTGTTGATCCTCAGGCGCCCGGGTCGGTTGCTGTGCCAAAATGCATCAAAGCTGAGCATTGACAGCCCTTCACCCAATCTTGTGCCGCTCATCAAACCTCAAACTGGCTCCGTCACAACCGCAAGGGTTTACCAGAACCCGCGTTTCGCTTTGCTTTCCCTGAGTCCATTCGCTTTCCGGGGGCGTACAACTTAAAATTGATTGCATCTGAGGGGAATCTCTGGCAAAACTCTCTATCCCCCTATTGGGGTCGGCCTCATGGACATCTCAACCCGCCAATCCGGAGTCGCTACAATTGTGGACGTCGTCGGGGATATCACGCTTTATAATTCCCCTCAAGTTCGCAAAGTGCTGCTGGATTTGCTGAAAGACAAAAAATCTCCGCGCGTGATCGTGAATCTGGAAAAGGTCCGGTATATCGACAGCGCCGGAGTGGCATCGCTGGTCGAGGGCCTGAAAGTTTCACGAGATATGAAAAGTACTTTCGCCATGTTCGGCTTGAGCAGGACCGCGCGCGAAGTGCTGGAATTGACTCGCCTGATCAAAGTTTTCGAAGTGTACGACAACGAAGCCGATGCGTTGCGCGGCGGCAGCACCAACGTTGCCCCAGCGAGGTAAAGTTCCGGGCGGCATGAAGCGGGCGAACTTTTGAGGCCCTCTGTCCGGATTTTCAGATGCCGTTCACCGAAACAATTGGCGCCGCCACAATCGACGGCTTGGCTTACGTCGGCGGTCTGGCACGCCTGACCGGTGGGGCCGCCCGCGCAGTCTTCATCGCTCCCTTCCAAGGCAAGAAATTCCATATTGGCCGCGCCGTGCATCAAGCCATGTCGGTTGGTGTGGAAGCGCTGCCAATCACTTCGCTGATTTCCTTTTTCGTCGGCACCATCCTGGCGCTGAACGCGGCTTACGAACTGCGAAAATTTGGAGCGCTGCACCTGGTGGCCAGCGCCGTGGCTGTTTCCGTGACGCGCGAACTGGGCCCGTTGATGACCGCCATCGTGGTCATCGGGCGTTCCGGTTCGGCCTTCGCCGCGGAAATCGGCACGATGAAGGTGAACGAAGAAATTGACGCGATGGAGACCATGGCGCTTGAACCGGTGCCCTTTCTGGTGGCTCCCAAATTCCTGGCGATGATTCTGATGGTGCCGTGCCTGACCTGCTGGGCGGATTTTATGGGCGTGCTGGGCGGCGGTCTTTTCGGGGTGATGACCGCCGGATTTACCTGGATGACTTATCTGCAAGCGACGCTCGACGCGCTCATCATGCGCGACATCGTGACCGGCCTGATCAAAGCGATGATGTTTGGATTGGTGATAACCGCCGTAGGATGCCAGGAAGGATTTTCCACCGGGCTCGGTTCGGAACAGGTCGGGCGCTCGACCACGGAAGCCGTGGTGAAATCGATTTTCATGGTGGTCATGGTCGATCTGGTTTTCACGACTCTTTTCTACATCACGGCGGCCCACTAAAAATATGTCATCGCCGCCCAAAACACTGTTGACCCCCGCCAAGACTTCCAGCAACGCCGCCATCTCGGTCAAGAACCTGCGGGTGAAATATGGTGAACGCGAAATCCTGCACGGCATCAACTTCGAAGTGCCGTCCGGGGAAACCATGGTGATCCTGGGCGGATCGGGATCGGGGAAGAGCACGCTGCTGCGCACGCTGGTCGGTTTAGAAAAACCGAGTTCAGGCGAGATTTGGATTCAAGGCAAAGATTTTGCGTCGATTTCGGAGAAAGATCGCGACGAACTCCGCAAGAAAATGGGTATGTCGTTTCAGGGCGGAGCGCTGTTCGGTTCGATGACCGTGGGCGAGAATGTGGCGCTCCCTTTGCGGGAACATACGCCGCTGGACGATTCCACCATTGAAATCATGGTGCGATTGAAGCTGGATCAAGTGGGGCTTTCCGGGTTTGAGAATTACATGCCCGCGCAGCTGAGCGGCGGCATGAAAAAACGCGCGGCGATCGCCCGGGCGTTGGCCATGGACCCGGAAGTGCTCTTCTTCGACGAGCCGTCAGCAGGTCTCGACCCGATCATCGCCGCCGGCATCGACGAATTGATTCTCAAGCTGAAAAAAGCTTTCCGCATCACCATTGTGGTGGTCACTCACGAATTGGCCAGCGCCTTCCTGATCGCCGACCGCATGATCGTGCTGGATAAGGGCGTAATTGTCGCCGACGATACCACCCAGAATCTGCAGAACAGCAAGCAGCCGCGGGTTCGCCAATTCTTGGATCGGGTGCCGGAACCGGAGCTCACCGGTGAAATCGATTATTTGCAGATGTTGACCGGGGACGTTCCGCCGCTGCGCCAGTAATGGCATCGGTAATACGTGACACGTTTTTTTCTTGGGCCATCGATACGAGCAGCAACTTCGGGCTGCTCTGGTTAAGCAGAATGAACGTGATATACTCCCCCGAACCTGAGGGGTAACCGCGCGGGTCACCGTGCGGATTCATCGAGGATACGGATGGATTCCAAGAAGGAACAGGCAGTCGTCGGTTTATTTGTGGTCGTGGTTGCGGCGTTACTGATCGTCACGACCTTTCTTCTTTCCGGCACTCTCGATAAAGCTGACACGCCGTACCACACCTACTTCAAGAACGCCGGCGGCCTCGAGCCCGGCTCCGAAGTCCGCTACCTGAATGGACCGCCGGTCGGGCGCATCAGCAAAGTTCACTTTGACGAAAAAGATCCTTCCCGGATGCAGATTGATTTCACCGCCAAGCCTGACATTCCGGTGAAGACCGACAGTGTAGTGGGCATTACCAGCACCAGCCCGCTGGGCGAAAACTACCTGGAGATTTTGGCCGGCACGTCGGCCGCGGCGAAAGCGCCGCGCGACGCCACTTTGCGTTCGAAGGAACCAACGAGTTTTTCGGACATCGCCGACCGCATCAACGAGCTGACGCCGCAGGCCAACGAACTGATCCGCAACTTGAACGACCGCGTGACCGAGGTGAAAGTCACTCTGGCGCGGGTCAACGACCTGCTGAACGACAAGAACCGCGACAATATTTCGGCCAGCCTGGCGCATTTGCGTGGCATGTTGCAAGAGGATCAGCCGCTGATTCATTCAACGCTGGTTCACGTCAACGACGCTTCCGGGAAGCTTGGTCCGCTGATCGATAAATTCCAGCAGACCGCGACGCAGGCCGACAGCACGCTGCAGAAGCTGGACGGCATGCTCTCCGAGAATCGCGCCGACCTGCACCAGTCGATTGTGGAATTGCGCAAGGCTTTGGCCAATGCCAACGTGCTGGTCAACAATCTGAACGGGACGCTGGACGCCAATTCCGAGAACATCGATGAAATTATCGACAACTTGCGGCACACGACGGAAAACCTGAACGACTTTACCGAAACGATCAAGACGCGGCCGTACACCTTGCTGCGTGATTCTTCGCCGAAGAATCACAAGCCGGGTTCGGCGCTGCCGAAGTAGGCGGACGTGGCCCAGCAAAAGTTTGGTGGTATCGCGCGGATTAGCGAGAAGGAGCGAAGAGTGACCAGGCGTCTGCCATTCATTGCAATTCTTACCGTGGTCGCGAGTTTTGTCGCCGCCTGCGGCGCACCCCGCCCGGTCAAATATTACGTCATCGATGTCCCCCCGACGCCGGTCGCGGCTTCCGCCACTCCATTTCCGGTCAGCCTGCTGGTTGGCCGATTCACCGCCTCGCACCTCTACCAAGACGACCGGCTGGTTTACGGTTCCGGCCAAGTCCAACTGGGGACCTACGAATACGACCGTTGGGCGGAGAATCCTGCGGACATGGTGCGGGACGCGCTGATCACCACTCTGCGTAATAGCGGCCAGTATTCCGCCGTGTCGCGCGTGGCGGCCAGCGTGCGTGGCAACTACATTTTGCGGGGCCACCTGCTGCAAATGTATGGCGTGGATCAGCCGGCGCTGCTGGCGCGTTTTTCGCTGCAACTGGAACTGTACGATCCGGCCACGCGCACGATCGTCTGGAGCCAGTTGTACACGCACGATGAACCGGTTGCGGACAAGACCGTGCCCTCCATCGTCCTGGCGATGGACAAGAATGTAAACGCCGGCATGCAGCAACTGACCGCCAGCCTGGGGCAGTATTTCGCGTCGCATCCGCAACCCGCCGCTGCTGCTGGGCAATAGCCGAAATTCGGCTGTGGCCGGCGTGGTCCAAAGAAGGAACCCGTATCCACCGGCGCGCGATTCTCATTAAAAAATCTTTTTCTTCCTCGCCGAATATTCTCTCGCCTAAGTAGCTCGTTCCTCCGGGCATCCACACAGAAGTCTTTCGCTAAATCTCCGATAAATTCCTTATACCTGTTTCTCTGGGACCAGAGCTAAGACGTTTGCTTGCTTCGGAGCGTGCGTGGACTTTTTGGGTCAATTGTTCGGCCCGGGCGATTTCATGCCCCACGGCTACTGCTACATGTGGAATCCGGGATTGGTGTGGCTCAACGTCATCTCCGATTCGCTGATTGCCATCGCGTACTTCACCATTCCGGTGGGGTTGCTGTGGTTCGTCCGGAAGCGCCGGGATTTGCCGTTTGGATTTGTTTTTGTGCTTTTCGGAACGTTCATCGTGGCCTGTGGCCTGACCCACGTGATGGAAGTCTGGAACCTTTGGCATGCGGACTACTGGCTGGCCGGCGGGTTAAAGGCGATCACCGCGGCTGCTTCGGTGGCCACCGCCTTGGTGCTGACCCGCTTGCTGCCGCAAGCTGTTGGTTTGCGCAGCGTGGCTGACTGGAGCGCAGCCAATGCGGCGCTCGAACGGGAGATTCAGAGACGCCGTGAACTGGAATACGAGCTACGCGCCGCAGTGGTGACCTCTCGCGAACGATCCGAATTGCTGGAACTGATACACGACGCGATTTTCGTGCGCAATCTGAATAACGAAATCGTATTTTGGAATACGGCGGCCGAGCGGCTGTACGGGTGGTCGAAGACCGAAGTTGAAGGGCACACCCCACACTCTTTGCTGGCCACTCAATTTCCGCATGAATTGCCTTTGATCGAGGCCGCGATTCTGCAGACCGGTTATTGGGAAGGAGAACTGCGACACCGTACCCGCGATGGCCGCACGGTAGTCGTTTCCAGCCGCTGGGCCTTGCGCACCGACGAGCATGGTAAACCCATCGGCGTGCTGGAAAGTAACCGGGACCTGACCAAACTGAAAGCGGAGGAGCGCCGGTTCGAAAACCTGTTGGAAGCCGCGCCGGACGGGATCGTGATCGTCAATCGCAGCGGGCTGATTCAGATTGTCAATGCGCAGACCGAAAAACTATTCGGCTATTCTCGCGGAGAGCTGATCGGCATGCCAGTTGAAATCCTGGTGCCCCACAGCGCCCACGGCGAGCATGCCACGCATCGGGAAACCTATTCGCACGCACCCCAGCCTCGCTCGATGGGCGCGGGGCTAAATCTGCATGGCCGGCGCAAGGACGGATCCGAATTTCCGGTGGAGATCAGCCTGAGCCCGATCGAAACCGCCGGCGGGACCTTGATTTCCAGCACCGTTCGCGATGTCACCGAACGCAAGAAATTCGAACGGAAGCTCCAGGAAACCGAACGACGCTTCCGTTTGCTGGTGGAGGGCATCAAGGACTACGCCATCGTGAGTCTTGATCCGCAAGGCCTGGTCACCACCTGGAATCCGGGGGTGGAGCGCATCAAGGGTTACACCGCCGCCGAAATCGTCGGTAAGCACTTTTCATGCTTCTACTCACCATCCGATGTGGCTGACGGCACCCCGGCCGATTTGCTTAGGCACGCGGCCCAGGAAGGGGTCGTCGAGCAGGAGGGCTGGCGGGTGCGGAAGGATGGTTCGCGATTCTGGGCGGACGTGGTGATAACCGCGCTGCGGGACGAGGCCGGGAAACTCACTGGTTTCGCCAAGATTACAAGGGACGTCACCGAGCGGCGCAATCTGGAGCGAGACCTGCGCAACGCCAATGAATTTCTGGAGCACCGTGTTTCGGAGCGAACATCCGAAGTCGCTGCCGTCAATTCGCAGCTTCGTCATCGGCAAGATGAAATCTCCATGCTCAATGCAACGCTGGAAGAGCGGGTCACCGAACGCACCGCGGAACTGCTGAGGATCAATAATGAACTCGAGTCTTTCAGCTACTCCGTATCGCACGACCTGCGGACTCCTCTCCGGCACATTGATGGTTTTGCGCGGATTCTGAACGAGGAATACGTGACCGAGCTGCCCCAGGAGGGCCATCGCTACCTCGACCGCATTCTCACCGCCGCCAATCACATGGGGCACCTGATCGATGATCTGCTGAACCTGGCTCGTATTGGCCGAAAGGAGCTCAGCCGCCAGGACGTCACCATGAGCGATCTGGTCCAGCAGTCCGTGGACGACTTGCACCACGATACGGAGCGGAAGATTGAATGGCGGATTGAGAGTCTGCCCGTCCTGAATTGTGACCCCGGACTGATGAGATTAGTTTTTACCAATCTGCTGTCGAACGCTTCGAAGTTTACGCAGTCCCGCCCCGCCGCGCTGATCGAGGTGGGATCGCTGGTGACCAATGGCGAAACCACGCTCTTCGTTCGCGATAACGGAGTGGGCTTCGACCCGCAGTATGCCGATAAGCTATTTGGAGTGTTCCAGAGGCTGCATCGACAGGAAGAATTTGCGGGGACCGGGATAGGCCTGGCGACGGTGCAAAGAATCATTCACCGCCATGGCGGCCGAATCTGGGCCGAATCCGCGCTGGATCGCGGCGCAACCTTCTATCTCACGCTTGGCCCGCAAGTCCACTCCGCAAACGCGGTAGAAACGGTGGAGAGCGATCATGCCTGATTCAGGCGAAATCGAAATTTTACTGGTCGAAGACAACATGGCGGATGCCGAACTCGCGCTGCATGCATTCAAGAAACACAAGGTCGCGAATCACGTGCTGCACCTTCAGGATGGGGCCGAAGCTCTTGATTTCTTATTTTCGCGAGGCGCGTACAGCGGACAGAAGCGGGCCGGAAACCCTCGCCTGATTCTTCTGGACCTGAAGCTTCCGAAGGTCGACGGTTTGCAGGTGCTCAAGGAATTGAAAGGGAATGCCGCCACCAGGGCCATTCCCATTATTCTGCTGACCTCCTCCAACGAGGAGCGGGATATGGTGGCCAGCTACCAGTTGGGCGTAAACAGCTACATTCAAAAGCCCGTAAACTTCGCGGAGTTTCAAGAGGTGGTCCGCCAGTTGGGCTTGTACTGGCTGGTGGTGAACAAGCGACCACCCGCGGCCGCCTTCATGGTTTCCTAAATGCGGTCCCTAATCACGTCAGCCGAGCCCTCGTCTCCTGCTCTGGTCACCGACGTCCTCAATATCCTGGTAGCCGAGGACAACCCGGAAGATCTGCTGCTGACGCTTCGCGAGCTTAAGAAATCCGACCTGAAGCTGCAAATCAAAACAGTTTCAACCCGCGCGGATTTTGTGGAAGTCTTGAATTCCCAGGCCATTGATGTCGTCCTATCGGATTTCCGGATGGTCGATTGGACCGGGATCGACGCGCTGACCGAAATCATAAAACTGAATGCCGATATTCCGCTGATCCTGGTGACTGGCACGCTGGGTGACTTGAAGGCCGTCGAATGCATGAAGCTGGGCATCACGGACTATGTGTTGAAGCACCAGCTGGCGCGGCTGCCGATGGCCATCATCCGCGCGTATGAGGAACGCACGCTGCGCCAATCGCAGCGAGTGGCGGCAGAAGAAGTTCGCCAGAGTGAGGCGCGCTATCGCAGCCTGGTGGAAAGCGCTCCGGAGGCGATTGTGGTGCTGGACCTGGATAGCGGATGCTTTGTCGATTGCAATAACAACGCTTTGCGGCTTTTCGGCATGAAGCGCGAGGCTCTGATGCGGTGCGGGCCGGGCGAATTGAGTCCGCCGTTTCAGCCGGACGGGCGGCGCTCCATCGTGGCGGCGCAGATATGGGCCGATTGCGCCGCAAGCAACGAACCGGCAGGCTTCGAATGGATTCACCGCCACTCCGCCGGGGCCCACATCCCCTGCGAAGTGCACCTGGTCCGGCTGGATGCGTCGAACCGCAAGATGATTCGAGCCAGCATGCTGGACATTACCGAGCGCAAGCGCTCCGAAGAAGCGGTACGTGAGAGCGAAGCGCGCTATCGGGAGCTGGTGAACAATGCAATGTACGGGATTTGCTGGGTTTCGCCCGCAGGCGACCTGCTCGACACCAATCCGGCGCTGGTGCGCATGCTAGGCTACGATTCGGTGGAGTCGTTGCTGGGCAGCAGCGATTCCCGGAATCTCTTTTCCGATGCGGTCTTCCGGAAACGCGTTCTGGGCGAAGCAGGCGGTGCGGAACGTGCCGATTTGACGGTGGCCTGGAAGCGGCGCGACGCAAAAGAAATCACCGTGCGGCTGATCGGACGGCGCGCCCGGGATCCTCGTCGCAATACGACTTGCCTCGAGATCATTGTGGAGGAACTGACCGAGCGTCTGGCGCTGGAAAAGCAACTGCGCCAGGCCCAAAAATTTGAAGCGATCGGGCAATTGGCCGGTGGCATCGCCCACGACTTCAACAATATGATTGGCGCAATTCTCGGCTGGGCCGAATTGGGCATGGATGAAACCGGAGCGGACACCCGGCTGCACCGTCATTTTGATAAAGTGCGCCACCAGGCCATTCGAGCGGCGGCGCTCACGCGGCAGTTGCTGGCCTTCGCCCGCCGGCAGATTCTGGAACCGCGCGACATCGACCTGAATCAAAGCGTGACTGAAACACTGGGGCTGCTGGAAAGCGTGATCGGCAGCAACATCGAGATTAAGAAGGCGCTGACCATGGGCCTGGCGCTGGTTCGCGCCGATCCGACTCAAATCGAACAGGTGGTCATGAATCTGTGCATCAACGCGCGCGATGCGATGCCGGAGGGCGGGCAGCTGGTGATCGAAACCGGCGAGAGGACTTTCGACGCAGCGTCCCTGGCGGCGCAGGCCCACGCCAAGCCGGGCGGGTACGCGATGCTGGCGGTCACCGATTCCGGCACGGGCATGGACGCCGCAACTCTCGATCGCATCTTCGAGCCCTTTTTTACCACCAAGGACTTCTCCAAGGGTACCGGTTTGGGCCTCGCTACGGTTTACGGAATCGTGCGCCAGCATGGCGGCTTCCTGCAGGTCTATAGCGAACTGGGCAGTGGGACCACCTTCCGGGTCTACTTGCCGATTACCGCCGCCACTATCGCGACGCATGCTCCGGTCGGCGATGATCAACCGGTGCGCGGGGGCTCCGAATTGATTCTGGTCGCGGAGGATCACGACGGCCTTCGCGAATTGGCACGGGAGACGCTCGAAGGGCTGGGCTATTCGGTGATCACCGCGCGCGATGGCGACGAAGCCGTGCGGGAATTTGAAAGCCGTAGCGACGAAATTGAATTGCTGCTTTTGGACGTGGTCATGCCCAAGATCAACGGCCCCAAAGCTTACGCACGAATTTGCGATCTGAAACCGGATGTACCGGTTATCTTCGCCACGGGCTACAGCCCGGAAATCGAATTGCTGCAGGAAGCGCAGCGCAAGGGATTATCGATCCTGCAGAAACCGTACGTTCCAAGGGAACTCGCCCGTCGGGTTCGGGAAGCGCTGGATCACAGCTCGATCAATGCTCGTCGAGTCTAGCTGGCATGGGACTGCTGCGTTTTGAAACGCATCTTCTTGCGGGCGGATTTGCCCACAAAAACGCCGGTTTGCAGTTGCACTCTTTCTTTCCGCATGGTATCCATCCTCAACTGTGGATTCCGGTGGAAACGCCGGATTGCCGGTGCGTCCAGGCTCACGCAAGCCGCTATAACGACGTTCCGGTTAACCTCCACCCACCCCGGGAGGTGGTCATCGCTAGATTTCCGCCTCCCGTTTTAATTCTCGAGACGCAGCATTTCCCGCTCTTTCGACCCAGAGTTACGTTTGCGCAATCCGGGCCATCAAACCCATCGAAGGTGTTCCAGTCTTGAACGAAAGGGTTATAATGCCCGGACTCGGACGCGCAGGTGGGGGTACTCGCGCGCGCGTGGGCCTCGTCTGTGCCAGCCTTGTTTGCACCGGCGCGAAGTCAGGAGGGCTAGCCATGGGCTTGCAAATCGTCGAACGTAAATCCGGTGTGGTCACCATTCTCGATTTGGTGGGCCGCATCGTCATTGGCGTCAGCAACGACGAGCTGGTCGCGGCGCTGCGGAAATATTCGGACGCGGGAGCCTCGGAGGTTGTGCTGAATCTGGCGGGCGTTACCCAGATGGATAGCTCCGGCATCAGCACGCTGGTGCGTTCGTTCGTTACCCTCGACCGTCAAGGCGGCGGAGTAAAACTGCTTAGCCCTTCCGGACATGTAAAAGAAGTTCTGGAATTGACGCGCTTGATTCATGCCATCCCGACTTTCTACGAAGAATCCAGAGCTGTGGCCGCATTCCGCAGCAATATCGCGCGGGCTTAAAATCGTTTACAAATAATCGAAACGGATTGAATTGCGGGCGGGTAGTTTCCTGCGCGGCGTTACGCGTTTTTCTTCAATTCAGCAAGAACCAGTTTGGCGACTTCTTTCAGCGTATCGAAAACTCCTTGTCCGGTGACGGCCACCCCTTCGGTGGTCGGCTCGCCCTTTACCAGCAAGTGTTTCTGTAATTCTTCCACCGGCAGAATATTCGGCAGATCGCGCTTATTCAATTGCAGCACGTAGGGGATCGTGGAGAAATCCAGATTGTGATCCTTCAGGTGTTCACGCAGGTTGTCGAGAGTTTCGAGGTTTGCGTCGAGCCGTTCTTCCTGGGAGTCGGCGACGAAAACCACGCCGTCCGCGCCTTTCAGAATCAGGCGGCGGCTGGCTTCATAGAAAACCTGTCCGGGAACAGTGTAGAGGTGAAATCGCGTGCGGAATCCGCGGACTGATCCGAGATCGAGCGGCAGAAAATCGAAGAAAAGGGTGCGGTCGGTCTCGGTGGCCAGCGAGACCATCTTTCCCTTTTGATTCGCTCCGGTGTGCTCGTAAATCCATTGCAAATTCGCCGTCTTCCCGCCGAGACCGGGACCGTAATAGACGAGTTTGCAATTAATTTCCCGAGCGGGAAAATTTATAAACGGCACAATTTCCTCGGATTAGCGAAGCTCATTACTTATAGCATAGCGCCCGTCCATGACCAACGCGCCGCCTTGGGGCTTGCATCGCAATAGACAACCCGGCTACGAGCCCGGCAACCCCAGGCCTGCCCAAAACAGGAAGCGCCACGCGGTGCAAGGCCGCGAGCATCGATCGACGCTAGCCCTGGCTGTGTGCGCGCTCGAATAGGCCCTATTCCCTGACATTGACGCGCTTGTCCGCTTTTGCTATGGTCCACTACGTTTCCTGCGAGGACGCCAATTGAAACGCTCCGGGACCCGCTCCAAAAACGCTTCATCAAAGAGCCATAAACCATTGAAAACTAAGACTGCTAAGGCCGTTACCAAGTTTAAGGCCCCACCCCCGGATCCGGACGCCCCGGCCAAGCAAGCGCAGCTGAAAGCCTACGAAGAAGCGCTCAAATTCTTCCAGGAACAGAAATTTCCGAAGGCCAAGCAATCGCTCGAACGCGTGCTGCACGGCCCCTCCAAGGAGCTGCACGATCGCGCCGAGATGCACATTCGCATTTGCGATCAGCGTATTGCGCGCGCTCCGCAGCCGGCCGCCAAGTCCGCCGAAGACCATTACACGCAGGGCGTGGCGCTGATGAACTTGGGCCGTTGGGATGATGCCCGCGAGCATCTGGATCGCGCGCGCAAATCCGCGCCGAAGGCGGACCACATCGTTTACGCCATGGCCGCGCTGGATTGCCTGACCGGCGAAGCCGAATCGGCGATGCAGAATCTAAAAATCGCGATTCAATTGCGCCCGGAGAATCGCTACCACGCGCGCAACGATGAGGACTTCGCTTTCTTGCAGGAAGATCCCCGATTCACCGAATTGCTTTACCCGGAGCGCGACGGTTCCTCGGGTTAGTCTTCGCGTGCTTCGCCCACAATAGAAAATCGTTTCGGTGAAAAATAAGGCACCAACTCGCGCTCGTTCCGTTCGCATCGTCGCCATGGGCGGCGGCACGGGTTTGTCCACGATTCTTCGCGGGCTGAAGCAATACATCTCCACCCGCAAAAACGAAACGGTGCCGCGGCCCATCTCCGATCTGGCGGCGGTGGTTACGGTGACCGATGACGGCGGCAGCTCTGGCCGGCTGCGCCGCGAGTATCGGGTCTTGCCTCCCGGCGACATTCGCAATTGCATGGTGGCGCTTTCGAAGGATGAACACTTACTCAGCAAACTTTTTCAGTATCGGTTTCCGCTGGGCCGTGGCCTTTCCGGGCACAGTTTCGGGAATCTTTTTCTCACCGCGTTGACCAATGTGACCGGCGATTTTCCGCAGGCAGTCCGAGTTTCGTCGCAGGTGTTGGCCATTCGGGGCCGCATCTATCCCTCGACCGCACAGAATGTGACGCTGGAGGCGGAGCTGGCTGACGGCCAGATCGTCGCTGGTGAAACCAGGATTTCCGCGTCGAAGAAGCCGATCCGCAGGATCCGGCTGGTACCGCGCCGGGCGCGTCCGGTTGCCGATGTGCTGCAGGCGATTCGCGAAGCGGACCTGATATTGATCGGGCCTGGATCGCTCTACACCAGCATCATTCCCAACTTGCTGATCCATACCGTCGTCGACGCCATTATTGCGTCGGGAGCGACTTGTATCTATATCGCCAATTTGATGACCCAGCCGGGCGAGACGCAAAGCTACTCGGTCGCGGATCACGTCCGCGCGATTTACGATCACACCCGCAAGCCGATTTTCGATTTCGTGCTGGTCAATCGCGGACCGGTGCCGCCGGCGTTGCTGAAAAAATATCGCGGGCAACATTCGGTTCCGGTGCGGCCATCTTTGGAAGAGCTGACCCAAATGAACGTGCCGTATATCACCGGTGATTTTCTGTATCGCGGACGCGTTTTGCGCCATGACTATTCGCGGGTGGCGAACTTTTTGCTTCGCCAGTTTGTGAATCGCGGCCCGGCGAAGAGCGCCAAATCGAAGAAAGTGGGAACGAAGCGCGCGCGTCGCGCGTAAATATTTTGTGTCGCGCAGGCTAGCGTGCGATCGGGAGCCATCGGTTGCGGAGTTTAAAGCCGGTTCGTATACTGAGCGACCGTCACCTAGTGATTTTGCTTATGGCTTGCATCAGCGGCATAATTAGGCCTTAGCACTAACGCATTTGTTTTCTTGAACTTTTCCGGAGGGCATTCCATGTCTGCGGCTGCTCAAGATGAATTGAACGTATATCAATCCGCCGAGGCGCGCTTCGAAACCGCCGCGCAGAAGCTCGGCTTGGAAGACGGCATTTATCGCTATTTGAAGTATCCCAGCAAGGAAATCACGGTCTACATTCCGGTCACGCTCGACAGCGGACGGATGGAAGTTTTTATCGGCTATCGCGTGCTGCATTCCACCGTGCGCGGCCCGGGGAAGGGCGGCATTCGGTTCGCGCCGGACGTTTCGCTGGATGAAGTGCGCGCGCTGGCGGCCTGGATGACCTGGAAATGCGCGGTCGTGAATATTCCCTTCGGTGGCGCCAAAGGCGGCGTGATTTGCGACCCGTCCAAACTTTCGAAAAATGAACTGGAGCGCATTACCCGCCGCTACACCGCGGAACTGAGCGAATGGTTTGGACCGGAGCGCGATGTGCCGGCGCCGGACATCGGCACCAACGAACAGACCATGGCCTGGGTGATGGACACCTATTCCATGCACACCCGCCAGGCGACCACTGCGGTCGTCACCGGCAAGCCGCTCGAGCTGGGGGGCTCGCAGGGCCGCCGCGAAGCTACCGGCCGCGGCGTGATGATGTGCTGCAACAACGCGCTTGAGAAATTGAAAATGAAGCGTGAAGGCACCCGCGTCATCATTCAAGGGTTCGGGAACGTTGGCTCGCAAGCCGCCGTGTTGATGCATCAGGCCGGATACAAAATCATCGGCGTGGCCGACATTCACGGCGGGCTTTACAACGACAAGGGATTCGACATCCCGAAGCTGGTCGACTGGGTGTACAAGCAAGGCCGTCCCTTGCCGGATTTTCCGGGCGGCGGCGACAAACAAACGGCGCAGGAAGTTCTATTCCACCCCACCGACATTCTGGTTCCGGCTGCGACTGAAAATCAAATCACCACCAAGAACGCCAATCGCGTCGATTGCAAAATTCTTTGCGAAGGCGCGAACGGTCCGGTCACTTCGCACGCCGATGAAATCATCGACAAGAAGGGAATTTTCGTGATTCCGGATATTCTGGGCAACGCCGGCGGCGTGACCGTCAGCTATTTCGAATGGGTCCAGGATCGCCAGGGATTTTTCTGGCGCGAAAGCGAAGTGAACGAACGCTTGCAGGACGTGATGGATCAGAGCTTCGATCAGGTGGTTCGCGCCGCGGAATTTCACGGCGTGAGCAACCGCATCGCGGCTTACATTTCCGCCATCGAACGCGTGGCCCGCGCTTTGAAGCTTCGTGGGATCTACGCTTAAGCCGCTCAAGAATAGCGGCTTCAGTAAACATTGCCTCGCCGCTCCCCGTTTGGGCGTTTCAGCCCGAACGGCCGCCTGTTGAAATTCTTTCGTTGTGCCGCACTCCATCCTGATGTATAGAGCCTATGCACAACAGGAATTCAGCCCGCGTTTTCTGCGAGGAGGCCACGGTGTTCGGCGGCGGACCAGTTCAACCGGGAGCCCTTAAATCCGAAGAGGAGCACCGTCGCGATATTTGCGCGGTAGGCCGCTGGATTTACGAGCGCAATTACGTGGCATCGACCGACGGCAATATTTCCGTCCGTCTGGATCAGCGGCACGTCCTCACTTCACCCACCGGCATGTGTAAGGGCATGATGGCGCCCGAAGATCTGGTGATCACCGATCTCGACGGCAAAAAAGTGAATGGCGGACGGAACGCCTCTTCCGAGCTGGCGATGCACCTGACCATTTATCGCCATCGTCCTGACGTGAATTCGGTGTGCCACGCGCATCCGCCAGTTGCTACAGGCTATGCCGCCGCTGGAACGCCACTCAATAAGGCTTTGGTCTGTGAGTTAATTATTTCGCTCGGATGCATTCCGGTGGCGCCGTATGGCACGCCGGGAACGCCTGAGCTGGCGGAGAGCATCGAGCCGTTTGTGGATGGCTACGATGCGATTTTGCTGGCCAATCATGGGGTGGTGACTTATGGCCACGATCTGCTGACTGCATTTTTCAGAATGGAAACCGCCGAGCATTTTGCCCGCGTTTCGCTGGTCACCGAACTGATCGGCAAGCAGGTTCTCCTTTCCGGCAACGAAGTACAGAAATTGATCGCGGCGCGGTCGCGCTACGGCTTGCAGGTCGCATCAAACTCCGGGCCGGAATTTCCCATCACTTCGGACTGCATTGATCGTGAACGAATCACTCTGACCCGGCGCGAACTGGAAGCGCTGGTCGAGGAAGCGATTCGGAAAGATCGTCCCCCGCACTGAACTTCTTCACCGACTACCTACTCGATTCCCTACGTTGCCGCATTCTTGCGCGCGAAATCGGCGGGCCGCCAAATACTTTCCGCTCCGGCCCGCCGTGCGCTGGTTTGTTCATTTAGCTGGCCGGGGCGACTTCAACAAAGCGCGTCTTGCCGCCGAAGTGAAACTCCTTGATTTTGTTTCCGTCGGTTACGATCGTGGTGTAGCGCGGTTTCGCGGTTTCGTCCTTCCACTGCACCGGCGCCTGAGCCACTACCTTTCCATTGCGGGTCATGGTTACTTGCGTTTCGGTCACCGACACCATGTAGTCTCCCGGCTTGATTTCCTGGCCGCCGAGCGACGTCGCATTCTGAACTGTGACAACTGAAGATGCTTCACCTTTGGTGTCTTTGGCCTGCAGTGATTGCAGACCGATGGAGAGTACCAACGCCATTGCTGCTACCAAACCTGAAAACCTTCTTACTGTGATTCGTGACATTTTCTTTTCCTCCTAGGTTTTTACTTCGCCCCTCGCGCTTGTTTAGACGGACCTGTACCCACGACCGAAAGCAAGGTTTCGAGGGATTCGTCAGAAAAAAATCAACTTTTTGAAGCAAAAATCAGCAGCCGCACCACTAGCGAACACCGTGTGACCGAAAGCGGACACTGCTCGTTCTTGCTGCCCTGCCGCTCTGATTTTCACTTCTTGTTACACAGACAGATACGAAGCGTGCTCTGTAAATGTTTCGAGATTTTTATTATTTTCTTCTGGCCTGTTGTTTGACAGTGTTGCAGCGCTAATCAATAATCGCTCGACATGATTGGTTCACTGCGTGGCACATTGATCGAAAAACGTCCGAATCAAGTCCTGCTGGAAGTGGGCGGCGTGGGCTACGTGGTGCAAATACCGCTTTCCACATACACCAGCATGGGATCTCTGCATTCTGAGAACACGCTGCTGATTCACACCCACGTGCGCGAAGATCAGTTCTCGCTGTACGGGTTTTTCACCGCGCGCGAAAAACACTGCTTCGAATTGCTGATTTCGGCTTCCGGAGTGGGGCCTTCGCTGGCGCTAAAAATATTGTCGGGAATGTCGCTGGATGAATTGATTCCGGCGATTCGCAAGGGCGATCTGGCACAGCTGGTGCGCATTCCCGGAGTGGGACGCAAAACCGCAGAACGCATGGTGGTTGAGCTGCGCGACAAACTCGCCGCCGTCGACGTGCCGGAAGCAGGGAAGCCGACCACGCGTTCGCAGCTCGAATCGGATATCGCGTCTGCGCTGGTGAATCTGGGTTACGACGAACGCTCGGTCGAAAATGCTATCGCCAAATCGCGCGGCACGGTCGGCAATGATTTTGAATCGCTGCTGCGGGCCGCTTTGCAGCTGTTGGGCGGCTCGGTGATGCAGAAATCCAAGCGCTCCGAGTAACGCCCTACGGAAGCAGGTAGAATTGTCTTTGCGCATCTGGTTTTTCGGAGGCTTCGTTGTTTTCGGTGGTGTGGGAATTCGTGGTTCGCCCCGACCAGGTCGCCGCATTCGAAAATTCTTATGGTCCTGCCGGTTCGTGGGCCTTGCTGTTTCGCAAAGGTTCAGGATTCGTGAGTACCTCGTTATTGCGCGATGCTGAAAATTCGCGGCGGTACTTGACCATCGATCGCTGGGAGAGTGCGGCGCATCACGCTGGCTTGCACCGCGAATTTGCGACAGAATACGCAGCCTTGGACCGCGAATGCGCGGCGCTGACGGAAACCGAGCGCTGCATCGGCTCTTTCGAAGATTTGCAGGCCTGAGAATTCGACCATGGCTGAAAAAGAAAAAAGTCCCCACGAACGCGTGATTTCAGGCAAGGCCCTCGACGATGATGCGCGCATCGAAGCGTCGATCCGCCCGTCGAAGCTCGCCGATTACATCGGCCAGAATCGCGTAAAGGAAAATCTGCAAATTGCGGTGGAAGCGGCCCGCAGCCGTGGTGAGGCGCTCGATCACGTTCTCCTGTACGGGCCTCCCGGCTTGGGCAAAACCACGCTCGCACAAATTCTGGCAAATGAAATGGGCTCGGCCATCAAAGTAAGCTCTGGGCCACTGCTCGAGAAAAAAGGAGATCTCACTGCGGTGCTGACTTCGCTCGACACCCAGGATTTCTTTTTTCTAGACGAGATTCATCGCCTGCAGCCCTCCATGGAAGAAATTTTGTACCCCGCGATGGAAGATTTTCGCGTCGATCTGATCATCGGCCAAGGGCCCGGCGCGCGGGTACATCCTTATCAGCTGAATCGTTTTACTTTGATTGGCGCCACCACGCGCGCGGGATTGATCATGGCCCCGCTGCGTTCGCGTTTCGGCATCGTGCATCGGCTTGAATTTTATACGCCGGAGGATCTGCTGCGCATCGTGCAGCGTTCCGCCAAGATTCTGGGAATCCAGATGGATACCGCCGGCGGCGAAGAAATCGCACGGCGCAGCCGCGGCACCCCACGCGTGGCTAACCGGCTGCTGCGACGCGTGCGAGATTTTGCCGAGGTGCGGGCCAAGGGCTTCGTGGATCTGGCCGTATCGCGCGATGCGCTCGCCATGTTGGGCATCGACCAGCACGGTCTCGATGAGGTCGATCGCAATCTTCTACTCACCATCATCGAAAAATATTCCGGCGGCCCGGTGGGCTTGAATACCCTCGCGGCCTCGCTCAGCGAAGAAGAAGACGCCATCGAAGAAATTTACGAACCGTACCTGATGCAGTTGGGTCTGCTGGATCGCACTCCGAGAGGGCGCGTGGCGACTGCGCTGGCCTACAAGCATTTCGGCATGGACGAGCCGAAGCGCCAGCCCGGCCTGTTCAGCTAAGAACTCGAACCGAGCCCGTTTTCTCGCCGAGAATTTTCATGACCACTGCATACCTCTCGCTCGGATCAAATATCGGAGATCGCGCCGCCAACATCGGACGCGCGGTCGCTGCCTTGCCCGCGCACGGCGTCCGCGTGATTAGACAGTCCCGCCTGTACGAAACTGAGCCGGTAGAAATGCGGGAACAGGATTGGTTCTTGAACGGTGTGGTCGAAGTTCAAACGGATTTGCAGCCGGCTGAATTGATGGCGTCGTTGCTGGCTATCGAACAATCGATGGGACGCCAGCGGCTGGTGCCCAAAGGTCCGCGCATCATCGACCTGGATATTCTTTTGTTCGATTCGGCGATTCTGAAGCAGCCGCAGCTCGAAATTCCTCACCCGCGTTTGGCGGCGCGGCGGTTCGTGCTGGTGCCATTCGCGGAGATCGCTCCGAACGTGATGCACCCGGCGCTTGGCAAAACGATTCGTGAATTGCTGGAGACTACGCCGGACAAAAGTGAAGTGCGCGAGTCTTCAAAATAGTTAGAAGTTTTTGCAGCGGGAGGCCAGTCAACTACAGGTGTGAGCGGTCCCAGATTTCCTTTTCGCGTTTCTTCTGCTCTTCTTCTTCGCTTCGTTCCCACTCCAACATTTCCTCTTCGGACATTTGGTAATCGTCGCGCGCGGCAAACATTGAACTGCGCCGGTTGCGCGCGTCCTTCAATCCTTTCTGTCGCCGCACGCCGCCCGAAAAATCGCCGATGCCCCGTATCGGATCGGCCAGCGTGCCGGTTTCGACCAGCAGTTCGCTGACTTTGCCCAGGAAATCGTGGAGATGATACGGCTTCATCAAGTAGGGAAGCGATTCTTGTTCGAGGATCGGCTGTGCCTGGCTCACGGCCAACATCGGCACCAGAAATAGGACGCGGATTTTCTTCGGGCGGGTCTCGTCGATCGTTGCGTCATCCGTCGCGTCCGCGGCGCCCTGCGCCAGATCTTTCAAGATGTTGAAAAGCGGGCCGCGCACGTCGGTCATCGCAATGTTCACGATCACCAGGCTCCACTCCCCGCTGGCCAATTCCAGCATTGCCGCCGAAGCGAGCGGAACAATCCGCACGCGCCAACCCTCCGAATCGAGGATGTTCTTCAGCGCCCGCTGACTGACCACGTCATCATCGACAATCAGGA
This sequence comes from uncultured Acidobacteriota bacterium, assembly GCA_963847695.1. GTDB lineage: Bacteria > Acidobacteriota > Terriglobia > Acidiferrales > UBA7541 > Palsa-295. Next base: position 36,192 of record CAWKAX010000027.1, on the reverse strand, counting down.
TTCCGACTTCCGCCAAACGCCACTCCGCCAGGACCGGGACACACAAGGACCAGTTCATACCCAGTGTAATGACCCGTGCCGCGAAAGGATGCTGGCCCGAAGACGGGTTTACGGTCAGGGACCTTAATATCTAGACCTCCGCTGTAGGCGAAACTAAGGCGAAACTTTTCTATTGACATAGCGAACAAAAGGCGAATATAGTCTTCCCCTGTGCGGCGAGGCAAACAATGGCCACTTCTCCCATCCTTCGTGCGTCACCCGCAACGCTTACGCGTATCCGGAAACGTGCGAAAGGGACCAGTCTCACCTTATTCCCCACAGCCGCTCGCCACGGCACCTGTGAGCCCTTGTACCCAGCTTCCGCGCCCCCTCCCGTCCCCGACGGGAGTACGAAGCCGAGTACCCAGCTGGTTGGCATTGCGCGCCTCGCCGCTTCCTCCCCTCTCGCTGATGCCAAGCGGGGGACCGAATACTTCCTGCTACCCGTTCGCTCCATTCTGAACGACTGCAATTCGCCCAACGTCCCGTTTCGCTTCACCGTCAACCCGTATCGCGGCTGCGAATTTGGCTGCCACTACTGTTACGCCCGCTATACCCACGAATTCATGGAAGTTCCGGGCGATGAATTCGAATCGAAGATTTACGTGAAGCAGAACGTCGGCCCGTTGGCCGGCCGCGATCTCGCCACCGAGCCGGTTTGGGGCGAGCACATCGCCATTGGCACTGCCACTGACCCCTATCAGCCGGCTGAACGAGAATTCGGCGCCACCCGCGCCATCTTGGAGAAGATGGCCCAGCGCGAAGGCCTGAGTATCTCGATCACCACCAAATCAAATCTGGTCGTGCGCGATATTGATCTGCTGCAACGGATCAGCGAACGCTCATCGCTGACCGTCAATCTGAGCGTCACCACGGTCCGCGCTTCGTTGGCTCGAACGCTGGAGCCCCGCGCGCCGCGCCCGGATCTGCGGCTCGGCGCGGTGCGCGAGCTGCGCGACGCAGGAATAGCTGCCGGCGTGTTAGCCATGCCGATCGTCCCCGGAATCACCGATGCGCCAGAGGATTTGGACGCGCTGGCCAAGGGCGCGCATCAGGCGGGAGCGCAGTGGTTCGCCGGGAACGTTTTGCATTTGCGTTCGGCGTCGCTGCGGCACTTCCTGAAATTTATCGGCGGCAAATATCCCAAGCTGCGCAAGCAGTACCAAACCTGGTATCTGCGCAACGCCACCGCGCCGGATGAATACCGCAAGGAAATCACTGCTCTAGTCGAAAACCTACGCCAGAAATATGGATTGGGCTCGCGTCCGGAGCGGGTTTCATTTTCGAAGTCGTGGAAATCACCACAGCTGGCGCTAGATCTGACGAAGGGAGAACAACATGGCCCGAACGAGACGGAACACCCGCCCTACTGGCAGAACGCGAAAGACGACGACGCGTACGAGTTCGCCGACGCCCGTGGCGGCGGCCGTTGAACCACCGAAGCGAGGTGTGAAGCTGAAACACGTCTCGACCTTCACCATGCTTGTGGCCCTGCTCTGTTTGTTTGCATACTTGGCGGGCCGCGTGGACGTTTCGGCCGCCACTTCAGTTCCTGCGCGCGACCCCGCCGAGATCAACGCGTCAGTGGGGCCAAATTTTACGAATCCGGCAAAGGAGTCCAGCATGATTTTGGGATTGCGAACCGCGAAGTACGAAGTGCAGGACATCGCCAAAGCGAAACAGTGGTACAGCAAAGCTTTTGGAGTTGAGCCTTATTTCGACGAACCGGCTTACTACGTCGGCTACAACATCGGCGGATATGAGTTGGGCTTAGTCCCGGAACCGAAGGCGGCCACCAAGCGCGATGCTGCGGGAGTTGCCTATTGGGGCGTCGAGGACATTCGCGCGGAATATAAACGGTTCCTGGATCTCGGAGCCACTTCGGTGAACGACGTGCAAGATGTCGGCGGCGGAATTCTAGTGGCCGAAGTCGGCGATCCCTTTGGCAACGTGATCGGACTGATCTACAACCCGCACTTCAAAGTGGGCGAGACCAAGTAAGGCATGCAGTAGCCAAGAATTCGGCGATCAGCGGGAATTTTACGAGGGCGGGCCGGACGCGAACCGTTCGGCCTGTTCCTCTCGCCGAACTGTGCAGACGGCCGGGCCTTCAAGCTTCCGCTTAGGCGTGCTGCGGGATAACTTGGCTGAACTCGTGATGTTCTTCGAGTGCCTTCACGTCGCTCAAAATCGACTCGACCACGAATTCATCCCCGAATTTGGTGTTAATCATCACGTTGTACAGGCCCCGGCACGGCCATTCCTTTTTAAAATAGTGCCGGATGAAATCGCTGCGGTCGCGGTCGACTTCTTCCACCAGCTGCATCGCTTCACGTTCCGATTTGCCGATACTCTTCAGCCGCCGGATTTTTTCTTCGGCCGGAGCGTACACAAAAACGTGAAAGGCGTCGGGACGATTGCGCAAGATGTAGGGCGAGCCGCGTCCGACGATGACGCAATTTCCGCGGGAAGCGATATCGTCGATCACGGTGTGCAACATCGCCACCATGCGGTCGGTATCAAACGATTGATGATCGGAGAAGTTGAGGGCCCGTTCGTAGCTCCCGCGGGCGTAGGCTTTAAACAGGCGATATAGCAGAGGATCGACTCGTTCGTCGCAGCGCTGGGTTACTTCCGGCTCTACGTTTGCGGCCCGCGCGATTTCCGCGGTGATGTTCTCATCCCAAAGTTTCCACTGCAGGCGTTCGGCGATTTGCTTGGCGATGTTTGCCCCGCCGCTTCCGTACTCGCGCTCCAAAGTGATAACCCGCACCGGCATGGGAGGCCTCCGGTGGGTCAGTGTACCGCGATCGGGCCCCCTTGTTTAGCCCTCTTCATAAGAAAGACCAGCGGGATCATGCAGGCCACGGCGATACCCAGCATCCAGAAATTATCGATGTAAGCCAGCATGGTTGCTTGCTGGTTCAACGTGCCGGCCACCAATCCGTGGGCCTGCCGCGCGGCCTCACTGGCGCTCGAACCGTGCGCTTCCAGCGCGCGCGCCGCACCGGCCAGCATGTTCTGGTAAGCCGGGCTTCCGGCGGTCAAATTGTGAGAGAGATCCGCCTGGTGAACCTGGGTCCGCCGCGCCAGCATGGTGATCACGAACGAAATGCCCACGCTGCCGCCCACGTTGCGAGCCAGATTGATCAAACCCGACGCCGCGTTATTTTTGCCGGGTGGCAAAAACGCGTAAGCCGTCGCGTTGATCGGCACAAACAAGAATGCCAGACCCATGGCCTGGAAAACGCGCGCCGTCGCCACCGTTCGAAAATCGACGGCGGTATCGAAATTGGTCATGTGAAAAAGGGCTAGAGCCAGAACGGTGAAGCCGAAGAATAAAAGCCTGCGCGCGTCGGTGTGCCCCAGCAGATAGCCCACCAGCGGCATGCATAAAATAATCGCGACTCCGCCAGGCATCAGCGCGAGTCCGGCTCGCTGCGCGGTATATCCCAATAATTCCTGGACGAACTGCGGGATCAGCACCGTGCTGGAAAGCAGCGCGAAGCCGACCATGAACATCATCATGTTGCCCACGGCGAACGAACGGTCCTTGAATAAATGGAGATCGATAATCGGATTGTCGTGGTGCCATTCCCAAAAACCCACCGCGATCAACGAAATTACACAAATGACGGTCATGATCACAATGAAGTGCGATCCGAACCAATCGTCGCGCTGTCCCTTATCCAGCACCACTTGAAGAGCCCCCAAGCCCAATGCCAAAAGTCCTAGACCGACGAAATCCACGCGGAATGTTTTGCTTTTTTTCTGCTTCATGTACGGTGGATCGGTGATCAACATATTGGTCAGCAGCAGCGAAATGATTCCGACGGGAATATTGATGAAGAAAATCCAGCGCCAATTGAAATTGTCAGTGATCCATCCGCCCAGCGTGGGACCAATGGCCGGCGCCAGCACCACAGCCATGCCGTACACGGCGAAAGCCATGCCGCGTTTTCGCGGTTCGAACGTATCAGCCAGAATCGCCTGTTCGCTGGGCTGCAGCCCGCCGCCTCCGGCACCCTGCAAAATCCGGCAGATAATCAGTGTTGCAAGATTCGGAGCCAGGCCGCACAGAAACGAACTGATGGTGAACAGCAGCACGCAGGACATGTAAAAGCGTTTGCGTCCGATCAATTCGGAAAACCATCCGCTCATGGGCAGCACGATGGCGTTGGAAACCAGGTAGGAAGTCAGCACCCAGGTGCTTTCATCTTGTCCGGCGGAAAGTCCGCCGGCGATGTGCGGCAGCGCCACGTTGGCGACGCTGGTGTCCAGCACTTCCATGAACGTCGCGAGGGTGACGACCAGCGCGATGATCCATGGATTTACCGCCGGCCGCCAGGTGGTGTCTACCGGAATTGCCGCCGCGGCCATTTACTTAACGTAGACTTTCGGCTCGACCGACATTCCCAGCCGCAGGTAGTGATCACTGTTCTGCCCGGGTTCGAGCACGATCTTCACCGGAACGCGCTGGACGACTTTCACGTAGTTGCCGGTGGCGTTTTCGGGAGGCAGCAAACTGGTGCGAGCGCCGCTGGATCCGGCGATGCTGTCGACTTTGCCTTTATAGTCGCGGCCGTTGGCGTCGACTTTGATTTCCACGCGCTGGCCCTGCTTCATATTCTTGAGCTGCGTTTCTTTGAAGTTCGCCGTGATCCACACGTCGTTCAACGGGAAAATCGTGAACAACTGCTGCCCAGGCGTGACGTTCATGCCCACTTCCGCGTTCTTGCTGACAATCCCATCGACCGGCGCCACGATTTTGGTGTACTGAAGATTTAATTCGGCCTGCTCCACCGCGGCCTCTTTCTGCTGCACCGTAGCGTCGGCTGAAATCGCCCGCGCTTTGGTGGACGCCACTTGCCGCGGTCCGGTCTGCGCGTTGCGCAGATTGGCCTGCGACTGCACGAGTTTGCTGCGTGCCTGGGTCACCTGTTGCGTTGCGGCCGTCGCCGTCGCATGAGCTGAAGCTACGGTCGCAGCGCTCGCTTTGGCTGAAGCTACCGCCTGATCGTACTGTTGTTGCGAAATTTCCTGCTTGTCCACCAATTGTTTGTATCGAATCAAATCGTTCTGCGCTTTCACGTCGTTCGCTTCGGCTTGAGCCAATTGCGCTTTGGCTGCTTCCAGCTGATCCTCAGACACCGCGATGCCTGCCCGCGAGTTTTCTACGTCGGCCTCGGAGACCGAAACTTGGCTCTCCGTATTCACGGAGGCGATCGGCACATTGATGTTCAGCGCCTGGGCGCTGGCCTGAGCGTCTGCCAGCTCTGCTTTGGCCTGGTCCAGCGCGACCTGATAATCCTTCGGATCGATTTCCGCCAGCACGGTGCCGGCTTTCACTTCCTGGTTGTCATCGACATTCACTTTGATCACGTAGCCGGAGATTCGCGCGCTGAGCGGCATCAAGTGCCCGTCCACCTGCGCGTCATCCGTCGACTCGTACGTCGAGAAATATTCGTACGCGAAAAATCCGCCGATCAGTAGCACCAGCACGCCGATGATCAGAAAGAGGCGCGTGCGAGGATTCGACAGCGGGCCGGCGGCTTGGGCCGGTGGAGGCTGCGACGCGGAATGAGTTTCGGCCGGAGGAGCCGGCTTTGACGCTGCGCTGACGGGAGGTTCGAGATCGGTCGATTGAGCCATATTATTTTCCTTTGAAGTATTCGCGTACGCTCTTCTCGCCCAGACCCAGTGCCCGGGCCAGCGAAATCTTTGCGTAGTTGAAGCTGTACAAGGCCGAAATATAACTGTCGTTGGCGTTGGCCACTTGTTCCTGGGCCTGCACCACTTCCACCGTGTCGGCCACGCCGGCGACGAAGCGGTCGCGCGACTGATCGAGAGTCTGCTGCGCCAGGTCGATATTGCTTTTGGCTACTTCCACTTGTTCGGCGGAGGATTCCAGGTTGAAGAAAGCGGTGCGCACATCGGCGTCAATCTGCGCCCGCAGGTTTTCCAGCCGCTGCCGGCTCTGTTCCAGCTGCGCGTTGGCTTCGATCACGTCGCCGTGAACCTTTCCCCCCTGAAATATCGGGATGGTCAGAGTCCCGCGTACATCGAAAACGCCATGAGTGTTCAGCGTGTCGTAAGTTCCGGCCAAGCCGTAATCTCCGCTGAAGTTGATCGACGGCAAATATTCGGCCTTGGCCGCTTTCGAAGAATATTCGTACGAACGCACCGTCGCGCTGGCGGCCTGAAAATCGGAGCGCGATTGATAGGCCATCTGCAGCGCGTCGTCCAGTTTCATTTCCGCGAACGGCTCGTAGGGCGATTTGTCGGTCAGCTCGAATTGTTGGCCGGGCGCCAAACCAATCACCCGCGCCAGGGCCAGCTTCTGAATCGCCAAGTTATTTTTGGCCTGAATCAATTCCTGCTGTCGTGTCTTCAATTCGACCTGGGCGCGTAGCCCGTCGATGGCGGGCGATGTTCCGGCTTGCACCTGATCGGCGGCCTGGTTGTAAAGCGCCTGCGCCGTATTCACCTGGGCCTGCACGCTTTCAATTCGTGAAATGTCGGCGATGGCGAGCAGGTAGTTGTAGCCCACCGCCAGTACGACTAAGTCGCGCGCGTCTTTCGCGGTGTATTGCGCCGCTTTGAAATCCTGGTCCGCGGCCCGCTTCTTGTTGATTGCGTTCAGATCGAAGAGGGATTGGGTCACATACGCGCGCGCGTCATAATAACCAAATGGGCCGACCACCGAAGGAATGGTGACGCCGGGAAACTTGAACGAAAATCCAAATTCCGCCAAGTCGACTTGCGATCCGTCGACGTAGCTGGTGGCGCTCACGTTGGGCAGCAGCGCACTCAGTTTCTTCCAGCGTTCGCCGCGCGCAGCGTTCACGTCCTGGCTGGAGAGCAACAATCCCAAGTTCGTCTTCAGTCCGCGATTGATTGCATCCTGAAGCGAAACCGGGATCACCCCGTTTTCGAGTTTGCCCGGAACGCTACCTTGATAAGGGCTGGTGCTTGGCGACGGCGCTGAAGGAGTGCTGGCTCCGCCAGTCGATTGCGAACTGGTGGACGCCGGCGCAGTGGCCACCGGACCCGAGCCTAGCTGCGCCGATGCGGTAAAAACCGTTCCCGCCACTAACATCATCAATCCGGATAGTTTAAGAAGAGAAAAACGATGCATTACCAAGGCTCCTTCCGTTGTCTCTAATGGATGAAAAGCTCTCATAAAAGACTCAGCTAAGTTTGAATCAAAACCCCTAGGTTCTGGCCGCTCCACCGGCTTTTTTCCCGTTGCCGGCCTTTTTTCCATGCGCTTTCGGGTCCATTCGCTTCAGGCTGGGCAGCATCAGTTGCCACAAGTCGTTCGAGTTTTTGCGCAGTGTCGATTCGGGATGGATGGCCCAGCTCATCGCCACGCCCATGCAGGTCATCTGCGTAATCCGGGCCAGGTCGTTCGCGGTCATGTCGTCTCGAATCTCGCCGCGCTCCTGTCCGATTCGGAACATTTCCGCCAGCATCTTGCGCGAAAAGAGCTTCCTCTTGTGCAGCTCGGCCCTGACCGGCGCGCACGATGCATGCGCCGCGAAAATCGCGCGCAGCAATGCGGCGTTCAGATCGGATTGGCCGGCCGAATCGATGGCCAGCTCACCAATGACGTCCAGCACCGGCCCCTTGGTTGATTTCACTTTTTCCAGCGTGCGTTCTACGGCCGCGGTGCGCTCACCGCCAAATTCCGCCAGGATGTGTTCTTTGGTGGGGAAGTAGTTGAAGAACGTGCCCTTGCCCACGTCGGCGGCTTCGGTGATGTTTTCTACCGTGGTTTCTAGGAAGCCGCGTTCGGCGAAAAGTTCCAGAGCCGCGCGATAGAGGCGGTCGCGGGTCTGGACCCGATGGCGTTCGCGGCGGTTTCCCGCAGGTTTCGGAGGAGTTTGTCGAATCTGGATGGCGTGGGCCATGGCTGAAGCTCAACTATGACTGTAGGGCAAAGTCGACCGAAAGTCAACTTTGAGCAGGCTGAAGGGATGCCTCAGAACTAACCACGGGGAATTTCGCGCTGACCCCAAAAACAAAAAGCGCCGGAGACTCGAAGCCTCCGGCGCTTTGGCGAAACGGTTGTTACTTGGAGAGGTTCTTGGGGCTGTGCTTGTTCAAAACGTAAAGCAGCTGCTTGGCATCCGCCGTGGGCGCAACTGCACCGCGCAAGACGATGTCCTTGGCTGGGATTTTCTTGCCGTAGATTCGTTCGTTGGCGTCGTTATCCGGACGCACCGTCGAACCTGAAAGCGAGATTCCCGCAAACGCGCCGCGCGAGCGCGAGTAGCTCAAAATTTCCGCTCGCATCGCTACGTCCGTTTCCGCCGAAGCCGTTCGTCCCACCGGTCCGGCTGACACCGAAGCATCGCCGCCCAGCTTGACCTTGCTGCTCAGAATCGAATTCGCTCCGCTGCTGTTCATCACCAGCAAGACGAAGTCGGTGGCCTGACCGCCGATCTGGAATCCGACGCTCGCGCCTTCCAGCGCCATCATGCTCGGCGCTCCCCAGCGGCCGCGGAAGTCCGGGCCTTTGCGGCAGGTCATCACGCCGCGTCCGTAGCTGGCGCCCACGATGAAGGCCGCTTTCAGCACCGACGGATACACGATCACGCAGTCGGCCTTGTCGATGACGTCCTGCGGAATGTCATCCGGAATGTCCATAATTTCTTTCAGTACCACGCCGGCGTTCTTGATCCGGTCCTGGTCCGTGGTGGTGTCGTCCGCATGCACACGTGCCGGGACGAGCAAGGACGGAAGTCCAACAAGCGCCGCTACCAACAGCGCTGATACAAACTTTTTCATGAGCGTAGCCCCTCCTATTAGGGTGACCCGTATCATATGGGCTTAGCGGGCCAAGCGCAAACTTATCTCATCGGGCACTTCGGCGCGGCTGGCGCGAGCTTTGTCCTAGACTTCTCGATTCCTTAAATTCAATCTAAGGGGACGAATGAGACTTCGTCCGTGCATAATTTTGTTCCGATTCGTCGTGCTCGCTGCACTTCTTGGGGCTTTTGTCTCGCAGGTCTCGGCGCAATCTTTGGCGTCGAACCCGCCGGCCAAAAGCGCTGCCGCAAAACCCGCAACGCCGGGGAGTCGTAAAGATGTGGCTCGATTCGCCGCGCGTGTGCAGTCCGCGCTTTCGGAACCTCACGCGGCGAAAGCATCCTGGGGAATCCTGGTCCTCGATCGCGATACGGGAGAAACGCTGTACGAATCGAACGCCGATCGTTTTTTCACTCCGGCTTCGAATGCCAAAGTTTTCACCACCTCACTTGCGTTGGCCGAGCTTGGTCCCGATTTTCGATTTCGTACTACGCTTGAATCGAGCGCGCAGCTTTCGAGCGAAGGTCATCTCGCGGGCGACCTGCGCCTGATCGGACGAGGAGACCCGGATCTTTCGAATCGCAAATTTCCTTTCGCTGGAAAAGTCGAGCGCGATGGGCCGGTGGAAAAAATCCTGGCCGAGATGGCCGATGAAGCGGTCGCCAAGGGCCTGAAGGAGATCGACGGCGACATCGTCGCCGACGACAGCTATTACCCGTACGATCCTTATCCTCCGGGCTGGGCGATTGGCGACGTTTTCTTCACCTTTGGCTCGCCCATCGGCGCGCTCGCACTCAACGACAATTGCATCTCCGTCACCATCGCTCCCGGCGCGAAAGTTGGCGATCCGGCGAACGTGAGCGTGGAGCCAGCGGCCGCGCTCGACACGTTTACGCGCCGCGTTGTGACCGTCGACGCTTCCGCCAAACCAGAAGTCGGAGTTGTGCGCCAGCCCGGGCCCGAATTTCTGCTGCTGCAAGGCGCGATTCCGCTTGGCCATTCGCAGTTGCGACTCGATTTGGCCATGCCCGATCCGACGGAGACCGCCGGACTAGCGCTGAAACAGATTTTCGAATCGCGCGGCGTGCGCGTTACCGGAACCGTTCGCGTGTATCACGCTGCGCCGCCGGAAATTTACCCCGATGCACTGGTTGTCGTGGGACCGGCGCCGGAGCCGGTCGATCCCAACACGACAGTGCTGGCCGAACATCTTTCCTTGCCGCTGATCGAATCGATCAAGCTGACCAACAAAGTCAGCCAGAATCTTCACGCTGAATTGCTGTTGCGGGCAGTGGCTCACGAGAAAAAAGGTTACGGCGTCACCGACGCAGGTTTGTGGGTCGAGCAGGATTTTCTGAAATCTATCGGTGTCGCCGATGGCGACGTGGTCTTCTCCGACGGCTCGGGCCTCGCGCGCGATGATTTGGTCACTCCGCGCTCGATCGTGCAGCTGCTTCGTTATGATGATAAGCAGGCTTGGGGCCCGGCTTACATCGCCACGCTCCCGATTTCCGGCGTCGATGGCACGCTGGAAAACCGGATGCAGGGCACTGCGGCCGCCGGCCGGATTCTGGCGAAGACTGGGAGCCTCGACCACGTCCACTCGCTTTCGGGTTTTGCTACGACTTTAGGCGGCGAGCGCCTGGTATTCGCGATTTTCGAAAATAATAATCCGCAGCACGCGCGTGAAGCCACTGCCAGCTTTGACTCGATCGTCGTCGCGATGGTTGAAACACTGGGCGCGAAATTTTCCCCGCCGCCGACCCGCAAGAAACACAAATAAAATTCGCCGCACTCTTGGTCCGCAGATCGCGCCGTGCATTTTTGCGGCCGACCGGCCGCGCTGCCTTCGCAACTCAAAACGGCTACAATAGAGATGACTCCCGTTGACTGAGGCCAAAGTGTCCCGCAGCGCGCAGCAAGTCCTCGAATTCGATCGGCTCAAAGAAATCGTCGCGGGTTATTCCACCTGTGCGCCGGGGCATCTTGCCGTGGACGCGCTCGAACCGGGCCAGGACATTTGTTCCATCGAAGCTGAATTTAGACTGATCCGCGAAGCGATCGCTTACCTTCGTCCCGGCGCGGAATTAGGTTTCGGCTCGCTCGTTGATTCCGAATCCTGGCTGGCGCATCTGGCGGTTCCGGCATCCGTGCTCGAAGTCACCGAATTTCTCGCCGCTCTTTCATTGATCGATGCGGTTCAATCCGTGCGCGAAACTTTTTGTCAGGATGCCGCGAATCATCCCGAACTTACCGCACGTTCCGCCGCGCTAGCGGATTTTCGCCATCTTTCCACCGCGATTCGCCATGCCATCCTGCCGAACGGCGAGATCAGCGATGACGCTTCGCCGCAGCTCCGCCGCATTCGCGCCAGCATCGGCCAAAGCCGGGACAAGATTCGCCGCTCGCTCGAAAGCATCCTCGCGCGAGGCGGTTCGACCGCGGAGGACTACGTCACCTTGCGCGGCGACCGTTTTGTAATTCCGGTTCGCGCTTCGGATCGCCGCGCGGTTCCGGGCGTGGTGCATGGCGCGAGCGCGACCGGGCAAACTGTTTTCGTCGAGCCGCTCGAAGCCATCGATCTGAACAATCGATTGGTGCAGCTTTCGGAAGAAGAGCTGGTGGAAATCTCGCGGATTCTGGCGGAGCTTACCGGCCGGGTGCGCGCCGATCGTGGCGCGCTGTCTTTCGCCGCGGCGGAGATCGCGCACTTCGATTCCATTTTCGCTCGTGGCCGATTCGCGCGTGCTATCGACTGCGTCATTCCTTCGTTTTCTACGGGGAATTTGTTGCGCATCGAAGCCGCGCGCAACCCGGTCCTGGAAGCCAAGCTCCGCCCGCTGGGACGAAGCGCGATTCCACTTTCCCTCACGCTCGGCGGCGATGAAACCATCATGGTCATCAGCGGCCCCAACACCGGCGGAAAGACCGTGGCGCTGAAGTCCGTCGGTCTGGCTGCGCTTTCCGCCCAATCGGGAATTCCGGTTGCCGCCGATCGCGCCGAGCTTCCGGTCTTCGACCGCGTGCTCGCTGATATTGGCGACGAGCAATCCATCGCCGCCGACCTGTCGACCTTTTCCGCGCACATCGTCAATCTTCGCTCGATGCTGGAAACCGCAACCGACCGTTCGCTCATTCTCGTCGACGAAATGGGCACCGGCACTGCCCCGGAAGAGGGCGCCGCGCTTTCCGTCGCGTTGTTAGAAGAATTTCGCCGACTCCACGCGCTTACGATCGCCACCACTCATCACGACCGGCTGAAGTCCTACGCCTCCACCACGCCCGGTATCGTGAATGCCGCGATGGAATTCGATCAGGAAAATCTGCGTCCCACATATCGGCTGCTCGTCGGCGTGCCGGGAACTTCGAGCGGAATTGAAATCGCGCGGCGGCTGGGTCTGCCCGAGCGCGTGATCGATCACGCGCAATCCGCGCTGTCCCCGGAATCGCGCGAAGCCCGCGACTTGATCGCGTACCTCCATCGCAGCCGCGATGAAATGGAGGAAATCAAGCGCCAGTCACGCGAGGAACTTTCGCAGCTCGAAGCTGAACGCCGCGCGCTGCAGGGTGAGTGGACCGGCCGGCAGAAGAAACGCATCGCCGACCTGGAGCGCAATTTTCAGGAGACCGTCAAGCGCCTGGAGGGTGAAGTCGCTCGCGTCGTCGCCGAAGTCCACGACCGCACGCTGCAGGCCCACCTCGAAAAACAGTCCGGCAAGCGCGTCGCGAAATTTGCTTCGGAAGCGCGCGCGGACACGAACGCCGCAGTAGTCGACACGCTGGCGTCGTCGCAGGCGGATTTGGGCGTGTCACCCGGCGCCACCGCGAAGCCGGTCGAGCCCGAGCGCCTGATGCCCGGCGTTCGCGTTCACGTTAAAAATTTTAGGCAGCCCATCGTCTTTCGCCGCCACGATGGACGACAGGCAGAAGTCGAAGCCGGTCCGATGCGCTTGCGCGTTCCGCTCAGCGATATCACAGGGATCGCCGAAACGAACTCCAGTCCCAAACCAAGTCGTCCCGAAGCGGGTGCGGCATCGCGTTCTCCCGGCATCACCGTGACCTCCCGGCCTTCCGGCGAGCCAACTGAGACGGAAATCAATGTCATTGGCAACACGGTCGAAGAAGCCAGCGAGCGGGTTGATAAATTCCTCGACGTCGCGGCGCTCTCCGGCCAACCGTCGGTCCGGATCATCCACGGTCACGGCACGGGAGCGCTACGCCGCGGCTTGGCCCAGTTTCTTTCCACCCACCCACTGGTCGAAAGTATCCGCAACGAGTCTGAAGATCATGGCGGGACGGCGATCACCATCGCTGAGTTGAAGGGTTGAGGCGAAAATGCTAGAAATGCGCTCAATTTCACGGGACGACCTTTTTTTTCGAGTGCGGATCAGTGGCTGAAGCCGGATCATTCGCGGATCGCGTCAAGCAGCAGGCGGACATCGTCCGGGTCATCGGCGAATACGTGCGCCTCAAAAAAAGCGGCCAGAATTTCAGCGGCCTCTGCCCCTTCCACCAGGAAAAAACTCCTTCGTTCAGCGTCAGCCCAGTCAAACAGATGTACTACTGCTTCGGTTGCGGCAAAGGCGGCGACGTTTTCCGTTTTGTCATGGAGCTGGAAAAATCGCCATTTCCTGAAGCGGTGCGCACCGTAGCCGAAAAATGCGGCATCGCCGTTCCGAAGCCACGCGAGCGCTCTCCCGAGGAGCGCCGCGAAAACCAGCAACGCAGCTCGCTGGTCGAGATGCACCGCGAAGCTGCGGCATTTTTCGCGAAAACTCTGCTGCTGAGCGGCGAAGGTAAAGTCGCCCTGGCCTATCTGGAGGATCGCGGCCTGGATCGCGAATCGATCACCCACTTCGGCATCGGCTTCGCACCCTCCGGAGGCGATGCGCTATTCCGCATCCTCAAACAAAAATTCGCCGAAAAGGATCTGGAAGTTTCCGGCTTGGTCGGCCGCGATCAAAGCGGCCGCTTCTACGATCGTTTCCGCCGCCGCATCATGTTTCCCATTTCCAATGAAGCAGGCAAAGTTATCGCCTTCGGCGGCCGCGCCATGGGCGACGACATGCCCAAATACATGAATTCCCCCGAAACGCCGATCTATTCCAAGAGCTCGGTGCTCTATCATCTGGACCGCGCCAAGGAATCTCTGCGCCACAGCGATTTCGCCGTGCTGGTCGAAGGCTACATGGACGCCATCGCCGTAGCCCGCGCCGGAATTGGCAACGTGGTCGCCAGCTGCGGCACCAGCCTCGCCGAATCGCAAATCAAACTGCTCAGCCGCTTCACCCAACGGATCGTCGTGAACTACGACCCGGACGCCGCCGGCCAGGCCGCCACCGAACGTTCACTCACGCTGCTACTCGAAAAAGAATTCGATGTGCGCGTCCTGGCTCTTCCCGGCGGTGCGGACCCGGACAAATTCATAAAAGAGAAAGGAGTCGAGGCCTACGCTAAACTCCTCACCCAGTCGCCGCCTTATCTCGATTATCTGATTGGCAAGGCCCGCCAGATGGATCGCACCACCGCCGCCGGAAAAGTCGCGGCCCTGAATTTCCTGATGCCTTTCGTCCAACGCCTGCCGAACCGTCTGCTACGTTCCGAATGGGCCACGCGCATTTCCTCAGAACTGCGCGTCGATGAGCCGGTTCTTCGGGAAGCGCTACGCATCGCCGCGAACGAGCGCCGCAGCGAAGTCAAACCCAAAGCCGTCCTGCTGACGCCCGCCATCAAGCGCGCCGAACGCCAACTGATCCGCATGCTTTTCGAAGCCGCCGATTTTCGCGAAAATCTCGCCCACGAAATCGCCCAGGCCCACCTGCATCACGGCCTCGAGACCCGCGCCATTTTCGAAGCGCTGCTCGCCGCCATCGCCACCGGCGAAGCTCCCGATGCCTCCGCGGTCAGCACCAACCTCGACGACAAAGATCGCCGCCTCGTCTTCGAAATTCTTTTCGAATCGCTTCCTGAAGGCACTTGGGAAGACGCCGAAAGCTGCCTGAATTTCCTGCGCAATATGCCGGTCACCGAGGAACTCGCCTCACTGCAGCGCCAGATCGAAACCGGCCCGCCGCCCGAAGAAATGAAGCGCCTGATCGTCCGCCGAATGGAGCTGCTGCGCCTGCTCTCCAGCCAGCGTGAGCTGGACAAAAACCTTCCTATCCAGTAGGTTACGGCCTGCCATTTGACCTCTGGGGGACCCGTATTGTATATTCGTAGGGTTTTGTATGAAACGGGTGGCTCCCGTACTGCATCAAATGGTCTGTCCGGTTGGACCGGGGCACTTGCGATTGGCTCGACGGGCGCGAAATCGGGTTCGGCAGTCGTCCTAATTTTCCGTTTTAAATGTTGTTTGACATAAGGCGGGCCGGGGTGTCTCAAACGGCCGGCCAATTTTTATTGCTCGGATTCTTTTTTGGGGATTTGTGGTGCGCATTGCCTGACCTCTCGGCAAGGGGGAAAGTGTGACGGTAGCTCTTGAAGAAAAATATGACCAGGTACGCCAGCTCATCGCGATGGGCAAGGAACGTGGCTACCTGCTGTACGACGAAGTAAACGACATTCTGCCTCCGGAGGTTCACTCCTCGGAAGAAATCGACGATCTTCTCTCCACTTTCGAACGCTACGGCATCGACGTGTATGAAGACCTTTCGAGCGCCAAAGCTGCGCTTGCTGCCGCTGATCCTTCCGACTCCGCTGAACCGGCCAAAGAAGTCGAACATGCATCTTCTTCTTCCGAAGATGGCGAACTCGATCTCACTCCCGGCTCGCTGGAAAAAACCAACGACCCGGTTCGCATGTACCTGCGCGAAATGGGCACCGTGCCGCTGCTTACGCGGGAAGGCGAAGTTGCCATTGCCAAGCGCATCGAACGCGGCCAGTTGCTCGTACTGAAAACGATCACCCGCGCTCCGCTGATCCTGAAGGAACTTCTGCAGGTTGGCGAGGATCTGCGCAATGGCTCGCGCTCGATCAAAGAAATCGTCCAGTTCGACGACGAAGAACTCACCGAAGAGAAGATCGAAGCCAAAACCAAAGCCACCCTCAAGCAGATTGACGGCGTCGCCAAGCTGTACCTGCTGGCTCTGAAACAGGCTTCGAAACTCGAAAAAATGGCGAAGTCCAAGAAGCGCCCGTATCTTCGCGCTCGCCACTTGCTCGCTCGCACGCGCGTGGAAATGTCCATCCGCATGCGCGAACTTGAATTCAACCTGCTCGAAAAGAAGCGGCTGATCGAAAAAATCCGGCACACCGTAGAGCGCGTTCATTTTCTCGAACGGGAAATCGTCAAGCTCGAACGCCGCGTCGAAGCTTCCAAAGCCGACGTGCAGGCCGAGGCCCGCAAGGACCTCAAGGCCCGCAAGCAGGAACTCGCTGAAATCGAATTGGCCAGCGAAGTCAGCCCCACCGAACTCAAGCGCGGGCTGCAGGTCATCGTTCGCGGCGAAGCCGAAGCCGAGCAGGCCAAAAAGGAATTGATCGAAGCCAACCTGCGCTTGGTGGTTTCGATTGCCAAAAAATACACCAATCGCGGTTTGCAGTTCCTCGACCTGATTCAGGAAGGGAACATCGGCTTGATGAAAGCCGTCGACAAATTTGAATGGCGCCGAGGCTATAAGTTTTCCACCTACGCGACCTGGTGGATTCGTCAGGCGATCACTCGCGCCATCGCCGATCAGGCCCGTACCATCCGCATCCCGGTGCACATGATCGAAACCATCAACAAACTGGTGCGCACCCAGCGCCAGTTGGTGCAGGAACTGGGCCGCGAAGCCACTTCCGAAGAAATCGCCAAGCGCATGGATATTCCGGTCGCAAAAGTCCGGAAGATTCTGAAAATCGCGCAAGAGCCGATTTCGCTCGAAACGCCGATCGGCGAGGAAGAGGATTCGCATCTCGGCGACTTCATCGAAGACAAGGCGGTAGTTTCGCCGTCCGATGCGGTCATCAACTTGAGCCTGAAGGAGCAAACTTCTTCGGTGCTCAAGACCCTGACGCCGCGCGAAGAAAAAGTCATCAAGATGCGTTTCGGTCTCGATGATGGCAGCGAACACACTTTGGAAGAGGTCGGCCAGTCGTTCGCGGTGACTCGCGAACGTATCCGGCAGATCGAAGCCAAGGCGCTGCGCAAGCTGCGTCATCCGTCGCGTTCGCGCAAGCTGCGAGCGTTCCTGGAAGGTTCGTCGAACGACTATTAAAACTCTGACGTCGTGGGGCGGGACCGTCCCGCCTCACGTTTTCTTCCTTTTTCCGACTGTCGCACCCGCCACTGCGATACTCCTGCGCTAACCTCCGCTACCAGCCGTCGTCCAAGACCCCACAGTGGTTCCGGGGGTGTCAATGATTGGCACGTCGCGTCCATGGTTCCTCGCTTTGACTCTCGTTTTCTTTTCCGCCGCTTGGGGTGGTCTTTGCTGGAGCGACACGCCGGTCACCACGGTTCAGAAAACTCAAATCGCCGACGGCATCTACCTTTTCACTTCTCCAGACATTGATGGCATCGAGGTGGACGGAAACTCGATTGCGATTGTCGGCACCGACGACGTTTTGGTTTTCGATACCAATGTGCTGCCGTCGTCTGCGGAACGAGTTCTGGCCCAGATTCGTAAGATCACCAACAAGCCGGTGCGTTATGTGGTGAATTCGCACTGGCATCCGGATCATTGGGATGGCAACGAAGTTTACGCCCGGGAATTTCCAGGTGTGCAAATCATCGCCACCACCGATACCCGGCGCCTGATGGAAAGAACCATGCATGTTTATGGCAAGACCATCGAGAAGCTGGCCGGCGACGGCGCGAAGCAAATGCAGGAAGCGTTGCAGACCGGAAAAAATCAGGATGGTTCGGCGCTGAGTGACGCCGATCGCAACGAAATGGTCGACGACCTGCGCATCCAGAAAGAGTTCATGGCCGAATACAACGCGATGAAGCCGGTGCTGCCGACGGTCACCTTTGACGATCGAATTACGCTGCGCGGCGGTGCACGCGAAATGCAAATCATTCATTTGCCGGGGAACACCGCGGGCGATGCGGTTTTGTATTTGCCTAAGGAAAAAATCCTGCTCACCGGTGACCTGCTCACTTCGCCGATTCCTTTCGGAGCGGATTCACATCCGGCGCTGTGGATCGAAAGTCTGAAAACGCTGGATCGCATGGCAGTGAACGTGATCGTTCCGGGCCATGGCGAAGCGCAACACGACAAAGCCTATTTGGAATTGATGCTGCAGGCCCTACAGTCGGCGGAAGACCAGGTGCATGTGGCTCTGGCCCAGGGCATGACGCTCGAAGACACACGCAAGTTCGTTAAGTTTGACGACCTGCGCGCCAAATTCACTCACGGCGATGCGAATCTGAATGCGGAGTTCGACGGAAACTTCACGCAGCCGATTATTTTGGCGGTTTACGACGAAGCCACCGAAGGACTGCAGCTGTACCAATAATAACCTGCGATTTTGACCGCCGGTGCTAGCGCGGTTTCGGTTTAGGCAGCATCGGATCCGTTGCCGGATCGCGCTCAAGTAATTTGCGATCCCACTTCGCCAAATTCGCGCCGGCTACATACGTGGACTGCAGGAATTCCAGCACGGAGTCGTCGGGCGATGCCCCGGCTCGCGCATCGTCGTACTTCAGCAAAAACTCGCCGAGCTTTTCGTCGAAATATCCGGGGGGGCCGGCCGTAGCCTTATCCATCCCCGCGGGTGATGGCGCGGCGTAGCAATAAAATGCGGCCTGACCGAAGCCGCCGTTGCCGGGCCAAAATCCGGCGCTGATCACTTCGTGCGAATAGGCCTCGCGAGTGATCAAATCCGCTCTCTCGCGGGGCGGTGCCGGGCGGCCCGAAAATCGCGTCACCGCCAGATCGAAACTTCCCCAGAAAAAATGGACCGGGCTGATTTTTCCTAGAAACGGAGTCGAAAACTGTTTGAACAATCGATCCGTATTCGAAAGTATCCGCCAAAAACGGTGCGCGTACTCCGGGTCGTAGGAAGCGTGGGTTCGATCCTCGGCGAAGGGAATTGGATTCGCAACTTCCACCGGCACCGGATGAATTTCGACTTCGACTCCCAACGCCGTGAGGCAGCGGCGATACTCCTGATAAAAATCCGCGACGGATTGTGCGCGCAGCGGAACAGAAAGATTTGCGCCGGAGCTGATTCGGAAATGCAGGTCGTGGCTGACGAAATCGAATTCGATCTCCAGCAGTTCGCCGCGATAGAACATCGCTGAAGTCGTCAGCCCGCGCGCGGTGAGGTACAGCGGCACGTTCCACCAATGATTCTGCAAAGGCGTCAGCGCCAGTCGCGTCTTCCCCACGATCTGGGTCCACATGTGCAGCGTCGCGGCCGTCGCTTCCCAATCCTTCCATGGCAGCGCCGGCCAATTTTTCAACGTGTTTTCGTTAGTCATCTCTTAATCGGCCCCTTGCAGCTCCGCTTCCAGCCGGTTCAGCGCTTCGAACCAATACGATTTCATGCGCGCACATTCCGCCGAACTTGCAAGTTTCATATGATCCACCGCCGCCTGGCATTTCGCCGGACCCTTGGGATAAAAATTTACGCTCAGCCGGCTTTTACCTTCCGCCCACTTCGCGCGCAGCGATTTGTTGCGTGTCGCCGTGGTGATTTCAAGCTTGGCGTCCGGTAGCCATTTCCGCCGCAGCTTTTCATCGGTCCAGGCCGTGTACAATTTTGAAATCGGCACGTTCAGCGTCCGGCTGCCTGACGCCGCAAATTCGCCATCGCACTTCTGAAACTTTTCCCGAATCCCGCGGGCATGCTCGTACGGGACCGCAATCATCTGCGTCCACCACGGCCCCACCTTATGTTTCTTCTGTAAGTGCGCTGTGATTTCCTGATGTTTCCATTCCGCGGCGCCCGCCTCGTCCAGGATTGCGAACCATTCGGCCCACACTTTGCCGGTACGGGCCTTCACCGCTTCATCACTCATCTGTTTTTGGGTTGGTGGTTTCTTTGCGCTGGCTTTCACTGGGCACCTTCCGAATACTGGCGATTCTATCCTAACCCGCGGGAAGGTGTTGCTACGGCGGCGAACGAAGCGATTCGAAAATTTGATTTGCCGATTCCGACCAAAATTATTATCGTTGCCCTCCAAAGTAAGAGCCTGAGGATCAACTGGTGAAAACGCTGTTTATCATCCTCGCCGCCCTAGCCGTTCTCATCCTGCTGGTCGTTGCCGTGGGCGCCCTGCTGCCCGCAAAACACGTTTCCTCCCGGGCGGTGCGCTTCAAACGCGCTCCCGCGGAAATCTGGGGCGTCATCACTGATTTTCAGAAATTTCCGGAATGGCGCAGGAACGTCCAGCGCGTCGAACCGCTCACCCCGGTGAACGGAAATCCCTCCTGGCGGGAAATCGACGCGCGCGGGCACGCCATACCCTACGTCATCGTCGACTCAGTTTCGCCGCAGAGGCTCGTCACCGAAATTGCCGACTCCAAGCTGCCGTTCGGCGGCACCTGGACGTTTGAGATAACGCCGACAAACGATGGCGGCAGCACGCTGCGGATTACCGAGAATGGCCAAATCTACAATCCGCTGTTCCGTTTCGTCGCGCGCTTTTTTCTGGGCTATTCCGCCACGCAAGAGCAATATCTCCGCGATCTGGGAGCCAAGCTCGGCGAACCGGCGGTAATCCAAAATTAGAATTGCTCCGTGCCTTCCCGTCGCTGCCGTGCGAATTGCGAGGTGCTGAACCGTGCAAATAAAAAGGTCGAAGCCGCGTCTGGGAGAGCGCGATTATTCGCACCGCTTGTTGGTCGACAAGCTCGGCGTCAAACCCGGTCAGCGCATTTCGGTGCTGGGCGTCGAACATGCCGATTTCCTCGCTGAACTTGCGACCCGGGTTCCGGATTATTCTGGCGGCGAACTACGGAAGGCCTCCGACCTGATTTTTTTCTCGGCCGAAGACGTCAAAGATCTCTCCCGCCTGAAATCCCTGGAGAAATCGATGCAGTCGAACGGCGCCATCTGGGTGGTCTACCCGAAAGGCAAAAAGCATATTCGGGAAATCGACGTGATTGCCGCTGCCAAGTCCGCCGGCCTGGTCGACAACAAAGTGTGCAGCTTTTCCGCCACCCACACGGCGCTGCGCCTCTGCATTCCAATTGCGAATCGCTAGCCGTCGCCTGGTCGTACCTCACAGCACCACCAATCCAAAAATCTCGCCGTGTCGACCGCTGCCCGACCTATCATGTTCGTGATGAGCAATCTTCTCGACGTCCGTGCCCTGACCGTCGAACTGCCCACGCCCTCCGGCTGGATTCGGCCGGTGAATGATGTTTCCTTCACCTTGGACGAAGGCGAAACGCTAGGCATCGTTGGCGAGTCCGGCTCAGGAAAAACCATTCTTTCGCTGGCCTTGATGGGACTCGAACCTTACGGCGCCCGGCATACCGGCCAGGCCCTTCTTAATGGTCAAAACCCGCGCGACATTCTGAAATTGTCGCGCGAAGATCTTCGCGCGATTCGCGGCCGCGACATCGCCATGATTTTTCAGGAGCCGATGACCGCGCTGAATCCGGTGTTGCGCGTCGGCGACCAAATCGCTGAAGCCATCGGCGTCCACGAACCGCAAATCGGCAAGAAAGAAATCGAGCGCCGCGTCCTGGCTTCACTTGAACGCGCCGCGCTGCCCGATACCGCTCGCCGCGCGCGCCAGTATCCGCACCAGCTTTCCGGCGGGCTGCGCCAGCGGGTGATGATCGCCATGGCACTCGCGGCCAATCCGCGCATTCTGATCGCCGACGAGCCGACCACCGCGCTCGACGTCACCGTCCAAAAACAAATCCTCGAATTGCTGGCCACGCTGCGCCGCGAACTGCAACTTTCCATGCTTTTCATCACTCACGACCTAGGGGTCGTCGCTCAAATCGCCGACCGCATCGCGGTGATGTACGCCGGACGCATCGTGGAGCAAGGCCCAGTAATGGAAGTGCTCCGCGCGCCGCGCCATCCCTACACTGCAGGGCTGCTGCGCGCCGCTCCGCGCCTGATTCGCGAAAAATTAACGCCCATACCAGGAACGGTTCCGTCGCTTTCGTCCTTGCCGCCGGGCTGCTCTTTCGCGCCGCGCTGCCCACTGCACGTGCCGGACTGCGACGCCAAAATGCCCCCGCTTCACGCCGTAAACCAAAATCATGACGCCCGGTGTATTCTCGTCCCATGAGCGTATCGCCCGATTCCGCGCCCAAATTTTCGGATGAAGAGCTGAAGGCCCACGTCCGCGAACGTTTCACCAAAACCGCCGAAGTTTTCGGCGACTACGCCGTCGCCCATCGCGTCACGGAAGCCGAAACGCTGGCGCGCATGGTCGGGGCCAATGAAAACGACCGCGGCGTCGATCTGGCCAGCGGACCGGGCACCCTCGCGCTGCGTTTCGCGCGCCACGTTCGCTGGATTTTGGCGCTGGATTTGACTCCCGCGATTCTCGAACGCGCGCGACAAACCGCAGCTCACGACGGTTTAATCCACAAAATGACTTTCACCATCGGCGACGCGCAGCGCGTTCCGCTGGCCGATGATTCGCTCGACCTCGCCGTCACCAGCTACAGCCTCCACCACATTTCCGATCCCGCTCGGGTGATTTCCGAAATGTCCCGCGTGGTGAAAAAAGGCGGACGCGTCGGCCTGATCGACATTGAAGCGCCAACCGATCCCGAAGTTCGCGCGTTGAACCATCGCATCGAATTCATCCGCGATAATTCCCATTCACGCTCGCTGACCCAAGGCGAATTCGAATCCATGTTCGCCGCCGCCGGCCTGCGCATCACCGCCATGGAACACAAAAGCCATCCGCGCACCTTCGAACACTGGATGCACGTCGCCGGATGGAAGCCCACCGACGCGGCATATCAGGAAGCGCATGCGCTATTGGCCGGCTCCATCGAAAACAATTCCGCGAATTTTTCTCCGCGCTTCGAACCCGCCGATGTATGCCAGCCCGGCAAGCCTCCCGATCTATATATGTCTAATCCCGGCATTTACATCGCCGCGGAAAAACTGTAAATGGCCGTGGAAACTCTTCTCGAAGCGCGCGATTTGCGAAAATCCTACCCGCTCGCCGGCGGCTTGCTGCAGAAATCCGGCCAGCGCGCAAATGCCGTCGACGGCGTCTCCTTCACCCTCGAGCGCGGCGAAACGCTCGGCATCGTCGGCGAATCCGGCTGCGGCAAAACGACTCTCGCGCGCATGTTGCTGCGCCTGATCGAGCCCGACTCTGGCGAAATTTATTTTCGCGGCGAAAATTGGCTGCGCGCCCGCGGCCCCGAACTGCGCAAGCTGCGCCGCCGCATCCAGATGGTTTTTCAGGATCCGATCGCCTCGCTCAACCCGCGCATGAAAATCGGCTCGATCGTCGGCGAGCCGCTGGCCATTCACGAACCGGGAACGTCATCAACGCAAAGGCGTCAACGCTGCGTCGAGATTCTCGAAGCGGTCGGACTCGATCGCGCCGCCATCGATCGCTATCCGCACGAATTCTCCGGCGGTCAACGCCAGCGCATCGGCATCGCTCGCGCGCTGATCTTGCGCCCCGAACTGGTCATCGCCGATGAACCCGTCTCGGCTCTCGACGTCTCCGTCGGCGCCCAGATTCTCGAGCTGCTCGTTCGTCTGCAAAGTGAATTTTCGCTGACGCTGATTCTGATCTCTCACAGCCTGCCCGTCGTCGCCCAACTCGCCACCCGCGTCGCCGTCATGCAATCCGGTCGCATCCTGGAAATCGGCCAGGCCTCGCAAGTCCTGCAGCATCCGCAAAATCCCTACACCCAGGCGCTCCTCGCCGCCGTCCCCGAAATCCCCGCTTAGCCCCGCAGTCCGCTGTTGCGTTTGCGTCCCGAAAAAAGGTATGAGTGACCTGAAATTCTCCGGTTTCCCCCGCGTACTGGAGAGAGCAGCCGCGCATCCCAATCAGGAGCACTCTGATGAGCGCCATGAACAATGCAATCCCGAGCGTCCCCGATCCTTCGCCGGCCCCGGCCGGCTCGGACAACTCCTTCGCGCGAATCTTCGGCGCGCTTTTCAGCCCCAAGCCGACCTTCGCCTCCATCGTGCAACGCCCCACCTGGATTGTTCCGGTGGCCCTCGGCTGCGTGTTGTTTATCGCCGTCGTTTACATTTTCACCGCGCGCGGCGGCTGGCCCAGCATGATCGAGAAGCAGGATGCAGAGAGTCCTCGCATGCAGCAACTGACCCCGGAAAAGCGTCAGAATGCGATGGAACAACAACTGCTGTGGGCACCTAGGGTTGGTTACGCGGAAGGCGTTGTGCTTCCGCCGCTCGTCGCTTTAATCGTCGCCGCCGTGCTTCTGGGAATTTTTAACCTTAGCGGTGCGACCCAAACGAATTTCAAGACTTCGCTCGCCATCGTAGCTTTTGCCTGGACGCCCTGGCTGATTCACGGCCTGCTCAGCATTCTGATCTTATTTCTGAAGGATATTTCAACTGTTGACCTTCAGAACCTTGTGGCTTCCAATCCCGGCGCGTTTCTCGCCGACGATTCATCGAAATGGCTGGTCGCCCTGCTCAGCTCGATCGACATCTTTTCCATTTGGACCTTGTTCCTGCTGGCTATCGGCTTCAGTGCCACCAATCCGAAAAAACTCTCCGTGAGTAAAGCGTTCGTCATGGCTGCGGCCGGCTGGTTGGTGTTCGTCCTGCATCAAAGTCGGACTCACCGCCGCTTTCGCCTGATTTACGGTCGGCTGATACACTTTGCAGGATGGGTTCTGCTTCCGAAAATTCAGCAACGCGCGGTTTCAAATTTGAAGTTCTGGCCGTCGATCCCACCGGCGCGCGCCTCGGCCGCCTGACCACTCCGCACGGTGTGATTGACACTCCTGCCTTCATGCCGGTCGGCACCGCCGCCACCGTCAAAGGTCAGACCCAGCAGGACCTGGAAAACCTCGGCGTCCAAATCCTGCTTTCCAATACCTACCATCTCTATCTTCGTCCCGGCCACGAACTCATCCGCAAACTCGGCGGCTTGCACCAATTCATGTCCTGGCCCGGCGCGATCCTCACCGATTCCGGTGGGTTTCAGGTTTTCAGCCTCAGCGAATTGCGCAAAGTCACCGACGAAGGCGTAACGTTCCGCTCGCACCTCGACGGCTCCGAACATTTTCTCTCGCCCGAAAAAGCGCTCGAGGTTGAAATCGCTTTAGGCTCGGACATCGTCATGGTCCTCGACGAATGTATCGAAGCTCCCGCGCCCGAATCCCGCACCCGCGAAGCCGCCGCCCGCACTTTGAACTGGGCGCGCCGCTCCAAAGAATATTTCGCGCAGCATGGTGACGCCGAAAAACAAATGATGTTCGGCATCGTGCAGGGCGGCACCTTCGGCGAACTGCGCCGCGCAAACGCCGACGCCTTAGTCGACCTCGATTTTCCCGGCTACGCCATCGGCGGCCTCGCGGTCGGCGAATCGCACGCCATCACCTGCGAGATGGCCGCGATTGCCGCCTCACGCCTCCCCGCCGATCGTCCGCGCTACCTGATGGGGGTGGGCAAACCCGAACAAATTCCAGACTACGTCGCGCTCGGCGTCGACATGATGGATTGCGTGCTGCCTACGCGCAGCGCGCGCCACGGCTGCCTCTACACTTCGCAGGGACGCCTGCTGATCAAGAACGCGCAGTACATCGCGGACCAGCGTCCCATTGATGAATCCTGCGGCTGCGCCGTCTGCCGCCGCTACACTCGCGCGTATCTGCGCCATCTTTTTTCGTCCGGAGAATTTCTCGCAACCATCCTAAACACCCACCACAACATCTACTTTTACCTTGACAACATGCGCAAAATTCGCGAGGCTATCCGTTTTGGGAACCTCGAAAAGTTCCGCTCTGACCTTCAGGCTCGTCTGAAATAGGCAAACCGAAAAAGGTGTTGGGCGCGGTACCATGCGAGCGGAATTTTGGGGCTCGAGTTTCCGGCCTGCCCGCCCCGGGCAGGTCATGGCTCGTCCTGGCGGGTAATACCACCGGCGCTGCGGAAAGCGCGGGTGAAGAAAAGGCGCAACGATCGTGCAATCTGAAAATTTGATTTCGGGACTTTTGTCCCTGCTGGCGCAGGCCCCGGGACAACCCGGCGGTATCGCTCTGTTTTTGCCGCTGATCCTGATCATGGTGATTTTCTATTTCCTGATGATTTTGCCGGCCCAGCGCAAACAGAAGAAAATGACTGAAATGATGCAGGCCCTGAAGACCGGCGATAAAGTGATTACCAACGGCGGAATCTATGGCACTATTGTCGGCCTTGAACCGGACGCTGTTCAGTTACGCGTCGCCGAACAAGTGAAGATCAAGATTGCCCGCAGCGCGATCGCCGGCGTCCAACCCGAATCACCGAAGGAGAATTAGGCAGCCGCATGAATCCTCAGCTCAGATGGAAGTTCATTCTTATCGCCATTGTCATTCTTCTTTGTATTTTCGGCCTGATTGGGTTTCCCAAGTCGTTCGCCGGGATCAAACAGAACCTCGAAGACCGCATTAAGCTCGGTCTGGACTTGAAGGGCGGCAGCCACTTGGTCCTGCAGGTGCAAGTCGATGAAGCCATCGGCCAGCGCTGCGACCAGACCGTCGATCAGCTCACCAAGCAGCTTCGCGAAAAAAACGTCAACGTCGGCGACATTCGCCGTCTCGACGATACGCACATTCAAGTCGACAACGTCGAACCTGCCACTTCCACCAGCTTTCGCGACATCGTCACCAATCAGTTCGCCGATTGGAATCTCACGTCGGCCGCGGGCTCGACCAATGGATTCCTGCTCACGCTGAAGCCCTCGGTGATTGCCGACCTGCGTAAAGACACCATGGATCAGGCCCTCGAAACCATCACTCGCCGCATCAATGCGCTGGGATTGACCGAGCCGACCATCGCCTTTACCGGCCGCGGCGATAACGAAATTCTGGTGCAGCTCCCGGGCGAGGGCGACCCCACCCGCGCCAAGGCTGTCATTCAAGCCGGCGGTCAACTTTCGCTGAATAACGTGGCGGATGATCAGACCTACCCTTCCGAAGTTGCGGCGCTCGGCGCCAAGGGCGGCGTGCTGCCTCCTGGAACGCAAATTCTTCCCGGCAAGTCCGATGCGGCCGTCGCTTCTTCCGTGCCGGTCTATTACATTTTGGACCGCGCCCCGATCATCACCGGTCAAGATCTACGCGGTGCTACCCCTGCTCCCGATACCAACAATCCTTCGGCGTATCAGGTGCATTTCGAGCTTTCCACCGCGGCCGCCGCGCGTTTCGGCCCTTACACCGAAGGGCACATTGGCCGTCGCATGGCCATCGTGCTCGATCATCAAGTGTATTCCGCGCCAGTAATTCAAGGCCGCATCGACGACAACGGCGAGATCACCGGAAATTTCAATCAGGATTCGGCGCACGATTTGGCCTTGGTTCTCCGCGCCGGAGCGCTGCCCGCTTCCATCAAGTATTTGGAAGAGCGCACCGTCGGTCCTTCCCTCGGAGCCGATTCCATTCGTCAGGGCGTCCGCGCCTCCATCGGCAGCATTTTGGTGGTGATGATCTTTTTGGTGTTCTATTACCGCCTCAGTGGTGTCAATGCAGTTGTGGCTCTTTTCTTGAACCTGCTCATCTTGATCGCCTTCATGGCCATGTTCGGGGCTGTGCTCACGCTCCCCGGCATCGCCGGCGTGATTTTGACCATCGGCATGGGCGTCGATTCCAACGTGCTCGTCTTCGAGCGCATTCGTGAAGAATTGCGCAGCGGCAAAACTCCGGCCGCGGCGGTGGAGCAGGGCTTCGATAAGGCCTTCTTGACCATCATCGATACCCACGTCACCACCATCGTTTCGGCGATTTTCCTGTTCCTGTTTGGAACCGGCCCGGTGAAAGGTTTCGCCATCACCCTGACCATCGGTTTGCTGGCCAACGTCTTCACCTCGATCTATGTTTCGCGCGCAATCTTTGATTGGAATCTGTCCCGCAAAGGCCGCCAGGAAGCGCTCAGTATCTAGAAATTAGCTTGGCTAAGTAGTTGCGTTTGCAGCATCGTACGAATCGACATATTGGCTGGCTCGATGGCCCGAATACAAGCTGTTTTGGGGAACATTCGCAATTGAGCCGGTGTCAAATAAAGGCGGATAGGTATCTGAATGGAATTTTTTAGAGACGTCAACGTCGATTGGATGGGCAAGGCGAAGTACTTCGTCGCCCTGTCGCTCATCCTGCTCGTCCTTGGCTGGGCCTCGATTTGGAAGAACGGCGGCATCAAGTACGGCATCGATTTCCGCGGTGGCACGCTGGTTTATGTTCGCTTTGCCGGCCCTGCTCCGGTCGACCAGATTCGCAAGGGCCTCGCCTCGGCTGGCCTGGCTGACAGCACCATCCAGACCATCAGCGATACGGTACTCAGTGGCAACGGTCAGAACGATGTGGTCATCGGTTTGGAACAGAAGGGCCAGGGCGAAGAAACGCTCGACGCCGGTAAGCAATCCATCCTCGATGCGCTGCACAAAACCTTCGGCACTGCGGCGGAAGGCAAGCTCGATTTCAATTCGGTCTCGAAAGATGCGTTGGCCGAATACCTCACCCAGAAAGATCCAGCCTTGCTCGGTTCCACGGCCGCCGATAAGTACGCACTGCTGGCGCAGCGCCTGGTGGCGGCGCGCGATACCGAGCACAGCGGCATCATTACCAACTTCGATCAGCTAAGTAACGTGGATGGCGCGACGCCTGCCGTGCGCAGTTCGCTCGCCGGCGGATTCATTCTTGGTAATTTTACGATTCGCAACGTGGAAGTGGTCGGCCCCAAGGTCGGTGCGCAACTTCGCCGCCAGGCTTTCTTCGCGACGTTGTACGCTCTGGCCGGCATGCTGGTGTATATTGCCTTCAGGTTTGAATGGGTTTACGGCGTGGCTGCCGTCATCGCCGTGTTTCACGATGTGCTGATTACCTTGGGTTTCTTCTCGCTCTTTCATTACGAAATTTCGCTGACGGTCATCGCGGCCTTGTTGACCCTGGTCGGTTATTCGATGAACGACACCATCGTGATTTTCGATCGCGTTCGAGAAGACCAGCGCTTGATGCGCAAAGATAATTTTCCCGATATTGTGAACAAGGCCATCAACCAGACCTTGTCACGAACCATATTAACCAGCGGATTAACTTTCCTTACCGTGCTGGTTCTTTTTTTACTGGGCGGAGAGGTTCTACGCGCTTTCTCTTTTGCCATGGTGGTAGGAGTTGTGGTAGGAACGTACTCCAGTTTTGGCATTGCCGCACCCATCGTGGTCTGGTGGAACAAGTTTAGGGGTCAGGGAACTGCCGTTAGCGCCGGATCCGCAGCCGACAAGCGCGTAATGGCAGCAGCTAGGAGGTAGGTGCCATGTTTAACGATCTCGTCATCTCGGGCGCGAACAGTCAAAAGACCAACAAGCCCTGGACGGTCGTAGTCTCGACCATCATCCAGGCCGCCATTCTTGGTATTTTGATTTTGATTCCGCTCATCTATACGGAAGCGTTGCCCAAGGGCATGTTGACGACTTTCATCGTCCCGCCCCCGCCGCCTCCACCACCGCCTCCCCCAGCAGCGGCCATCCAGCGCATTGTGAAGCCGATCGTCCATTTGATTAAGAATGGCCAGATGATGGCGCCCACCGTCATCCCCAAGAAGATTGAAATGATCAAGGAAGAGGCTGCTCCTCCCGACGTTGGCGTTTCGGGCGGCGTGGTTGGCGGCGTGGCCGGTGGTTCGGCCGGCGGCGTCCTGGGCGGCATTATCGGTGGCGTCGGCGGTGCACCTCCTCCGCCTCCTCCTCCGAAGGCCCACGGTCCGGTGCGCATCGGCGGCCAGGTACAGGCTGCGAACTTGCTTCGTCAGGTTCAGCCCATTTATCCGCCGATCGCCAAGACGGCGCACATCTCCGGCACCGTCATTTTGCACGCCATCATTTCCAAGGATGGCGCCATCGAGCAACTCGAATACGTTTCCGGGCCTCCATTGTTAATGAAGAACGCCATGGATGCCGTCCGTCAGTGGCGCTACAAGCCCACCCTGTTGAACGGTGAGCCGGTGGAAGTCGACACTACCATCTCTGTCGTATTTACTTTGGCAGGTTAGTCGCGAATAGTTTGGCAGGGCTCGGGTCTGCTGCCCCTTGGGGTGGATTCGAATTAAATCCGAACGGCAGACTATAGCTGCCGCAATCGTTTCCCAGAAATGGAGGAGCAAAAAATATGTTTTCGACTTTGACGTTGTCGGCTTTCGTGATGTTGTTTCAGCAGCCTTCGGGTGAAGTTGGCTGGGATTTGCTCACCATGTGGCACAACATGGGTATTCCCGCCAAGCTCGTCGTTGGCATCCTCTTCATCATGTCGGCTTGGTCGGTCGGCATCATGATTGACCGCGCCCTGATGTACAGCGCGGCCCGCAAGCAGTCCCGCATTTTCGTTCAGCAGGTAGCCGGCGCGTTGAAGGACAACAAGCTCGACGAAGCCATCTCCATCGCCGAACGCAACAAGAAGAGCCACATCGCCAAGGTAGTCGCCACCGGCCTTTCCGAATTCCAGGCGGCCTCCGCGCAAGTCGGCGATGAAGAAGTCATCGAAGCCGCCAAGCGCGGCCTCGAACGCTCGGTCGCCATCGTGCACGCCGAAATGAAGCGCGGCCTCTCCGGTCTCGCCACCATCGGTTCCACCGCGCCGTTCGTCGGTTTGTTCGGCACCGTCATGGGCATCATCAACGCGTTCAAAGGCATTTCGGCTTCGAAAGCAACCGGTCTGTCGGCGGTCGCCGGCGGTATCGCCGAGGCTCTCGTCACCACCGCTCTCGGTTTGCTGGTCGCCGTGCCGGCCGTGTGGACCTACAACTACTTCACCAATAAAGTGGAAGCCTTCGACGTCGAGATGGACAACTCCTCGATGGAGTTGATCAACTACTTCATCACTCGTCGCGGCGGGAAGAAGTAACCCATGGCATACAAGCCCAAAGCACCACCGATTATGGCCGCCCCGAACGTCATCCCCATGGCGGACATCATGCTGGTGTTGCTCATCATCTTCATGGTGGTTACTCCCATGTTGCAGAAGGGCGTCTCTGTAGACATGGCCAAGGTCGATAATGCCCAGGATATGCAGGATGCCGACAAGGATGACGCGATCATCATCGCCGTCACCCGCGACGGCAATACCTACCTGGGGAGCACCAAAGTCCAGCTCGATGAAATTACCGGCAAGGTCAAGGACCTCATCTCCAACCGCCTGGACAAGACCGTTTTCGTGCGCTCCGATTCGCGTGCGAAATACGGCGACGTGGTCAAGGCCGTTGACGAAGTCCGCTCCGCCGGGGTCGATCACCTGGGCTTGCTCACCGAAAAAATCCGCGGCAAGAGCACCACGGCTCCGCCGCCTCCTCCGCCCGCCGATTAATCCGCTGTACGGCGGGCGCTCTACCGGCCCATTCCGCTTTTCTCGGCCGGCGAACTTTTCGCAAAGGAGTTTTCCATGGGAATGTCCGTTGGGGGCACCAAGGGTTCGATGTCCGAACCGAACATCGTTCCGTTGATTGACGTGCTCCTGGTACTCATCATTATTTTCATGGTCATTACCCCGACCACGCCGCAGGGTTTGGACGCGCTGGTTCCCCAGCCCACACCGCCGAACCAGAAACCCGATCAGGACCTGCTGTCAAAGACCATCGTCGTTCAAGTCACCACCAACGGCAAAGTGCTTATCAATCAGGACCAGGTGAGTTGGGATGACTTGGGTTCCCGGCTGGAGAGCATTTTCAAGGAACGCGCCGAAAAAGTGGCCTTCGTCAAGGGCGATGATTCCGTCGAATTCGCTCAGGTCGCCCGCGCTATCGATATCATGCGTGGTTCCGGCATCGACAGCGTCGGCCTGATCACTGCGAAAATCGAAGCGGGCCAGTAAACGTTTACGTAACATCCGGCGGCATCCCGCGCCCTCATCCGGGGACGGCGATGCCGCCAATCTATTGCGTAAGTGCCTCGAGCTGTTGACATCATGCGCGGCGCTGGGATAGACAATGTTCGTTCCAGCAAGCGACATACCGTGTCTATCCAAGGAGAGCAAGGAATGCAGCGGAAGCGCCAATCAGTTTTTCTTTTCGCCCTGGTAGTGGTTTCGCTCGTCGCGGTTTCCGGCTGCGATAAACTCCGCGCCCGCGACAAGCTCAATAAAGGCGTCCAAGCCTACAAGGGCGGCCAGACCGACGCCGCCATTGAAGATTTCAAGCAGGCCACGCAGTTCGATCCGGATTTGTTGAACGCCCGCCTCTATCTGGCGACCGCCTACTCCGCGCAATACATTCCCGGCGCTCCCTCCCCCGAAAATATTCGCAATGGCGAGCAAGCCAAGGCGGAGTTCCTGACCATCATGCAGGCGCACCCCGACAATCTTTCGGCCATCGATGGCATCGGTTCGATCCTTTACAACATGGGCGGCACCCCGTTTGACGCCGCCAAGATGGAAGAATCGAAGACCTACCATCAGAAGCACATCGCGCTGAAGCCGGAAGATCCCGAGCCTTACTACTGGATCGGCGTTATCGATTGGACCCTCGCCTTCCGCGGAAATCACCAGATGCGCGAGGAATACAACAAGACCGCGAAGAAGACCATCAAGGACACCGACCCGATGCCTCCGGCGCTGGCCACCGCGTTCCAGCAGAAGTATGGCGCCACCGTCGACGAAGGCATTTCCAACCTCAAGACCGCTATGGAGCGCCGTGCCGATTATGACGACGCCATGGCCTACTTGAACCTCCTCTATCGCCAGAAGGCCGATATGGAGACCACCAACGAAGCTCGCGATGCCGATATCAAAGCCGCGGACGACCTGGTGGATCAGGTCAAAGCCATCAAGCAGCGCAAGATGTCGGCGCCTGCTGTTCCAACGTCCTAGTCGAGACTCTACTGGACAGTTTCAAAATGGCGGGCCTTCGGGTCCGCCATTTTTTTTTCCCGGCCGCACCGCCACCTCGCGGTTCTTTACGCGTGATTCTGCCGCATTATAAGTTCCTGGCTAACCCCGCTTTGTCGCCTTTGCGGTTTGAGATAGAATTGCCTATGGAGCCCGCTGCAAAATCCACGATTACCGACGCTGCCCGCCGTGCCGTTGACCTTCGCTTCGTCGAACTCGTAGACAAGGTCCGCCGCACCCGCCCAGGCGACGATCTCGAGCTCCTCCGCCGCGCCTACGATTTCGCCGCCGAACAGCACAAGACCCAGACCCGCCTCTCCGGCGAGCCTTTCCTCTCGCACCCCGTGGAAGTCGCGCACATCCTCGCCGATATGAAGCTCGACGTTACTTCCATCTGCGCCGCGCTGCTGCACGACGTGGTCGAAGACACTAAAATTCCGCTGGAGACCATCACCGAGCATTTCGGCGCCGATGTGGCCCGCCTGGTCGAGGGCGCCACCAAAATCAGCCGCCTCGATCTGCTCGCTCCTGAAGCGCGTCAAGCCGAAAACGTCCGCAAGATGCTGCTGGCCATGGTCAACGACGTCCGCGTGGTGGTGGTCAAGCTCGCCGACCGCCTGCACAACATGCGCACCCTGAATTATCTGGATCCGGCCAAGCAGCAGCGCATTGCCCGCGAGACGCTCGACATTTACGCGCCGGTCGCCAACCGCCTGGGCATGGGTTTAATCCGCGGCGAACTCGAGGATCTTTCCTTTCGTTACCTCGAGCCCGAATCTTTCTTCGACGTTCAGAAAAAACTCGCCGTCAAACAAAAAGTCTTCGACAAATTTCTGCTCGAAGTTCAGGACTCCATTCGCGACAAGATGGTCGAGACTGGCATTCCGGTCGAGGTTCAGGCCCGCGTCAAACGCGCCTACTCCCTGCACCTCAAAATTCAGAAGCAGCAGCGGGTCATCGATCAGGTCTATGACCTGCTGGCCATTCGCGTGGTCACCGACAGCATCAAAAATTGTTACGCCGCGCTCGGCGTGATTCATCAGATGTGGCCGCCGGTGCCCGGCCGCTTCAAAGATTACATCGCCATGCCTCGCCCCAACTTGTACCAGTCCCTGCACACCACCGTCATTCACGGCGGCCAGACTTTCGAAGTTCAGATTCGCACCCAGGAAATGCACCGCATCGCCGAGCAGGGCGTCGCCGCGCACTGGAAATACAAGGACGGCCGTGAAGCTGCCAGCGCCGACGATCAACGCATCGTCTGGATGCG
This sequence comes from uncultured Acidobacteriota bacterium, assembly GCA_963847695.1. Taxonomy (GTDB): domain Bacteria; phylum Acidobacteriota; class Terriglobia; order Acidiferrales; family UBA7541; genus Palsa-295. The sequence goes on along the minus strand of CAWKAX010000027.1, from coordinate 2,151 downwards.
CCAACTGATCGAGTGGGTCCAGGAAATGCAGGAGCCCAGCGAGTTCATGTCCACTTTGCGCGTGGACCTGTACCCGGAAGAGGTCTACACCTTCACGCCTAAGGGCCGCGTGGTGGTTCTGCCGCGCGATGCCACCGCCATCGATTTTGCTTACGCTGTACACACCGAAGTCGGCCATCAATGTACCGGCGTAAAAGTGAATGGCTCGATCGTCCCGCTGCGCCACACCCTGGCCAATGGCGACGTGGTTGAAATCCTCACGCAAAAAGGACACGAGCCGTCTCGCGACTGGCTCTCTTTCGTTCACACCTCCCGCGCCCGCAGCAAAATCCGCCAGTGGATCAATCTTCACGAACGCGAACAGGCCAAGGACGTCGGCAAGCGCCTGCTGGAAAAAGAAGCTCGTCATGGCGGTATCTCGCTGAAGAAAATTACGGCGGAAGATTGGCAGCGCGTCGCTTCCGAATACGGGTGCGGCCGCATCGATGATCTGCACGCGGATCTCGGCTATGGAAAATGGTCCGCGCGTCAGGTGCTGGCCAAAGCGTCGGGCCAAGTGCTTCCGGATACATCCGAAGACAAGCAGCCCAAAATCGTAGACACCGTCAAGCGCATGTTGGGCATGAACGACGGCGCCATCCTCGTTCGCGGCCACGACGACTTAATGGTCTATCGCTCCAAATGCTGTAATCCCATTCCCGGAGACGACGTGGTCGGCTACGTCACCCGCGGGCGCGGCATCGCGGTACACAGCAAGAACTGCCCCAACGTGCAAAATCTGATGTACGACACCGAACGCCGCATCGCCGTCGAATGGGCCAGCGAAACCCAGGCCACTTTCCCGGTTCGCCTGCGCATTCTCACCGAAGATCGCCCCGGCATGCTGGCCGCCATCACCAACGTCATCAGCGAAACCGGCGCGAACATTCGCACCTTCGAAAGCGGCGGCCAGGATATGCGCGCGCGCATCGAAGTGGCTCTCGACGTTAACGACCGCAAGCAGCTCGAACGCATCCTCGGCGGCGTGAAACGCATTCCCGGTGTCTTCGATATCGAGCGCGTTTACAACGTCTAACTGCCCGTAATTCTTCCGCGACACGCCTGCCCACGCGCGTTTTTTGCCTCGTACAATGGTTGCATGGGGATTCTCCACCACGCTTCCGGGGAGCGGCGAAATCGTCTGCGCGCCGGGGGCCAAATCTGTGCGTTCCGGGCCGCGCTGATTCTCGTTCTCTGCGCCCATCTGGCCGCCTGCGACGATTTCCGTCTGCTCGATACTAAGTCCCTCGATCGCGCTGGCATGAGCTATGACGCCATCAAAGACCTCAAATCGCTGCACATTTCTCAGCCGGAAGTTCTGCAAATTGCCAAAGTTCGCACTGCCGGCCTTTCCGATGCGGATTGCGTCGCGCTCCTTCGCACTTCGCATCTGCAAGATCAGCCTTTCACTTCGGGTGACGCCGTTGCCGGGCTGTACCAATCTGGTGTCTCCGAATCCACCGTGATGGCCCTCGTCAATCTGGACCAGGTCGGCCTGGGCTCGGGCGAGCTGCAGGCCATGCATCTCGCCGGCCTGCCCGACTCACTCATTCTCGGCATCGCGCGCGATCGCGCCAACGGAAAATCCACACTCTCCGGCGAAGCCCTGGGCACCATGAGAAATCTCCGCATCGATAACGCGACTTTGCTGCAGCTGGTCCAGCGTGGTACTCCTGAGTCCGATGGCGTGCTGATCATCAACGCCCGCCGCCATGGCGCGAAGGATTCCGACATCCTCAAGCGCTTCCCAACCGTTCTGAACTAACGATTGCCGCTCGTCGCAGTTCGCGCTGAGCGCGTGTTCGGCTTTTTCGCTGCGTGCGCCACTTTCCGCCCTCATTTCCGGTAGAATCTCTCAATCTTGAATCGCACCTTCGCCTCCCGCTTGCTACTCGTCGCCGCCATGATCGCGTTCTTTTTTGCGCCTTCCTGCACCGTGCCGCTCGCGCCGGACTACCAGATTCTGAAACAGACCTTCGACGTCACTTTCGTTTCCAGCGCGCCGCCGCAAGTCCGGATTCACAACGTCTACACCATCCAAAATTCCGGGACCACTGCGCTCAACTCGATCGACCTGATTTTCCCCGACGAAAAAATCTACGGCCGCGCGGA